>NZ_WEKL01000063.1 GCF_019295435.1 Aquimarina litoralis
ATTTTTATTTTCGGTATCAGTAGATTCTATCTCCATAATCACTTAAAATAACATTTTTCGTTTTCTAACTAATAACCATATCACAACTGGAGCACCAATCAATGAGGTGATAGCGTTGATTGGTAAGGTGTATTCGGTTCCTGGAAGTTGCGAAATCGTATCACAAATGAGCATGATCATACTTCCAATTAGCATAACCGCTGGAATCAAGGTTTTATGGTCAGAGGTATGAAATAATTGTCTGGTAAGGTGAGGAACAGCTAATCCAATAAATGCAATAGGTCCGGCAAAAGCAGTGATACTTCCTGCCAATAATCCAGTCGCTAAAATAATTAGGAAACGACTTTTTTTGATATTTAACCCAAGACTACGAGCATAGTTTTCTCCTAATAATAGAGTGTTTAAAGGTTTTATAGAAAAAACAGCTAGTATCATTCCTGCGATAACAATTATTGTGAAAATTAAAACATCCATCCAAGATAAATTTCCTAAACTACCAAATCCCCAAAAAATATATCGTTGTAATTGTTCGGCTGGAGCAAAATAGGAAAGTACGCTCACAATGGCAGCTGTAATACTTCCGAACATTAATCCAATAATCAGTATAGCCATAGTATCTTTTACTTTCACGGAAACAATCATTACCAATAAAAGTACTAAAACGCTTCCCAAACTAGCTGCAATTACCAATCCCCAATTAGATACTAAAAATAATGCTGTTGTACCACCAATAAGAGCACTTCCTAAAATTAATAATGCTACACCAAGACTTGCTCCAGAACTAATCCCTAAAACAAAAGGTCCTGCAAGTGGATTCCTGAATAAAGTTTGCATCAGTAAACCTGAAACGCCCAATCCGCTTCCTACAATAACTGCAGTTATTGCTTTTGGTAATCGATAATCAATGATAATATGTTTCCAGGATTCTTTTCCTGGAATACCTCCAACTAAACTCTTTAAGGTATCCATCCAAGGAATCAATACAGAACCAAGACTTATATTAGTTACAAAACATAGCAACAGTACTATGGTAATGATAAGAAAAACACCTTTGTATGATTTGCTTGGGGTCAATTAATTTAGTTTTTCAAAAAAATAAGGTTCGTAATCTTTTAATAATTCTGGGTGCGCAATTTGGATAATATCTTTTAGAATCAAATCTGGGCGCATAGGTCCTAATTCATAATAGATCAAACCTCCTTTGGCACCGGTTTTTAACGTAGAAGAATATACGGCTTTATTTTTAAAAGCTTCGAAAAAAGTATATCTATTGTTTTTTTCTTGAAGTTCCTTTAAGGATTTAGAAGATCCAGAACCTATCCAAAGTTCAGCGTTTTGAGCTTTTTCCAAAACACTTTCAAAGTTTAAGGCGATACTGCCGGTTTTCTTTGTTTCCTGCCATAAATAATTGGTATTAGCATCTTTTAAAAATTGAGCAACATAGCTATCTCCTCCAGGAACATACCATACATCTTTAAACATATTTCCCGATAAAACCGTTGGCGATTTTCCAGTATTCTTTGCTAGAGCAGCAGCTTTGTTGTAATCCTTTTCTATTGTTTTAAAAATACTATCAGCTTTTTTTTCTTTGCCATAGAAAGCAGCAACAAATTTTATCCATTCTGCACGTCCCAGTGGATGTTGTTCCATCCAAGAACCATTCATTACTACCGGTATTCCTGTTTTTTCCAATAGATCATAGGTTTTGGTATCACCAGTTGCTGAATATCCAATAATCAGTTCTGGAGCAAGTTCTAAGGTGAGTTCTGTGTTGAGATGTCCATTATTACCTAATTCTAATATCGAACCATTATCGATCAAAGTTCTAGTCTTTTCAGAAGAAATATAGTCACAATGTGGAAACCCGATTAACTTGTTTTCTAAACCTAAATACTCTAACATGGGTATATCTGTTGTGGAAGTAACAACAGTTTTTTTTACAGGAATTTCTATATAAGAAGCTTTTCCTGGTATGCTTGGTTTTTGTGTTCCCTTTGGAAAAAGGACATAGGTGAATGTACTTTTAGCATCTGGCCAAGGAGAAGTTATTTTAATTTCTTTATAAGCGTCTTTATTTTCAATAGTAAAACCTGTAGCATATGAGATTTGCTGGTCAACAATTTCCTGACTAATTACTGGTTTAGCCTCTTTTTTTTCTTCCTTACAAGATATAAGAAAGATGCATAGTATGGCTAGAAAACAAACTCTGTTCATGAGATTTCAATTATTTGCCAAACTTCGATATATTTTTTGAAATCTTGTTATGATTTACCGTTAATTTGTGAAAGTTAATTTTTAGATATGTCTTTTTTGTGTTCTTGGAGCGGTGGAAAAGATAGTTGTTATGCAATGCATATGGCTATAAAGAATGGAGCTCAACCTACTGTTTTATTAAATGTACTTAATGAATTTGGAGATCGATCTCGATCTCATGGAATCCCAAAGGAAGTTTTAAAGGCACAAGCAAATGCTATGGAGTTGCCAATTCACTTTTTTGAAAGTACTTGGAAAGATTATGAACGACTATACATTCAAAATTTAAAATCACTGTCAAAGGAATATGACTTACAATCTGCTGTTTTTGGAGATATTGATATCCAATCACATCGTGAATGGGAAGAAAAAGTGGCTCATGCAGCAAATTTAGAAGCAATATTACCTATTTGGCAACAGCCTAGGAAACAATTGGTATTGGATATGATTGATTATCATATTGAAGCGATGATTGTTTCTTGTAACCAAACTTTAGGGCCAGATTTTTTAGGAAGAACTATTGACCGAGAACTTGTTAACGAATTAGAAATGTTAGGAATTGATGTTTGTGGAGAAAATGGAGAGTATCATACCCTAGTGGTAAATGCACCATTGTTTAATGAAAGACTAAATGTGAAAGTTGTGGGCAAAGAAACATCCACTAATTATAATTTTGCTATTTTGGAATTAGTTTAGTTTGAGTTAAATTTTGACAACTTCACCATAGTCTAATTTAAAACCAAAAGAATCTTTTAAAGCTATATTTTGTAGATAAGATACTAATGCTCTTATGGGACCAGCATGGGATACAATAATTATTTTGTCATCAGAATTTGGTTGTAGACCATTATAGAAATCCAAAATTCTTTCCTGTAACTTGATGTAAGATTCACCATTCGGAACTTGAACGTTTACAAAATCTTCCATCCATGGATCAAGGGTTTCTTTTGAAATTTCATCCCATTTTTGTAGTTCCCAGTCTCCAAAATCTAATTCAATTAGTCTAGTATCAAATGCTATCGGAAGTTTAAAAGTTTCGGCTAACAATTTACAACGTTTTAGAGGGCTGCTATAAACTTTTGTTATTTCTTTTACTGGGACTTGAGTATGAATTTCAGCTACTTCAGTTTCAAAAGTGTTAGCAACGTCCAAATCACTTTGTCCGTAACAAACTCCTTTTTGGATATCAGGAGTAGTATGTCTTACCAAATATATTTCCATAATCCTATAATACTTAGATAAAAAACAACTTCACTTAATTKCTGAACGGCACCAGCACAATCACCTGTTTGACCTCCAATCCATTTTTTAAATTTTGCAGCTAAAAACATTTTAGAAAGATACATAGGTATTATGGATATAAATAGTAAAGGATTTAAAAAAAATAGGAGAGGGGTAATTCCAAAAACACCACTAATGATTAGCATACCTAAACTCATACTTTTTGCAGCAGGTTTTGCTTTACTATCTTCTGTATCTCTAACGTACGGATGTGTATAAATAAGAGTTGTTGCAATGAATCGACTCAAACTATGTCCAGAAACTAATACTAAAGGAATGTACACAGTTTCAATTTCTCTTAATGCTGAAAATTTTATCGCCAATAATAATAAGATTCCAATTGTGCCATAGGTTCCTAATCTAGAATCTTTCATGATAAGAAGAATTTTTTCTTTGGTCCAACCACCGCCAAAACCATCACAAACATCTGCAAAACCATCTTCATGGAATGCTCCAGTTGCATAAATGGTACTAAACATTGATAGTAGCAATGCTATTTCTTTAGAAAACAGAAATGAAGATCCGTAAAACACCAGTGCTGCAATACTGCCCACTAAAATACCTACAAGAGGGAAGTATTTAGAGCTTTTTCGTAAGTATTCAGGATCATGATTTACCCATTTAGGACAAGGAATCCTTGTAAAAAACATAAGAGCCGTAAAAAATATATGAATTTCTTTTTTCATTATAGGATCTCTTAGTGATTTATAATCAATTGACTATGGGTATTTCATTTTGAGAAAAGTACTTCCAAAAAGGAATAAAAACAGCAATAAATAGTAGGATTGATAGTATTATTCCAACAATTCCGATTTTGTTTTTCTTTAAAATAGCAATCGTACCTAGATACAAACTTAGTAAAGAAATACTAATGGTTACCATCTTGAATAATCTTGTAAAAGAAATAAGATCGTCGATGAAAATGAAACGTGTTTCTTTTCCTGTAATCAGGTTGTTTTGTATTTCATACATTTTAAGATGGTACTTATACATAAAGAAAAAACCAACAAGAGCAATCAATATGGATAAGATACCTTTTTTCACCTAGTTAAGATTCTTGGGTGTTTACAGAAGCTTCTTCAAAACTAGCCATATTATTTAAAAAAGCTGCGGCAGATTCTAGTATAGGATATGCTACTGCTGCTCCAGTACCTTCACCTAATCGCATTCCAAGATCTATTAGAGGTTTTCTTTCGAGATAATCTAACATTTTAAGGTGACCTTGTTCTTTAGAAGCGTGTGCAAAAATGCAATAATCTAATACATTTTCATACATATCATTAGCAGCCAATAGCGCGGCAGTTACAATAAACCCATCAATAAGAATAGTCATTTTTAGTTCAGCTGCTTTAAGAATACCTCCTGCAATCATGGCTATTTCAAAACCTCCAAAAGTAGCTAGTGCTTCGATTGCTGATGTAGGTTTATGCTTTTCAAAAACTGATTGAAGGATCATCTTTTTCTTCTTTTTAGCATCTCCTTGTATTCCTGTTCCAGAACCTACACATTCTAGAATTGGCAATTTCGTAAAATGTGCCATTAGCAAGGCCGAAGAAGAAGAATTTCCTATTCCCATTTCTCCAAAACCGATAATATTACTTCCTTCTTGATATACATCGGTAACCAAAGATGCTCCTTTTTGCAATGCCTTCTCACATTGTTCTAAGGTCATTGCAGGTTCTTCTTCATAATTTTTAGTACCATTGGCAATCTTAGCATCAATAAGACCTTCAGCATTATTGAAATTATGATTTACTCCAGCATCAATGATTTTTAAATTGATTTTATTCTGATTACAAAAAGCATTGATAGCAGCACCTCCGTTTAGAAAGTTGTATACCATTTGTTGCGTTACTACCTGTGGGAAAGGATTAACTTCTCCTTTCTCTGCAATGCCATGATCTCCCGCAAAAACCAAAATCGTAGGATTATTGAATTTAGGAGTGTTGGTTTGTTGTATCAATCCTATTTGTAATGCTATTTTTTCTAACATACCCAAAGATCCTACGGGTTTTGTTTTAAGATTGATTTTATGCTGAATAATATTCTCTAAAGATTTATTTAGAGGAGCTATTGTAAAATTCATATTATTTTATTTTTACCGGTATACCAGATACCATTAGGATCGCTTGATCCGCATATTTTGCAATGTGTTGATTCATCCAGCCTTGAAGCTCTGTAAATTTTCTTCCTATTTTTGTTGTAGCATGAACTCCCATTCCTATTTCGTTAGAAATAATAATAATATTTGCATCAATTGTTATGAGTTTATCAAATTCTTTTTTTGCTAAATTAAGGGAAGTTTCAACATCACTTTTCGTATCCATAAAAAAATTAGTGAGCCATAGTGTGACACAATCAATAACTACTGTCGTATTTTTTTTGACAACTTTGGACAATTCTTTTTCCTCTTCAATAGAGGTCCAACTGTCATCTCGATCAGCAATGTGTCTATCAATACGTTTTTGGTGATTCTCATCCCAAATTCTGGAAGTCGCTATATATATGGGTTCTTTAGAAAGTTCTAACGCAAGATTTTGTGCATAGCTACTTTTTCCAGAACGTTCACCACCGGTGATGTAATACAACATTTTTTAAAGGCTTTAGAGAGTGTAAAGATACTAGTATTATCAATTTATTTGTTAAAGTAGATGCATTTTCATAGAAATATAATACATTCGCGCAGAATTTTGGTTTTGATACGCCATACTGGCGTTGATAATTAAAAGGGAATCAGGTGAATACATGTCTTATTCGTGTTTTGAATTTGAAATGAATAATTCCTGAGCTGTTCCCGCAACTGTAAACTTAGTCCGCCTCAGGCGGATGCTTGTTGTTAATTCTTTTAACCACTGTCCGCCTCAGGCGGATGGGAAGGTAAGCAGCAAGACGTAAGCCAGGAGACCTGCCATCGTTCAATATGTCAAACTTTCGGGATAGAGGTTTTGGTATGGGTAAACTACATACTTTTTTCCGGTAATTGTAAACAATAAGTCATTTAGGAAATGAACAAAAAAGTGTTTTTTGGGGCTGCATTATTATTTGTAGGGTCTCAAGTTGTTTCAGCGCAAGAAGCAACAAATGAAGAAAAAGTAAATGAATTAGAAGAAGTGGTGATCTCTGATTCAAAATTCAATTTAAAAAGAGAACAAAGTGGAAAAGTAATTACTAAAATTACTTCAGAAGAACTTGAGCGAAGTCAAGGGCAATCTGTCGCTACAGTTTTAAACAGAGTAGCTGGAGTTTTTATTAATGGTAGTAATAATGCTGCAGGAGAACCATTGGGTGTATCGATTCGAGGTGGTAGAAATAGACAAGTAGTTATCAGGGTAGATGGAGTAACTGTAAGTGATCCAACATCTTCTGCAGGAGATTTTGATTTACGTTTATTATCTACCAATCAAATTGAGTCTATAGAAATTTTGAAAGGAGCTTCTAGTACGTTGTATGGATCTGGAGCGGCAACAGCAGTAATTAATATTACGACAAAATCGGAAAGCAAAAAAACTATTGCTGCACAATTCTCTTCCAGTATTGGAACAAATCAGTCTCAGGATGATCAGGATTATGATGTTAATGAATTTGTGAACTTTGCGTCCATCAATGGAACGGTTGGTAAAGTAAGTTATTTAGCAAGCTTATCGCATCAGTCAACAGATGGGTTATCTGCAGCAGAAAATCCGTTGGAATCTACTACAGGTGAAACATTTGAAAGTGATGCATACAATAAGTTTAATGTATACGCTAAAGTAGGATATAAATGGAATGATAACTTTAGATTCCATTTCTTTGGAAACCTAGATCAGTACAAAACTGAGTTTGATGGTGGTGCAGGATTGGATGCAAATAATCAGTTTGATAGTCGACAATTACGAGGAGGAACTTTCTGGGAAGCCAAGTATCCTAATGGAAGCTTTACTTTTATAGACAGCTATGCATTAGTAGATAGAGAGTTTATATCTAACTTTCCCACAAAATATGAAGGTAAGATTTATACTTTTGATGCATATAATAAATATAATTTTAAGGAAACATTATATACAGTAATTGGAGCGAACGGTTCGTATAGTGATTTTAATTTGTTTAATATTCCGTTTGGAAGTGATGATCTTGAGCAAACTATTAATGATAATGAAGCGGACTTCGATATTATTGATCCATATATCAATTTAGTATATGTTTCTAAATTCGGTTTAAATGTAAACGCCGGAGGAAGATTAAACATTCATAGTGCTTACGGAAATCATTTCGTGTATAATATAAATCCATCATTTACCTATACTTTTGGGGGAAATTATGTAAAAGGATTAGCTTCTTATAGTACCGCGTATATTACACCATCCTTATTCCAATTATATGATACAGCTTTTTTCAGTGGAAATCCTGATTTGGAACCAGAAGAAAGTACAACAATTGAAGGAGGGATAGAGTTCTCGCATCAGAAAAAAGCTAAGATTAGTGTCGTATATTTTGATAGAAAATCTGAAAATTTTATCACTTTTGATCCTAATACTTTTGTGAACTTTAATTCTCCAGAGGATATAGAAGTTAATGGAATCGAGGTAGAAGCAAGTGCTGAATTGCTAGATGATAAACTTTCCATCAATGCTAATTATACATATACTAATATTGATAAATTAGAAAACAATATCAGAATTCCTGAAAATACTTTGCAAGCAACAGTAGGGTATCAATTGACATCCAAATCATTTACATCACTAAGCTACCAATTGAATAGTGAAAGAAATGACACATTCTTTGACCCTGTAAACTTTACTTCAGAACCGGTTGAATTGGATGGGTATGGAATTTTAGATTTTTATATCAGTCATCAATTAATGGATAACTTTAGTATCTATGCAGCAATGAACAATATTACGAATGAGGAATATCAGGAGGTGTTTGGATTTAGTACAAGAGGACGAAATGCTAGAATAGGATTTAATCTCACATTTTAAGTATTGTAAAAAGAACAAGCAATAAAAAAACTCAAGTCGATCATGACTTGAGTTTTTTTATTTATATATGAATATTATTCGTTATTCTTTCGTTTTATCTTTGATAGTAGTATACATTCTTTGATAATTAGGAAGTTTCATTTTACTTTCTCCAACCATTTCTAATTCTAAATTGTTGTAGTTAAAGGCTGTTCTATTCCCTAAAATATTATCAATTGCAGCTTTTAGTAATGGCTCATTAGGATCTCCTAAAACTCCTAAATTAGAAAAGTCTTCAGCAACTTCTATTTCGGGAACAAATCCTGCAAAATAATCTGTAAAACCAACAGAGTTTAAAGACCTTAATACCAAAGGTTGCATAGCATATGTATGACCTGGATTAGCACCATTACGTCCAAAATTATCAGAATCATATAGTGTGATAGATGCCTGAAATTTTCCTCTTGTAGTGGTTCCAACTTGTATTACATTGATATAAGGATCCAAACCATTTATTAATAACTCACTGGCAGAAGCGGAACTTCTACTTGTTAATACATATAGTCTATTTAAATTTAGGCTGTTAATTCCAGCTCCTGTTCTGATAGTACTATCAAACAGATTTGTTCCTCCAAATTGTGGTTGTCTATCTTCATTCCATTCTTCTACAGAGAAAACTTGTCCACTAAATTGTCCTGTAATCATACTTGCTAAATCGATCGCCGAAGTTACAGAGCCACCACCATTGTATCTCAAGTCTAATACAAGATCCGTAACATTTTCTGCGGCCAGCTGACCAAAAGCAGTATTCAATTGTGCATCAAAATCTCCGGTGAATCCATTATACATTATATATCCAACAGAATTTCCACCCACATCTATGGTTTTGGAAATAAACACTGGATTTTCGGTGTATTGTATTTTAGTAAGAGAGATAGAAGAACCCGTTGGTGTTACGTCATTTCCATCAAAAGTTGCTAAACCAATAGTATACGTATCTGGACTTAGTAAAGAACTGAAATTTTGATCAGTAATTTGAGTACCATCGATAGTGTTAAAAATATTTCCTCTTTGTACACCTTTAGTTTCTGCATCTGTTCCTGGTAATACATAACGTACATATCCAAATACATTTGAAGGGTCATTTGGATAACGCACTAAACCAAATTCCATTCCGTTATTTCTTGTAACACCGTCAAACGATTGCTCTAAGGCAACAAAATCATCAACTAAAAAACTAAAATCATCAATAGGAATTCCGCTAGCTGCATCTACTTCTTTTGTTCTCAAATCAAAGAAAATAGCTTCAGGAGTAGAAAAACTACTTAAAAAATTTGTGTACTCTTGATTTGAAGTAAATCTGTCATTAGCTAAATCATCAACATCTGACTTATATAAATAAAAAGTATTCATCCCTTTCCAGATAAAATCATTTATTTCTACAACACCTGATAAACCTGGTACATCATCATTATCATCAAAACAGCTGGTAAGTATACTCCCCAAAAGTAATACCACAACAAAATACTTTACAATTTTCATAGACTTTTTTTATTTAGATAACCCTAAAAATAGGGACTTTATTATAATTTTAAAAAATTGTGTAACAAATTATAGGTATAGTCGTCTCCCTAATATAAAGCTAACATAAGTAGCTTTGTAACCACCAACCAACGAAATATGAAAGAAAGAGCATTTATATCGCTTACTAATGGTTTTAAAGACAAGCTGTACAGGTTGGCTAAACGATTGTTGGTGAGTAATGAAGAAGCAGAAGATGCTACGCAGGAAATTTTGTTAAAGCTATGGCGGAATAAGTCGAAAATGGCTGAATATAAAAATGTAGAAGCATTTGCAATGACGATGACTAAAAATTATTGTTATGATAAGTTGAAAGCGAAGGAAACTGGAAATTTAAAAATTGTACATAGCAATTATAAAGATGAAAGGCCTTCATTACAAAGACAAGTTGAAGCAAAAGATAGTCTGGAGTGGGTAGGAAAAATTATGGATGGTCTACCAGAACAGCAACGAATGATCATTCAGTTACGAGATATAGAACAATATGATAATGCCGAAATTGCTGAAATGTTGGAGATGAATGAAACGGCAGTTCGAGTAGCATTATCAAGAGGAAGAAAAACAATACGACAAGAATTATTAAAAAAACACAATTATGGAGTTGGCTAACATAGAGAAATTACTGGAGAAGTATTTTGAAGGAGAAACGACCCTTTCTGAAGAAAAAGAATTAAAGGTTTATTTTACCGGAGAAAGTGTGCCGTCGCATTTGGAAAGATACAAGGATTTATTTCAGTTTTTTTCTGATGAGAGCCAAGTAACTGTAAGTTCTGAAGTGAATCTAAAAACCAATACTTCCAAAGTGCCTTGGTATACCTGGATAGGAGTGGCAGCATCAATAGCTTTAATTGTGGGGCTATTTATCAAAGACATTCCTGCTGGAGCTGATCCAGAAGGAGTATATGGAACTTATGATGATCCAGAGATTGCATTACAAAAAACCAAAGAAGCCCTCAATTTGGTAGCTCGTTTAATGAATGAGGGTAAAAAGGAATTAGTATACCTGAATGAATTTGATAATGCCCAAAAAGAATTGGTGTATCTCAATGAATTCGAAAATGCTAAAAATAAATTGATAAAATAAACACGAATACTATGTTCCCAATAGGGAGTCTTAAATTGAATTAATTATGAAAAAGTTTGCAATTATATTAGTAGTAGCATTAGCACCATTCATCTCTATTGCTCAAAGTAATTTTGATAAGTATGAAGATATGAGCGAAGTATCTTCGGTGGTAGTGACTAGTAAAATGTTTAAGCTATTAGCTAAAATGGATTTAGAAAGTAACGATCCAGAAGTAAAAGAATATATCAATCTAGTAGAGAATATTAAAAACATCAAAGTATTTGCTACCGAAGACAAAAAAATCGGAAAGCAGATGAAAGCAGATGTACAAAAATATCTTAGTAATACTTCACTAGATGAATTAATGAGAGTGAAAAGTGATGGTAAAAATGTAAAATTCTATTCTAAACCAGGCAAGAATGATAATTTTGTAACTGAACTTTTTATGTTCATGGAAGGAATGGAAAGTGAAGGAGGACCAGATACTGTAGTGCTTACTATTACCGGAGATATAGATCTTAGACAAGTTTCTAAAATTGCCGATCACCTAAATGTTCCTGGAGGTGAGGAGCTTAAAAAAGTAAAGAAAAATTAAACTTATATAGAAGATTAGTTTAAGTTACACAAGCTTCTTTAGATCAATGATCTGAAGAAGCTTATCATCAATCAATCAACCAAATAAAACCAATTCAAATGAAAAATATTAGTAAGCTTATTCTTGTACTTTGCGGATTTCTATACATAAGTTGTAGTAATGAGCTGTCTTTGCAAAAGTATTTTATCGATCATCAGGGTGATAAAGATTTTGTAGCAGTAGATCTAGCAACAAGTTTATTAGATGCAAGAACAAAAAAAGTAAATCTTTCTGATGATGAAAGAGCAGCATTAGAAAGTATTAAGAAGGTTAATTTTCTAGCCTTACCTATTAAAGAAGAAAAAACTGAGACCAAAACAAGGTTTGAAGAGGAAAAAGCTAAGATCAATTCTATTTTGGATGCTGAGAAGTATGAAACCTTGATGCGTTTTGGTTCTAATGGAACCAAAGCAGTATTAAAGTTTGAAGGAGATGAAGATGAAATCGATGAGATGATCGTTTTTGCTTCTAACAGTGATCGCGGTTTAGCATTAGTAAGAGTCTTAGGTGATGATATGAAACCTGCTAATATTGCTAAATTGATGAATGCTATCGATAAAGGTAATGTAGATATAGGTGCTATAAAAGATATTATAGGAGAAGTTAATATTGACTAAATCCCATAATTCTGTAAATAAAAAAAGCTTTGACAATACGTCAAAGCTTTTTTGTTTTCTAAGAATATAGTAGTGATCAGTATATTTTTCAATTAATTTCCATCAACCATCAACCATCAACCATCAACCATCAACCATCAACCATCAACCATCAACTATATTCCAGTATAATTCGAAGGAGTAATCACTTTCAGTTCAGATTTAATAGCATCAGAAACCTCTAGTGTTTCGATAAAATCAGCAATCGAATTCTGATTGATAGCTTCATTCGTTCTTGTCAAACCTTTCAATGCTTCATATGGATTTGGATATCCTTCTCTTCTTAAGATAGTTTGAATAGCTTCAGCTACTACAGCCCAATTATTTTCTAAATCTTGAGCAAACTTCTCTTTATTCAGTAATAACTTGCTTAATCCTTTTAAGGTAGCTTGAAAAGCAATAAGTGTATGTCCAAATGGAACTCCCACATTTCTAAGTACGGTACTATCTGTTAAGTCACGTTGTAATCTACTTACAGGTAACTTAGAGGCTAAATGCTCAAATAATGCATTAGCAATACCAATATTTCCTTCACTATTTTCAAAATCAATAGGATTCACTTTATGTGGCATAGCCGAAGATCCAACTTCGCCTTTTTTGATTTTTTGTTTAAAGTAATCCATAGATACATATGTCCATACATCACGATCTAAATCTAGAATGATCGTATTAATACGTTTCAATCCATCAAACAATGCAGCCATATGATCATAGTGTTCAATCTGTGTAGTTGGGAAAGAATGGTGTAATCCTAATTTCTCTTGTACAAAACGAGTTCCGAAATCTTTCCAGTCAATATTTGGATAAGCAACTTTGTGTGCGTTGTAATTTCCAGTAGCACCACCAAATTTAGCTGCGCTTGGAATATCATTGAGTAAATCAAACTGAGCTTCTAGTCTAGTAACGTATACCTGAAATTCTTTTCCTAAACGAGTAGGAGAAGCTGGTTGTCCGTGCGTTCTTGCTAACATCGATACACCAGACCATTCTTCTACTAAAGATTTAAGTTTTTCTAGTAACTCCATATATTGTGGAATATATACATCTCCAATAGCCTCTTTAATACTTAAGGGTATTGCAGTGTTATTGATATCCTGAGATGTTAATCCAAAATGGATAAACTCTTTATATGCTTGTAATTCAAGATTGTCAAATTTTTCCTTGATAAAGTACTCAACTGCTTTTACATCATGATTGGTTACTTTTTCAATATCTTTTATAGCCTGAGCATCTTTTGAAGAAAACTCTGTATAAATGGCTCTTAATTTTTCAAAAACTGAAGTGTCAATAGACTGTAATTGCGGTAAAGGTATTTCACATAAAGCGATGAAATATTCGATTTCTACCAGTACGCGATACTTGATTAAAGCTTCTTCGCTAAAATAAGCGCTTAATGATTGTGTTTTAGAAGCATAACGACCATCTATCGGTGATATAGCTTGCAAAGGAGTTAATGACATAACTTTGTTTTTTTGAAAGCTGCAAAGATAATTTATTTCATTAGTAATTACGAAGTTCGATGTTGGATTTTTTGATTTTGAAATTAGTTGTTAGTCTTTAGCTTTTAGTCCTTAGCTTTTAGTCCTTAGCTTTTAGCTGTTTCTGATTACGGTCACCACCTAACTCCTAATACCTGAAACCCGAAACCCAAAATCCAAAACCAATAACTATTAACCATTAACCATTAACCATTAACCATTAACCATTAACCATTAACCATTAACCATTAACCATTAACCATTAACCATTAACCATTAACCAAAACTTAGCTACAACTTTTTCAAAATCATTCTGGATCTAGCTTTATAAGCCGCACTGCCATCATGATAATTATTCTCGAGTGTGATCTTAAGTTCTGGATGGATCCAATCAAACTCTGTTCCTAATAAATATAAGCTGGTCATAGAATAGGCTTTGGGAGCCACTTTTTGATCTGAGATGAGCCAATCAAAACAGGCTTCAGTAATTTTTTCTCGATATGGTTCTGTCAATGAAGCTTGAACTTTGGGATTTTTTTCTTTGTAATACGCTAGAATGAGGTATTCACAAATTTTGGCCATTGGTCGCACAGCAGGATCCTGATGTACTTTTGGTAATAACTCTGTAAATGAATCTAAATAGGGTAAGATAGTTTCTAGTTTCTTTTTACATAAAAATTCCAATCCCCAAGAAGCTCTACAAGAAATCTCATCATCCACCTGATGACAAATTGCTAATAACTGTGGTAACAATGCTGGATTTTCTAAAATCAGATTGGCAAAATAGTTCCGTTGTTCTCTGGAGTGATTGGTATTTCTAATTTTTTCTTCTAAATTGATCATCGAGATACATATATTATATAGTCTGCCTTTTCAAATAGTATTCTTAACTCATTAACTCTGCTACCACTTTTGGAACACCTATAGTTGCCTTTTCTGCCAAAATGGTCAGATTTTCTTTGGGCGCTATTGCTGGTTTTGGATCTATAAAATAAATAGGAGTGCCTACAGGAGCATATTGTACCAAACCAGCTGCAGGATATACTTGCATAGAAGTACCAATAATCATTAGAATATCTGCTTGTTCCGTAATATGAACTGCTTTTTCTAACATAGGCACTTCTTCACCAAACCAAACAATATGCGGGCGCAACTGTGAATTATGTTCGCAGAGATCCCCTAAAACAAGATCATCTTTCCAATCTAATACTAGATGTTCGTCAAATTGACTACGTACTTTTAATAATTCTCCATGTAAGTGAACCACATTACTACTTCCCGCACGCTCGTGCAGATCATCCACATTTTGAGTGATGATGGTTACCTGATGTTTTTTTTCTAAAGTTACCAATGCTTCATGAGCTAGGTTAGGATTTACTGTATGTAATTGACTACGTCTTTTATTATAAAAATCTAATACGAGTTCTGGATTATTATTCCAACCTATAGGTGAAGCAACTTCCATGATGTCATGACCTTCCCATAAACCATCGGCATCTCTAAAGGTATTGATACCACTTTCTGCACTGATTCCAGCTCCAGTAAGAACAACTACTTTTTTCATTCGTGTGATTTGTTTTTCTAAAACTATTTAAAATATTTTAATCATGGTTTGTTATCTCGTATTATTTTGAAATTAGTTAGGAGTTAGGATTTAGGATTTACAGTTGTAGATAAGTAGGTGACATACATGTAAAATATGACCAAATACCTGTAAAATTTAATTTTTTTGGAGAGGATATACTAAGGTTTGCCTTTTTACGTTTAGAGATTCTAAACCCCCAAAACCGATGACATGCAAATTATTTCGATCAAAGATTTCTTCTTAATCCCTGATATCCTTGCGATTCCGTATTAATATTGCGGTTTTACCGTAACCAAGATATAAGTAAAAATCCTAACTTGTAATCAGTAAATGTGTACAATTTTTTTTGAATACGAACAGTATTTAATAACCAACGCTAACCTTTAATTGTTTACCTCATGAAATACCCTTACATCATTATTGATAATGATCAGAATTCTGCACGCAAAATTCAGATCGCTCTCGAAGATCACAATGATTATATGTGTATTGGAACTGCTGAAAATGAGCAGCAAGCGTTGGACTTGATATTAGAAAGAAAACCAAGATTGGTTTTTCTTGAGCCGGAAGTTCCGGGAGTTCAATCGTCTACCACACAGTATAATCTATTATCAGAACTTACTAAGTATATGACAAGCTTACCCGAGTTTGTTATCATTACGAAGACTACAGACTATGCTATCGAAGGAATACGTAATCGTGTATTGGATTACATTCTGAAGCCATTATCTAAAAGTAGCCTTATTAAAACCGTTCTCAGATTTGAGAAAGACTTTGAAGAGGTATCTGCGGATAATAACACCTTGTGTTTTAAGTCTTATGGAGACTATCGCTTCGTAAATATCGACGAAGTATTGTATCTAAAAGCAGATAATAATACTACCGATTTTATCATGAGCAATGGTAATAAAGTAGAAGCTTTTAAGACATTAAAACATTTTCAGAATTTGTTACCTGAACACTTTGTACGTATCCATAATAGTTACATTATTAATACGAAATATGTATCTAGAATACATTTTGGTAAAGCTAAATGTGCTATTAAGAATACCAGTGATATGATTCCTTTCTCTAAGTCTTATAAGACAAATGTAGAAGAGATCAAAGATACACTAGCCAAGAATAGTATTCTTTATGTGTAGTGAGACTTTGTTTATAAAAGATTGATATATCAGATTTTAATAAACAAATTAACCGAACTACTTCCCAACGAATATTGGGATCTTATTACAGTTTTATTTTTAGTGGAATACAAATAAGATTGTAATACTTAAAAAATTTAGAACGCTAACTAAATTGTAAAACCCCTTTAGTTGGTTATTAAATAAAATAGATTCAAAAAAAATGTACATACTGTAAACTAATTGCTTTTTGTAATATCTAGTAAATGTGTATAAGAGCAGTCAGTTGTTTTATTTATTATAGATCACACAAATATCTTACTTATAATAAAACGCAAGTCAGAACCTCCTCGCCACGGCGAGGAGGTTTTTTTGTTTCTATTATTATGGTTACCGAAGATTGAGGTGTTAGTCTGGGCTTGTCGAAGACTAATAAGATTAGGATGTTAAAAAACACTTCGACACCTGTCCGCCTGCGGAGGAAGCTCAGTGTGGCAAAAAGGAACAAACGATCTTCATAACATTTCCCTCAATCCTGTTTTAAAGAAGAATGTTTATTTATCATATTATATTATAAGAATTTCTACCATCCCGACAACGCTCCAGTTATTCTCTATAATATGTTTTTTTATTTGATAAATTCCCTGTTCTATATGTAAGGTTCTGTATATGAAATGACTAATAAGGTCTGGGGAGTTTTTCTAGTGATTTTGAAACTAAACACTTACAGTATAGTGAGGGAATTTTCTGATCACTTTTTGGGGAATATCTCTAATCCCTTCTTTTTCAAGGAAGAAGCTATGCTAGCGTTTTGAAATATAGCTTCTTAGTTTTTATGGGATTTTTGTTTTTTTTAAGTTTTTTTTAGGTAATTTTTACGGCAATTCCGCTAGTAATCCATTTCTTACATATTTCTTGTTTTTTAAAATTTGGTCATCCACTCGTGTAATTGACCCATCTACACCGTACAGGTATCCATCCACTAAACACACCTTAATATATTAGGCGCGAGGGGGCAATCTCCCTACATTTGTAGTGTACAATTAAGGTTATCAACCTATTACACATTTACTAAAGGATATACAGAGAGAAATCTAAGTATGCCGCTGGCCAGCGAAATCCTTACACAACTGAAACTAACCAAACGAAAGTTTGTTTGTACTGAACAAAAAAAGTTTAGAAAAGGAAAAATTTTAATTAACAAAAAATTACAACCAGAATAAAATATAATTATAAAAGATAAACCGTTATGAAAGCTATAAAAACTATATTCGCAGTATTATTTGTAAGTTCAATGTTCATCGCTTGTGAGTCAGACAGCATTAATGAAGAAGTAGGAATTGAGGAGATGGAGCAATTGGATACTTTAAACAAAAGTGACGAGGAAGAAGATGTTCAGCCAGCAGGATAATCAATAGTAACATAAATAGAATTAAAACGGGATATGAATTTTCATATCCCGTTTTTACAATATTGTAATATATTTAGTAATTTAGAGATTAATTTTAATAGATATGACGTCAGTATTTAGAAAACTTTTTTTGTGTTTTTTAATTTCTTCATTTCTCTTTAGTTGTAATGAACAAAATGACTTGGAGTCTAAAGAGCTAAAATCTAATTTAATTGATTCTAGTATAGATAAGGCTAACGAAAAATCGAAGTTGAAAGAGCAACAATTAAAGGATTTAAATGCTGCGTATGCTATAATTATTTCTTTGGATGAGACATCTCTTAAGGTTAAAAAGCTTCAGAAAATCTCAATAGAGTACTACAAAAGGAAGGATTTCGATAAATTTTTACAACTGAACAGAAAGTCATTAAGTATATCCAAAGAAATATCGGATTCCATTGGTATGGCAAAGTCGTATGGGAATGTTGGTATTTATTATAGGAACAGACAACTTGACAGTGCATATGCAAATTTCTATAAAGCAGATAAAATTTATAGATATTTGGATCAAGGTAATAATATTCCCCTCATTGAATATGCTTTTGACCATGGTAGAACATTAATTGATCTTGCTAAACTATCAAGAAAGGTAAAAGATTACAGCGAAAGTGAAGCATTAACTGTTAGTGCCATCCAAAAATTTGAATCATCAGGTAATTTAGAGTATGTTCCATTGTCTTACAATAACTTGGGACTTATTGCAAGGTATATGGAGCGATATAATGATGCTATTGTTTATCATGAAAAGGCAATAGAATATGCTAAGACAATAGGTAAAGAAAAGTTATATGCGGTTATTGGTAATAATAATATAGGAACTGTTTATGAAGCACAAAAAGAATATCAAAAAGCTGAACAATATTATTTGAAAGCTTTATCTTTTGATGATTTTTTTTTAGATAAGCAAGAAAGATATGCAAGATTACTTCATAATTTGGCATATGCTAGATTTTTAGCAAATAAGGATGATCCGAGTGTTTTAGAGTTGTTCGATAAGTCTTCTAGAATTAGTGATAGTCTAAATGATCAGATCGGTCTTTCTACCAGTAACTTGCATTATTCCGAATACTATCAATTTAAGAAAAACGATAGCTTAGCCAAAATATTTGCACTAAAAGTAAAAGAGGCAGCTCCAGTGGTGCATAATAATGTAGAACTTTTAAAGTCTTATCAACTGTTGTCAGAAGTTTCGAAGAGTAACGAAGCACTAAAGTACGCTCAAAAGCATATTATGCTGAATGATAGTTTGATCAAAGAAGAACGAGCATATACCAATAAATTTGCTAGAATTAAGTTTGAAAGTGATAAAAAGACCGAGGAAATTGCTGCTATAAGTCGTGAAAATCAATATTTGATCTTTGCAATCCTGGGACTATCAGTATTGTTTTTATTAGGATATGTAATCTTTAGACAGCAGCAGAGTAATAAAGAACTACTTTTCGAGCAAAAGCAGCAGCAATCTAATCAAGAGATTTATAGATTACTACTTAGCCAGCAGCTTAAACTAGAAGAAGGTCGTAAGATGGAACAGCACCGTATGTCTGAGGAGTTGCATGATGGCGTATTGGGTAGACTATTTGGAGTGCGATTAAGTCTGGATGGTATTAACCAACGCGCCAATGA
>NZ_WEKL01000064.1 GCF_019295435.1 Aquimarina litoralis
GTTTATTAGCAGGTATTTTGAATCCGGAAAAGGTTTCTACTAGTTTACTTACCTTATATAAAGCTAATTCATTTACATTGATATGTATATCTGGGAGGTAATCGTTGATCACTGCGACTACACTTGCCAGTGGAGCATTTCCAGCTCTTTCTCCCATACCGTTCATGGTAAGATGTAGACCATTTACTCCAGCTTTCACGCCTTCGATGGCATTGGCAACTCCTAAATCATAATCGTTATGCGCATGAAAGTCGAAATGTAAATCCGGATATTTATTTCGCAAAGCGGATAAATAGGTGTTTGTTTCTGATGGAATCAGAACTCCTAGTGTATCTGGTAATAAAACTCTTTTTACGGGTTGCGTAGACAAAAAGTCTAAAAACTGATATACATATTCAGGAGAATTGCGCATACCATTGCTCCAATCTTCTAAATATACATTGGTTGTGATTCCTTCTGGAATAGATTCTTCAAAAACCTTTGCAATATCATTAAAATGCTCTTCAGGCGTTTTTTTTAATTGATAGGTAAGGTGGTTTAAAGAACCTTTGGTAAGTAGGTTTTGTACTTTGGCTCCTGTGTCTTTCATCCATTGAATGGATTTGCCACCATCTACAAAGGTTAATATTTCTACTTGATCAATATATCCATTATCTGTTGCCCAATCAATAATATTCTTTACGGCGTCAAACTCTCCTTTTGATACTCTGGCAGAGGCAACTTCTATGCGATCTACTTTTAATTCTTCGATCAAAAGGCGCGCAATGGTCAGTTTTTCTGAAGCAGAAAAGGATATCCCAGAGGTTTGTTCTCCATCTCTGAGGGTAGTATCCATGATTTCGATTGATCGTTTACTCATATTCAGCATCTTTTGCGTTAGGGATAGCAGCGGCATCCTTTTTTACTTTTGGTCGAGAAGCCCAATTTTATATTGAGATTTTTTCTAGAACAAGTAAAAAAGATATAGCGTATAGCCCGCTCGAACGCCCAAATTTTATTTAGAAAGGACGTGCTGCGGCAAATTCCTGAATCTCTGACTTCATTTTCGTTAGATAATCGATATCATCATATCCATTAAGCATATTCTCCTTTTTATAGCTATTGATCTCAAAGGATTCCGATGCTCCAGTAGCTTTGATGGTGATGGTTTGCTCTGGTAAACTTACCACTATTTCAGTTTTTGGATCTGCTTCGATGGCAGCAAAAATTTGCTCTAAAAATTCTGGACTTACCTGAACTGGTAATACTCCAATATTTAGGCAATTTCCTCTAAAAATATCAGCAAAAAAGCTTGAAACTACACATCTAAATCCGTAGTCATAAACCGCCCAAGCAGCATGTTCTCTAGAAGATCCTGAACCGAAGTTTTTACCACCAACAAGTATTTTACCACTATAGGTTGGATTGTTTAATACAAAATCTTCTTTGGGTGTATTATCATTATGATATCTCCAGTCTCTAAATAAATTATCTCCAAAACCTTTACGTTCTGTTGCTTTTAAGAATCGAGCTGGTATGATCTGATCAGTATCTACATTTTCTATCGGTAGAGGAACTGCTGTAGATGTTAGTATGTTGAATTTGTCGTATGCCATTTTAATTACGAATTATCAATTAAGAATTCGAATCTTGAATTCGGTTTATGCTACTATTTTTTCTTTTAAAAGTGTTCTTGGATCGGTTACAACTCCAGTAACTGCTGTTGCGGCTGCTACTAATGGACTTGCCAATAAGGTTCTCGATCCAGGTCCTTGTCGTCCTTCAAAATTTCTATTAGAAGTACTTACGGCAAGTTTTCCTGCTGGAATTTTATCGGCATTCATTGCTAAACAAGCCGAACATCCAGGTTCTCTTAATGTAAATCCTGCTTCGGTGATGATATCTAACAAGCCTTCTTCTTTGATGAGATCTTCCACTTCATGTGATCCTGGAACTAACCAAGCGGTAATATTTTCTGCTTTCTTTTTTCCTTTTACGATGGAAGCAAACGCTCTAAAATCTTCTATTCTTCCATTAGTGCAACTTCCTAAGAATACGTAATCTACAGGTTTACCAATCATCGCATCACCTTCATTGAAATCCATATATCCTAAAGACTTTTTATAGGTAGCCACACCACCTTCTACAGCAGAGGCATCAGGGATATGATTGGTAATGCCAATTCCCATTCCTGGATTAGTGCCATAGGTAATCATAGGCTCTATATCAGCACCGTTAAAAGTCAATTCTTTATCAAAGACAGCATCTTGATCTGTATACAGTTTGTTCCAATACTCCATGGCTTTATCCCAAGCCTCACCTTTTGGAGCAAGTGGTTTATCCTTTATATATTTAAATGTTTTGTCATCAGGAGCGATCATTCCTCCTCTTGCACCCATTTCTATACTAAGATTACAAACGGTCATACGACCTTCTATCGTCATATTTCTAAATACATCACCGGCATATTCTACAAAATATCCTGTCGCACCAGAAGTTGTTAATTGAGAAATAATATATAAGGCAACATCTTTTGGCGTGACTCCAAAACCAAGTTCACCATTGACATTGATGCGCATTTTTTTAGGCTTGGGTTGCATAATACATTGCGAAGAAAGTACCATTTCAACTTCAGAAGTTCCAATTCCAAAAGCAATGGCACCGAAAGCACCGTGCGTAGAAGTGTGAGAATCTCCACATACAATTGTGGCACCTGGTAATGTAATTCCATTTTCCGGACCTACTACATGTACAATCCCATTCTTTTTATGTCCTAATCCCCAATGTGAAATTCCCCATTCGGCAGCATTCTCTTCTAAAGCTTTTAGCTGATTTGCAGAGAGTGGATCTTCTACGGGTAAATGTTGGTTAATAGTTGGTGTATTATGATCTGCTGTTGCAAAAGTACGTTCTGGATATAAAACGGTATTTCCTCTGCTTTTTAATCCTAAAAAAGCTACTGGGCTTGTTACTTCGTGAATAAAATGGCGATCAATAAAAAATACATCGGGTCCATTTTCTATTTTACGAACTACATGGGAATCCCATACCTTATCAAATAATGTCTTACTCATTTTTATGATCTTTTCTGCAATACTGATGATGCATTTCGCATCTTGTTATTAAAATGTTAAAAAGGAGGTAAATTTACGAGTTATGGAAGATATGCACTAATAAAATGGCAAAGTATGGAGTAGTTTTAAGCATATCTCAAAATTCGCTTAAATTTTAGATGATTTGATAAAAAAGATATGGATTTTGAAAAAAACCAATATTTTTTGTTTTGGTATTTGATTTAGAATCAAGGTGTAAGAAAAAATGCTGTAAAAAAAATGTTACTTTTTCGTAAATATCCTTTGTAAAGCTAAAAAAGGTTGTATATTTGCCGTCCAATATCGCGGGACGCTTCGACAAGCTCAGCGCAAGAATTGGAAACAGTATTGAAAAAGTGATTTATGAAGTTGCCTAACTTCATAACAATTAAAAATATATATCGCGGGATAGAGCAGTAGGCAGCTCGTCGGGCTCATAACCCGAAGGTCGCAGGTTCGAGTCCTGCTCCCGCTACTAGAAATAACCTTCTGAATTTCAGAAGGTTATTTTTTTATAGATGTTTTTTCTTTTGTAAAGCTTCACGAAAACACAGGACTTTTTAGCAAAAAGTCCTGTGTTAAAGTCCTGTTTTTCCAATTTTTTAACTCTTAGTAATCCATAATTTTCTCCACTATTTAATTTGGGTTTATTAACAGATGTTTTGTTAATGATTTGTATATCAGTAAATTGTTTTGTTTTTCTCTTTTTGAAAAGATGTTTTAATAGTTGCGACCTTCGGTTGGAAAACCTAAAAAGGTTTTAAGTTTTTTTGTAACTGTCTAGAAATCATAATTCTTTTAAGGAAAAAAAATCTAAAAAATGAATTCAAATAAATTAACCTACCTTAAAAAGGTCAAAGAACATAAACTGTCGAGTTTTGATTTTCATAGAAATTTAAGCTGATTCATTAAATAATACAATGAACAATAGGAATCTATATTTTTCTATATCCTTAATTCTGATGATATAACTTGATTCATAAAATCAGTAGTTCTGATGTTTTATGAAACCTTTTTATACAGCAAATTTGTAGTATATAATTTAAATGCTACAAATTATGCCTAAGCTTCTCTTGAATACATAAAAGCTCTTTGAAAATGCTTGATACATAAGATATAGATGGAATAAAGGATATGTCCCTTATTCTTTTGCTAGGCACAAGTTGAAATATGGCGAAGAAAGAAAATAAATGTAGTGTTCGATTTGAATCTATAAAAATTGATTCAGTATACGAAGTATTAGATGCCCTTTCTTGGCTAGATGAACCAGACATGAAGCAAATCGCTCAGTTTTCTGGAATCGATCCAAGGACAGCAGGAAAGGTGCTAAAAAACTGCGTACAGATTGGAATAGTTAAAGAAGTAACATCTGGATACTTCGTTCTTACCATACCTTATCCATACAAGGGATCAAAAGAACAAAAAGAGGTAGTTCTAAAAGAAGCGATTTTCAGAATGCCATTAATTTCTAGTTTAAGGCAGTTTTTAAAAGTGGGGGAGATCCTTGAAGATGCATTAAGAAAAGCTGCGACTGTTCAAAAGATTGAAAACTATGATAAATCCTCTATTGATCCATTAATAAAATGGGCAACTAAGTTAAATACGTTATCAATGGATTTACAAATAGATGATTTCGCAGACGAAGGTCTAAAACATAAAGAGTCAAGGCATCAGGATGATTCCGACCAAAAAGTAGTCTTTCTTTCGCATAGCTCAAAAGACAAATCTTTTATACGACAATTAACAGCTGATTTGACAAGTGAAGGGATTTTAGTATGGCTTGATGAACAACAAATTAACGTTGGAGATTCAATAAACAAGGCAATAAATCAAGGGCTGGCAGAGTCCGACTATTTTGTGATAGCTATGAGTGATAATTCTGTTAAGTCAGAATGGGTTGAAAGGGAGTTAAATTCAGCCTTGATTGACGAGATTGAAGAAAAGAAGGTTAAGGTTCTTCCAATCAAATTGTCTGAATGTACATTCCCACTTCTTATTAAAGACAAAAAGTATGCAGACTTCACAAAACACTACAAACAAGGTCTTCAAGAACTAATTAAAGCAATAAAAAATGGCAAATAATAGCTCATCTCGTGGTGCCAAAGGAGGCAAACGATACCCAAAACTGAATTTAGAGAAAGCAATAGAATACTCTAAAAGACTGGTCTCTAAAACACATACAGGACCCCAGCCTAAAAAAGTAATTCTTCCTGGAGTTTTTGACAGCAACACCTGGCTTGGTGGTCAGAGGTTGTCAGGAACAAAGCAATATGGATTAATAGAAGGTGATTCTAAAGCTTATTCTGCATCAGAATTAGCGAAACAGATTTAATTCTGCAACCCCAGAAGAAATAAAAGTGTACTTAAAGAAAGCCTGTCTATCTCCAACGATTTTCAAATCATTATTTGATACTTTTCACAATGAAATAGTAAGTAAACCAAAGCTTAAGCAGCAGGCACTAGCTTTAGAGGTTCACCCCGATCTAGGAGATGAATGCGTAGATGTTTTTGTTGCATCATTAGTTTTCTCAGGCCTAGCGATTGAAGTCGAAGGTGACAAAGTTCAAATATCTAAAGCAAATTCGGTAATTGAGTTAGAAGATGAACCATCAGAGTCTGAAAAAGATGCAAATGGCAATGAATCATTGCAGGACAAGAATCCTCAACAAACTAATCTAACCCGGACAATTTACTCAACCAAAAAGCAAGGTGCATCAAATGTGAATGTTAACATTGATATTGATCCGTCAATGGATCCTGAAAAGTTAGAAAAGCTACTAAAGTTATTGAAAGGATACGGTGCAATTTAAAACTAGAGCCTTAACAATGCTATATTGCATATTGCCCTGTGGGATGCTACGGCGCAATAGAAGGTAAGTTGACCACAATTTTCCAATTTTTTGATTAATTATCCTTAAAAGTTGTTAATATTTGAAATTCAATCTTTTCATAAGTTATTCGACCGATCCAGATCATCAACTGGCACTTTCTCTAGAAGGCTTTTTAGAAGGTTTACACTCAATTAAGACTTCTGGAAATATTCGTCTACCAAGATTAGAGATTTGTCTTGACGCATCTGACTTCTCACAATTAGCCAATGAATTACCAAAAAACACGGATGAACTAATTTTTGAAAATTTATTGAAATCAAATGAATTGTTAATTTTATGTTCTTCCCATGCAATGGAATCTGAATGGGTTCATAAAGAAGTTGAATGGTTTATTCAAAATAGAGGGATTCAAAAAGTACGAATAGGAATTACTGACCCTGTAATGAAAAGAGATTATCAATTTAACAAATGGTTCATTGATCATTCGTTTCAGGAGAAATCCTGGTATGATTTCAGACAGTTTAGGATGAAAAAAACTCAAGTTGAGGATACTCGTGATCTAGAAAATGAAAAACTCAGATTGGCTGCTGATTTAATCGGAATAAAAACGAGTGATATTCAACCAATTTGGTTTAAAGAAAAACTAAAAAATGCTAAGAAGCTATATTCTATTGTACTTATATCTATAACAATTATTTTCACAAGTATTGTTTTCAGTCTTTTACATAATGAAAACCAAAGAGTAAAAAGAAATTTGGAATCCATGATAGTATCAGGAAATGATATTGATTTTTTAAATGGCGTTTATTTTTTGTCGAAGGGAGTATTACCCAAGGAATTAGAACAAATCTGGATAACTAAAAAGAAGTATTCACCAGATCAAATATGGCAATTAATTAAATCGAGAGAAAATAATTCGGTAAAATGTGAGTCTTTTATGAAGGGATGGTATCAATTTCTACAAAATGTTAAAGACCCAAATATTCTATCAAATATAATCGAATATATTTTGGAGTCAGTTGATGAAAAACAAAGTATTGGTGTTTTAGCGGCTAGCTTAGATTTAGCGTATTGGGATCACCAGAACAGTGAAGTGTATTTTAATACTAGGTTAGCTCTTCAGAAAAGGTTGTTTGAATTAATAGGTAAAAATCAAATTGAAATAAAGAAAATATCAGAACAACTAGAATGGATTAAAGTAGAAAAAAGGACATTTTTGATGGGTTGTGATATAAAACTTGAAGGATTACCTGAAGAACAGAATGAGATTCCTTTGCACTTAGTAACAGTAAATGAATTTGAAATGCTTTCTCATGAAGTGACGCGAAAATTATATCGTTATTTTAATGAAAATATTGAAGCACCTTCAGAAGTTCCGATCTCAGAAGTTTCTTGGTTTGAAGCTTATACAGTAGCCCTTTTTTATGGCGCACGGCTACCAACCGAGGCGGAATGGGAATTGGCTTGTCGAGGCCAATATGACAAGAGATCTCGGTTCTTTTCTGGAAATGAAGAAAATATCTTGAATGAAATTGGATGGTATAGAGATAACTCATTTAATAAATTACAACCCGTAAAAACAAAAAAGCCTAATAATATGGGATTCTATGATATGCATGGAAATGTTTATGAATGGTGCTTAGATTATTTTTCGGATTATGAGAACATAAGTCAAATCAATTATTATGGAGCTAATAATGGAAAGACAAAGGTTCAAAGAGGGGGAGCTTATAAGAGCGAAGCAAAGTTTTGTTCTTCATCCAATAGAGGGAAATTGGAACCTCACAGAGAGTTAAAAGATGTTGGATTTAGAATAGTTAGAGTGAATAATAAAATTAAACCGTAACCAACAATAACTATTGGTAATTGCTCTTTACCTACAGCTACAGATCCTAGTAGACATTCAGTTTGGTGTGTACTAGCAAAGCTAAGAGTTAACACTCGCAACTATTTATAAACAAAAAAGTTAGATTCAATTCTTAATAAGCTAAGAGCATGGAGTTTCTATTCTATTTATGTTTGATTTAGAATAATTTTCAATTGTCAAATTTGTTGAAATAAAGAATAAAGCAAAAGATGTCTAGTTTTAAATTTGAATTATGAAGATAAGTAAATGTGAAAATTTAGGACATAAGAAGAATTTTTTTTGGAGCACAATTCTTTATGTTACACCTCGTCTTACATTAATTTTTGGTACTTTTTACATATACTTTTTTGGATATGACTTATTTCCTAAAGACTCAGAACTGCTAATTTACACTTTCATATTTTGCATTATAATAAGTGGGTTATATATTTTTTCGCTTATTTGGGGAATTAAAGGATTTCTATTTGCTGCCTTTACGCAGCATATGCATGATTCTCAAAATCGAACACAAAGCGATTTCTGGTATGATAAAATAGATCCAAATCGCAAATTTATTTTACTACTGCGCTCGTTTAAGGATTATGAATTTGTTTACGGTAACAAGATAGAAGAACCAGTTTTCAAATATACTAATCCAGTTTCATGGTTTGATTTGGCTCCGGAATTATATCAGGAACATATATTCTTTTACTTGACACGTTCATTATTTTCCTTTGGAACTCCAATACTTTTGGGCAAAAGATCGGAAAATTGGGGGGTAGGAAATTACGCTATATACATACCTACAATAGAAAATAATTGGAGAGAAGTTTTTGAGGCAGCCCTCGAAACATCGTGGTTGATTGTTGCTTTTCCTGGAAAAACGCCTGGTTTTTTGGATGAGTTCCAAAAGATAGTTGATCATGATAAATTGAATAAATTAGTGTTCATAATGCCTCCAACAGCGCACGAAAGAGGATATAACGCTATAAAAAGAAAATGGGATAGAAATGCATCAATACTTTGGATAAGAAAGAATATTCATTTACCAAAGTATAACAGCAATGGACAGTTATTCATGCTTAATAAGGAATTAAAGATTAGTAAATATAGTTCCTTAAAAGGTTGCTTGGATGAACCCAATATTAAAGAGAGCCTATACAGATTAGGTATACCATCTAATTTCAATGGGAATTTGAAGAATTTTATATCTAAGTTAAAAAGTATTCCTGATTGGTCAACTCCAAAATTTGAATTGGAAAAAGTAAATTATTCTAAATTATTATATGAATTTCTTGTTGTCTATTCTATCTCTAGATCACTATCTCTAAAAGCGATATATAAATATATTAGGAGTAGAGAAAATAGATCAAATTTATTGTGTAAGATGCAACAGTTTGCGAATGCTTCAATAATAATGTTCTTTTTTTTAACTCTTATATTAGTTTTAATAACCCAATGGGGTCAATCATGGATAATATTAAAAGTTATATTTTTTCCTTTGTTAGCCTCTTTTTTTTGGTCAGCTATATCTTGGGTGCTAGAGAGACTTAAAGGTTTAAATGAAAAGCGAAGGAAAAACTAAAACGTCCGATAAGTTTTTTAAATTATTTAATTACTATTAATCTAAATTTTAGAGTAGTTTTTTTAGAAATAGAAGTAACCTCTGTAATTACATTGTTTTAATATTTTTTCGAGCACATTTGGTATTTCGCTATTTGAAGTGAAAGCCTGTTCTTAATTTTCATTTAATTTATTTGCTAAGCAAGAAATCATAGACACAATAGCATATTTTCTTTAGAAATAATGATATCTTTATTTCCCCAATAGCAATCATTAGAGCTTTACTCAATAGATGTACATCCGTATTTTCTTGCATATTTCTGAGAGGAAGTGCTACTGTAGCCTTTGTAGCTTTCCCTAAAAATGTAGACTTCCCTAAAAATGTTCATCAAGAAAACATTGGAACTAATGATATTTTTATAGTTGGTTTTGAGGAGTTGAGAACATTGATATTAGAGCCTTCGATCTTATATGATATCATCAATTTTTTTGCTATCAAACGTACGTTTAGCTTCAGTAATATCCTTGCACATTTTTTCAGCAGGATATAATATGGCTTTCTCAAATTTGTCAATAATCTTCTCAAAGTTATCATAGACAATTAGATTATAAACCCATTGATATTTTTTAATTGATGTAAAAACGGCATATTCACTATCAGATTCGTGCATTATTGGAAATACAGGAAGCATAATATTCGATAAGATTGCCTGAAGCTCTGCGGGAACTGATTTGGGGTTAGAAATATCAGCTACAATAAACTTTGCAAAACCTGATAAAAAAACAATAGTTTCAATAAAATCAAGGTTTGATTTATCGTTATTCCAATCGAAAACAATTGGAGAATAATTAGTGTCTTGTATTATCTTATCCTTGAGCTTTTCTAAATTTTCTTTGTTCACTCCAAATCTTCCTAGGATAAGAATGAACTTTGATTGTGACTCTGAAGTAAGATTAGAAAACTTATCATTAGAGCATAACAAATTTATGATGTGTGCAACTTCTATATCACATACTATAATTCGATTAGTCAATAATCCTCTTGTATCATGAATAATCAAATTGTTTTGCTTGGTTGTATTATCAATAGTAATATCCCAAACGTTGGTTCCATAAAACTTCGAATTTGATAAATTACAGGCTGAAAAAGTAGTTTTGACAAAAGATGACCCCTCGAAATCAACACTTTCAATTTTGGTTGATTTACAAAATGTACTCTTATTAAAATTACATGTTTTAAAAGTTAGAATGTTGTTTCTGTCAACGGATTTGAAATCTAGTTCACTGAATCCCCCTCCTATTAACTTGCAATTTTCAAAAGTTGTAGACTCAAAAGAAGTCTCTTCAAACCAGCAATCTTTGAATATACAATTAATAAATTTTGTAGCATAAAAATCGACTTTACTTGTGTCTACATTTTCAAATGCTGCATTTACAATTTTTAATTGGTTAAGTCTAATTGATGAAATAATGGCATTAACTTTATCTAAGGGGATTTTATTACCATAAAAATTCAGCTCAATATCTATTTTTGTAATATTGTTCCATTCATCAAAATTTCTTCGGTTGATGGAATTTAAAAAAAGGTCTACATAATTCATCAGTCACAGTCTATAAATTCTCCAGATCCACGATAAATTAAATTCTTACCTTCATAAATAGTTATTCTTTTAAATCGATAGACACCACCACACTCAATCTGACATTCATCAAAACCTAGAAAAAATTGATGTTCCTTGTTTAGAGGTTTTAAAAGTAAATCATGTTCATCTTGATCATCGGCTTTGATCATACTAAATTGTCTAGCTCCTGTAAAGGTTTTGGATTGCAGGAAAAATGTACTGAATTCATCATCTCGAATATTTGGGGTTAATAAATACTGGTGGCCATTAATTTCATATTTAACAGATGATGTGAGTGATTTTTGACAGTCTTGTGAAAACAAAAATAAATGACTCACTAAAAATGTAATAGTTATTAAATATTTCATATACAATTATTTTTAATTTTTGATAGCAGTTTTTATTTTGTCCATTAGAGCAACTAGTTTGATCTTTTGTTCATTATAACTGCTTATGGCAAAGTCAGTATCAGGCAAGTCAGAAACTAGTGTTACATATTCTTGTTCTTTTTCTTCTTTAGAGATTCCCAAATAAGCTTCGGCAAGAGTTAAATAAACCCATTCCTTATCTCCTCGTTTTTCAAACTCCTCAATTAGTAAGATTTTCTCCCATTTATCAATAATTTCCTTCCATATTTTTATGGCCTGACCATAATTTGCATAGATGGTTAATTGATCTGCTTCTAATTCGACACTATATACTGCTTTGGTTATATATAGATAGGCAGTATTAATACCGTTATAATAATCTTGCTTTACATAATAACCTCTTTCATAAAAATGCAAAGACTGATTTAAGTATTCTTCTGTTTTTAGGGTTTCAAAAAGCCGTTTATTGATAGCACCTAAAAGTCCTAAAGTCTCAGGATTTGTGGTTTCTTCGGGATTTAATTTTTGTAATATTTCTAGCGCTTTGAATAAAGAAGCGATTTTATTGGGACTTTCAGATTTATATGTGTTTAATGCTAAGCGCTGAATAATATAAGTGTCATGTTTATTGTATGTATTGTTTAAAGCTTCATATAAAAGATTGATGGCTTCAAGGTGATTTTTATTATTTTTTTCCTTTTCTGCTAATTCAACAAGATTTGAAATAGATTCGGATGAATCAATATTTTCAATCAATTCTTCATACTCTTCTTCTGTAAAAGTCGGAGGTGTAAGTTTGGGAAGGAAAGTATAAACTGGGCTATCTGGTTTTTCTTCTGGATGTTTTAAAATGTGACTTACTAATTCTTTTAAATGTGTTTTAAAACGTAGTACCTCTTCAAAGTCAATTCCTTTGCCAAAATGTTCATAAGCATGTATGGCAACATGATTGATATCGAAAGGAATTCTTTTTTCTTTCAATAAATCATCTTCAGATATAACAATAGTGGTATTGGGTCTCAGTGCATGTCTAATACCTAATTCATAAATGGCGTTAGCATTTAAAGTAGATATATCTGCTACCACAAAATCTGCTTTAAAAATATGTTCGTACATCTTTACATCAATAACTCCTGTTTGTTTTAAATCTGATGAGCGAAAACACTCAATATCTAATTCGTCAAAAACAGGTTTGATTATATTATTATATGTTTTATCCAGGTTAATATCTCTACCAGTTGCGAAATCTGTTTTTATGCCATACCCTATGATAACAAAGCAAGTTTTTTTCATGATATTTTCAACGTTTAAAAAAGTTTATGTTTCTAGCTATTCCTTCATCTATAGGAATTTTTTTTTCAATAATATATTTTACCTTATCAATATGAAGGTCAATAACTTTTAAATACTCATTTCTATGTTCTTCATCATTTTTAAGTGCTTGTTCGGTCATAACAAACCGATGAATTATGAGAAATAAAATATCTATAGCTGTAAATGGATAACAAGGTATATTGTCTTTTCTGCCTTGGTAAATTTTTATAGGATGCGCATTAGCGTATTTTTTGTAATTAGATACATAAAGAACTCCGACGTCATTATTAAAAGGGTTGAGTATTACTATTTCAATCTCGCTTACGTTATGTGTTTCTTTTTTTCAAAGAACTCTTGAGCATATTCTATTTCTTTATCATAACCAGTAATGGAGACCCTGGGACAATAAATAACCTCTTCTTCATTCACAGGGATAATTGAAATAGGTGTAGTTCCTTCTATTAATGCAGAGAACTTTTTTACTTCCAATTTGAGTATGAGTTTTTGCATCTCTTCTGCGTGCTTATAGTAACCAGAATCAAAATCTTGTTTGAATCTAAGTGCGTTCCTGTAATCACTTACCTTAAACTCAATTTTTAAAAAACCTGATGTAGATGTTAGATCTTCTACTTCTTCTCTATCGGGCTCTATTGTTCTATCACTAATTGTATTACACTTAAGATCTGATAAAAACTCTCTTAGTTCGCTTATTTTATCTAATTCCGCGTAGTCCTTGTTAAGAAATATAGAAAGGTAACCAGGTTTAGCCTGAGATTTATCGATCCATTCAAAAACTATATTCTTGATGTTTTTATTATAAATATCTTGTGTGTCAAAAGTTTTATATAGGAATGCCTTGACATTTGTTGGCAGCTTATGTTCTAACTTGTTTTGAAGCAAAATTAATATAGGTTTCCCTAATGCTAATAAATAACCTATTTCTAGGAAAGTATTTGGATTAAAACTATTGTCTGTTTTAGGAGTCAAATCATCAACAATAACAACTCCAAAATGACAATGCTCCATATATATTTTAATATTATCCCATAATTGAATATTGAATGTATATTCCAGAGCATCTACAATTTTCAATCCCTTTTCTTCAAAACATTCCTTTACGGATTCTACTAATTGATTTCTATCTGATCGTTCTTCGAATTTTCGAATCAAAAAACCTACTTTTCCTCTTCCAAATTTTTGTTCAAATACGGATTTTTTCATGATAATTTATCGAATAGATATTATTTAATTTTTTCCCTAACTTTTATAAATGTATACCATATTATTGAGCAACTTAACCAAGTGATAAGTACTTTAGGGGATTCAAGTTCTGCAGTACCGTACTGATCTTCAAATATGACTGTGATTATCGCTGTAATTATTAACACGATAAATAGCAGGCGACCTATTAATCTAATTTCTGCCGCAAAAGACCTTTTAGGAGTTGAGCGTTCATGTTTAAATCTATTATGATCTTTTGATGTATCTAAAACATGTTTTAGTATTTTCTTAAAGTCTTTTGAAGTTCCATTTGAAAGAAGAGAATTTACTCTTTCTTTGGAATAGAGAATCGAAGACTCCCATTGCGAATCAAATGTTAAAACAGCTGAAAAGGACTGGTAGTATATATTTCTTGGCTTGTAATTTTCGGGTAACACTACTTCAGTTTTCTCCTCGATTTCTGCCTTAAAGTCATAATATAACTCTGGGTCATTCGGTAAAAGAAATAAAATGTTTTCTGGATTTTTACGTTGGAGCACTGTGTCTACTTCCCACCATAAACCAGATGTAACCCCGACTCTTATAATAACTAGCTGAGCTTTGTTTATTAAATCAATTACTTTTTGTTGCCACTCAGTATTTTCTGTTTTAATCTTAGTAGCACCAAGGTTTTGAAACACTTTTTTAGGATTACTCAAAGCTATAAATGGACCGAACTCACCGCAAGCACGCGACAATTGTTCTTCTTCAGAGTTTAAGTTGTTGATACTACCAAAAAGTGGCGATAATAACTTCACAAATAACTTATTATTTTGAGACCGTGAAGTTTTCTTATCATCTTTAAAAGACCTAAAGTATACAATTGGACTTCTATTATCTAATTTGTTATCTTTTGTATATTGCTTTAATCTTTTAATTATTTTTAAAAACAGTCCCCCAACTAGAAGGAGTAAAAACCCAAGGAAACCAAGTAGTATTTTTTCTTCGATTTCTAATAAATCTGATTTAAATCCTAAACGGGCTATTACTGCAAATAAAAAAAAGGATATAATTGCAAGTACTCTTAGAAAGAATATTACTATTGTTTTAAAAATATGGTTTACAATCTTCATTATTGGTAAAGATTTGATTTTGAATTAACTTTTATCTAAAATCACTTGCAACTACATCTCTCTCCGCAGCTTTTGCACCAATTTCATATAGCAATTCCTTATTTTTGGATTCAGACATTTCTCGTAATGAATCAATTTGATTTGCCGTTAAATTTGCAAAACCCAGATCATTTAATTCGTTTTCGTCCAGCAGTACGTTATATCTTATATAATGAAGTAAGGGGTTAGAGGTTAAATTATCGTTTCTCAAATCACCAATTTCTCTGTCGATTTGTTTTGAAGTTGATGGCGGCTGAGACATATATTGCAAAAGGGTTTGATTTAAATAATTGGCATCTTCCATAAAAATTTCCGGCATTAATTTTGCCCAACCTAGCTTTCCTTTTTTTAGCATTTTTTCATAATTGTATCGCTTGGTAAAAGTCCCGGTTCCTAAAGAATAAATCGCTAATTTATCAACTCCTGTTTCCCACTTAAAAGGAAAACCTTTCAGTGTAGCTAATAGGAATAACTGTAACGCAGGGTTGTTTGCCAAACTAACACCACCATCTATAAAAGTTCCTAGTTCATTAGCGCCAACATTAATTTTTTGTGGTTGAAAGTATGTAGGAGCGGCGGTACTAGCCCTAATTAATTTGTGTAATAAGATACCTTTGTTCTGGTCATAATATTTGGCATTAGGGTGATTGGTTAAAGGCCAGGTACTGAGTGTGTCGATTCTCTTGGTGATAATACATAATGATGTTTTTATTTCATCAGAACCTAAAGTATAGTTTTTGAATACTTTTTTGAGCTCTTCTTCTAAAGGCTTATAATCATAATCAGCTTTATACCATTTAAAAGGATTTTTAAAAAAACTCCTTTTCTTCCCAAAGATTTTATCTCCCAGATGTAGATATAAATCTTTAATTTCTGAAGTCTTCATTCCTATAGAAAGCCCAGCAGCAATTATGGCTCCGGTACTTGTTCCTCCAATTAAATCAAAGTACTCACATAATTTTAAATTAGGGTTATTCTCTTTTTTTTGGATAGTTTCTTCTATCTTTTCCAGATATCCAAGTGTGAGAACCCCTCTAATCCCTCCTCCATCTAGTGCTAATATTTTTTTCATCTTTGTATAAAAATTAAGTGGTGTATTTATCCATATAGGAGTTAAGGGGGTGATTTGGATTATTATAACTCTTTATAGAATTTTCATGTATTAAGACTTCCTGATCTACTTCCTTTATTTTACTGGTTAGAGAATTTAAATCCCATATGTCTCTAATAATTTTTGCTGTTTTGATATAGTCAGGGATGGTATTTTTTGGAATTCCTTTTAGCGTTAAAACTGCCAGATCAGTCTTGTCATAGCCATACCCAATTTCAAAGGGCACCCAGTTAGATCTCATTGTTGTAGGAGAAACAATCACTAACATATGAGAACTATTATTAATGCCTTTTGTTAATGCATTGGTAACTTGTCCTGGATGATTACTTTGATTAGATAATTTTAAGTCATCGTCATATTCATCAAAATAAACATCTATACCCGCATTTATGAGATAGTCTGCAATCTTTTTAGCTTGTGATTTGTCATTGTTTTGATATGAGATAAAAACACATTTTATTCCCTTTTTCAAAAAAAGATTTCTGGAAGTAAACTGTTCGTTTAAATCCTTTCTATTCGTGGCCATGTTGTAATGCTTTTATTATGGAGTTTATATTGTTGCTAATGATTTTTGTAGCATGATTTCTAATAAAAGTTGGCATACTATATTGTCCATAGGGTTTTATAGCAATTATTTCCTTCTTTAGTTCTTTAGCAATTTTAATTTCAGTCATCACAAAAGAATTTTTATCTATTCCGCTATTTGCTATAACCAGAATTTTACTACAGTAGATCATCTGGTTCCTAAATATTTTTTCTAATTCTTCTCTTTTATCTTCATCAAAAGCTTTATGACTAGGAATTGAGTGATCATAGATTTTAACATTATGTTCTTTTAACTTTTTTTTTAGAGAGAGATAATCTTCAGATCCCCTTTCCCATGAATGACTGATGAATATTCTTCTTTGTGGTGACTTTGTTTCAATTGTAAAAAAATCATACAAACCTTTAATTACAATACCTCCAGCTATATATTTAAGTATGCTTTCCATTTTCATCTCCCTTGATTAATGGCTATTTGGTTGATTCTTTGAAATAGTTCTTCACGAAGTTTCTTCTGAGAATCCCAAAATAATATTGGTATGTCCTTTGCATTAAAGTGAATAGAGGTACCTTTCTTTGCGGTAGCTATGATAGGTTTATTTAAGGCATCTGCATATCCTAACTCATAATACACATTTGGTCTTTCCAAAGTTAGATCTACGATTACAAATGCACTTTTTTTTATGTTACTAAACATTTCAGGAGTTATTCTTTTGATGTCCGTTATCTTATCCATTCGAATACAGTTATATTCTGGAGTAAATTGTGAACAAGTGATTTCAAAGGAATCGAAAGTGTTTTCTAACTCACTGTTTTCGTCAAAAGGCATTATGACAAAAGCATTTTTAGAAGTTTTTATTCGTTCTGCAAGATTCACAACAGTTTGTGCTAGTTTTTGATCTTCTATTAAACTTTGAGATAAGTCTTCAAATTCATCAAGATTAATATTGCTATTATGGGTTTGGTAAAAGTTATTTTTTTCCTCAAAATAGATGAGTTCGGAGGCACCTTTGAACTTTTTGATAGGAAGAATAGGTTTTCTTGCGATTCTAGCCCAATTTGCAGCTCTCTGAACACCTTCCGAACCGCATACGGTAATTACAACATCGGCATAAAAAATAGGTTCTGGAATTTTAAGGCTGGGAGTTCCCAACTCCCAGTTTTCAAGTTGTGAATCTCGAATTCTTCCTATTTTATGAGAAGGAGTAATTCCTTTAGCTATATAACTAATTATTCTATTGTCTATTTCTTCTTCATGTAGGGATTGAGAAGCGCTTTCTGCAATTATAGTATCAAATTCTGTCATACAAGCATTAAGCAAAATATGCCCTTGATCCATGATTTCTTTACCTAACACTTTGGTGAATTCAATTGATTGCTTTTTTAGTGTTTCGTTATCTTCATGATAACCACCAATGACTAGGATTTTCATACTAATTCAATTAAAAAAATTATGGATATACTTTTATTTTGTTGGCTATTTCAGAACTTCTTTTTTCGATAGCATATTCTATATAACCCTCAGGATGATTTAGAAAGTCATCCCATTTGACTAGTACACAGTACCTATCCTCTTCACTCCAAGAACATTTGGTGTTCATAGAGTTTTGAATATAATAGTTTGCACTAAATTCTTTTATCACTGTAGTATCATTTATACCAACATAATTATGAGAGTAACTACATTTAGGACATATGAAAGAACCACGATAAATTGTAGATTCCATCTCCGGTAATACAACTCCTAAGATCCCACTTCGAGTGTCTCCTTTTCCATGATATAAAGATGCTTGAAGCTCTCTTTTAATATATCTCTGTTCTTCTTTTCCTCTATTTTCTGCACTGTATTTACCTATTAAATGAATTGTAACGGTAGAATCCGATAGATACTCTTTTCTGATTTTACTCATTATGTAATCTTCATTATCAGAATCTATGGCTTCATTTAATGATTTGTCTATCATATCAATATCCAAATTATTTTGAATAAAATCCTTATAAGCACTATCTTCAGTTTTAAATGAAATGAAACATTTTCTCCCCATAATTTAATCTTTGCTTGTGATACAAAGGTTGGTTAAAAGGAGAATGAAATCAATCGTTAGAATTGTCGTTTTTGTATCCTTAGAAGTAAGGATAAAATAAGTTTTTCTTTTGATTTGTAGTGTTTACCCTCATTTCTAAGGATATTAAAACAAGTAGTTTTGACTATTGTATACTACTAGGGAGTTAAGGAGATTTGTAAATGAATTTCTAAAACTAAATAATTATGGAAAACAATTTAAAAAAAGAGAATCAAGAGGGAACCATTGTACAATCTTCAAGCTATGCAGATGAAGAGAAGTCAATTTTTATGCCAGATGATACGGAATCCGGAAAATCAAGACCAGATCCAGGCAGTAAGAGTACTCAAGAACCAGAAGAGGAGGATGATACTCAGTAATG
>NZ_WEKL01000065.1 GCF_019295435.1 Aquimarina litoralis
CCTCCATTTGGAGACATGGATACAGATGGTGGTGTATTACCAGTTACTCTTGGATCTGTGTCATACCATACTCCATCCTCGTACCATCCATCTCTATTTCTGGTTAAGTCATCTGTTTTAGCACCACCATTATCATTGAATAACAAATTAGTACTTTCAACTCCTTCAAAGATATATTCGTACCAATCAGAATTATCGATTTGATTCATCTGTGGTCCAGGCCAGTTACTAGTTGGTAATACATCAGGAGATTCATCCCAATAATGTACATTAGCTTGAGACCAAGAAGAAGGTTTTTTGAAATATACATGCAACCCTTCAATAGGACCAATACTATAATTTTTCGTTAATACATCCGAAGCAACACCATCTTTGTCAAATGCAATAGCTTTAATTGTTGTTGATTCTGTTATTGTAAAAGCATTCGTATATCTCGTACTTGAGCTATTCGGATTTGATCCATCTAGTGTATAATAGATGTTGTAAGGAGCTCCAGCTCCTCCAACGCTTTCCATTGTAATTTGAATAGGATCTTCAGAACGTTCATTATTTGGATTTATAATCACTACTGGATTGCTTGGTCCGTTAACGCAATTTTCAAAGAAACCGCCACCGCAACCTCCAATTAATCCAGGACCATTAAGTACATAAATTCCTGCCGATCCAGATGTTACGGTAAAACTTAGTACTCCATTCTGAGCAGCTATCTCACGACCAGTTACAGCATCTCTATACAATCCATTTGTCATGCCAGAGATACTAAAAGAAGCATCTCCATCCTTAGCTAAACCAACAGCTACTTCACTGTTTTGATGAACTCTACGGTATGATACAGCATTTCCAGGAGCTTCTTTCCAGTCCCAACTTCCTTTTTGTAAAGCAGGAACAGCTCTTCGAATAGCGTTTAGTTTTTTAATATGCTGGTATATTTTGTGATTCGGAGCTTGATCCATAACATTACCATAATATGCTCGACCAGTTTTATCGATGGATTGTTCAATTCCGGCAGCATTGTGAATATCATTAAACTCTCCTGCTTTGAATCGCATTTCTGTTCCATAATATACAGTTGGGATTCCTCTCCAAGTAAACATAAAATTCATACAAGCAGCTAGATTCTCATCAGTACCACCATATCGTCTATTCCAATCATTATTAGGTCCAAAATCGTGATTATCTAACCATGTAATTAATGTAGAAGGATCACTATATAGATGATCATAACGAGCTGCAGCTTTTACCGTAGGAAAAGATTGCCCTTCTTCAAAAGTTCCATGAAAAGTAGCTTCACCAAAGAAATCAATTACTGCAAGATCTAAGGGAGCAGAATTATTTACTTCACCTCTCCATGTGTAGTAATGCGGATTTATTTCATCAACAGGATGTAACTCATGTCGTAGTTGTGCAACTTCTCCGAATATAAATAGATCAGGATTAATGGCTTTAAAAGCATCATAAAAATAAATGATGTCTTCTTTGCTCATATGTTTCACGGTATCCCAGCGAAATGCATCCACTCCCATATTTATAAAGTTAGCGTACGCATTTACAAGATAATCTCTGACTATTTGACTTCCTGTATTTAGGTCTGGAGTATCTCCTGCCAATGCTCGATTATGTAGATTTTCAATATCATCAAAACCTTGTGCAAATCCATTTCCTGAATGATGATACCAATCCGGATCAGAAGTGTCTACATAGCTTTCTTTACTAGGGAAATTAAAAGCAGAAAGATCTTGGTTATAAGGAGGTGGCATTTTTGCAAGATTTGCACGACTCCAAATTAATCCATCTTCAGGATTTGGAGTTAAACCGTCATATTCCCAATTAGGATTGTCTGGGGCAAACCAGGGTTTTGTAGGATCGGTATTATACTTTATTTCCGCTACGTCTTTTATACCAAAACGTCCAGCATGATTTGTTACAACATCTAATACGATTTTCATGTCACGGGCATGGATTTCATTAATCAAATCCTGAAATGTGGCACCTGGTGACTCTAAACGTGGATCTACTTTTGTGAAATCCCAAGCGTGATATCCATGATAATCTAGAGGACTTCTGTTATGTACAATAGGTGTGATCCAAATAGCAGTAAAGCCAAGATCTTTTATGTAATCTAATTTTTGTATCAATCCTTTAAAATCTCCTCTCCAGGTTACATCATTAGGATCTGTTATGGTTGGATTAATATTTGGATCAGGATTGTAAGAAGACCATTCTGTAGGCGCATTGTTGCTGGAGTCTCCATCAAAAAATCTAGTAGTTAGGAGAAAGTAAATAGTTTCTTCTCTAAAATCAGTTTGTGAGTTTACAAAATAGGAATTGAGTAAAAGGCTCCATAGACATATAATGCCTAAGAGCTTAGGTAGTGAGTTTTTCATAAGTTTTAGTGTTTGAATTGTGTCTTGTGTAAATTTTTCTTCCAGTAGAAGATGATGTTTAAATTGTCATATGTGTTTAAAATGTTTAATATTATTAATATAATGGTATTATTTTAGCAACAAAATTGATGATTAAGCAATTTAGGGAATAAAAGAGTATTAATAGAAGTAACTATCTACTCAAACGTTTTCGTGTTGATAAGATTTTGTGCTAAAGTATTTTAAACTACTTAAACTGAGTTTTTGTTAGATATAAAACAAGAGGTTATCTTTTAAAACTAATTAGTTTTTTTGAAAAACTAATTTCACTAAAATTAAACTTAGATTTTATCCAATGCAATGTTTCTCCTGTATAGAAAAAAACATGAGTTGGATCATTTTTATACCACCATGTATCAAAATCAATTGAATCATTGTACACATTGGTTTTGCAATATAAAGTTCCATTTTCCTTAAGAAGTGAGTACAACAAGGAAAACTCTTTATTAGGATTATGAAAATGTTCCATTACTTCACAACAAGCAATATAATCATAAGTTTGTTCTAATGCCTTTGAGTTAGGGTCAAAAAAGGGATCATAAGTATTAACTTGATATCCTTTTTTTTGAAGCATTGTAGTGATGACCGGACCTGTACCACTACCAAAGTCTAGACCGTAATGTTCTTGGTTATAGTTTTCGGTTATAGCATTAACAATTGGTGATACAAAGTTTTGATACCCAAGATCATTTACATCATTATTATGGATTTCATATCGTTCTTTTTCTTCTTTATCATTTAGATAATATGAAGGATCTAGAGATATGCCACCGCAATTATTACATTGATGATATACTCTATTATGTATTTCAGTAAATCTTACGGTATATGAGCCGCAAAGCGAACAATTCATTGTTGAATTTACAGTTACATTAGAGTTCTTTGATCTTCTTGAGCTTATTTTTCCAAACCTCAAGACTTTCTTTATGTTTTCCGATATTTTTTCTTACTTCTATTACTAAAGGATTTGAATCATCTGCATTTTTGAAGAACTGCAGGTTATTTTCTAGCTGTCGTATTTCATTATGAACTTCATCAATCTTTTTGCGAATGAAGTTTTGTTCATTGCGTAAAGCTCTGTCATCAGATTGATTTGCTAGCGAACTAAGTTTGTTTTCATACTTAATCATTTCGGTTTCTTGACGACTTAGATTTAGTTGTTCAAAAAATCCGTCTAAAACTTTATGATAATCAGCTTCTATATTTCTTTTCTTATAAGGAACTCTGCCTAAAGTTTTCCAAAGATTGATATTTTCTTTAATAGTATCTAGATCACTTTTAGGATCACCTGAAAGTTTTAATGCTTTAAGAGTTTCAATATGGGCAAGTTTTTTCTCGTAAGAAGCTAGCTCTTCTTTATTAGCTTCATTTTTTTCTGCATGGATTCTATCAAAGTAGAAATTACAAGCATCTTTGAATCTTTTCCATATTCTATCACTATCTTTTCTAGGTACATGCCCAATTTTTTTCCAGTCCGCCTGAATTTTTTTCATTAATGGTGTTGTAACTGAGAAGTCATCACTATCCTTATTATCCTCAGCAATTTTGATCAATTCCATTTTCTTGTTTAGATTATCGAATTGATCTTTTTTAAGCCCTTTGTAAAAGGCATTTTTATTTCTATTAAAATCTCGAACTGCACTTTTAAACTGGCTCCAAGTTTCTTCATTAGCACTTAAAGGTACTTTTCCAGCTTTGAAGAATTCTTCTCTCAAAGCCTCTATTTCTCTAATTTTTTGTTGCCAACCACTGTGATTTTTAGGATGATCAGAAGCGACTTCAACTATTTTGCCAATAATTCCTTGTTTTACCACTAGGTTTTGTTCATAAACTTTATCCTGAACCTTAAAAAATTCTTGTCGATTTTCATGGATTTGTTTGGTAAGTGCACTGAACTTCTCCCAAATGGGTTCTCTATATTCTTTAGCAACAGGTCCTAGATCTTCCTTCCACATTTTGTGTAGAATTTGTAATTCTCTAAATGCTCTATTTACATCGGTTTCTTGAGCCAGTTCTGTTGCTCGCTCAATAATTTTTAGCTTTTGCTCTAAATTATGTTTGAAATCTAGATCTCTAAAATCTCTATTTAGATGAAGGAAATCGTAAAAGTTTTCTGTATGGTGGTGATATGTATTCCATACCGTATTGTATTTATCTCTTGGGATAGGTCCAGCATTATGCCACCTTTCTTTAATCTCTTTGAAATGATTATAAGTAGAATTAATATTTTCTTCTACATTTAATAAACCTTTAAGTTCTTCTATAATGTCCAACCTTTTTTGAAGGTTTACCTGAAGGTCTTTTTTAAGGTTTTGATAGTATGCGTTTCTTTTTTCCTTGTAGTCGAAATACACAGAATTAAATTCTTTCTTCAGCGGTGTAGAGTAGTAGAAATCTATGATATTACCTCCATCTGCTAAGAACTCATCTTTTTTCTGTTCTACTTCTTCATTAAATTTAGCATTAAACTCAGTTTTAATCTCCTCTACATGTTCCTTAATGGCTTGGATTTTCTCATTCTTGATAAGACCTCGTAATTCCGATATGAGTTGATCTTTGGTCATTGCATGATAGTCTTTCTTTTCGATATCATGTCGCTCTAATTTGGCTTCATCTTCACTGTCCTTTGCAACCGCTTCATCCATTTCATTTTGGATTTCATCACTAGATTCTACCTTAACTTCATTGGTTTCAACTTCAGTAGAGCTTTCCTTTTCTGGTTCTGCCGAAACCATTTCATTTTCAGCTTCATCATTGGATTCAGGCTGATTTTCTCCTTCTTTCACTTCAGTAGTAACCTCTTTATCTTCAGAATTTAATGTTTCCTCATTTGAGGTTTCAATACTAGAAGTTTCTTCTTCATTTGTATTTTCTGATGCACTTACTTCAGATTGTGGTGTAGGAGATTCAGATACTTCTTCTGTGGTAGAGTTCTGTACGTTTTCTTCTAGAGATTTAGCCTTTTTCTCTTCATTTCCATCTGCCTGTGGCAGGTTATCATGTGTGGACATTGTATTAAATGTTTTTGTTTATCGGAGATTAACGATTGTCTAAGATACTAACATCTTATATAAACTCAAAGCAAATACTCCGTTTTAGGAATTCCATTTGTAGGAAAAGTATATTATTTGTTAGGAAGCATAATTGAAAATTATGAATTCCAGATTTCCCATGACTTTTCAGCTTGCAAAACAAGCATTTGTAGACCATTACTAGTTTTTGCTCCTTTTTCTTTACCTTTTTTCATAAAAGTGGTCTCCTCAGGATTATATATAAGATCATATAGTATATGATTTTCACTAAGGTGTTCAAACGGTATATCAGGATGATTTTCTATTTTTGGGTACGTGCCTAGCGGAGTACAATTAATGATTAGTTTGAAATCTCGAATGATGTCTTCATCAAGATCATTGTAACTAAGTTCATTAAAATCTGGGTTTCTAGATACAAAAGTGTATTTGATATCCAATTTATCTAAGGCATATGCAATCGCTTTTGATGCTCCTCCTGTTCCAAGAATTAAGGCTTTCTTTACTTTGTCATTAAGCAATGGTTTTAAAGACTCAGTAAAACCATAATAGTCACTATTATATCCAGTGAGCTTTCCATTTTTTTCAAACTTTATGACATTAACGGCTCCTATTTCTTTTGCTATTGGATCTAGGTTGTCCAAATAAGGAATGACTTCTTCCTTATATGGGATCGTTACATTCATTCCATTAATTTCCTTGTTTTGGATAACTTGTTTTAACTCATCGATAGTTTTTAGATCAAAGTTTTGATATTGATCGTTAATATTCTCTTTTTCGAATTTGTTGGAAAAATAATTTCTGGAAAAGGAATAGCCTATATCTCTTCCTAGTAACCCATATATACTCATGTTGGTTTGGTTTTTACTGTTTTTTCTCCATACCACTCTAACCATAAAACAATTCCTATACCCACAAGTACAAAGAAAAAGGCTATATAAGTAGAAGCTGTTGAAAGATCAGGAAGATATCTGTCATAATTATCAAGAATTGGATTGCCTTGTGCATCAATTAAAACTTCTCCAATCTCATTTTTTTTATACATTTTATATTTCCAAGGCCAAACAACACCTAAAGAACCTGTAATAAAGCCAATAATTGCGGCAAAAGTGGCATTTTTATAATGTTTTAAAACATATCCTAGAAAATGTGATAAAGTAACTAAACCAGTAATGGATCCTAAACTAAAAACGATAAGCACTTTTAGTAATCGTATTCTATTTGTATTTTCAGTAAAAGATAAATCCCATCGAATCAAATCTGCAATGGTGTCATATAATGCATTCACTGAGTCTACCAATAATAACACATAATTTCCAAATAGAATTAGAATAAAAGAACCTGATAAACCTGGTAATGTCATTCCGGAAACACCAACAATACCGCAAAAAAACACAAAAAACAGATTGTCATTTTCTTTAGCAGGTTCTAAAAGACTGATACTTATCCCAACGATAGTACCAATGATAATAAAGCAAATGTTACGTCTGTTCCAATCATCAAAATCCTTAACTATATAATAGATGGAACCGATGATCATTCCGAAGAAAGCTGACCAGACATATAATTCATAATGAATAATTAGATAATCTAGGATTTTAGATACACTAAAGTAGCTAATTAACATTCCTAAAATTAAAAGTGCTAAAAATCTTCCGTTGATATATCTCCAAAAACTGGAAAATCGAAAGTTTATAAATAGTTTAAAGGCTTTGAGATTTATTTTCTGTAAAGAATATATAAACTCCTCATAAAAACCTGCAACAAAAGCAACCACTCCTCCAGATACACCAGGAACTTTGTTAGCAGCTCCCATAGCCAAACCTTTGATGACTAAAAAAAACTTATCACTAAGCGTTCTGGTATTTTGTGCCATGAATTACTTCTCTTTTTTTGTTGCGAGTCGCTCTAATATAAGAATTAAAAGAAAACCAATAGTAACAAAAAGAAGTACCCAAATGATTCTTGGATCTCCATCATAATTAGCTGGTAAAATGCTCTTTTCTATAAATGGTACTTCGATTCCTTCAGAATTTGTCCTCCAAGAGAGTACTTGCTTCCATGGCCATAGTTTATTAAGAGAACCAATCATAAAACCAGTTAATAGTGCTAAGGTTACATTTTTATGCTTGTTGAACATCCAGTTTAACACTTTTGAGAATAGTTTCAAACCTGCTACTGCACCGATTCCTATAATTACAATTTTATAAAAAGCCTGCCATAATAAGTCGAAATTAAGTGTCGTAAGCCCTTCTCTAAATTGATTTAAAATACCAATAAACGTTTCATAAGCTCCTAAAATTAATAAAATAAAGGCTCCAGAAACTCCTGGTAATATCATGGCAATTATAGCGATGAATCCACAAAATAATAAGTACCAAAGACTTTCCGGTGAAGCCATTGGTTCTGCTATTGTAATGAAATAAGATGCAATTGCAGCTAACACTATACTTATAAAAACTTTAGGATTCCATGAAGTAATTTGTTTCCCTATATACAGAATACTTGCTAAAACTAATCCGAAAAAAAAGGACCATAAAAGCAAAGGCTCATTATGTAATAACCATTTAATTATTTTGGCTAAAGAAAGAATACTAATAGCAATTCCTACAAATAAAGCAAGAAGAAAAGAAAGATTATATTTTTGCCAAGTAGTACTGAAACCCTCCTTTTTCCAATCTTTAAAAAACGCAATATTTAGATTGTTTATGGTAGCGATTAGTTCTTCATATATACCAGATATAAAGGCTATCGTTCCTCCAGAAACACCAGGAACAACATCTGCCGCTCCCATTGCAATTCCTTTTAGTGAAACTAGTAAATAGTCCTTAAGACGTCTTTGCATTTTTTAGGTTTTACAGTGGTTATACTAACAAATGTATGTATTTTTTGTTGTAAAACATGCTGCAAATCTTAGGAAATTATAGTATTAAATTATATTGCTAATTTCCCAATACATAATACGATTATCTCTTATATTCTGAAATGATATTTTGAACCAAAGAAAGGCGGAATGTGGATTCAAACAATTCCTCCAACACAATAGAATATTCAGGATCTAACTCCAATGCCTTTCTAAGATGAAATTCACCTTTACTATATTCTTGTTGTTCATAATATAAGCCGGCTAATCGAAATTGAACTTCTGCATTTTCAGGATAAAACTCAATTGCTTGATGCATATTTTGAATGGCAGCATCAGATTCTCCAATGTATTTTAGAATATCTGATCTGTTTAGCCATGTTTCTAATTCATAGTTTCCTAACTCTAAAGCTTTTCGATAACCACGTTCTGCTTCTTCAAAAAATGCCAGTCGATTATTGATTTTTGCATATCGCTTCCAATAAAGTACATTTTCAGCATCGATACTGATTGCTTTATTTGTGTAATAAAGTGCTTTTTGATAATTACGTTTTCTCATGTAAAAATCGGTAATCGCGATCCATCCTTTGTCTAATAAAGGATCTTCATGAACTGTTTTCGAGAAATGTTGAATAGCAAGGTCATCACTACCTAATTTTTCGAAACATTTACCTATTCTTAATAACGCAAAAGAAGTAGGATCATCAAGCTCTAAAGTGATGCGATAATTCTCTATAGCTTCATTATAACGCTTCAGTTTTTCAAGAACTTTTCCTTTTTCTAAATATGCTCCTATAAAATATTCATCACTAATAATAGCAAAATCAAAAGCAGCTAAGGCTTTTTCATACTCTTTAATATCGAAATATTGTTTACCAACCTGATGCCATGCCACTTCGCAATAGGGGTTTTTATCTAAAAACATATTAAGATAAGAGATAGCCTCTTCATGTTGTTCTAGAAAATCAAAACAATAAATGATGTTGTATAAAGCCGAATAATCCTGATCATCCGCTTCTAAACATCTCATGAAATTTGTTTTAGCATTCTCAAAGTCATCCATGAATAAATATTCCATACCTATTAAGGAATAAACATCAGCCTCATCTGAAGTATATTGAAGCGCTGTAGTTAATAACTCGATAGCTTTTATATGATCATTTTGTTTCGAAAGTATATTGGCCTTTTGAATATAAATCTCTTCATTTTCGGGTTCCAAAGCATGAAGTTGGGCCAAAAGGAGGTCTGCCTTTTCCAAACGATCTTCAAAAACCAAAATTTCTACTTGTAGCAATTTTAGATTTACAGAAGAAGGATGTTGTGAAAGCCCTAAAGAAATAGCTTTTTTTGCCTTAGCAATTTTTCCGTTTTCCAGATAATGATGAATTATTGATTCGAATTCATCAGAATCAAAAAATTTAACATCATTAGATCTCAGCATAGACTCATATCGACTAATTGAGAAATTATTGTCTTCGAATTCTTCGTGGTTAAATTTCATCCGCTCGTGCTTATTTTAACTAATATCAGATGTAATTCGCATATTATATTTCTATATAGAAATTGGATCATATGTTCATTTCATCCACGTTGATTAAAGATGCTGAATAAATCATGAGCGTATTACAAACTTTTTTTGTCTTCCCCAACAAATAAGAGTAATACAAAATACTTTACACAATTTATTGCTAGCATTATTGATTTCCTCTGTACTAAAATTACAAATGAAATGCCATCATACTACTTCAGTAATCAATTGTTTTTAACAAACTAATTAACAAAATGTATACCATTTAAAAATGAATGGTTTAACATTCTGAATAAATAAGCCTATAAGTTCTATCGAATTGTGTAACGGGTGAGATAGTCTTTTAAATATAAGGAATTTATATGAATTAAACGGGAAAAATCAGTTGTTTTTTGGATTCTGGATATTGTTTAATATATCTAAGATAATTTGACATCCTTTCTTTATTTCCTCTGCGGAAATCGTCAATGGAGGTGTAATTCGTACTGCTTTTGGTTCAAAAAGTAACCAAAAAAGTATTAAACCATTATCCTGACATTGTAGTACAACTTGATTAGCAATATCAGAAGTAGTCATAATTAATGCGAGCATTAATCCTGTTCCTCTTACTTCTTTTATAAATGGATGAATTAATAACGATCTGATTATTTTTTCTTTTTCAAGAGTTTCTGACATTAAGTCACCTCCTGATATTTCCTGTAATGTTGCCAAAGCGGCAGCTGCAATGACAGGATTACCTCCAAAAGTGGTAATATGACCTAATTTGGGATTGTCCTGTAGTTGATTCATCATTTTTGAAGAAGCGGTAAAAGCTCCAATAGGCAATCCTCCACCCATTCCTTTACCCATTGCAACGATGTCTGGAACAATATCATAATTCTGGAAACCAAATAATTTACCTGTTCTACCAAAACCGGGTTGTATTTCGTCAAGTATTAATAGCGCACCAACTTCTTCACAACGATTTTTAACCTTTTTTAAATAATCCTTTTTTGGTGTAATAAACCCAGCACCACCTTGAATGGTCTCCAGGATAACTCCTGCTGTTTTATTGGTGATTAGTTGTATATCATCTTCATTATTAAAAGAAATAAATGATACATCTGGAATTAATGGTCTAAAAGCTTGTTTTCTTTCTTCGAACCCCATCACACTCATAGATCCCATGGTATTACCATGATAAGCCAGTTTAGCAGCGAAAATTTGACTTCTACCAGTTACTCTTCTTGCAAGTTTTAAAGATCCTTCAATAGCTTCTGTACCAGAGTTAGTCAAATATGTTTTCTCTAAAGGATCGGGTAGAAGGGAAGCTAAAAGTTTCGTAAGCTCGACAGCAGGTTGTTGGATATACTCTCCATAAACCATAACATGCAAATACTTATCCAGTTGTTCTTTAATTGCCTCTACCACTCTTGGATGTCTATGACCCAAACTACAGGCAGAAACTCCAGCAACAAAATCTAAATACTTTTTACCATTGGTGGCAAAAATATAACTACCTTCTGCATGCGATATCTCCATTGCTAACGGATGTGGCGTAGTCTGTGCTTGGTATGTAAAAAAATCTTCTTTCACATTCGCAAAGGTAAGTCAAACTAATTTGAGTTTGAAAAATCCAGAATTTTTAATTTTAGGTAGATTTAGATAAGAGAAAGTAGTATTAATTATCTTTTGTAATAGTATCTAATTGTTTGGCATTTTTTAATGTTGTAACTGTGATACTATCTCTTTGTCTGGCAGTTCGACTAAGATTAGGGTCTTCAAAGCTTACTTTATTAGATTTTTGATTGGATGAGGAAGTATCTTTTTTCTGTTTCGGTTTTAATTCCTTATCCAATTTTGGTTTGGCAGAATTATCTAGCTTTTCATTGGTTTCTTTCAATTCAGCATCTTGTAGTTTTTGTTCTAATAAGCGAGAACCTTCAGACTTGTTTTCTTCTAATCGTTTCAGCGTTTCTTCATCAAAGAAATCATCATCTTCTACGGGTAATGGTATTCCTTTTATTTTCGTTAGCTTAGGAGGAAGTTCTCCTCTAAAAAGATCTTTTTTACTAAGTATTTGTTCATCGCCACGCCATATGAAACCGGATAACTCTCTTGCATTTTCGGGTAAATCTATTTCTCTATATAAGGTGCCATCTATGTTTTGATAGTAGTACACATCAACAATCTCTCTTTGTTCTAGCAGTAGTTTGATAGAACTAGATAACACTTTGTTTATACCAATGAGTTTTAGTTCACCTTCACTTTCTCTTTGATAGAATATAGTTTCTGTGTTTTTATCAATATCTACCTGATAGATTTCATTATCCTTAAACAATCCATAGAGTATTTGTCCTTTTACTTGATTATATCCAGCTTTAAGAGTGTCTTCTTGAACTAAAAATGCATTCTGATATACAACGAGAGAGTCTAGTTTTTCTGTTTCGGTATTCGATATAATCTTGATGGTATCTCCTGTCATTTGATTTCTTTGTGACCATAGAATAGGTTTACCAATCATTTTGGTATATCCTGTGGTCTGATCCACATTAATAGAATCACTTTTTCCACTCATATTACTTTTGAAAATGCGAACATCATAAAATCCATTCATGATTCTATGTTCTGGTTTTCCAGTCACCATTAAGGTATCGCTATGAATATAAATAGAGTCTTTTTCCTGTAGTGTTGCTGCTAGAGCTCTTTTCGTTATAAATACAGAATCTTTGTCTTTAAAAACTTCAGCGTAATGACCAGTAATTATAGAGTTGTTTGCAGTATCTAGAACTTTTATATTATTTGTTGCAGATGCAAATTGGATGGCACTGTTGTAAAAAATACTATCCCCAAATACGGTTCGATTGTCATAATCTATTCGAGCATTTTTAATGGCATACCCTGTTTTTACTTTGGTGTCATAAAAGCCTCGTTCACAATATAGTGTGCTTTCTTTACCTTTTACAGTAGAAGGCCCATATAGATATGCATGACCATTCTCTGTATAATAATCCAAACGATCAGAATCGACAGTGTTTTCTGGGTTTACAATTTTCACTTCAGTATTAAAGGAATATTGTTTTCTATCCATAAAATACCTTCCGATCCTACTAGTCAGCGTATTAGAAGAATCTTTAACAGTTCCACCACTACGATAGTAAGCTTGTTGTCGAAGTCGATCAAAGAATAATGTATCTGTTGTAAGAGTATTAGAAGGAGTTTCTAAAAAAACATTTTCTCTAGCGTATGCAAATTTACTATTTCCATTATACTCTGCGTATGCACTCGTCATGGTTAAAGTATCTCCTTGCTTCATTTTTACATTTCCGAAAGCTCTTACAAACCTATCTTCACCATAGTGCACCGCCTGATCACACCATATCTCGATTCCTTCATGCTCAATAAATACCTGTTTATTAACTTTAGCCAGAATGGTAGCCCCTGGAAAACGTTCTTCGTTTTTAATAGTACGATCCGATTGAACCTTAATTTTTTTACTTTCTTGAGCAAATGTAATAGAGGAAAACAGTAGTGTGAAAACTATATAGAAAAATGTATTTTTCAAGAATCTATGATTTGTCTGCAAAATAACGAAATTTGTATGTAATGATTGTACGACTTCAACCATAAATACTTTCTAAATGGTGTTTTGTTGCATTTTTGATCGGCTCAATTATGCAATTTTTGAGTGTTGTTTTGTTATCGGATGTGTTTGAAGTTGTTTTTGGATTTATTTCTGTAACAAAGCAATCATTTTTTGTGCTCTTCCTGAAACTGATTTTCGCTTATCAGCGGTGAGTCTTTCCAAATGAGGGATGATCCAAGCTTTTAAATTTTCATCTTTTTTTGACCAGTTGGTTAGCGTATCCATAGTTTGATTTAATACGATCCAATCATTATGATTAGCAAGATTGTTTTTCATGATTTTCTTCGCAAACTGAATTTGTTCATTGGTCATATCTTTTTCCAATGCTTTAAATAATTGAGACAACGTCCATTGCGTCGAAGCTTGATCAATTTTAGAAATTTCTACTAAGAATCGGTCAATATAGGGAATTAGTAAAGTTTTTTGAGCTTTACAAATTCTTTTCATGGCATTGGAAGTTCTTAATCGAACAATTTCGTCATTACTGAAGTAACAGTTAAATAATTCGTTAAATAGTTCATTTTCCTTCAATACTTCTTCAACAACTTCAACAGTGTTACCAAGTGAGTTTGGATGCCCACCTTTTAATCGTTCCTCAAAACTTTGCATATTTATTATGATTTACAATCAAATTTATATTTATAAAAATATATAAAATTAGTATTCTAAACTGTCTGTTTTTTATGAATTTGAAGTACAAAACCAGCTGCATATACTTATGGAGCTGGTTTTAGATTATTTTATGTAGTTCTTTGAATAAAAGTCTAATTACCTAAAAAAGGTTGCTCATGAGCAAATAATAATTGATCCGCATTGTTCTTCCAATTTTCAGGTGCTTTAAATTTTGAAATGATATGTCCTAAGGCGTACATATATCCTTTGAAATAAACTCGTTGTTTTTTAATAATATTTTCGGCAGCTGCGTAATCTTTAGATTTTATAAATGTGATGAATTTATTAAGATCACTAGAAGAAACTCCCGTATAGTCTATTTCGCTTACAATTTTATCATACTCCTTTTTTTCTAGGATATTCCAAGCCAAAGTATACCAGATGGAGGAATTATTAATACCTTCTTCTTTATCTAATAATTTTACAGCATTTTTAATTTCATCTGAAGCACCTTCAGAGACAGCGAGATATCGAAGTACATATGGTTTAAATGTATTATATGCTTGAATAAATTGATATGCTTCATCTAATTTACCTTTTGAGATTAGCACGTATGCATAATAAGGGTCATTACTAAGTCTGTCGAGCCTTCCTTTATCAACATTCAAATAATACTCCAGATCTTCAGTGGTAAACTCTAATTGTAAAGATCCAGAGTCTTTTCCAATTTTTCTACGTACTCTTTCTGCATTTAAAGCAATAGCACTCTTAAGACCATTTATACTACTAGCCTGATTAAAAGCTTTAAGACTTTTTTTCCAGTTTTCGTTTTGGGCATAAATGTTTGCAGCTGCGTATGCTAACCAAGGATGTTTCGGCCATTTTTCATATCCTTCAACAAATGTTTTGTCTTGGTATTCAGAATCCTCTAGGCATCTCGTATTTAAATAATACAGATCGGCGCTATTCGTTTTTTGTTGAAAAGATTGTTGAATCTCATTACAGATTTTGTTTTTTTCATCATCATCGACCATATCCATTTTGGCTCTCTTGGCGATAATATCATTTCCTAAACGATTAATTCTTTTATCAATGATGGTATTAGGATCATCAACAAATTGTAATAAACTCATCCATGATAAAATATTATCACTATCTGCAGAATCCCATAGTATGTGTGTGTTGATTAGTTTTTTTAATTCAGTTGAGTCATTAATTAATGAAATCATATCATAAGGATTATCACTATAGGCTACCAAAACATCTTTTCTGGTACCTTCATCATCCATTTGAGGAGGAGTTTTTAAAATATAATCTGCATAACTATGGAACCATCTGGCAGATCCAATATTTCTTTGTTCAGGAACAGAACCATTTCTTGATCCATAATAAGCTGTATATTCAAAGAAAGCTCCAGAGTTTGCAACATTATAAATATATTCCTTGCCTGGAGAACCTGTCGATTCTGTGAAATTTTCGATGATTTCCCCTTTCGGATCATAAGCAGTAATACTATAATCGGTATTATGATCTACAGAAATTGTGTGATTGTCTTTTGCCTTTATTTCCAATTCCTTGTCTTCATTTATCATTATAGTTACATCCATCTCTAATCCATTATAAATAGTTAGATCTGTTGACTGAGAAAAGCTTCCTAAAAATAGAGCCCCTCCAATTAAAGTTATAGATATAGCAAACTTAGCAGTAGCTCCAAAAAAACCTTCGCCCAATATAAAACGATCCCATAATTTTAGTTTTCGTTGGATAGGTCTTTCATTACCTCTAGTTAGTAGTTTATATGTGTTGACAGTATTGATAGGAGCTGGTTGTGCTTTATTTATTGGAGTGTTATTTAAAAATGAAGTTTTGATTTCTTCTTCTATGTCTAATAAGTGTTCTAAAGATGAATTTCGTAAAAAGTTTAATCCATTTAGAGCTTCTCCCGCCCATCCATCTACAACTTCCGACCATTTACTGATATTATCACTTGTTGGTGAAGAGAGTTTAAATTCTTCAAAAAAGTCAGCAAAAGTCTCTTTGGTTGAGTTAGCCAAAAGTTCTTTGTTTAACTTTATTTCTTTACTTTTTTGAAAAGCCGATCGAATGGATTTGTAATAATCATTCCCCGAATTTACAATATCTGTCAATTCATCAGAGCTTATATTTCCATCTGCTAGCGCAATATTTACTACATTATGATATTTGCGTGCGGCATCCTGTATATCAGCTATTGCATGTTCAGAGTAATGCACTAAATTGCTGACTGATTTTAGATAATCACTCCAGCTGCTATCTAAATGAGTAGCAGCCTTATAATATGTTGATCGACATAAAGTATCATGTTTTTTAAGATCTTCTATGATTAATGATTCTTCTTGCTCTAGTTTTTGAAGAATTGTTTTAACATCCTTTCTTTTTATTTGTTCTCCTCGATGCCAGATTTCTCTTTTTTCAATGGTAATAGCCTCGTTAATAATTAGGTTAAGAGATAAAATTTCTTCTTTTACTTCTTTTAGCGCTTCTAGTTTTTCAGTAAGCTCTGATTGGTATATAGATTTGAAATTTGATGAGATATCATTTTTTGCTATTTCCATAGCATACATTTCATCAATGTCTTTGAAGCTTAACGTAAAGAATCTATTTAAAAAGTTAGATCGGTATTTTGGATCTAAAAAGGTCCAGCTAAAATATTCTTTATTTTGAAATTTTAAAGATTCTTCATCGGATATTACTTCTGATTCGACTTTTGCAGTAGCGATTAGTCTTGCTGTCATTTCTACTTCGTACTTCGTTGCATCTGATAGTAGAATTTCTGCCGGTCTTTCATCTATTGGAGCTGAAATGTATATTTTTTTAGCATTTTCTTCTCGATCTTTGTCTGCTGGATGTGTAGACCACATTTTAGGAGGATTAAAAGCTCTGTTACCAAACACTCTGTGTAATTCGGGATCGATATCGAGGACTTTTGGTGATTTTCCATACATTGGATCATCTAATACCCAGGACATTTTCTCTATATAATTAGTTTGTAGTTTGAACAAGTTATAAATAGCTTTCTTATCATCCAGTTTTGTATTTACAGTATTCAACGCATGATCATATGCTTCATCTGCAATTTGTAGTTTAGATAGCGCATGAATTAGAGCATCACTACCTGTAAGTGATACAGCAACCAAATCAGCTTGAAATTCCATTTCTCTAGATAACGCACGCTGAGCAATAATTACGACACTAAAACAGGTTTCAATCAATGAGCGTACTGCCCAAACCAAGATGGACAAAATCCAACCTATCCAGGCTATTCGAATATCAATACTTGAAATTCCTGCTAAGAAATTATCAAAGATATCACGTTTGTTAATGATTTGAACCGCGATTTGTTGTGCTACATAAACATACCTTCCTAGTAACATAGAACGTTGCGCAAAATGACCAAATTCATGAGCCAGTACAGCTTTAAATTCTCCAAGACTTAATACATTCATAAGTCCTAAACCTATTTCGAGGTTTTTCTTGGATGGAAAAATCAAATTTATAATAGATAAGTCATAAGATACACTAGCATTTACTCTAGGAGAAAGAAAAACTTTCTTAGGTCTTGGAGCTCCAGCTTCATCTGCTAATTGATACAGATAATCAAAAAGTATTGGCTCTTCTTTTTCTGTAATAAATAAGTCTAATGGATTTTTTTCTCTTTTATTAAAAATGAAAAGTGATTTTATCATAAATAAACAAAGGAAAGCATAACCACCTGCAAGTATATAATTCCAAAGAGCGCCACCTTCTAAAAAGGAATAATACGCTAATCTTCCAAACCATATGATTAGGGTAATGTATATGATTATGAATAACAATAACCCTAATACGGAAAGCCAAACAAATTTTTTAAAAGAAGAAGAAGGTTTAGTAAGTCCTTCTGGAATAGCATGAGAACTTTTAGAGTATAAACTTTTCATTATACGTAATATTTGACGGTTAGTTAAAATGAAACTTTACTCAATTAGAATTGACCTTACATATCAACACTCATTTTTTTGAGTTTTGATACCTAAGTAAGAGTAATGTTCTTAGGTAAGTGTCAAATACACATAAAATGTTACCTTAAGATTTTAAATTTTATATTTAAAATCAAATCTGGTAGGAGGCTTTAGCCCTTTGAACAGCTAAAGAAATATTGTTAATCTTATATGATATATAGAATTTGATATTGACTTCTAATACCACAAATAGCAGAAACATATCATGTTTTATAGTATATAGTAGTATTTAGAAGTTATTTAAAACTTTATGAGTTAGTTTTGTAATCCAGGGATTTCCACAATTTCATTTACATCTTCATCATAATCAACGCCATCTACTTTGAAACCAAAAAGGTTAAAAAAGTCGGTATTGTATCCTTCTAAATCTCCAATGCTACCTAAGGTTTCAGTGGTTGCACTATCCCATAACTCTTTTATCTGAGTTTGAATATCCTCTCTCATTTCCCAATCATCTACACGTATTCTACCTTCAGCGTCGGTAGTAGCAGGTACATCACTATATAGTCTTTCAGAAAATAGTCGTTGCATTTGCTCAATACAGCCTTCATGAACATTATTCTCTTTCATGATTTTATATAATAGGGAAATGTATAA
>NZ_WEKL01000009.1 GCF_019295435.1 Aquimarina litoralis
CAGAAAAAGTACCCGCTTCTTAATCAACATTTCGTTGGTTGGTTTATCAAAACCGAAACGCCAAAGTTTGATAGCACAACTGCAACTTTTATGGATTTTGATTTGGATCAGAAAGGTAATACAAGATTTATGTACGTGCTTCCTTTGTCTGAAACCGAGGCTTTATTTGAATATACTTTATTTTCTAAAGATCTTCTTTCTGAGCAAGAGTATGAAAAGGAAATAGAATCGTACTTACATAAAAAAGGAGTTGAAGTGTATCAAATCACTGAGAAAGAAAAGGGTTGTATCCCAATGACTTGTTACGATTTTAAGAAACAAAACTCAAAAAATGTTTTGCACATCGGAACTGCTGGAGGATGGACAAAAGCGAGTACAGGTTTTACTTTTCGAAATACTGAGAAAAAGGTTGTAAAGCTAATCAAGTTTCTTAAAGAAGGTAAGGATCTTTCTAGATTTGATAAACGAACCAAATTTTGGTATTATGATTTATTGTTTCTAGATGTTTTATCCAAAGAAAATCACAATGGAGCACAATTGTTTTCAAGATTGTTTAGAAAAAATAAAACAGAGAAAATTCTGAAATTTTTAAATGAAGAAACCTCATTCGCCGAGGATCTGAAGATTATGTCAACCATGCCGTCCTTGAAATTTATTAAAATGATTTTACATCGATTATTTAAATAATGTTTATTCTATTTTAAAACCTACCATAGGAATTTGATTGATAAATAAAATCAGTTCTTTTGGATTTGGAATAGTAGAAGTATCTATTTTAAAACGAATTTTTCCATCTATGGTCTTAATTTCACCATTATAGTTAAATTGTCTATTGTTAATTGTATAGATAATAGAATATACAGGTTCTTCATAAGAAATTTCAAATAACTCAGCTTCAGAATCACTTTTAGTCAAGATTCCGGTTGAGGGAGAAATCAAATCAAATTTTTTGGCTTTTTCATGCTGATAAAATAACGGAGCATCTGAAAATTCTTCTTTACTGATGGTTTTGGATAGCAAACTGTTTTCGTAAAAATCAGGGTAATGTCCTTGAATAAATACGTCCGCAGGCATATTAAAATATAAGCGATTACTCTCTTCAATAAATTCTTGGGTTTCTACATTATAATACCCAGTACTTCCCCAAGTAGCATCAATTAAGTATTTTTTAAAGTCAATCTCTATAATGTTCCAAGCGTGATCCGAGCGATATTCTCTTCCAATATGATAAATTTGATTTTTAGCATTTCCTAAAACATAAAAACAGGTAATACCTAAATGATCACAGACATCTTTAAAAAGTTGTGTATATCCCTCACAGACAGCAATTCCACTAGAAATAACTCTTTTAGAAATTTTTTCTCTATACTTTTTCTCTGTTTTTAGATGTTTTTTAGAACCAGATTTTGCTTTATCATATTCTATATAATTAGAGGATCTAAAACTTGGAAAAGGATTATGTCTTACAGATTTATAAGAGTTAGCGTAATCAGTATAATACTTTCCCGATTCTTTATAATCATAGGATATATTTTTTGTAATCCAGGAATAAATAGCTTTTGCTTGATCTAATTCTGAGTTAAAATCTTTTGCTATTTGATCCGCAAGTTTTTTAGGGGTTTTGAATTTCGTAGGGTATTTATGAACGATAGCATCAATTTTGTCAAAATCTTGGCTATAGATTTTAATTGTAGATAATAGGCAGATAATAAGTAAAAATAGAGGCTTATACATACACAAATGTAGTATCAAAAATTAAACCATTTAAGTTACAACTATTCGTTAGATTTTAAAAGAGATTATAAAATTATGTAAGTCCTCGTTCTTTTTGAATTTGTTCATACGCCTTTTGTACTTCCTTAAACTTTTCTTCAGCCCCTTTTATATGAACAGGATCCATATGTTGTACTTTGTCTGGATGATATTTTTTTACCATCGTTCTATACGCTTTTTTTACTTCTGCATCTGTGGCAGTTTTATCAATTTCTAAAATTTTATAAGCATGGTTGCCAGTTTTGAAAAACATAGCTTTGATGCTTTCAAAATCACTAAAATTTATTCGCATAAAACCGGCCATTCTCTGAATTTCCCGAGCTTCAGATTCACTGACATTGCCGTCAGCATTTGCAATTCCGAAAAGAAAATGAAGAATTTGCAATCGAGCAGCATAACGGGTTCTTTGGGTTAGGAACATACAAATCCTTTGAGCAGAAATCTCGCGATTTTTTATAATTTCATTAAATGTTCTAAAGGTTGCATTCGCTCGTTCTTTTCCATAGGCACTTACGAAATATTGCCGTACATAATCTAATTCGGTTTGATTCACACGACCATCCGCTTTGATTACAATAGAAGAAAGTGACAGCAAGTTTAGTTCAAAATCTCCTGGACTCACTTCTTTTTCTTGTGTAAACACCTGAGTAAAGCCACGAGCACTTTTACTAGTTTTTCCATCTAATAGGCTACCAAGAATAAAACCAAGAATTGCTCCTGGAACTTTAAAAAATATACCGCCTAATACCGCCGCAAACCATTTAATCATTCATAGTAAATTTAGGTGTGTAAAGATAATCGAATTATTCACACATTTTTAAGTATACTCTATTAGTATACTGTTCTATGTTTTTGTTACTTAAAATTAGCATTCTAGATAGTTTTATACTTCTTTTACGACTACTTGGCAGTCATAAGGATATGGTACATTATTTGTATCTTTGTCATAAACTTTTAAAATAAAAAATAGTAAAGAAATATGTATCCAGCAGATTTAGTAAAGCCAATGCGCGAAGACCTAACGAATATAGGTTTTGATGAATTACAAACAGCTGCAGATGTTGATGCAGCTATTGCAAAAGAAGGTACTACTTTAGTTGTAGTAAATTCTGTATGTGGTTGTGCCGCAGCTAATGCAAGACCAGGAGCAAAAGCTTCTTTGGCAAATGATAAAAAACCTGACAATTTAGTAACTGTATTTGCAGGAGTAGATAGGGAAGCAACTGATAAAGCACGTGGATATATGATTCCATTTCCGCCTTCTTCTCCATCAATGGCATTATTTAAGAATGGTGAATTAGTACATATGTTAGAGCGTCATCATATCGAAGGAAGACCTGCAGAAATGATTGCAGAAAACCTTAGAGATGCTTATAATGAGCATTGTTAGGAATCAAAAACATATTAAATGTCTTAAAACCGCCTGTTTTTACAGGCGGTTTTTATTTATAAAGCTTCAAAAGGATGAAGCTTTTCGTCATATTTTAGGTATCGTAATTTTGTGCAATAAAGAATTGGTTGTCTAAAAATAATATCAGACCTTGCACAACTGTAACACAAATAAAAATCATTAATTGCTAAGAGAAGTTATGGGGGCATTAAAAAGGATCATTTCGTATCCTCTTTCAGTAGTTTTCTATTTGTTTTTTGGACTTACCCTAGTAGTTTTTCAACCGTTACAGTGGTTAGGACTTAAGCTTGGAGGAGCAAAAGGTCATAGAGGTGTGGTTAATTTGATGAACCTTTGTTTATTAAGGTGTTTACACTTTTTGGGGGTAACATTTAGTTTTAAGAATATACATAAGTTACCAGCTGATCGTTCTTTAATCATTGTGTCTAATCATCAAAGTATGTTTGATATTCCGTTAATATCATGGTATTTACGTAAACATAAACCAAAATTTATTTCAAAAATAGAATTAGGAAAAGGAATACCAAGCATTTCTTTTAATTTGAAATACGGAGGTCATGCTTTAATAGATCGTAAGAATGCAAAACAGTCGATACCTGAGATTTCAAGATTCGGTAAAACCATTGCTGAAAATAAATTTGCTGCGGTGATTTTTCCAGAAGGAACTAGAAGTAGAAATGGAAAACCAAAACAATTTGCAGCTACAGGATTAAAAATATTATTTAAAAATGCTCCAGAAGCACTTGTAGTTCCAGTAACGATTAATAATAGCTGGAAATTAGTGGAACGAGGTAATTTTCCGATGGGAATAGGTTTACATTTAACATTAGAAGTGAAAGAACCTATTTTTTCAGAAGAGTTAACAAAAGAAGAAATACTAGATATTACAGAAAAAAGAGTAATCTCTACCATAAAAACCCAAATAAATTAGTCATGGCTATAGATAACATTAGATTAGAAGTAATGCAATTGTTGGAAAAAAAGATAGAATCTTTTATAGATACCTATTTAATTCCAATCGATAAGGTATGGCAACCTACAGACTTTTTACCAGACTCTCAGAATGAGGATACTTTTTTTGACGAGGTAAAAGAATTGAGGGAGTTAGCAAAGGAACTTCCTTATGATTTTTGGGTAGTTCTGGTTGGAGATACGATTACTGAAGAAGCGCTTCCTACCTATGAATCGTGGTTAATGGATGTAGAAGGAATTAATCAACATGAAGATGAAGGTGGCAACGGTTGGTCTAGATGGGTACGCTATTGGACGAGTGAGGAGAATCGTCATGGAGATGTACTTAATAAATACTTGTATCTGTCCGGAAGAGTAAATATGATAGAAGTAGAGCGTACGACCCAGCATTTGATCAATGATGGTTTTGATATTGGAACAGATAGAGATCCATACAAAAATTTCATTTATACAAGTTTTCAGGAGTTGGCTACGAATATTTCTCATGGTAGAGTAGCAAAACTTGCTAAAAGCTACTCTAATAAGTCACTCGCAAAAATGTGCAAAATTATTGCAGGGGATGAAATGCGTCATTTTAATGCGTATAGTGATTTTGTGAAAAATATTTTTGAAGTAGATCCAAGTCAGATGATGGTTGCATTTAAAGATATGATGAAACACAAAATTGTAATGCCAGCAATGTTTTTAAGAGAATCTGGAAATGCAATTGGAAGTGCATTTGACGAATTTTCTTATGCAGCGCAACGTTTAGGTGTGTACACTTCTCAGGATTATATTGATATCATGCAGCGTTTAATTAATAAGTGGGAAATTGATAAGTTAGTAGATCTAACAGATGAGGCAGAAAAAGCACGGGATTTTGTTATGAAATTACCAGCTAGAATGCAACGTATTAATGAAAGATTAGTGGTTCCGGAAAAAGTTTTTCATTTTAAATGGGTAGAACCTGCTTTGGTTAAATAAAAATAGGGTATGAACAATGATGAAATTATACAGAAGACTGTTGATTTTGTAAAACATACGCTACATGATGCTGAAGGAGGACATGATTGGTTCCACATAGAAAGAGTTTTTAAAACATCTAAAACCATCGCAAAATCCGAAAATGTGGATATGTTGGTGGTTTCATTAGGAGCATTATTACATGATATAGCAGATTCCAAATTTCATGACGGAGATGAAGTTATAGGACCGAGAATTGCTCGAGATTTTCTAGAAGGTTTACAGCTCGATTTTTCAATTATTGATCATGTTATTAGTATTATAGAAAACATCTCCTTTAAAGGAGGAAATGTAGCACAGAAATTCACATCTGCTGAGTTGGATGTTGTTCAAGATGCTGATCGTTTAGACGCTATTGGTGCCATTGGAATTGCTAGATGTTTCAATTATGGAGGGTTTAAAAATAGAGCTTTATATGATCCTGAAATTAAGCCCAATCTTCATATGAACAAAGAAGAATATAAAAATTCTACCGCACCAACAATCAATCATTTTTACGAAAAATTGTTATTACTTAAAGATCGAATGAATACACAAACTGGAAGAAAAATGGCTGAAGACAGACATCTGTTTATGGAACAGTTTTTAGATCAATTTTATCGGGAGTGGGAAGGTAAATCTTAAGTTGTACTCAAAAAAATAGAGCCTAAATATTCCTATTTAGACTCTTCATTGTACAATAGTTTAAAGCTTGTTATGCTTTAGAGTTTGGTCATTATTTTTTGAATATTTTTATTCTTTTTTGAGCGCCTTCTTTTTCTAGTTGTAGAATATAAAAACCGGTGTTCAGGTTAGGAGCAAGAACTTTAATATTATCTCCGTCTTTATTTGTTTGAACTTTTCGCAAAATTCCATCGGTTCCAAAAAGTTTTATAGAGCGCATCATTTTATTAGACTTAATTCCTTTAACAATGATTTGATCTTTGAATGGAATAGGATATACGCTTATTCCATCAAAATTGTATATATCCAATATTGGTGGAGAAGGAGCTGCGCTATCCAGTATTGAAGGTGTATTATTATTAGGTGACGGAACATATCTAACAGCAATTTCTGCAACAGATGCCCAACGTTTGTCATCAACCTCAGAAAGTGCTCTAAAATAAATATAGCGAGTGCTAAAGGTGTTGAATTCTACGGTCTGCTTTAAACTTGATTTTTGAAAACTACCAGTAGACAGTTCTTGCCAATCATTACCGTCCCAACCAAATAAAATATAATCTTTTACCATACCTGTAGTTCCAGTTTGTCTTCCTAGATAAGAAAACCCAACGAGATCTTTAGATTGCCCTAAATCTATGGCGATAAAGTGAGGATGTGATGTGTTGTCTTCGTACCAGTTACTATGCCAATACGTATTAGGATCTCCATCGGCAGCTTTTTCTTTAGAATGATCAGCATTTGTAGTTTCTTCACTATTAGTGTCATAAACAACGCAACCATTACAGTCTTCAAGTACATCACTAATCGTAATTTCTACAGAATTTGAAAATTCCGAATAACTATCTGTATCATATGCTCGTACACGATAAGAATAGGATCCGTTTTGGATATTTTGATCAGTGTAGGTTTCTACTCCAGTTCCCACGAAATCAATTCTTTCAAAACCATTGCCATCATTTCTTTGAATAGTAAATCCATTTTCATTGGTTGAATTATCTTTCCAAGAGAGTATTACATTGTTTTGAGTTACCTGAGCAGTTAAACCACTTGGTGGATTAATTTCGTTTGGATCTGTATTTCCTATTGTAACTTCAGCAACATTAGAAAACTCAGAATAACTATCCGTATCGTATGCTCTTACTCGGTAGGAATAAGAACCATCCTGTAAATTTTGATCTGTATATGTTTCAACTCCAGTTCCCACAAAATCAATTCTTTCAAAACCATTACCATTATTACGTTGAATAGTAAATCCATTCTCATTACTGGAATTGTCATTCCAGTTTAGTGTTATATTATTTTGATTTGCCTGTGCAGTTAGGTTTGTTGGTGGATTAATTTCATCGGGATTCGAATCTTCATTATAAAGGTTGGATTCCCAAATTCCTCTTCCATAGGTGGAAACTCGTATTTTTCTTGATGGATAATGGATTTCAAGTTCTGTGGTTTGTACTCTTGGTAGGTTGGTAGAAAAGGGAATCCATGAGCTAAGATTATCATTTGTGTAATACACTCCAGATTGCATTCCTACATAAAGACCGTTCGCATTGGTATCATCAAAAACCAAGCATTGTACTGAAATTTCTGGAAGATTCCCTCTAATATTTGTCCAAGAATTCCCAGCATTATTGGATATGTAAACTCTAGAACCCGTTGCAGCCAAAGCAACACGTTCAGGATTTGTTGGGTCTACAGCAATAAAGTTTACGTTTCCTCTAAAATTACTTATTTCGGTCCAATTGGGTGTGTTACTTTGTCCGTTTTTAGTTCTCCAAACTCTTCCTTCTTGGGCGATATATATATAATTGTTATTAGAGGAAGCAATTGCCATTTCGTCTAGATTTCCACCAAGGTTTATATTGGTTGTTAGATTTCTCCAGCTTCCATTGCTACCGCCATTATTACTGCGATATAAATTTCTATATCCCACGTATATTTTATTGTTATTTATAGGATCCATCATAAATGGAGTAACCCACTCGCCGCTAAAGTTTCCTGGCTTACTAATGTTTCCAATACTATTTCCTCCATTCGTGCTTTTGTATAAAGAACCAAATTGAACGGTTCCATAGACAATATTTTTGTTTTTATGATCTATAAAGCATTCCATTCCATCTGCGCCTAGCCATTCTTTAAATTGGCGATTAGATCCATTCATAATATTGGTTCCATTATCTTGGGCTCCACCAACGATCATATTGGGATCTGTAAAAGCTCCACCAAATCGATAATACTGCCTAATAGCAAGTCCACCTTGTGTAAGATCTGTCATATTATTTCCTCGATCTGTACTTCTAAAAATACCACCGTCACTACCTACATAGATTGCTCCATTGATATATTGCATTACTTCGATATCTGCATGGACATACGATCTATCTCCAGGATTACTCCATGTAGCAAGCGTAGAAAAAGTGACACCACCATCTAGTGATCTGGAATAGTTCATACCTCCTAGATGTACCTCATTAGCGTTGGTATTAGAAATGGCTATTGCCATATCTCGAGAAGCTTGTGTAAAATAGACTTGATTGGTGCTACTAGAAGTTGCTCTTGTGGTAAAACTGGAACCTCCATTCAAAGATCTATAAAGTGAACCAAAACCACTACCTCTTTTTTGTACTAGATAAATAGCATTTGGATTTGCAGGTGTTACTGCCATTTTCATACGTTCACTACGATTAATACCGCTGGTAATTCTACTAAATGAGCTTCCACCATTGGTGGATCTATAAAAATCATTTCCACAGGCATATACTATATCTGTATTACCAGGTTTAAATTCTATATCTTCAGCTTTGGTATTTAATACAATACTGAAACTAGATCCACTGTTGTTAGATCTATATAGTGCTCTAGTGGTGCCTATAAATATTCTACTGCTATTTGGGTGAATAAGAATTCTTCTTGGAGTCCCACTTACTCTTTGGATTTCGGACCAGGAAGATCCTCCGTTTGTTGATTTTAGAATTTGACCGGCAGAATTCCCTAAATACACAATATTTGTGTTATTAGGGTCAATAGCTATAGACCAAATTGACATGCTAAACATTTGATCTCCCAAAGGAGTCCAACTTTGTCCTGAGTTTATGGATTTCCAGATACCACCACCAGGAGATCCAGCATACATCAGTTTCTGTTGTGATGGTTCTACTGCAAATGCAGTGATTCTTCCCAGACCAGGAGTCCAACTAGAGGTTCGTGTCCAGTTAAAAGGTCCAAGTTCCTGCCAACTGCTATTTCGTTGATTGTTTTTGGTATCTGATTCCGAATTGTTTTCAAAGGATCGATAAAATTTTTTGCATTCATCAACCACTTTAGAATCACTAATTACATGACCATTGGCATCTGCATTTCGTTTTGCCCAATAGAGACTTCGCATGTACAATTTATAACCGCTTCCTTTTCCTTTATCATTGTTTTTGTAATACTTAGTTCCTAAGCGTTCTAGTTTAGATACTTTGAGATTTTCCTCTTGAAGAAGTTCATAAAATTCTTGAGCAGAACTTTTATAAAAGACGGAATTGATGATTAGAAATATCAGTAGATACTTCCAATTTGGTAAAATGGATTTGTTACTTAGTTGAGTCATTTTTTTTGGTTTTAAGAAGGGGATTAGAATAAATGTCAATTACCCTCAATATTTTGAATAGGTTTGTGCAACCAGAAGCTTTTCATGATTATTTTGCTTCTGTAGATGATTTAAGTCAATCAGTAATTTAAATAGATGTATGTGTAGGTTTCATATCGTTAAATATGAATCTATTTTGAATTGATAATTGCTTAATAAATGTCGAAGTAAACTACTTGTCTTTTGTAGTGTTTTGGAAACTGAAATCTTATCAATATATTCAGATCAGTTCATAAAAAATAAGGGAATTTTTCATTTTTGAGGTTTTAAGGTTAGTTAGTAAGAGATTAGTTTTAAAATACCTAGGATATTGGTTAACCAAAATTACTGCTTTTTTTGAAATAAAAGTAGAATTAGATTAAATGTATAAGAACCATTTTATTTTATACAGATCTATTCAACTTCTATAATATTAGATTGATGAAAACCTCTAAATATTGTTTTAGATAAAATTAAAAAGGTAAGCAATGATGAGTTGCTTACCTTTTAGAATTCCAAAGTTCGTTTTTTGTTTGAAAGAATGATTGATTGTTCGTTTTTTGATTATTCGTTTTTTGATTATGCAAAAATACTAAGTACAAATTCCAGTATGATTAGGAAATGATTTAGTATAAAGTCGATTAACAGTTTTGTAAGTGCTATCATGATTGATTATTTTATATTCCCATTATTAATTGTTACTAACTTGGATGAGCTCTGATCAACAAATTCTAAAGTAAATCGGTCAATTTCTTTATAACCATCTACTTTTTTAATCAGTAGTTCATTAATTCTATGAGCTTCTGAATTAAGATCAGTGTATTTACAATTTTTTAATTCGTATTCTGCCGTTTCCGTGGATACTTCTTTTTTAGAAGTAGCTAAACCTTTTACATATAAAAACTGTTTTATTTGATCACATTCACAATTGGATTCTAAAACTTTTAGAATAGCATTTGATTTATCTTCAACTCTGTTTCGTGTAATTATGGCGTATGTTATAATCCCTGCCATGATACCGATTGAAAATAAAAGAAGCTGCTTTTTCATCTATTGATTAATTTGAACGAATAAGGGATTGTCTATTTGTTTATTCAAAGTACTCTTAAAAAAACAGTAATAACAAGAGAAGTAAACCTATTTTAAAGAAAACGGGTTGTGTTTTAGGTTTTTAAAACACTGTTTTTAAATAACTTATGTTTATTTTCGATGTTTTTTCTAATAGAAATCAACAACACCCTATATTTATAAATTTGGGGTGTTTTTTAGGAGAATTTCAAATGTAAACTAGGAAGTTGATTTTTTTGACTTTAGTTGTTTTATATAAAAAGAAGGTAACAGCCCAGTATGAATTTTGAAATATTTAGAGAAGGAGTCAGCACTCTTATATCCCACTTCTTTGGCGATTGATTTGATAGAATATGATCTAAATTTGGAATCGTTTTTTAATCTTACAATCGCATAATTTATCCTAAGATCATTGATATAGGTATTAAAGTTTTTATTAAAATGAACATTAATTACTTTAGATAGGTAAGAGGTATTGGTATTAATTTTTTTAGCAACATTATACAGATTACACTCGGTTTTGAGGTAATATTCCTGAGTTTCTATTTTCTTAAGACCGTTAAGAATTTGCTCATATAATTCTTGATTAATATCTAATTCGCTGGATTGCGTATCTAGTTTTTTATCTTTTGTGTCAATAACTTTACTTTGATTCGTCGTTTCTAAAGATGAGACCTCTATTTTTTCTTCTTGTTCTATTTGAGCAAGTAAAGTTTCAAATTTCTTTTTGTTATTCTTTTTAGCTTTTTGAAAGAGTAGTATTATTATAAACAGACTTATACCAAAGATTACTAAACCAATTTGAGAATAGGTAAGTTTGTTTTTTTGTCTTTTTTTTTGATTTTCAAGATTATTGATTTCGGTTTGATAATCACTCATCGTTATATCTTGAACTTTTCTGGAAGCTATGGATTTTTTATTGTTTAATTTACTTAAACTTAAAATATGCTTTTCATAATATTCGTTGGACTTTTCAAAATCTCCATTCATTTTATAGGATTGCCCTAAAAGCTTATAACATATACTAAGTTCATCTGAATTGGAGTATTTTTCGGTTAATATTTTCAATGATTCTTGTAGTGTACTAATACTTTCATCATATTTTTTTTGTTCTAATTTACAAGCGGCAATTAGGTTTAAAATCTTTCCAAGAAAAATAATATCATTTGCTTTATAGCATAATGCTTTTGCTTTATTAAGAAAAGAAAGACTCTGTAAGTAGTTTTTCTTGTTTTTATAAATAATACCTCTGTGCATTAAAAGGTCAATATGAATATTATCAATCCTTACTTTTTTAGCAAATTCAAGCCCTGCATCATTATAGTATAATGCAGAATCCAAAAGATTTAGTTTGATGTAAGCTTCACATATTCTAGCTTTATTAAGCATAGGAACGTGCTTTGTAAATTCTCCTTTACCACTTGCCAGGATTTCATCACTTTTTTTAAGTTGCTCAAGTGCTTGTCGCGGATCTCCAGAGCGAAGTTTAACAAAGCCTAGATTGGTTTGTAAAGCCCAGATTGCATAGGGATATTCTATTTTTTTTGCAATATTGAGAGATTCATAATAGGAATTAGCAGCGTTGTCGTATTCCTCTATATCGAAATAATGGTTTCCCTTTAATTTTATAATGTCTACGAGGATTTTTTTGTCTACATCATATTTATTTGCAATTATAATAGCTTTATCTAAGTACTCAATAGCAGTACTATTGTTTCCCTCATTAAGATTAGCGATACTTAGGTTTTCTAAAGCAAGTATCATGTGTTCTACATCTTCACGCTCCAGAGCAGTATTATATAACCGGTTGCTTACGGAAATAATTCCATCAATATTATTGTCTTCTAAAGCTTCTAGTTCAAAACGAATATCTTCGATACTTTTATCAACTAAAATCTCATCAATTTGTGCAGTAATTTGACTACAAATCAGAAGTGTGTAAACAATAAATATCCGATGAAATCTCATAAAGAAAGGCCAAAACTTTAAGTTTCGTACCAAAAATAACTAAAATCGTTTCAAAATAACTTCAATTGAGCATCTTTGTGAAGGCTGTGTAATTCACAATTGAGTGAGATCCGTTGATTTTCACCAAAATATTTTCTTTTTGCAATGGTAAATAGTTGATGAATTTGATTAGCAATTTTCCCACTTCCTTTCATTCTTCTTCCAAATTCACTATCATTCAGGTTACCGTTATGGCATTCCATGATCTGATGCAGAATTTTATCCTTACGATCAGGCAGTGTATGTTCTAACCATTTTGTAAAAATCTTGCCAATAGCCCCATTGAGTCGAACAACAGTGTAACCAATACTTTTAGCTCCTCGCTCAGATACTTCTCTGGACAAATCTAAAATTTCATGACTATTTATAGATGGAATAATTGGTGCCATCATTACATCGGTAGGAATACCTAGAGCGTTTAGCCTCTCCAATGTTTCTAGCCTTTTTTTAATACTTGCGGTTCTAGGTTCTAATATTCCTCTAGTCTTTTCATTTAATGTGGTAATTGATAGAAAAATAGAGACCAAGTTGTCTTTGGCAAGCTCGCTGAGAATGTCTATATCTCTTTGAATAAGAGCATTTTTTGTTATAATGCCAACAGGATGTTTATACTTTAAAAATGTCTTTAAAAGCTGTCTGGTTATTTCCAGTTTTTTTTCAACAGGTTGATAGCAATCCGTATTTCCTGAAAGGGCAATTGGGTATGCTTTCCAATGTTTACTTTTAAGTTTTTTCTCGAGTAATTCAGGAGCATTCTTTTTTAAGAGTATTTTACTTTCAAAATCTAATCCCGCTCCATAACCCCAATATTCATGGGAATTTCTAGCATAACAATATACACATCCATGTTCGCAACCCTGATATGGATTTAAAGAATATAGCATTCCAACATCTGGACTATTTACTTTGTTAACAATGGTTTTAGGAAAGGTTTCTATAAATGTTGTTTTGTGATTATGAATAGATTCTCCTTCTTTCACTAAATAATTCAAGAAATCATCTCTTAATTCATAGTGATTTTCTGAAAAGCGATTATGAATATTTTCCTGAGCTCCTCTTCCTTTTATGTTTTTCTTTGGTTCCAAAAGTGTTGTTTTTTACGGTTTAAAAGTAAAACTTTTATTGGAATTTTTCCAATAAAAAATGGAATATTTCCAAATAAAGAAAGTAATTTTGTAATAGTCGGATTTAGGTAAAAAAATAGTCAGTGATGAAGAATAGAAGTTATGAATATGATGTGGCTTTATCTTTTGCAGGAGAGAATAGAGCGTATGTGGAGAAGGTAGCAAATAGTCTTAAAAACAAGGGTATTAAGGTGTTTTATGATTTATTTGAAGAAGCAAATTTATGGGGTAAAAATTTATATGAATACTTATCAGAGATCTATCAAAATAAAGCAAGGTATACAGTACTTTTCGTATCTAGTTTTTACAATAAGAAATTATGGACAAATCATGAGAGAGTTTCGATGCAAGCAAGAGCATTTCAGGAAAGCAGAGAATATATATTACCTGCTAGATTTGATGATACCGAAATTCCTGGAATTCTCAAAACGATCGGTTATATCAATCTGGAAAATAGGAGTCCGGAAGAATTAGCCATTCTGATCGAGAACAAATTGAAAAAAGATCAAACCTTTTTCAGGAACCGATGGTCGAAACTCTCTACTATGATTAACCCCAAACCATTCATTTTTACATTAAAAGTGGTGGATGAAAAAGGGCAATTAATTAAACACGCAAAAGTGGTGTTGGTAGCTAACAATTCAACATATCTAGAAGGATTTACAGATGAAAATGGATTAGCTCATTTTGTCATTAGGACAAGAAAATTATATACTGTTTTAATTGCCCATTTGGATTATCCAGCAGTGGTTTTTAGTAATGTAAATCCAAAAGAAGATATTGAGGTTACTATTGAAAAATCTGAGAATTCTGGTTCGTTAATTATCAATAAATCAGGTCAAATACCTGGTATTTCTGGAAAAATAGAGCCTGTAGCCAATGTCGATAAAGGATTGTCAGTTTATGCTGATAATATTGCCATAGAAGGTGGCAAAGATCAACCATATCATTTTGAATTGGATGAAGCCATTACACTAGAGGACAATAAGGGAAATATTGTTTATTTAACTTTTCGTTTTTTTCAAGCAAGAATTGCATTAATTGATTTTCACAAAAAGTAAATGAATTCATTGAATCGCAATTTTGATCTAACAATTGTCTAGTTATCTGATGTAAACCCTATATAATAAGGAAAATTTAAGGTTAACGAATAATTTTTTAACATTTCTTTAAGACACAAAAGAAGGGTATACCTGTTTTAGATGTATGAGAAATTTTTTGATAATGTTATTTGTACTGGGTTTGATGCAAAATGTACACGCTCAGTTTATAGAGATTGTGGATACAAATGTAAATGTAGAAACTGATGTTAAAAATGACTTTGTTTTACTTTGTGATAAAGCAGATGATCAAGTAGCGAAAGGTATAGAACAAGCAGGTATAAAACAGAAAGAAAACGAATTAATATTAAAAAGTAAACCAATTTCTGTTGTCATGTATTGGAGGTACGATTTAGTATCTGATAGAAAACAATATGAAAAATATGTAGCAAGGCTTGAATCGTACACCTCTAAACAAGAAATGACTGATTTAGGAAAAAAATTAGTAACTCTTGGACTTATTAATACGATTATCGAATAGCCTATGTGATAACATAATTTAAAAAGCCTGATATTGATCAGGCTTTTTTTATGAATTTAAGGTAACAAAAGTTGTATTTAATCTACTAAAGAGTACTTAGATTTTATTTGTAATAAGGTGAAGATTACATCTTTATTCTTTTAGGAAACATTAAAAATTATCTTACTTTTATACAAACAACTTAAACCTTTATCCATGCATTTTTCTCGTATTTTAAGTCTTTTCTTATTTTCAATTTTAATATTTTCTTGTAAAAAGAAAGATGATAAATCAATCGCGGAGGCAAATGCTTCTGAACTTAATAAGTATCAGGAATATATTTCAGATCTTTCTACTGGTGTTATTTCAGTATTAGATAATGTATATGTGGTATTACAAACGCCTGTTGAGGGTTGGGATGATAATCAAGAACTTTCTGATCAAATACTGTCTGTTTCTCCAAAGGTTAAGGGAAGAGTTTTTGCAGTTAATAATCAAACAATTGCGTTTCAACCAGAAGAAGGTTTTAAAGAAGACACACAATATACTTTTACTTTACACTTAGAAGACCTAGTAAAAGATATGAAAGATGGTTTGGATGATGAGTTTGTTTTTAGTGTGAAGACCTTAAAACAACAGTTTTCTGTCATTACTGATAACTTGCAATCGTACAGTAAAGATTGGCAATATATCAATGGAACTTTAACATCTAGTGATCAATTGAAGTTTGATACGGCAAAAAAATTAGTTAAAGCAACTCAAAAAGGAAAAAACATCCCGATTAAGTTTGGAGAATCTCTGGAGAAAAGTCGTCAGTTTAGCTTTAGAATAGATAGTATACAACGTTTTGATGATGATTCCGAAGTAGCGATAACATGGTCTGGAAAATCCTATGATATAGATACCGAAGGTGAAGATGTACTGTATGTTCCAGGAAAAAATAATTTTTCTGTAATAAGTGTTTCCGTCTCTAATTTTAATGGGCAATATGTAGAAGTGAATTTTTCGGATCCGTTGAAAAAAAATCAAAATTTCGATGGACTAGTTACTATTGCTGGTGCTAAAGATCTAAAATATACTGTACAAGGGCAAAATTTGAAAGTATACCCTAAACAAGAATTGAAAGGAACTTTAGAGGTTACCATTTTTCAAGGGATAAAAAGTATTGATGATTATAAACTAAAGCAAACATATTCAGAGCGTGTCTCTTTTCAACAACCAAAACCTGAAATACGATTATTACAAAGTGGAGTAATTCTGCCAACATCAGAAAACCTTAAGTTTAATTTTGAAGCAATAAACTTAAGAGCTGTTGAAGTTCAGGTAGTGAAGGTTTTTGAAAACAATGTTCTTCAATTTTTACAAAATAATAACCTAGATGGTTCAAGTAATTTAAGAAGTGTTGCTAGGCCAATTGCTAAGAAATTAATCAACCTTCAAGAAAATGCATCCTTAAATCTTAGTAAATGGAATGCATTTGCAATTGATCTAAAAGAATTGATTTCACCAGATCCGGGATCTATTTATAGGGTCGAATTAAAATATCGAAAAGCATACTCACTATACAAATGTGATGGAGAAGCTGCAGATGAAACGCCATTAGAAGAACTTGCTGAGAATTATGATACTGAAGAAGAATCTAGTTTTTGGGATAGTTCCCAATACTACTATGAAGATTATTATGACTATGATTGGAATGAAAGGGATAACCCTTGTAGTAATTCTTTTTATAGAAATAAAAAAGTTGCTGCTAATGTTTTAGCTTCTAATTTAGGAGTAGTTATAAAAAAAGGGTTAAATAATTCCTATTCAGTAATTGTAAATGATATTATTACTACCAATCCTATATCCAATGCAAAAGTTACATTTTATAATTACCAACAGCAAGAGATAGGGGTAACTACTACAGATGCTGAAGGGATGACTGGGTTTGATGCGGATAAACCGGCATATTTTGCAATTGCTACTTATGGTAAACAACAGACATATGTAAAACTAAATGACGGAAATGCATTATCCGTAAGTAAGTTTGATGTAGCTGGCGTAAGACTTCAAAAAGGGATCAAAGGATATGTTTATGGAGAACGAGGAGTTTGGAGACCAGGAGATACTTTGTTTTTATCGTTTATGCTTAATGATAATGCTAACAAATTACCAAAAGGACATCCCGTTAAATTTGAATTAAAAGACCCTTATGGAAAAGTTGTTCATCAAGAAACGAAAACAGAAGGTGTTGGAAATTTCTACAAATTTGAGGTGACAACTTCAGATGAGGCTCCAACAGGTAACTGGCAAGCTAAGGTAAATGTTGGAGGAGCAAGTTTTTCAAAATCCTTAAAAATCGAAACGATCAAACCGAATCGATTAAAAATAAAAACGAGTTTTGATGATGAGGTTCTTGGAATCAATAAAAGTATAAACGGAAATCTCGAAGTATTATGGCTTCATGGGGCTGTTGCTAAGAACTTACAGACCGATGTAAATGTTCGTTTTACACCCAAGAAAACAAGTTTTAAAACCTTTCCAGGCTTCATTTTCGATGATCCATCTCGAAGATTTGTAACAGATGAACAGGAAGTGTTTAAAGGAAAACTTTCTTCTGAAGGAAAAGCTGGTTTTTCCATTAAACCAAAATTGGAAAATAAAGCTGCAGGAATGCTGAAAGCATCATTTATTACCAAAGTATATGAAAATGGAGGGGATTTTAGTACGGATGCGATCTCCAAAGATTTTTCTCCATACGATACTTATGTTGGGTTAAATGTTCCCAAAGGTGATAAAGCTCGTGGAATGCTACTTACTGATACGCAACATAATTTTGAAGTAGTTTCTGTAGATAAAAATGGAAAACCAAAATCCGTAAAAGACTTAGAAGTTTCTGTATACAAGGTTCACTGGAGATGGTGGTGGGATACATCAGAGGATAACCTTTCCTCTTATAAACGAGGTTCTTACAGAAATGAAGTGTTTAAAACTAAAGTTTCCACCAATAGCAAAGGGCAAGCTAATTTTAATTTTGAAATAAAACATCCAGAGTGGGGAAGATATCTTGTAAGGATAGTAGACCCCAATGGAGGACATGCAACAGGAAAAGCAATTTATATCGATTGGCCAGGTTGGGCAGGAAGAGCTAATAAAAATGATCCTTCTGCAGCAACTATGTTGATGTTTTCTTCTGATAAAAAAACCTATGATGTTGGAGAAAAAGCCACTATAACATTTCCTTCTAGTGATGGAGGTAGAGCTTTAGTAACTGTAGAAAATGGTACAGAAGTATTATCCTCTATGTGGGTAACTCCTCAAAAAGGAGAAACTAAATTCGAATTACCAATTGAAGATTTATATACTCCTAATATATATATTCATATTACGCTACTACAATCTCATAATTCTACGGCCAATGATTTGCCTATTCGATTATATGGTGTAATACCTATTTCTGTTGAAAATCCGGCAACACGAATCAAACCTATAGTAAAAATGCCTGATGTGCTGAGACCAGAAGAAACAATAGATGTAAAAATCAGCGAAACAGAAGGAAAAGCAATGACATATTCGATTGCTATTGTAGATGAAGGTCTGCTAGATCTTACAAGGTTTAAAACACCAAATCCTTGGAATACTTTTTATGCAAGAGAAGCGTTAGGTGTGAAAACTTGGGATGTATATGATGATATTATTGGTGCTTATGGAGGTAGCATTAATCAGATTTTTAGCATTGGTGGTGATGCAGAAGCAGGTGGAGGTAAAGCCAAAAAAGCGAATCGTTTTAAACCAATGGTCGTTTATGAGGGACCTTTTGAATTGAAGAAAGGAGAAACAAAGTCTCATAAAATTAAAATTCCAAAATATATTGGTTCTGTACGAACAATGATCGTTGCATCAGACGCTACAAATGCTGCCTATGGAAGCACAGAAAAGACAACACCAGTTAGAAAACCACTAATGGTGCTAACATCCATTCCTAGAAAAATTACACCTGGTGAAAAAGTGACGATCCCAGTTACTGTTTTTGCAATGGAAAATAAAGTGAAGAATGTAAATGTTACGCTAAAACCGAATAAAGGTTTTACTGTTACAGGAGAAACTACAAAGCAACTTTCTTTTGCTCAGCCAGACGAAAAAATGGTTTATTTTGACATTGAAGTATTAGAAGGAGCTTCTATAACAGATATTGAAGTTGTAGCAAGCGGTAATGGTGAGAAAGCATCTTATAGTATTCCGATTGATATTATGAATCCTAATCCGATGACTACAGAGATCACTTCTATAGTTCTGGAACCAAATAGTCAACAAGAAATTGATTTTGCAGCTTTTGGTGTAGATGGAAGTAATACGACTACTGTAGAGTTATCTTCATTACCGCCAATGAATTTTGAAGGAAGATTAAAGTATTTAATACGTTATCCTCATGGTTGTGTGGAACAGACTACTTCCGGAGCATTTCCACAGCTGTATTTGAATGATATATTTGCCTTACCTTCAGAAAAGAAAGCGAAAATACAACGTCATATGGAAGCAGCGATTTATAGATTAAAAAGCTTTATACAACCAAATGGTGGTCTTTCTTACTGGCCTGGTTATAGCAATCCAAATGATTGGGGAACTACCTATGCAGGACACTTCTTATTAGAAGCTAATAAAAAAGGATATGTACTTCCAATTGGTTTTAAGAGTAATTGGATTAACTATCAGCAACAACAAGCCAAACGTTGGAGAAGTAACGGTAGTGATTTAGCTCAGGCTTATCGATTGTATACTTTGGCATTAGCAGGTAGCCCAGATTTATCTTCTATGAATAGATTAAGAGAAACTTCTAATCTATCTAATGATGCAAAATTAAGATTAGCTGCAGCTTATGGGTTAGTTGGGCAAAAAACTGCTGCTGAGAAACTTATGAGTACTGCTAATATTGATTTTCAACCTAGGAAAAATAATAATTATTATACTTACGGATCTACAAATAGAAATAGAGCCATGGCCTTAGAAACATTGGTATTATTAGATCAAAAGGTAAAAGCACAGAAATTAGCAGAAGAGCTTGCCAAAGAATTATCATCAAAAACATGGATGAGTACTCAAACTACTTCCTATGCCTTAATGGCGATGGCGAAATATGCAGCTTATGTTGGTGGAAAAGGAATAGATGTAGATTATTCATTAAATGGGGCTTCTAAAAAAGCTAAAACGGATAAAACCTTACAATCTTCAGGAGAGTTATCAATTTTAAAGAATAATAAACTTGTACTTAAGAACAATAAGGATAATACCATTTTTGTGCAATTAGCAACTAGTGGAATTTTACCAGTAGGACAAGAAAAAGTAATCCAAAGTAACTTTAAAGCTATTGTTGATTACAAAAATAGAGAAGGTAAAATAATTGATATCACTCAATTATCTCAGGGAACCGATTTTGTTGCAGAAGTAACAATCACCAATACTACAGGTAGTAAAGTAAAAGATATTGCTTTAACCGAGATCTTCCCATCTGGTTGGGAAGTAGTAAATACACGTTTTACCGATTTTGGATCTTTTAGAACTAATAAAGTGACGTATACTGATATCCGAGATGATCGAGTGAATTTTTACTTTGATCTAAAGCCAAGAGAAAGTAAAACAGTTACTTTATTATTAAATGCATCGTATTTAGGGAAATACTATTTGCCTGGAATCCAGTGTGAAGCAATGTATGATAATGATTATATAGTTCGAACAAAAGGAAAGTGGATACAGGTAGTGAAATAGAAATTAAATGCAATACATTATTGACAAAACTAAACTTCCAGATGTAGAAGAGATTAGGGTTCTTTTTTTACAAACGAGTTGGGCAAAAGATAGAACTATAGAAAGTATCCGGAAGTTATTAGAAAATACCGAAATATTTGTAGTAATTCGAAATGAAGAAACTAATCAACTTATAGGATTTGGTCGTGCCATTTCTGATGGAGTATTTAGAGCATTGTTAGACGATATTGTAATCGATACAAATTACAGGAAAAAAGGATTAGGAAAATGTATCGTTGAAAATTTATTACAACAGTTAGGTGAGGTGGAGCAAGTTTTTCTAAACACAAAACCAGAGTTGGAACCATTCTATCATCAGTTTGGATTCACTAAATCCAAAGCTGTCTCCATGAGTTTATAATATATAAATCTATAACAGTGATATTAGAACAAGTGATATTGCATATAAAGTATTAAAAAAGCATAAGACCTTTGGGCTTATGCTTTTTTAGTAGTACTTATTTTTTGATGATAAATAGTCTAGACTTTTTTCCTTTGGTAGTATGCCACAATACTTGCCTTAGCTATTGTATTATTCCATAAATAATATCCTACTACAGCAGGGTTTGTGTCTGCATTTAATCCAAGTTTATCGGTTTTTAAAGCATAAATGGTTATGATGTATTGATGTAATCCATGTCCTTGTGGAGGACAAGGACCGCCATACCCTTGTGTACCATAATCTGTAATACTTTGAATAATTCCTTTTGGCATTAAGTTTAATGCAGTATTGCCCGCACCAGATTGTAATTCAGTGCTATTTTTTGGGATATCGAAAACTACCCAATGCCACCATCCACTTCCAGTTGGCGCATCTGGATCATACATGGTAATAGCAAAACTTTTAGTTCCTTTAGGAGCATTTTTCCAAGATAATTGTGGAGATTGATTTTTTCCGGTACAACCAAAACCGTTGAATTCTTCATTAATTGTAGCTTCACCGCCTAGATTGTTACTTGATAAGGTAAAGGTATTTTGTCCAAAAATTGAACTTGTAAAAGCAATAATGACTGCTATCATAAAATTCCGACGTTTCATACTATTTGTCTTTTAATTATGGGAGCAAATTTATGTGGGATCGTATGAAATCAGATATGGGTTTTAGTCCAAAAAGTATTGCTAAAAGCTCAACTTGATTGATACTGTTTTGGGGTCACTCCAAATTTAGTTTTAAAGGCCTGAATGAAATTAGAAAGACTTTCGTATCCAATTTCTTCAAAAATGTCTGATGGACGTTTTGATTTGTTTTTTAATAAGTAGGCAGAATGTTCTAATCTTTTTTCTTGAAACCATTTACTAGGAGAAGCATGAAAATGCTTTTCAAATTCTCGTTTAAATTTAGAAACACTCATATTGGAGAGAAAAGAAAGTTCTTTTAGCGTTAATTTATTTAAACGATTACTTTCTACAGTTTGTATAAATCTTTGAGTTTGATCATCGATATTCTTTGTAAAAGCATATAAAAAATCTACCCCTTTTAATTCTATGAGATAAAGCATGATCTCCTCAAATTTTGTAGGTAATATTTTATCTTGAATCGCAGGAGAAAGTTTTACAATATCCAAAAGACTGTCTACAAATCTTTTTATAAAAGTATCATATTGAAAAGAATAGGTGGAATAGAGGGTAGTGTTGTTTGATGCTTGTAATTCAAATTTTCTAATAAATTGTAATATATCCTCATTAGTGAAAAAGAAAAGAACACTGCGATAATGTTCAGAATTATTAGATAGCTTTTCGGTCATTAAACAATGACCGGATTTTATCAATAAGAATTGACTATTATCAATGGCATACGAAGAATCGTCGAAAAATACTTCTTTTAAACCTTTCTGGAGAAAGCTAAAGGTATTTGTATTTAGCGAGATTTGTTGCCTGGCAATTTCCTTATTACTTTCGTAATCATAAACAGCCATAGACTTGGAAGTATCCAAATTTAATTCATCTGGTAAGACAATGGTCTTCATGTAAATTTATTTACTATTCGAATTAATTGAAAACAATACCATCACAATGTAAAAATTAGAATGGATGTATCAAAGAAATTAATGAAACAGCCTGTTTTTGATATGAATTAAACTAAGAACTCTACTGTTTCAATAATTTTAGTTTGTTTACGGCATTTTGATTTTGAGGATTTAGCGCTAGCGATTTTTTGAAATTGATAATTGCATTTTTAACGTCTTTATTAAGTAAATACGCTTCTGCCAAACTATCATAAAGATTTGAAGAATCGGGATAAATATGTAAAGCCAATAAAAATACCTGGATACCTTGCTCTATTTTGTTTGGATCAAAAGATAACCGTAAGCCTAAAGTATTGAGCATTCCTTCTTCTAACATGAGTGTTGGATGTTTTTCTTTTTCGCGTTGATATAGCTTAATAAGATCTTGATAATTTTGATATAATGCCAGATCATTAAAATCTCGATAATTAAAAGCCTTCTTTGATCCCTTTTTTGTTTTTAGAGAGACTAGTTTATCATTAATTTCTAGAGATGCTATAGATCTATTTTTGTTACCATTTTCTTTCAAATAAAAATTTAGAAACTGTAAAGTATATTGAGATAACAGACGATAAGACCTCATAATTTCATCATCACTTTTATCTTGTCTTTTATCTCTATTGGCAAACAAAACTCCAAAGGAACTAAAATAAGAATGTGTTAAATCATGAAACTTAAAACTATATGCTTCATTATACTTTAGAGAGTCATATAGTTTGAATTGGTAATTTAATTCGGCAGGAATTTTATCGCTTATGAGTACTGCTTCTGGAATGTCTTTTTGGGCAAAATGAATATATGGAATATCAAACCTTTGTATATTGAAATAAGGTGATTTGTTTAATACTTTGTAATTATATCTTTCAGAACCATCTAAGCTTATCAATGCTTTTATATTAGGGTTTTTCATGGCTGTGATTATATTCGATAAGCCACCAAAACTGTATCCCATTAGTGCTATTTTATCCATAGTTATATTGCTATAGTTATGGATTTCTTTTAAAATAAATTCTGTATCTCTAGATTGTGTTTCTGCAGCTCTGGGAGTTGCACCTTCAAGTTCTTTGATACTTGTTCCTCTTGATGGGCTTGATATAATTACGTAGCCATAACTGGCTAGATATTCAAACATAGCAAAATTTTCAATAGAAGTAGCTTCATAACTAGAAGCGTATACAATTACTGGAAATTTTTCCTTCAACATAGGTGCGTTAGCAAATGAATGGGCTTGTTCCGGTAGATGCGCCTTGTTCTGTGGAGTATTCCATAGATAATGAAACCAATCTAATAAGTATTCATCTGGTAAGTTCTTCCATTCTTCCTCTTCTTTCAGGATTTGCAGATAATCTAGTACGTTTAATTGTTGAGAATTCTTAATGTTCGTATGGGCAGGATACCATACACTTACAGGAATGGGTCTATATGTCAACTGATTATTAAACTCATTTTTAATACGGTAGGTTCTAGTACTATCGATTAAAGTATAGTGTTTAAAACCCACTTTGTGTGCTCCATATGGGAGGTTTATTTCTTTTAGTGAAGTTTGACAAAAAACGAATTGTATTTGGAGAGATGTAACAATTAATAAAGTAAGTATCCGCATGGCTTTAGGAATATTGATTCTTTTTTATAGATTCAATTATATGCTGATTGTTACAGTTGATATCTTCGTATCTAATTAATTAAGTACAGAAACAGTATTAAAAGTATAAGAGTTATTCTTATAAATTTTATATACGCAAAAAGTCAGTTACATAACTAAACACGTAACTGACTTTTAATATTATATTCTGATAATGAATTTAGGTTTTGTTACCTATACTCAGAATCATAGTTAAGACTGTTGGAAATATCAGCAAACATTTCATCTGGAATGTTTATTGCAAGTTGATTGGCAAAATTCGAAAGTACTTTTGCAGCAATATTAGTGATTACATCTAGTGCTTGCGGCTTTGTATATCCAGCATCAAAGAAGTTTTGTAAACTCTGATCACTTACTCTTCCCTTTTTATTATATACATCTTTAGTAAACTCGTGCAACACATTGAACTTTTGATTGGAAAGTTTTTGTTTGTTAATAATCTCTTTAAGGTCGTCAGGATTTGAGTTAAATAAAACTTCTCCAGCAAAAGTATGACCGCCAGCGCAATAAGCACACGCATTTTCTACTGCTATTGTCATTTGAACAATATTATTTTCTTCAGGAGATAACGTTCCAAATTCTGCTAAGTAATTTTGTGTATCTACATAAGAAAGCAATGTTGCTGGAGCAGATTCTAATAACCTCCCTAAATTAGGTACGGTATTGAATTTTTCTTGGTACCAATTAATTCTTTTGGCAACTTCAGGAATTGGGTTTTCATTTAATTCTAGGCTAAAATCTCTTGCAGTTGTTTTCATTTTTATTTGATTTATAATTACCAATACAAAAATGAAAAGAAGCGATAAAAAGATGTTTTATAATTAGTTCAATGATTTACTAAAATGGGTCAATTTGTAATTAGTAGGAGAAGTACCATAAAAAGATTTGAAGGTTTTAGAAAAGTGTGAAACATTGGCAAAACCACAATCATAGGCAATATCAGTTGCTCTTAAATCTGTTGTGCTTAGTAATTGAATAGATTTTTCAAGTTTTTTTTCTCTTAAGTAAGTAGCAGGAGATGTTTTATATATTTTTTTGAATTCTCTTTTAAAAGTTGAAAGACTTTTATTTGTTAAATGTGCTAATTGCTCTAATGTGATATTCGAAAAATGATGAGCTTCAATAACTTCTCTAAAAGTATAAGAGGTAGGATGAAATAAATTGGAAAGTATAGAGCGGATCGCTGGAGCATTTTTAGTTTGATTCAGCAATAGTATAATCTCTTTTATTTTTAGGACCAAAATTTCTTCATTTACCAAGTCTGGGTTTTCAAAATAAAACAAGATACTTTCAATATATTTTTTGACCAAAATATCACTTTGTATTTTGGACATCCCAGCTTCCAACGGTTGCTTGTTTTTTAGAAAATTAGGAAGCTTGTTTTCATAAACTTTTTGTAAGACTTCAGGATGAAAATGTACCGCTAATCCTTGGTATTCTTCAGATGTTTTAGAGGGTAACATATTACAAGAATAATTACCACATTTCATTAAAACCGACTCTTCCGAAGCTACCTTTAGTTTTTCTGTTTCTGAAATGGAATCGTATGTTCCTCTAATGATATATAAAAAGCAAGCTTCATTGTGCATGAGGTTCGGCTTTTTAAAGGGAGGTGTCAGTGTAATAGTTTCAAATACTATTTTTCCAAACAGATCAATCTTTTTATAATCAAGGATCATTACTTTTTATGTAAAGATAATCTTTAGGGAACTATTTGTTTTTGATAATTAGGTCTTTTTTGTTGTCAATTTGGGTCAAAATTACAACATCACTTTTTATATTGATTGAGCAAAGAATGCTCTAAAACCACTTGATAGTAGTATAAACAAGGAAAATTATAGTACTGTATTGTTTATTATTTTGATCTTTTTTTTAGGAACTGGTTCTAAGAACTATTTACTACAAGATTTTTTTCTATAGCATAACGAAGGTCTTTTTTATTAAGCGGTTTGTTAATCAAATCATTCATACCTGCTTTTTTACAATCATCAAAAACCTCACTTAATTCGGAAGCTGTTAATGCGATAATGGGCGTACTTTTATTAAATTCTCTAATTTCTAACGTAGCTTGCATACCATCCATCACAGGCATATTGATATCCATTAATATGAGATCGAATTGTTCTTTTTTTATGGCTTGTACAGCCTCAATTCCGTTTGCTACAATCTCACAATCACATCCAATATTCTTTAATAAGTTTTTGGTTACCAATTGATTGATCTTATTATCTTCTGCTACCAAAATTTTAGCATTAATAGTATCTTGTTCTTTTTGTTCTTGATCTTTATCTGATAATTGTAAACTTTCCGCGATATCAACATCTAATTCGAAATAAAACAAGGAACCAATTCCCTTTTTACTTTCAAAATAAATCTCACTTTCCATTACTTGTACAAGATTTTTAACAATAGAAAGTCCAAGTCCTGTTCCTTGCTTATTGTCATAGACACTTCCTATCTGTGAAAATTCTTCAAAAATGTATTCTTTTTGATCTTCAGGAACTCCCATTCCTGTATCCTCTACTTCATAACGAATCTTAACTTTAGTGCCTTCTTTGGATATTAATTTAATCCTAAGCCATATTTTTCCTTGATCAGTAAATTTGATAGCGTTTCCAAGAAGGTTAATCAGTACTTCAGAAATTCTTAACGCATCAACATTTAGTAGTTTTGGTATTTTATGATTGTGTTTCAAGATAAGCTCGTTTCCTTTTTTTTGAGCTTGATATTCAAAAGATTGTAAAATATTTTGTGCTAATGAATGAACATCTGTAGGTGTTTTGATAAGTCCTGTTTCTTCAGAATCAATTTTACTAACTTTCAATACATTGTTTACAAGATCAAGTAAGTAGTCAGCAGAAAACTTTAATGAATTAAGTAGCTTTTTATCTTTATTCGATTGCTTTTCATTTTCTAATAATATAGAAGAAATACCAACTACCCCATATAATGGAGTTCTAAGTTCATGGCTAATGGTAGAGATAAATTGTGATTTAATCTTACTTAATTTTTCAGCTTGTGATTTGGCTTCATATAATTCTGAATTTTTGACTTCAAGAATTTCGGTAATCCTTTTCTTAGATTGATATCCTCTGTAATAGAAGAAAAACGCAACCGCTAATAGTAGGAGAGCAGCAGAAGAGATGAAAATAATGAGCTTATTATTTTTATCAATATCTAGCAATAAATCTTTTTCTCTTTCAGCTATAGCTAATCGCTTTTCATATGCATCCACCTTAGATCTAATTTTTGCTGTTTTGTTGCTTTTAGATCTTGCATTGTCAAAAACTTTACGTTCGTTTTCATTAAGTAATTTTAAATCAGCGATTGCCCTTGGATAATCTCCAATATCTTCGTACATCTCTGATCGATATTGGTAGAAATAGCTTTTCCCTTTAGGCCAATAGGATTCATCTTGTAAGTATTCAAATGATTTGTCAAAGTATTCTTCAGCTCTAGCAATATTTCCTTGATATGCATAATTTCTTGCTCTTAAAAGATACAAAGAACTTCTATCCACTTGAATGCTATCAGGAATACTTGCATCTATACTATCAGCTTCTTTGAGATACATTGAGGCCTCATCGAATCTATCCAAGTCCATATAAGTCCAGATCAGATTATGTAATGGAACCTGATATTGTCCAATATGAGGATTTTTCTTTCCGAGTTCTACGGCTCTTTGATAATATTTTAGTGCACTTTCATAATCATTATTTCCATCATAATAAATATTAGCCAAACTATGTAAAATATATGGCAACAGTATTTTATCCTCAGTTTTTTCAGTKTGTTCTAAGGCTTTGAGAAAGTTTTTAGTAGCATTTTCATAATCAATAATTTCATATTGAACAGTTCCCATTAATAGGTAAGCATGAGACAGATAGTGATCGTTCTTAAGCTCTCGTGCATAATTAACCGCCTTAAAAGCATATTCAATAGATTCATACATGTCATTGGAAACACGTAATTTTTCAGAAGTTCTTAATAAAACGTCTAGGCTGTCAACTTTTTGATAAGAAGGTTTATCCTGAGAAAACGCAATTAAAGTACATAAAACAGCAATTATGTAGATGGTATTTTTTTTCAATTCTAAACAATTTTATTAAAAATGAACACATCTAATAACAATATCATTGGATGTATTACGTAGTTTTATTTTTCATTTTAAGCCCTATGATTCTTGATTTATTGGAAGATATTACAAAGTTGGTTGTGTTAAAAGTGTCATAATTTAGTGAAATTACATGGTTTATTCGTAAAGTTTTTTAAGAAAACTAAAGAAAATGTGAATTGAACCTATAGAAATTAGGGGAATTTTACACTTTTTTCAACTATTGAAAGTTTGCTAGATTTAGAAGAAGAATAGATTGATATTTAAATTTCGTAAAGTTTCAATAATATCTAAATACATTTACATAAATTTCATCATTATTATCCCAATGTAGTTAATACTGTGTTTGCTCTACTCGTAAATTTTGTAAAAAGACATCCAAAGAAACTTTGTTTTGCAACAATAGTATTGATATGGTATTATTTTTCGCTGCCTAAACCTCTATTTGATGATCCTACCGCTACGGTTATTGAAACTAGAAGTGGAGAATTGTTAGGAGCCAAAATAGCTAAAGATGGACAGTGGCGTTTTCCGGAAACGGATAGTGTGCCACGAAAGTTTAAGGAATGTATCCTAGCTTTTGAAGATCAACAATTTTATAGACATTTTGGATTTAATCCTGTTGCGATGATCGAAGCTATTAGTGAAAATATAAAAGCAGGAAAGGTAGTAAGAGGTGGTAGTACCATTACCCAACAAGTAATCCGACTTTCCCGTAAAGGTCAAAAGCGAACCTATTTTGAAAAATTAATCGAACTTATTTTGGCCACTCGATTAGAGTTTGGTCAATCCAAAGAAGATATTTTAAAACTATATGCATCTTATGCACCATTTGGTGGTAACGTAGTTGGAATTGATATGGCTTCTTGGCGATATTTTGGTTTGCCTGCACACCAATTATCATGGTCGGAAAGTGCAACATTAGCAGTATTACCCAATGCACCTTCTTTGATTTATCCCGGTAAGAACCAAACGCAATTATTAACAAAGAGAAACCGATTACTCAAGACATTATTAGAGCAAGAGAAAATTGATTCTATAACTTATGAATTGTCAATAAGTGAATTGTTACCACAACGTCCTTATCAATTACCACAAGATACTCCACATTTATTAGATAGATTGGCATTAAAAAATACAGGCGAGCGTACACAAACTACCATTAACAGGTCATTGCAGCAACAGGTAAATAAGTTGGCAGCACGTCACTATACATCTTTAAAACAAAATGAAGTTTATAATTTGGCGGTTTTAGTATTAGATGTTCGTACTAGAGAGATATTAAGTTATGTGGGTAACTCTCCAACAGATAAGGCACATCAGAAAGATGTAGATATTATTAGAGCGGCGAGAAGTACAGGAAGTACCCTGAAACCGTTGTTGTATGCAGCGACGATGGATAAAGGAGAGTTATTACCAGAACAATTAGTATCAGACATACCGACGGTAATAGCAGGGTACACTCCTATGAATTATGATGAAACTTTTAGCGGAGCCGTTCCTGCAAATAAAGCACTGGCAAGGTCGCTAAATATCCCAGCGGTAAGGTTGTTGCAACAATATGGTTTGCAACGTTTTAGAGATGAATTAAATGTGTTTCAAATTAAAGATCTAAAATACAGTGCAGATCATTATGGATTATCACTGATTGTTGGTGGTGCAGAGGGCAATCTATGGGATCTATGCAAAACCTATGCTGGTCTAGCAAGTACCCTAAACCACTATGAAGAATCTTCTAGTGAATATTTTAGTAATGAATTTGCTGAACCTATTATTAACATAAATCATAAAGTTGATTTTGGTAAACCTTTGCAGCAAAAACAGGTATTCGGTGCTGGAAGCATTTGGTTAACTTTTGAAGCTATGAAAAAAGTAAATCGGCCGGAAGGAGATGAAGCCTGGGAATTTTATGATTCGGCTAGAGAAATTGCCTGGAAAACTGGAACAAGTTTTGGAAATCGAGATGCATGGGCTGTTGGAGCAAGTAAAGATTATGTAGTGGGTGTATGGATTGGAAATGCAGATGGAGAGGGAAGACCAGAGCTTACAGGATTGAACTCTGCTGCACCATTGTTATTTGATGTGGTTAATTTATTACCTAATTCTAATTGGTTTCCAATTCCCTATGACGATCTGGTAGAAGCGGAAGTATGCGAATTAAGTGGTTTTTTGGCTGCTTCAGGATGTCGTTCTAAAAAAATGTTGATTCCTCTATCTGGAATGAAGACAAAACCTTGTCCATACCATCAATTAATTCATTTAGATCCTACACGTTCATTTCAGGTGAATTCTTCTTGCGAAGCTGTAGATAATATGATTCATGAGTCTTGGTTTATATTACCACCCTTACAAGCCTATTATTTTAAAAGTAAAAATGCAAATTATAGGGCGTTGCCTCCATATAGACCAGATTGTAAAAAAGAACTGGTAGGAACTATGGATTTTATTTTTCCGAAAGGAAAGAGTAGTGTGTATTTACCCAAAGGTTTTGATGGAAAGGTTAATCAAGTAGTGTTAAAAATAGCACATACTGAACCAGAAACAAGAGTCTTTTGGTATGTGGATAACAAATTTATTGGGGTTACGAAGCAGTTTCATGAAATGCCAGTGCAACCAAAACCAGGAAAGCATATTATTACTGTAATAGACGAAAAAGGAAACGAACTCAAAAAGAGAATTGAAATCAAAGAATAAGCCTATATCCCAATGCGTTATTGAGATATAGACTTTTGATATATTGGTTTACAAAGGTTTATATACTAATCCAAGAGAGAATGAAGTTTCTTTACTAAAATTACGACCATCTAAGTTCTGATTGTAAGCGGTAGAAACACCGATTTCGTTTTTATAAACAGGAATATACAGGTTCACATTTAGATTGGTATAATCAACTTCAGTTTCTGGAAGTGCTCGTGGTCCTCCAGCTTCGGCAAATTCTGGAGTTCCAATATCCAACCCATCCATAGAATCCTGCACAGCCAATTGTACATGTGTGTAAAAATAATTGTTAAAATACCCTAATTTTATACCATATACCATAGCGTTAGGAACGTCGAAATCACTATTATCTTTTAAGCTATACCCATACTGAAGTTCTGTAAAGAAATTCACCTTAGTAGTCAATTGTGCCATAACATTCGCATTAAGAGTATTTGCATTATTCCCTAAGGATAAAACACCTTCAGGTTCATAATTACCGACTGGAATACTTGCGCCAACCGCAGCACCTAAACCAAGTTTGCCTAAAGATTGTATGTCTTTTTCTAAAATTCTTCCTTTTAAAAAGACACTTAAATCCTGAATACCATCCACACTTGATGTTCCCTGTACGGGATCTGGCTCTCCTGTTTCGCTCTCTATAAAAATATAAGGCATGTTAAGAGATGCAGATAACCAATTAGTAATTCCGTACTCACTATATAAATTTACGATATATGATGATATTTCACCTAAACCAGCTGGATTACCATCTGTAAGTTCGGTTCCTCTATAAAATCGATCGTATTGTTTAAATGAATAGCTCGGAGCGATTGTAAGCTCATTTTTTTGTGGATAAAATCCACTTACTTCTGTTTGTGCTGCCAAAGGAGCGGATAGACATAATAATGCCATTGCCCCTAAAAGAGACTTTTTAGATTTGCGTAACATAATAATTTATTTAAAAAGGTTAATAAGCCTCCTTAGACGGGGAATATTTACCCATAATTACAAACTAAAATGTTACATATTTGTTAATTGAAATATTATCAAATTTTGGAAGTTTTTTTACCAATTTCGGAATGGATGCTTGCTTAATTGAGAATTATAATATTTAGGATCGCCTGTTACCTCATTTCCTAACCAATCGGGTTTATGAAAAGTTTCATTTTCATCTTTTAATTCAATTTCTGCAATAATTAATCCTTCATTATCTTCAAAAAACTCATCTACTTCAATAACGTGATCTCCAAAAGGTATCTCATATCTGTTTTTTTTGATAACTCCTTTTTCGCAAATTGTTATTAATTGCTTCGCATCTTCAACAGTAATGTTCTTTTCCCATTCAAATCGAGTAGTTCCAGATCTATTACTTTTACCTTTTACGGTAATATAGGCTTCTTCACCTTTGATTCTAATTCTTACGGTTCTTTCGGGATCAGTATTTAAAAACCCTTGAATAATAAGTGTGCTTTTATGCGCTTCTTGTTTATAAACATCTGAAGACACTAAGAATTTACGCTCTATTTCAATCATTGTAATTTCGAATCTTTTTTAAAGAATTTATAAGAACTAAGCTTCTATTTAACCTTTAGCATTAATGCCTCATATGGACTACAATCACCTGGTTCGTTTTTATAAACAAATTCCACTTCTGCTTCTTTTTTATCCGAAGCCTGTATCCTGATTAGGATACTAAAATCTTCTTTTTGATCTTCAAATTCAATAAAAGAAAATTCATAATCTCCCTCTGGATATGTATTGGTTTTGGTGGTGATTTTAAAATCTTTACGAACAGCGTTTCCACTACACTCGCCTTCGCACAATTGATTGGAATATATGATGTTATATTGGATTTCATATAGCGAAAACCAGTTAATTCTTAGCTTTTGAGAAAAATCATCATTTGTATTCTCCTCCTTAGCCATAAAAACCATATCAAAGGAATCATCTGATTTCTTAGTACTATTATTTTTTTCAATTTTAGGTGGGTCTGGCTTTTCTTCAACCTTACTCTCTTTATTTGTATTGGTTGTATTAGTACAACCAATACAAATAAGTAAGAATAACAATAGGTATTTCATGGAAATATTAATTTAATCTTCCCGAAAGATATTGTTTATCTAGACCATTTTTCAATAAATTTTTCATTTAAACGAATAAAGTCTTTGTTATTAGCTTTTTTAGAAAGTTCTAAAGATCTTTTTGCGGCAGTTATTGCTTCAGTTTTTCTATTAAGATCTGCTAGAATTAATGCTTCTCTATGTACCTGAAAGAAAAGCGGGTTTTCTGATTTGGTAGCTTTCTGAATATACGTAAGAGCTTTTTCTAGATTGTTTCCTGTTTCATGTAAATATAATGCCGCTTGAAAATAATCGAAACTGGATGGACCAGCGAGTGTTTTTTCAATATTAGCCATTGCTTTTGGATGGGTGCCTAGTTGTAATGGTAATACAATTTTACTTTGATCCCATGCAAAGGTTAAAGAAGCAGTATCCAAGGTGATTTGATCTATATAGATTAAAAATGTTTCTAAGACATCCGTTAATTTTTGATGTTTTGCTGTTAGGCTAACAATTGGTTTTTTGTCAACATATGAACTCCAATTACCTGATTCATATGTGTAGAAATTGATTTCCCAATTAGGATTATTAGGCCTCGTTAAAATCGCATAGGATCCTTTTTGTATGAGGGTTCCTTTAATTTTAAGATCTTCACTAAAGGTAATTTTTGTTGCCCTGTTTGCTCCGGTTCTCCATAATTCTCCAAAAGGAATAATACCATTTTCTCCAAAAATTACCCTGTTTCTTTTACTAGGTCTTGAATATTGAATTTCTATATCTGTTAACCCAACAGTTTGGGTGAATTTTGATGAAGGACTCAATGCTGGTATCGAAAGTTGGGCATGAACAGTTGCTACAGTAAATACACTGATAAAAAATATTTTGAACATAATGTTTTGAAATTTTACTAAGATTAATGATTTGAGAAATACTCTTTTGGAGTAGTTCCCATAAGATCCTTAAAGGATTTGTTAAAAGTGGTTTTGGAATTAAAGCCCGCTTCTTGTGCAAGACCAAAAAAGGTCATGTTTTTGGCCTGTTCTGTTTTTGATAAAGCAATGAATTCTTTGATTCTGTAATAGTTTACGTATTCGAAAAAATTCATTCCTATGCGTTCATTTAGTAAACGCGCTACTTCCGGATTACTTACGCCTAACATTTCGGCTAATTCAGATTTGAGTAGTTTTCTATTTAAATAAGGTTTTCTCTCAATCATTAGCTGTTCTAATCGGGTTTTTAAATCATCTAATTGGTTATTGGATAATTTAGATTGTGAATATTTTTTAGGAATTAGTTTAGAAGATACCTTAAATAAATCAGGTTCTTTCATTCCATAAAATGTGATGAATAAAATAATCAATGCAATACTAATCCATATCACTTGCCAACTAATTCTATTAAAAAGTCCATAGTCAAAAATCCAATTGATAAACATGGTACACCAACAAAAAAGGCAAATACCAATTGCAATTAGAAAGTTTAAAAAAAATCGAGACTTCACATGATAGCTCAGCTCATTCTGAATGGCTTTTTTGAACCTCCAGAAAATTAGAAAGCTTTTCGTCCAATAACCAATATTAAAAACTAAACCAATGGCGATAAAAATTAGTGTGATTCTAAATTGATTTCCGATTTCAACTCTATGTCGTAATGTTTCGTCAGAAGGAAGAATAAATGCAATAGTAACTCCAATATTATAAAATACTGCAGGTACATAATGAAGTAACTCCTTATAAGAAAAGGTTTTGTTTACTAAACTAGATCTAGTGAATAGATAAATAGTAGCTCCAAACAATAAAGTTGAAAATTCTGAAAAAATCACCCATCTATAGTTATCTCCAAATAATCCCGAAATATAAAGTACACGACCTGTAAGTCCTATTGCAAGGACAAGTACTAAAAATGCTATGTATTTGTTAATAGTTTTTCTTTTATTGGGAGAAAAAATATAGATAAATAGCAAAAATAGACTTTGAAAATATCCAAAATATACAAGTTGATTTAGGAATGATTGCATAGAAGCTTGATCTTTTTCGGCTTTAAGATACTAGTTTAAAACAAACTGATTTACATGTAATACGCCTTCATGATTCATTTTAAGATTTTCTGTATAGAAAGCTTCGAACTCTTCTTTAGTGTTCCACTCTGTAATTACCAACAAATCAGGATTGTGATAATATCCTACAGGAGATTTTCCGTTGGTAAGTTCAAGGATTTTCTTTCCGCCTTTTGATGTAGTTTTTTGATACCATTGATCTACAAATTTTTTAAAAGAAGCCGGTTCTTTTTTCCAATAAGAGGTAGCTACGGTGTATTTACTTTTGTTAATTTTAAAGGAAACGTCTTTCTGCATTTCATAATACGTTAAATTAAAAATAGACCACAAATCTCTTCGTTGTTCATGGAAATCTGGTACAACTTCTTCAATTTCTGTTATAAAGGCTTCTCGATTTTTTAGATCGCTCCACTTACCTAATATAAAACTAGAAGGCTGAATGTTTCCTTGAGTTGTTTTGGCAATTCTAAAACCAGGTAGCGGTTGGTATGTTTTTTTAAAAGCAACCGGAAAAGCCGTTTTTTTATATCTATCAAAATGCGAATCTGTATTTGGCTTTGTAGTTAATAGAAGAATATCAAGAATTTCTCCTTTTTTGAATGAGAAAGATTTGATATCTGATTGAGCATTGATATTAGACATCATCAAACAGATGAAAAGTAGTAGCGATAGATTTTTTAATAGCTTCATAACTTGTCGTTTTTTAGGAATTATAACTTTTATGACAAATGTAGAAGTGGAATTAGAAATTCAGTAATAATAGGGCTTCAGAAAGATACGGATACCGTATACGAACAAATTATTCAGTGTGATTTACGTATAATTCTTTGATTTCATCAGAAAGGACTCTTTTTTTCTTAGAAAAATTATTGGCAAGCCATATCATTGAAAAAACAATAATTTCAGGATGTATGGATCTATATTTTTTAAGCGAGCCAATTAAGAATGGATTGATCAATTTCATTAGTAATTTGAAAAAGTATTCACCATTTCTTTTTTCATTTCTTTTTCCGCTTATGAGTGAAGGTTGCAAAATATGGGTTTTAGAAATTTTTAAGTCCAAAACGGCTTCTTCCATTTCACCTTTAGTACAATTATAAAATATTTTACTATTCGAATCTGCTCCTAAAGCAGAGATCACTATAAAAGTTTCAATATTATTTTGTTTACAAAGATGAGCAGCAGTGACTGGAATACCATAATCGATAGAACGATATAATTCTTTGTCGGGAGTTTTAGCATTTGTAGTTCCAATACAACAAAATACCTCATCGCCATTAAATTCATTAATACWTGATTGTAGCTGTAATAGATTGATCACATATTCTTCAATTTTGGGGTTTGATATACCAATGGCTTTTCTTGAGAATAATTTGATAGTATCATAGCGCTTGTCGCCTAATAATTTATTTAGTAGGATGTTGCCAGTTAATCCTGTAGCGCCTAGTATAATAGCTGTTTTGCCCATTAAACAAATTTATATTTAAAAATAAGCAAAACAATAGTTCTTAATTCTTTTGTATTATAAAATCTTTTATAGCGTTACAAGAGTGTATTAAATATATAACTGCAGTTATCGTTTAATTTGGATCGCTATCTCTAGTTCTGAACTAAAATTTTACGAGAAATAGAAGATCTTCCATTTTTGAAAGTAAGAATATATAATCCGTTTGCTAAATCACTAGTAGGTATCTGGAACATTTTTTTGTTATTAATTTGAAATGAGTTTACTTTCTTTCCTTCTATGCTTGAGATATTAAGTTGCCCATTAACATTCTTGGATAATTCAATATGCAATTCATTAGAAACTGGATTTGGATAAATAGAGATAACCGATTGTAAAGATTCATCATTTACGGATAAAGAATTACAAGAGCCAATAAGTTCGTTGGTGTCTTCCCAACGATTACAGCTCCATACAACACCTTCATCTAAAACGTGCGTTCCAAATTGATGATTTCTACCAAGCAAATTATTTTTAATGTCTACATTTGTTGGTATACCATGACCATTTCCTTTATCGCGTACTTGTACACTATAACCACCGCCATCTATCCAATTATTTTCGATTAAGATATTATCAATTGAAGCATTATTCGTAAGGATGATAATACATTGACTATTTCTATAACCTTGCACATCATAAGGCATATCAAAAGTATTACCACGAATGATTCCATTTCCTCCAGCTACCATTTGTATTCCATCAGCGTGAGCATCTTCTTTATATCCTAATTTTTGAAAATAACATCCTTCAATCAGAAAATTATTGCCAGGTTTAATCCCATCGCCTCCACTGTTCCATATATTGCAATTTCGTGCAGTAAAATTATCTCCAAGTATGGCGGCACTTTGCATATCTTTTATCTCACAGTTTTCTACTAATAATCCAGTATGTCCATAATTAGCACGTATTCCATAAATTCCACTAGTAGCAATCAAACAATTTTTAATCGTCACATTGTTAGCTCTAATGTTTAAAGTTCCATTAATACTATAATTTTCAAGGGTAGTTCCATCTTGAGTTATGGTAGTAGCGCCTGTATATTCAGTAAGAGTACCTGTTGTACCAGTATTATCGGGAGAAGGTTTTTGAGCATGGATCTTAAAAGTTACCGATAGGATAAGAATTAAAAGCAAAAGATAGTTTTTCATGATATAAGCCTTGATAAGTAGATTTGATGTAATAAAATTAATAGCTTTTATCATATTAAAAATCACTGTTTTCGGGGTTTTTGTAGTATAAGTTTCTTTATTTTCTATAAAATTTTCCTTTCATGAAGGCTTGGTTTTTTTAAAGTATATGTGATTATCGGGTTTGTTATCAAGAAGGAATAGCCAAATCCATTATTTTTGTTTTGTGGAAACTGTAGTACAACATAGAAAGATTATACATGTTGATATGGATGCTTTTTACGCTTCTGTAGAACAAATGGATAATCCGGCATTAAAAGGGAAACCTTTAGCAGTTGGAGGCGGAAGTAAACGAGGTGTTGTCAGTGCAGCCAGCTATGAAGCAAGAAAATTTGGTGTACGCTCTGCAATGCCTGGATTTAAAGCGAGAAAATTATGTCCTGATCTGTTGTTTGTAAAACCTAGATTCGATAGATATCATGAGATTTCTAAGCAAATACGAAAAATATTCTTTGAGTATACAGATTTGGTAGAACCTTTGTCTTTAGACGAAGCATATTTGGATGTAAGTACCAATAAAAAGGGAAATCCAAGTGCATCTTTAATTGCACAAGAAATAAGACAACGTATTTTGGATGAGGTAGGTATTACCGCTTCTGCCGGAATATCTATCAATAAATTTATTGCAAAAGTAGCAAGCGATTATAATAAACCAAATGGACAAAAGACGGTAAATCCGGAAGAGGTATTGGAGTTTTTGGAAAACCTGGATGTAAAGAAGTTTTATGGAGTAGGAAAAGTTACCCAAGCTAAGATGTACCAAATGGGGATTTATACAGGGAAAGATTTAAAAGCAAAGTCCGAGGAATTCTTAACAGAGCATTTTGGGAAATCAGGAGGACACTATTATCGGATAGTCAGAGGGATTCATTTAAGTGAAGTAAAACCTAACAGAGAAAGGAAATCACTGGCTGCAGAAAGAACTTTTAGCGAAAACATTTCTTCAGAGATTTATATGTTAGAAAGGTTAGAGAATATAGCCGAAGAATTACAAAAACGCTTGAAAAGAAGTAAAGTAGCAGGAAGAACGGTGACATTAAAAATTAAATACAGTGATTTTACGTTACAAACACGAAGTAAAACATTACCGTATTTTGTTAGTGATGCGGCAATTTTGTTAGAAACAGCTAAAGAATTATTATATCAGGAAAAGATGAAAAACTCCGTGCGATTGCTTGGTATATCACTTTCAAATCTGAATACATCTAATAAAGATAAAAAGGAAAAAGAGAAACAAGAAGTAGAAATTATTCAATTAAAGTTTGATTTTTAGATATAAACAGATGAAACGAACATTAAGAAATTTAAACCTGTGAAAATTAGAAAAGTGTCTAAATCAAGAATTGTAATTGGATGTGTGCTATTAGTAGGTTTATGGTGTTATTATCTAAATCCATATAAGCTAGAGTTTTTAGGTCATTACCATAAAATATGGGCACATCGAGCTAATAGTATCGAAAAACTTCATTCTGCACTTAACTATTACAAAGGAGTGGAGTTGGATCTAATYTATAATAGCCAGGAAAACTTTTTTGATATCAATCATCCACCAGCAAAATCAATTGATTTAAGGTTTGAAACGTACATTAATTCTTTGGAAAAACAACCATATCCATCATTATGGCTTGATATTAAAAATTTAAAAGAAGACAATGCTCAATTGATATTAGATAAATTGCGCCTATTGTTTAGAGAAAAACAATATCCTCTGGATCGTATTTTGATCGAAACACGATATCCAAAAGCTTTACCTATTTTTATGGAAGCAGGTTTTAAAACAAGTTATTATCTTCCTTTTTATATGGCAAAAAAAGATAGTATTTCTTTACAGAAAGATATAAAAATGATAAAGAGCGTACTTAAAGAACAACCTTCGAWTGGAATTTCAACTAGCCATAAAGATTATAGTATTATAAAAGAGTATTTCCCAAATCAGAAAAAATATATTTGGATTTTGGTCCCTTTTGTAAATATTGACTTTCTGACAACACGAGAGATATTGAATGATGAAAGCGTAGAAGTGGTCTTGATGAATTATACCGCTTTAAGAGGAAACCGGTAATTTATATTTTACATAGTATCTCTGCAGCGCGTTTTAAAGTGTCATCAGTTTTAGCGAAACAAAAACGTAATACCTTATCATCTTGTTGATTAAGATTAAAAACAGAGACGGGAATAGATGCAATTTTATACTCCTTTGTCAATCGTTCTGCAAATTTCACGTCGTTTTCAAGGGTTATGGATTCATAATTCAATAGTTGAAAATAAGTACCTGCAGCTGGTGTAAAAGTAAATCTTGATTCTTTGATAAGGGATAAAAATAGGTCTCTTTTATGTTGATAGAAATTAGGTAGTTCTTTATAGTTACTAGGAGTTTTAAGATATTCGGCTAATGCATATTGTATAGGATGATTGCTACAAAAAACATTAAACTGATGAACTTTTCTAAATTCTTCCATCAGATCTTTTGGAGCGATGCAGTATCCCATTTTCCAACCAGTGGTATGAAATGTTTTTCCAAATGAAGCTGTTATAAATGAACGTTCTCTTAAATGAGGAAATCTGGCTACGCTCTGATGTTCTTTGTTATCAAAAATGATATGTTCATATACTTCATCACTTAATAAAATAATATCAGTCCCTTTTAGTAAAGCTTCTAATTGGAGCATGTCATTTTTGGATAAAACGGTTCCTGAAGGGTTATGCGGTGTATTAATGATGACCATCTTGGTTTTTGAAGTGATCTTATCCGCTACTTCTTTCCAATCTATTGTAAAATTAGGAGCAGACAACTGAATAGGAATCACAGTACCACCAAATAATTCTATAGAAGGCTCATAGGAATCATAGGCAGGTTTAAAAATAATAACTTCATCTTCAGGATTAATAAACGCAGAAATAATTGTAAATATAGCTTGTGTTGCTCCTGAAGTTACCGTTACTTCGGTTTCAGGATGATAATTGCTGCCATACAAAGAATTGGTTTTTTGCGCTATAACATCTCTTAATGATAGCAATCCTGGCATGGGTGCATATTGATTGTACCCTTTTTGCATGGCAGTAGTCACCAAATTTGTAAGTTTTTTATCTGTTTCAAAATTCGGAAAACCTTGAGACAAATTAATAGCTTGAAACTCATTTGCCATTTTACTCATCACAGTAAATATGGTAGTAGCTACATTGGGTAATTTTGTACTGATATTTTTCATAGATAAAACAAAAAAGTCAAGGTATAAAAAAACCCTGAAATTTTCAGGGTTGTGATATTACAATGTGAAGTATATTGTCTAAAATACGTGGCAGTACCCTTGGTTACATCTATCGGAAAAATCACCTGAAAAATCCCAACAATCTTGTGATGTTTGACAAGGAATATTGGTTCTACAGTAATAACCTCCATTGATGGATTGCTTTGCAGCTTTATTCAATTTTTTAACTTCTTTTAATTCTAAAATTTTGGATAACATAATTTGGTGTTTTTAAGTTATACTATGTGTCACCTACTCTGTTAAAGGTTTTCGGTTTACCCCTTTAAAATCAAACATTAGCTAATATGATTCTGTACTCAAGGTATACCGAAATAAACCCTCAAAAAAACAAAGCATCCGTATTTTTCGAAAAATACGGATGCAAAAAGAGTTATAAATAAAAGAATAAAATCTTTATCCATTTAAAGTATATTATCACAGTCACACATGGTATGATGTGAATCAGTATCTGGTTTTATAGGATCACAATCACCACCCTTTATTTTTGTCATAGAATGTAAGTTAATCTTAGCAATAGTAAGCTTTTTGAACGGAATTTTGTTTTCTTGTTTTGTTTTCATGATCTTAATTTTAAAAATAGATTGTTTTTAGTTTATTCCAATTTGAATCTCGTATCAAGGTACTTTTATTCGTCATTAATTCATAAAACACGTACCTTATTTTAAAGAAATTAAGGTAAGGTTTAATCGGCTTTTAACGGTGCATATCAAAAGGAGAAAAATTGATATTGGTTATTTTGAATCTTTAGGAATTTTCCCTTTGATGCTCTATTTTTTTAATATAGTAAGAAGGATTCAATCCAGTTTTGGATTTAAAATGTTTGGTAAAAGAATTATCGGTTTTATAACCAATCTCTAAAGCAATGGATTTAACTGAAAAGGATCTGAATTTTTTGTCGTTTTTCAATCTTTTTAATGCATAGTCAATTCGTAATTCATTGATGTAATCATTAAAACTGGTTGCTTTATGTTTTTTGATAATTTTTGATAAGTAGGTAGTGTTGGTTTTTACTTTTTTGGCCATGGATCGTAGATCGCAATCCGTTTGCAGAAAATATTCTTGTTTTTCTAATTTCTCTAAACCATTTAAAACATCCTTTACTTTTTTATCATCGATTACAAAATCTTTTTTATCATTATTTTCTCTAGATTCTAAGGAGTTTATCTTTTCTATTAATTGATCAAATCTTAGGTTGTTCTTTTTTTGTTTTTGAAAATACTTGAAAACAAAAAACAGTAAAWTCAAACAAACTCCTATCAAAATGAAAAACATCAGTTTTTTATGATAGGCTTGTTTTATTTCTTGATTTTTGAGTTGCTCAATTTGTTTTTCTAATTTATTGATCTTTTGATCGTTAATCTTAGATATGGTTTGATGTTTTGCTTCCTGAAATTGATCTCGTAATTTATTTGATTTTTGAAACCAGTATGTGGCCACGTTTGTTTCTCCGATTTCAGCGTAACACTCTGCTAAAAGAATATAAGTTTCAAGAACTCTAACATTTGCAACATCTTTTTCTTCAAGAATAGATATACTATTGTTTAGATAGGAWATGGCTTGATCGTATTTTTTTTCCTCATGAAAGGTGCGAGCAAAGAAATAATTGAGATTTAATATTGATTTTTTTTGCGAAATGTCTTTGGTAACAATGATTTCTTCCGCTTTTCGAAAATATTGTAGTGCCTTAGCTCTTTCTTGTCTTTTTAGAGCAACAATCCCTTTTTTGGTATACAAATCAATGGATCCTATTGAGTGATCTATAGGTTCGCTAATGGCCAATCCTTGGTCTGCATAATATATTGCTGAATCATATTTTTTTTGGTTTAGGTAGACTTCGCTGATAATGGTAAGAAATCTCACTTGATTTGCGGTATTTCTATCCTCAGACTTTTCGATTTGCTTTAATATACCTTTACAAACATCTAATGCCTCATCTAGCTTTTTCATTCTTTTTAGAATTATGGCCATTCCAGAATTAGCTGAATATTGATGTTGAGTGTTTTTATATTTGGCAGCAATCTCCAATGCTTCATTATAATAGTCTAATGATTTTTGATTTTTCCAATCCTTTAAATAGGTATGACCTAATCCGATAAAGTATTTACTTAAAATTGAATCATTTCCTGCAGTTTTAGCATTGCTAATGGCTTTATTTAAATAATATTCACTGCGATCTGTTTTTCCTTTTTCGTAAAAAGTATCTGAAATAATATAGTAATACTCTGCCAAAATTGATAGATCGGTAATACGGTTAGAAAGGGCATTTTCTAATATGATACTTTCTTCTGGACTAGAGGATTTTAAATATGTAACTATTTCTTGGGTGGATTTAGTTTGTAAACTATCTGATTTTTTAGATTGATTTACCGTCATTAATAAGTTTCCAAAACCAAGTATAGGTATTGAAAAAATACATGTAAAAAGGATATGTTTCACCAAAGAATTAATTTGTTAGAATTTTGATCATTTTTTCAAAAGTAACGTTTTTCGAATTTTGTATCTCAAAGAATAGATAGTTGTCCAAATTAGAGTTGGTTTTTACCGAGTTGGTTTTGATGTATGTCCTGACAATATATATGTACGAATTTATATTTTCTAAACTACCAAATAGTAGTCTCATTGCTTTTTGTTTAAATTTAGTAGCTTATTTCAAACGATTTCGTAATGAACACTAAACAAAATTTAGAATCTATTTTATATTCATTATAAATACTGCATTCCTGTATCAAAATGTTGTTAAAAAGATGTTTGAGCCTTATTTTTGCTAATCAAAAATTTTAAACATTCTTTATAATGAGTGGATTGATAAAATCTTCAATAGCTAGAAAGGTTGCGATGGCACTTTCGGGACTTTTCTTAGTATTTTTCTTATTACAACACTTTACCATCAATTTTACTTCTATTTTTAGTCCGGATACCTTCAATGAGTTGTCTCATTTTATGGGTACAAATCCAGTAGTTCAGTTTGCTTTGCAACCTGTTCTAATTTTTGGAGTGGTTTTCCATTTTATTATGGGATTTATTTTAGAGATTAAAAATAGAAATGCAAGAGCGGTTAAGTATGCAAAGTATAGTGGTGGTGCTAATTCTTCTTGGATGTCAAGAAACATGATCCTTTCTGGATTAGTAATTTTGGCGTTCTTAGGATTGCATTTCTATGATTTTTGGATTCCTGAAATGGTTCATAAATATGTAGAGTTTGCTCCAGAAGATCCTTCTCGATATTATCATGAGTTGTCAGAAAAATTTGTAAGTCCAGTGAGAACAGGATTGTATGTGCTTTCATTCTTTTTCTTGGCATTGCACTTGTGGCATGGGTTTGCTTCCTCTTTTCAATCAGTAGGATTTAATAATAAGTTTTCTGTAGGAGCAACTAAATTTGCTAAGGTATTTGCAGTTGTAATTCCTTTAGGTTTTATCATCATTTCCTTAGTACTTCATTTTAATCATTAAAAACCACTATTATGTCAATTTTAGACTCTAAAATACCAGAAGGTCCACTGGCAGATAAGTGGACAAAACATAAAAATACAATCAACCTAGTAAATCCAGCTAACAAGCGTAATATCGATGTTATTGTCGTTGGTACTGGATTAGCTGGAGGAAGCGCTGCCGCTACTTTGGCAGAACTTGGATATAATGTAAAAACATTTTGTTATCAAGATTCTCCAAGACGTGCGCATTCAATTGCTGCACAAGGAGGTATCAATGCAGCAAAAAATTATCAAGGAGATGGAGATTCTAGCTATCGCCTTTTTTATGATACTATAAAAGGTGGTGATTATAGATCGAGAGAAGCAAACGTATATAGACTAGCAGAAGTTTCTGCAAATATTATAGATCAGTGTGTAGCACAAGGGGTTCCTTTTGCTCGTGAATATGGAGGTTTGTTAGATAACAGATCTTTTGGAGGTGTATTAGTATCTCGTACATTTTATGCAAAAGGGCAAACAGGTCAGCAGTTGTTGCTTGGTGCTTATTCTGCAATGAATCGTCAAATAAATCGAGGAAAAATTGAAGCTTTTAACCGTCATGAGATGCTGGATCTTGTTAAAGTAGACGGAAAAGCAAGAGGTATAATCGCAAGAAACCTGGTAACAGGCGAGATAGAACGTCATTCTGCACATGCAGTTGTATTAGCAACAGGAGGATATGGTAACGTGTTTTTCTTGAGTACGAACGCAATGGGTAGTAATGTAATGGCTGCTTGGAGAGCACATAGAAGAGGAGCATTCTTTGCAAATCCTTGTTACACTCAGATTCACCCAACGTGTATTCCTGTTTCTGGTGATCATCAGTCGAAATTAACACTGATGTCAGAATCTCTTCGTAATGACGGAAGAATTTGGGTTCCAAAAAGAAAAGAAGATGCTGAAGCAATACGTGCTGGTAAACTAAAGCCTACACAACTATCAGAAGAGGAAAGAGATTATTATCTAGAGCGCAGATATCCTGCCTTCGGTAATTTAGTACCACGTGATGTGGCTTCTAGAGCAGCTAAAGAAAGATGTGATGCAGGTTTTGGAGTAAATAAGACAGGAGAAGCTGTTTATCTTGATTTTGCATCAGCAATTCAACGATATGGAAAAGAAAAAGCTTTGACTTCGGGAATTCATAATCCTTCTGCTCAACAGATTTTAGAGTTTGGAGAAAAAGTTATCGAAAATAAATATGGTAACTTATTCCAGATGTATGAAAAAATCGTAGACGAGAATCCATATAAAACACCAATGATGATTTATCCTGCTGTGCATTACACAATGGGTGGTCTTTGGGTAGATTATAATTTACAAACTACAGTTCCTGGATGTTATGCAGCAGGAGAAGCTAATTTCTCTGATCATGGAGCAAACAGATTAGGAGCTTCCGCGTTGATGCAAGGTTTGGCTGATGGTTATTTTGTATTGCCTTATACAATTGGAGATTATCTTTCTCATGATATTAGAACGGGTAAGATTCCAACGGATACACCAGAGTTTGATCAGGCTGAGAAAGATGTGAAGGATCGAATTGAAAAATTAATGTCTGGTTCAGGAGAACATTCTGTAGATTATTACCACAAGAAATTAGGTAAAATCATGTGGAATAAATGTGGAATGTCTCGTAATGAAAGCGGATTGAAAGAAGCTATTGATGAAATAGCGGCATTAAGAGCTGACTTCTGGAAAAATGTAAAAGTTCCTGGAACAGCTGATAGTATGAACCCAGAACTAGAAAAAGCGGGAAGAGTTGCTGATTTCTTAGAGCTTGGAGAATTGTTTGCCAAAGATGCGCTAGATCGTAATGAATCTTGTGGAGGACATTTTAGAGAAGAATCTGTAGAACAATCTGGAGAACAGAAGGGTGAAGCCCTAAGAGATGATAAGAACTTTAAGTATGTATCTGCTTGGGAGTATAAAGGAGAACCTAAAGATGCAGTACTTCATAAAGAAGATCTCGTATTTGAAAATATTGAATTAAAAACACGTTCTTATAAATAAAAAGCTATGAATCTTATATTAAAAATATGGCGTCAAAAAGACGCTCAATCCAAAGGAAAGATAGTAGAATATCCAATTTCAGGAATTGAAGGAGACATGTCTTTTTTAGAAATGCTAGATGTGTTAAATGAAGAATTGATCAATAAAGGAGAGGAACCTGTAGTATTTGACCATGATTGTAGAGAAGGTATTTGTGGTGCATGCTCATTACAAATCAATGGAGAACCTCATGGACCGGATCGTTTGATTACTACTTGCCAATTGCATATGAGAAAGTTTAATGATGGTGATACTATTTTCATCGAGCCTTTTAGAGCTAAAGCTTTCCCAGTTGTAAAGGATCTAATGGTAGATAGAAGTGCCTTCGATAGAATTCAACATGCAGGAGGATATATTTCTGTAAATACTTCCGGAAATACAATCGATGCAAATGCAATTCCGATCAATAAAGAAAATGCTGATGATGCTTTCGCTGCAGCAACTTGTATTGGTTGTGGTGCTTGTGTTGCAGCCTGTAAAAATGCTTCTGCAATGCTATTTACTTCTGCAAAAGTATCGCAATATGCATTATTACCTCAAGGACAAGTAGAGGCAACAGAACGTGTATTAGCAATGGTGAATCAAATGGATGAAGAAGGGTTTGGTAATTGTACGAATACAGGAGCATGCGAAATTGAATGTCCAAAAGGTATTTCCTTAGAAAATATTGCTCGTATGAATCGTGAGTACCTAAAAGCTAGTCTAAAAGGATAATATTCAATTATATGAATAAGGAAAACTCCGGATCGAAATCGATTTGGAGTTTTTTTATGGTAACATTTCTCTTTATTGGAGTACTAATAGAAACAATAACAATTAATTTTAAACCAACTTATGAAATACCTATGTCTATTGGTGGTATTTGTTTTTTGCATAAACTGTATTAGAGATTCAAAAGGAGAGGAAAAAGCTTTCCAATATCCTGAGGCTCCTTCAAAGCCAGTAAAAGAAACATATTTTGACACTGTTATTAATGACGAATATAGGAATCTTGAAGATTTACAAGATTCCTCTGTTTTAAAATGGTTTCATGCTGAAAAAGAATTTGCGGATAATATTCTTAACAAAATTTCTGGAAAAGAAGCGTTGATTAAGAAAATGATGGAGTATGATAGCAGAAAATCACATAAAGTTTCTAATATTCAAGTTACTGAAAAAGATGAATATTTCTTTTTGAAACAAGGTAAAAATGAAGATGTCGCACGATTATTCTATCGTAAAAACTTTGATAGTGAAGACGAGTTACTTTATGATCCAAAGGACTTTAAGCCTAATCTTGGAAATACATATGTTATAAATTATATCAAACCTAGTTGGGATGCCTCTCATTTGGTAGTTGCGATGACTCATAGTGGTGCTGAAATTTCTGAGATGATTATTATTGATATGAAAACCCGACAACCACTACCGCAGATTATTGATCATTGTTGGCCGTCTGATGGAGGAGGAGTTAGCTGGATGCCAGATAATAGCGGTTTTATGTATTTATACTATCCTGAAATTGATCATACCTCGGATCAATTTTTAAAAGACATGAAATCTGTTTTGTATAAACTAGGGGATGATCCGAAAAAATTGAACGTAGTACTGAGCAGGGAGACGAATCCAGAATTAGGACTATCTCCTGAGGACTTTCCAATTGCTTCTATTCGATCTAAAGGTGATACATACATATTTGGTTACATTGGGGGTGCTACTGCATATCAGGATTGCTATTATGGTGATATAAAGGATTTAGGAAAAGGTAATATTAATTGGAAACCACTTTATAAAAAAGAAGATAAAGTTGGAGAAGGAATGTTTAGTGGAGATGATTTTATTTATATGTCAGCACAAAATGCGCCTAACTTCCGTTTGTTAAAAACTTCGATGAATAACTTAGATCTTACAAAAGCTGAAGTTTTGATAAAGCAAAAAGATGATGAGGTTTTAAGAAGCTTWGGAATGACTTCTGACGGATTATATTATACAACGGTTGAAAATGGTGTTCAAGGAAAGTTGTACTTTAAGAACGATGATGAAGATACCGAAGTCAAATTACCAAAAGTAGCAGGCCGTTTAAATATCGATTTCAAAGGAGCCAGTTCTCCTGAATTTTGGATTACTTCAATGGGATGGAAAGATGATAATACTCGTTATAAATATGATGCTAAAACAAAACAATTTAAAAAGGAAAATCTAATAGAAGAAGCTGAATATCCAGAGTTCGAAGATTTTGTTGTAAAAGAAGTATTTGTTGCTGGACATGATGGAGAAAAAATACCATTGTCCATTATTCATAAAAAAGATATTCAATTAAATGGACAACATCCAACTTTACTATTAGGATACGGTTCGTATGGTGTGTCTTATCGACCGTTTTTTTCTCCTACTAGATTATCTTGGGTAGAACAAGGAGGTATTTTTTGTATTGCGCATGTTAGAGGAGGAGGAGAAAAGGGTGATAAATGGTATCAAGCTGGTAAAAAGGTCACCAAACCTAATACCTGGAAAGATTTAATTTCCTGTACAGAGTATATGATCAAAGAGGGATATACTTCTAAAAACAAAACGGTTATTCATGGCGGTAGTGCTGGAGGKATTCTCATTGGAAGAGCAATGACAGAAAGACCAGATCTATTTGCAGTAGCGATTCCTGAAGTGGGTATGATGAATCCATTAAGAAACGAGGTTACACCTAATGGTCCAAATAACACAAAAGAGTTCGGGACTAGTAAAAATGAAATAGAGTGTAAGGCTTTGATAGCAATGGATTCATATCTACACCTTAAGGAAAAAACAAAGTATCCTGCAACTCTCATCACAACGGGAATGAATGATCCAAGAGTAATTGCATGGCAACCAGGCAAGTTTGCAGCAAAATTACAAGCTTTAAACACCTCTGATAAACCAATTGTTTTTCATGTTGATTATCAGTCGGGACATGGAATCAATGATACAAAATCAAAGGAATTTGAACAAATGGCTAATGTGTTTGCTTTTGCATTCTGGCAAGTGGGACATCCTGATTATAAACTGCAGAAATAACTATTCCTAAAATCAAATCAAAACTCCAAATCGATTACGGCTTGGAGTTTTTTTATGGTCTTACGTTGTCAATAGTGACACATCGCTTTTCTTTTGAAGTTATATTAGTATGTCTATGATTTAACCTTAAGGATAGTGATATGCAAAGAATACTAATTTCCCTCTTAATCTTATTGGTTTTTGTTTCTGGTTGTCATCAAAAAAAAGTCGATTTAGAAGAAGATTTTGTCAAAGAAGTTAATTCTTTATCAACTAATGATTTGCAAAAAGAATTTCTAGAGAAAATCTATAATGTTGATCAGGAATCAAGGAAAACGTTGATGGATATCGAATTGAAATATGGATATGATAGTGTTGAGAGAAAAGAAGCATTGAAAACAATGGCGAATCATGATCACAAGAATTTTCAAAGAATTGAATTGTATTTACAACAATATGGACATCCAACTATTGCTAAACATGGAGATAAAGCTAGTCGAACACCTTGCCTCGTGATTCATCATTCTGGAAATATAGCATCTCGAGAGAGAAATTTTGAGCACTTATATAAAGCGTATCGTAGTGGAGACTTGAGTACGGGTAGTTTTTCGTTTTATTTAGAAAGGATGCATCGAATGAAATTTGGAAATCGATTTACATTACCAAATCCATATAGAGAAGAACAATTAATTGACTCATTGATAACAAGGCTGGATTTAAGTGACTAAAAAGTGTTTTAAATTCAAATCTTTTCTCTTGTAAATTGAAGAGTTTTATAGTGAATTCAATTAGAAATCTTAATCTTCTATTTTTTCCATAATTTTTCTTCTACAACTGTTTTTAATACCTGATCTCTATAATTTCTACTTAAGGGAATAAGTGTGTTTTGAATTTTAATTTCGTGACTTACTACTGTCTCAATTTTGGTAATAGCAATAATATAAGATTTATGAACCCTCATAAAATGTAAGGGATCTAGTTTTCCCTCAATATCCTTTAGATTGAGTAGTGTTATGTGTTTTCCCTTGGTAGTATGAATAGCTACATAATTTTGTAAACCTTGTATGTAAAGAATCTCATCGAAATAGATCTTTTCATATTTATGTTCGCATTTCACGAAGAAATATGAATCTAAAACCTCTTTTTTATCAGACTTTAAGATAAATTGCTCTTTTGCTTTTTGAACTGCTTGCACAAACCTATCAAAAGTAATTGGTTTTAAAAGATAGTCTAACACATTGAGTCGAAATCCTTCTATCGCATAGCTAGGATAGGCTGTAGTAATAATTACCATTGGTAAATTCTTAGTAATTTTTAAAAAGTCAATTCCGTTCATCTTGGACATTTGAATGTCTAAAAATATCAAATCTACAGTCTGACTATCCAATATTTCGACTAGTTCTAATGGGTTTTCACAAGTGTCTATAATTGTCAAAAAATCCACCTCTTTTGCATAGTTGGAAAGTCCTTCTCTAGCTAATGGTTCATCATCAACAATAACCGTTTTTATCATAGTGCTTTTTTTATGAAACCATATTTCTTTCTTGTGAGATTTGATCTTTAAGAACCAATTCTTCTAAGGTGATTTTTAGCGCAACACTAAATCGTGTTTTTTGATGATCAATTTTTAGATCATAGTTTTTTGAATATATCAAATCCAATCTTCTAGATACATTTTCCAAACCAATTCCTCCATAAGTCAGATTAGTATTGAAATCACTTTTGGTTTCGATACTATTAGTTACATCAAAATGTAGGCAATTATTATCGTCTACTTCCACTTTTATTTCAATCCAGTTAAGCATTTCTTTAGAGTTAGATACATGCTTAAATGCATTTTCTACAAAGGTAACCAGAATAAAAGGAGCGATTCCTAAAGGTTTTTTGTTAGAAAGATGTACAGAAAGATCAATCTTTAGGTTCTTATTTCTTCGTAGCTTTTCTAAGGCAACGAAATTTTCCAGATAATTAAGCTCTTGATCAATAGGAATTAACTGTTCATTACATTCATATAATTGGTATCGAAGTAAATCCGAAAAATTAGCTAAAGCCTCTGAAGCTTCTCCTGGAGCTTTATGAATTAAAAAGAAAATAGAATTGATGGTATTGAACAAAAAATGAGGATTAAACTGATGTTTTAAGAATTTAAGTTCGGTGGCTAACTTTTCATTCTCTAATAACTGTTGCTTTTTCTGAGCTATTAATGAATTTTTGGCAAGTTTTATACATAAACCAAGTAGCATAGTTCCAGAAGTTGCTGGTAATATTTGTGAAGTCAGCGTATGAAAATACGTTTCTCCTTTTTCTTCATTAAAGACACAAAAATAGTCTAAAGATTCACCAATGATGAAGGCACTCAGAAAATAACAACCAAACATGACACAACTTACAACAGCAATCCATGAAACAAGTGATAGAATATATGTTGTTAGTTTTCCCTTATAAAGATATTTTGGCAATAATACATATAGATTAAAATAATTTGCTAACGTATGTATGACTACATAAAATAAGAATATCACATATCTAGGAGAGAAAAACATTGCTTTATAAGCTATCGGTAAGCTAAGCTCTATTACGCCCCAAGAAAAGAAATAGAATGCCCAAAAGGGGAAATGATAGATTTTATAAGTAAAAAACCAGTGTTGTTTTATGTCTTTAAAGAATAACATGGTTTTAATATATAAAAAACCAATCAAATTCCTTTTCTGATTTATCAAATGAAGCTTTTTTTTGATCAAATGTTACTTATTAGGTATAACAGGTTTTTATTAAACGCTTATTAGGAAAATAGGACCGTAAAAGAATCATTTTTGTTGGTTGTCAAATCTTTCCGTTATGTAATCAAAGTCTTTTTCCTATTAGTATTAAATGAAGTTGATTTACAGACATACTAATACAATTGTTATCATGAATGCGAATACCAATATGAAAGAATTGTCTGTAAAGAACTTCGATAGTATAAGTATATCCAAGTTTAGATGCTACCTTATGAAAGGATTATATCTACTTACATTTGTAACCTTGGGATATAGTTCTTGGTCTGAAATACTCAATCCAAATGAGCAATGGGGGCCTTATGATGGTATTACCTATAGTTTTTGGGCAGCGTATGCTTTACTCATGGGATTAGGAATAAGATATCCATTAAAGATGCTACCCTTATTGTTATTACAGCTTTTCTATAAATCCATTTTCTTTTTTGGAATTTACGTTCCATTATGGTCATCTGGAAATCTTCCTGAAGCTTTTGATGGTTTTTTAAAGCCATTTGCCATTGGAATTCCAATAGACCTCTTGGTGATTCCATGGATATATGTTTACAAAACTTATATCAAAAATCTTTTCAAATTCTACTAGAACGATCATTCTAGAATATGAATTTCATCAATCACATTATTAAAATTTAAAATTATGAATACAACATATGCTAAAGAAAATAAAACAATAAAATCACAAAAAATATTAGTTCTGGTTTCTCAATTTTGGTTTGTCATTGCAGTACTTGGTCAATGGATCTTTGCATATTACGTAACCACATTTTATGGAACTGCAGCGATGGATGGAGATTTTCAGAAATGGAATGAAGTGTTGCCTCATGGCTATACAGAAGGAGCAACTATTAGTAATATTGTAGTAGGTATTCATCTATTGTTTGCGGTAATTATTATCATAGGTGGACCATTGCAGTTTATCGATAAAATTAGAACAAAGGCTCGATCTTTTCATCGATGGAACGGAAAGATATATATTGTTACCACATTTATAGCTGGTTTTAGTGGAATTTATATGATATTATCCAAAGGTGCTGTTACTGGATGGATTGGTGATGTAAGTGTAAGCTTTAATGGAGTTCTCATGATGATATTCGCGGTATTAGCTTGGCGTACTGCACTACAGAAGAAATTTTTAGTGCATAAACGATGGGTATTGCGATTGTTTCTTGCGGTAAATGGTGTTTGGTTCTTTAGAATTGGTTTGATGTTGTGGTTATTTATTCATGGGAAGCCAGTAGGTTTTGACGCGGAGACGTTTAGAGGACCGTTTATTACTTTTTTAGGGTTTGGTCAATATGTCATTCCATTAATGATTCTTGAAACTTATTTTAGGGTAAAGGATAGAAAAATAGCATTAGAACAATTGAGTATGTCCTTGTTCTTATTTGTAGCAACTATTGCGACTGGGGTCGGAATTTTTGCAGCTACTATGGGATTATGGCTTCCAAGATTATGATGAACGAAGAAATGTCTTCTTAAATGAAAAATTAGAATTAAGAGTTGTAACTTAATGTAAATATTTGATGTTTAGATTTTTGTAATGTAAAAGATAGTTGATTTAAATAATTGAAAACATCTTTATTTTTATCAATTTAGTTCTTATTTCCCCAATTTTGATACTATTTTTTTCAGATTGTTCTTGTAAGTATTGTTTTTTTAGTAAAAACCCAATTTTTGTTGCATAATTTATTTGTAAAAAGGCAATAAAATAAGATTTTATAGGTGTAAATGTTAAAATGGTATTGAATAACTAATTCAAAATGACTATATTTAAGATTCACTAAATCACTATAATTATGGGAATTATAAGTTTTCAGGGCGCGAGAACCAAAGTTAAAAAGCAAGACAATACACCAATTAGGGTATCAGATTATATGACCAGAAATTTGATTACTTTTTCTCCAAAACAGTCAGTTTTAGAGGTAATGGAAACCTTAGTAAAAAATAAAATTTCTGGTGGTCCTGTAGTCAATGAACGAAACGAATTGTTAGGTATTATTTCTGAAGGTGATTGTATAAAGCAATTAAATGAAAGTCGTTATTATAACATGCCTATTGATGATGCTCAGGTAGAAAGATTTATGGCTAAGAATGTAGAAACCATAGATGGTAATATTAGCATTTTTGATGCGGCTAATAAATTTTTAGAAACCAAAAGAAGACGTTTTCCAATCATAGAAGATGGTAAATTGGTTGGTCAAATCAGTCAAAAAGATGTAATGAAGGCAGCCTTAAAAATGAATAGCCAACATTGGAGAGATTTATAACAGTTATCTGGATTTTTTAGGGTTTAAAGCTTTCAGTAGATCGGTAATTATAAGTTTTTGTTGTCTGTTTCCGGATATGTGTAGACTTTTTGAAGAGTATCTATCAAAATTATGATCAGATTCCTTCCAATTTCCTACGCCTAACACTGTGATTTGCTCACCTATTTCTATAATACCTTCTTTATAACGAAGGCTTTTGTTAAAGCCAAGAAATCCAGTGCTTTTTCTACCATGAGATGCTAAATATTTTTCTAAAAACTCAGGAGCATCGTTCCATGTTCCTGAAGTATACGCTACATCTTGGTTAAGATATGTAGTTTTATCGAGCTTTGGTGTTTCTGCCATAACGATAGCTTTATCTCCTTCGTTTTCGATCATAAAGTTTTGAAATTTTTCCTCTTTAATGATAGTTCTCCATGAACTACTTTTTCCGTTACTTCTTTTTTCTTCTACCTGAATTTTATAGTATAAACATTTTCTTTTTCCAATAGGAGATAGCAGTGGTTCGCCAATAGGGAAGGCCTTACCTTTTACTTTTATATATTCATTATCCTTACATAGTTGGATCCTTTTAAAAGAATGCTCTTTTAACTTTCGTAACATCTTATTCTTCTTGCTGTATATCTGGGTTAACATGATTACAATTAAGAAAATCGAAAGAAAAATAAAAAAGATACCTCCTTTTCCTATGTCCACCTGTAAAAAATGAAGAGCAATCATATCAATTATTTCTTTTTACAAGTGCATAGTATTCATTTTCTAAGGGAAGATATCCTTGATCATATACAAAGTAATAAATAGTTCCTGCTTTGGTAGTGTAGATACTTGTAAAAAATTGAAAATCAAAACCTTTAGAAATTAAGCGGGATTTAGTCGTTTTTGTTTTTTCTTTTGGATTTAGTTCTTCAAGAATTCTATAATTCTTTCTAAGGCGATTGTTGATGTTTCTTACCAGATTTTTACTGTCTTTATTGAGTTTGTTGTTAAAAGCATTTCTACAATAGTCACTACAGAATTTTTTATCTGCTCTACCAACAATTTTTGCACCACATTCTAGACAGTCCTTTTGCATACAATTCCTATTTGATCAGCAAGATACAATAATCCATTGTAATCGTTTGTAAATGCTTTTGAAATTTGATTTTGACATAAAAAAGCGGTTTATTTTATTAATAAACCGCTTATTAAAATATAGTAATTTGTTATTGCTGATTACTGAATAACAATTTTCTTGGTAAATACTTCTTTTGAATTGGAAGTAGTAACTTCAGAAAGGTATACTCCAGCTGTTAGCTTAGAAATATCATAGCTATAACTATCGGAAGATAAAACCTCATTGCCTATCATATCTATTTTTCTTCCATTTAAATCATAAATCTTGATGGATTGTATACTTCCCGGTTTAAAATTAAAATTCAGTTGCTCAGAAGCTGGATTTGGAAACATTCTAAACGAAATTTCAGATACTTCATCAACGCTTAGTACAGATCCAGAACAGTTAGGTATTGGATCGGATAAAATAGGTTGCAAATAATCCATTTTCCATTGTACTACTGTGGTCCAGTCATTATCCAGAATACCACCAGTATCTCCAGAGTTTGGATTTAACGCCCAAAATGTAAAATGTAATTTTTCCTCTTTGATATAATCAATAAACTTTTGGAACCAAATTTCATCTTTTCCACCTTGCCCTTTAATTCCGAGCTCCCCAACTAATAGAGGAGATGTTCCATTCGTATTAAGAAAATTGAATTGTTCTTCCCAAATACCTGGCATATTATCAGGAAAATCAGGTGCAGAGAACCATTCTTGATCAAAAACTGTAGGGCCGTATTCATGAGGAGAATACATTAATTTTTCTGGATTCGATAATCTTACAGGAAAATCTCTTGCTCCCTGAAGATTTCCTCCCCACCAATATGAGGTAACTTCTCCGTCCGGTTTTCTATAGGCTTCAATTCCTTCAACCATAATCAAGACATTAGGGTTCACTTCTAGGATGGCATTACCACACTTTTCAGCTGCTAATCTCCAGTCGAATTCATCGTTAGTTCCCCATCTGGCTCCTTCAGGATTGTCAATTTTACCGTTAGGTTCATTGTTAATATCCATTCCGATTACAGCATCATAATCTTTATAACGATCTGCAATAAATACCCAATCATCAATCCATTGTTGTTCTGGAACATTATCTGTGTACCATAATTTTTCTACTAAGTAGGCATCAGGATTTCTAGAATGACAATCAAGAATGACTTTCATATCATTTTCTTGACACCATTCGATGGCTCTGTCTAATAATTCTAAAGGAGTCGTGTAGTTTGCTTCTTCCTCGTTCATTGGTGATACACCTGTGTAGGGATCAGTTCCATAAGAATTTATATTTATGGAAGCGCCATCTCTTAGCATCATATTATGCCAAGGAATTCTAAAACAGTTGAAACCTAAATCTTTGGCTTGTTGTAATACACTTTTGTGATCTCTAGACCAAATACCATGGAAACTACTAAGTTGTGTTTCAAATCCGAACCAGTTCACACCAGCCAAGATTACTTCATTTCCATTAGAGTCCAATAATTTGTTCCCACTTACGCTTAGCCAGTTACCTTGACAATTTTCTTGGGAAATAGCGATTCCCGATGACAATACCATTGCCATCAAGAATAGGATGTAGTTTTTTTTCATTTTAGTTAAGCTTAGTAATGATTTGTATGACTGCTAACGTAAGGGTATTCGTTTTTAGTATTTTATAGTGTGTTTTTATGTATTTATGAGATTTTTATTTCAGACGTTTGTGTTTCTCTATGTTTTCCTCTCTGTTTTTGCGATTAGTGTAATTTTTTGCGATTGATTTTTGGAAAATTCCCTTAAATTATTCTTTGCAAATGCAATAAAATCCTCATTGTCGTATTTCATGTTGCTCTTCGAAGTTTTTAATTTTGAAGGAGTGTGAGTCTGTAATTTTTTTGGTAGGCATAAAAAAACCAGTTACAAGTTGGTGTAACTGGTTCTTGTTTTTATTTATGTTTTTACAGCTACGAAGTTGCAAACTTGGTTTTCTCTTTTATATTCTTACTCATACCGCTGCGAAGTTAAAAACTATCGCAGAGCATCACTCTTCGGAGAGTTGGGTTTAATGTAACGCTATTTCAGGACGAGACAGTAACAAAATACAAAAAGCTATACCTATCTGGCATAGCTTTTTGTCTTCTTTTTTATTGTTTATTTTGATCCGTGCTAATCTTTGACGCCACTAGTTACAAACTAGCGGTAGCGGGGCAAACTAGCGGTAGCCCCATTCGTCATCCCATTTATAAAATATTATTTTTAATAAATTCTTTAATTCTCTAATATTATTTTCATCTTTCATTTGCATAATTGGATCTTTTGTCCCAAAATATACAAAACTTAGCTTTTCATTCTTTTTTATCCAGATTTGCTCTATTATTTGTCCYCCAATAAGAAAATAATCTTTGGGACAAGATTGTTCATAGACCTTTGAGTCTAGAGACATTTTATCTAAATTCTTATCAATTTCAATTTTATTTCGATTGTAATTATTGATAATAACATTAAAACCGTTACTATTAATGATTTTTGTACTATCATTTMGAACTTCGAAATAAGTCAAATTTTCTTCTCCTGTATTTCGATAATATAGAAACTGATAATCTGTATTATTAGAATGTTTTCTAAATTCATTTGCCACTAATTCCATTTGTTTRTTTGGATAATGAAATACACTATCTAATAGTGTTTCACCTATCTTCTTTTCATTTATTAATTTGCATTCTTGAGAAAAAAACAAAGAAGGCACTAGAAATAAAAAAGAGATTACGATTTTAATATTACTATTCATTTTTTCTTTATAACCTTGTATTTATTAGGATTATTTATTGGTACAACTACTTTTRCGGTAGGAGACCCTTGGCTAAAATCTAAACTTCCATCTTGTGGGTTTACTCTTGTAGCGGGGCCACTAGTTACAAACTAGCGGTAGCGGTAATAGATCTTCATAGAAATCGAATGTGCCTTTATCCGTTTTTAGATTCTCTTTTTCATTGTTTTTATATAGGTTTTTTGAGTATTCCTGAACTGATTTTTGATTTGTTTGGCTGGTCAATGGATTCAGATCTTCATGCAGGATCTGATAGAATATATCCATAGGTTCCATAGATGATTGTGTGTTTTAGTTGTTTTCCCCTTTATTGTATTTATATATTCATAGTGCTTTTTAAGTTGTTGTTTTGTATGCTTTTATAATCCCAATAGCAGTATATTTCCTATCGCATCTTTTTTTGATATTTTATGTTTATTTAAAAATTCGGTTATTATAGATTGGTGAGGTGTATTTTGCACATTCTCCAATAAATTTTTCTTGGTTAGTTTTAACAGCTCAAGCGGAGCATATTTTGTCTTAAAATAGTAAGAGGTAAATGGACTTAACTTGTTAATACCTCTTTTAGTTTCTTTGTAAATATGTATCCAACTATTAGAACCTTCAAATTCACAAAAATTGCCGTTGGGTAGAATAGTAAATCCAAAAGGATCTATTTCTTTTTCCTCATCAAAATCCGAATTGATAATTCTTTTTAAATGCTCGGCTTGTAAAGGGCTCTTAGCATAAAATAATAAAACTTCTATTCTGTGTAATAAATCAAAGACTTCAATTTTTTGCATGCCTTCAAAATTACGCATGACCTTATATAACAACTGTTGTTCTTGTTTCATATGTTTTCAAATTAGGAAATAGATATTCTCGCTTTTGATTAGAATCAAAAGCCTAAAAAGTARTTGTTAATTGTTTGTAGGAAGTATAAATGTGTTAAACACATTTGTTTAGATTTTTTAATAACCAGCTACAGTTAGTAGTAGCTGGTTATTAATTTCTACGTCCTCTGTCCATATGAATGCAAAGTTGAAAACCTTTTGGACTTTCTAATTATAAATTGCACGTTTCAATTAACTAGGATTTATAGGGCGTTAGAGGATCTTTTTTATATCTCTTGTTAATAAACCATCGGCATAATGCAATTGTAAAAATAGTTTGCCAAACATTAAATACAATCCTGTAATAAGATTTTTGTCTTTAAAAATAGATCTCCCAGCTAATTTTATTGGATATAAAATTTCACTTCGGAATTGATGAACTTCGTGTTCAAAATATTCGGAAGCAGCATGCAATAAATCAATGTCGAATTTGATGTTTAAAGCTTCCATTGTCTTTGTTTCAATACAATTAAGGTGTAAAAAGAACTTTTTGTTTGTTTTAGAAATGATAACAATGATCGCGTATTCATCATCAAGAAACATCCCAAATTTTACTCCTATCACTTTTATTTCATCTAAGGGTAATTCAAATTTCTTTTGGCGAAAAAAACAGAACCTTCTTTTGTAGTGCCATCAAAAATCAACCTATTCTCTTTAATTACTACTTTACTCATTTTTTGTGATAGAATTTACTCTTCGAAGTTTGTAACTTCGAAGGATTGCTTAGTTTATAACTAGTGATTTTTATTGTTTACAATTCTCTTTAAACCAATCTTCCCAAGCTTTGATGTCTTTATTATGACTTCATGTTTGCCAGCCCAATCACCTTGATTAACTGCTTTTATACCTGTTAAGGCTTCAATCGAATCTATTTTAGTATTAATGTTTGTGATTAAATAAGTAGTGTCTTTAGTATTGTTATGATATTCTTTTAAAAATTTTAATTCACTTAGATATTCCTGACATCTATTTTTACTATCCTTATTCCTCGAAGCCACAAACTTCGAAGGATTATTAAAACAATCTATTATAATAGATTTACCTTTCATTGGAGTAAAAGTTTTATCTCCAGATGTTATTTTTAATTGAAAACCTCTATCAGTTGAATCCAATATCTGCATCTTATACTTTCTGTCTCTTTTTAATTGTGTTGAAATTGCATTTAATTTAAGGGTTTCAAAGATATTTGTGGTTTCATCAAATCCATATATCATCAGAGGTTCTTCCTTATTGGTAAACATATATTGATTTGCAAATCGTTGCATCCGTATATCTTTATTTTTAACGCCTTCTTCTAGGCCTAGAAAATGCTTAATATCTTGAGGTTCTCCCTCAAAAGAACAGGTATACTCTTTCGTATTTGAAGTTTTAGTACAACTGATAGAAAGTAAACTCCCTATGACGAGTAGGTATAAAATATTTTTCATAAATTATTTTATAAATATCCAGATAAATTGTTTGCTTTTTTTTCGCTATCGCTAGTTTGTAACTAGTGGCATTTTGCTCTTCGAAGTTTGCAACTTCGAAGGATCACCATGAAATACTTTTCCAAAAGTTATGATCGCTATTAATACTAACAATAGGTACATCGGTTAATGTAATTTCTATGATGCCGTTTCCATTTACATAGTTGGAAGCACTAGAATAATTATAATATGAAGCTTTGCTTACGATTCCAGATCTAACAGGATTTAAATGAATATAATCCAGTTTAGACCATAAGAATTTTTGACTGTAAATTTCTTCAGGGTGATTTCCATATTTCCAAAACTGAAATTCTTTATTGCGATTATGAGTGTTCGTAGCTTTTTTAAAAATGTTCAACATCCATTCTCTTCTGCTTTCAGGTTCTGATTGTATCTGTTTGATAATTACTTTTGCCGTATGTTTTTTAAAATCTCTAATTAATCCGGAAAGATCATTTTGATTACTCTGAATAATCATATGAATATGGTTACTCATTATTACATATCCAAAAAGAACCATTCCTTTATATTCAATACAATATTGTAGACTCTCTATAATAGTATCTTTATATCTTTTTCTTGTAAAAATATCTACCCAATCAAATACAGTAAATGTTATAAAGTGAGCTTTTGATTGATCTCTTATTTTGTAGCCATCTGTTTGCATTAAATGAATATACTAATAAATAACTGTTTTACGAAGTGCAAGTAATGCTGCGAAGTCGAAGACATTCGCAGAGCTTATTTAGAACTTCGAAGGATTATTAATGATTATTATTAAGTTTGACATAAAAACCAGTTACAAGCTCATGTAACTGGTTCTTGTTTTTATTTATGTTTTTACAGCTACGAAGTTGCAAACTTCGTGTTCTCTTTTACATTCTTACTCATACTGCTGCGAAGTTAAAAACTATCGCAGAGCATCACTCTTCGAAGAGCTGGGGAGTTAAAAACTATCGCAGAGCATCACTCTTCGGAGAGCCGGGTTATTAATGATTATTATTAAGTTTGACATAAAAACCAGTTACAAGTTGGTGTAACTGGTTCTTGTTTTTATTTGTGTTTTTACAGCTACGAAGTTGCAAACTTTACATTCTTACTTATACCGCTGCGAAGTTAAAAACTATCGCAGAGCATCACTCTTCGAAGAGCTGGATATATTACCATTCGTGGTTCTTTTCATTAATCTGAGAATCATCTTTAAAAATCTTACTCAATTTTTTTCCACAAAAAGGACAATATTCTATAAATAACAATTTGGATTCTTCGGAAGATAGTCTTCCTGAATAACCATCCGTAAGGACATATTTTAGTTTATCGTTTTCAATAGGAAAACCTCTGTTTTTACTTTCTTCAATAAATTCGCTAGAGTTTTTAATAACTCTAAAATTTATTCCTGATTCAGAACTTACATCATACAAACCTTTCAATTTAGTACAGCAAGCTTTGTCACGTTTATTACTTAAAATCATCTATTTTAATGGATTTGCTAATTTATTTAATGCTTCAACCAGTTCTTTTCCAATGAATTGAAATTCATTATTAACTGCTCCCGTAGCTTTGTGTATACCTTTAAATCTATTTAAAGATCCTGATTGTTCTAAAAATTTTAAAGCGTATTGAGATACTCTATATGATACTACCTGTCCACCATTTTTAACATAAGTAGCTGCAACAGCAGCATTATCAGTTAAAAATAATGACAAAGAACCTGCTTCTGACCCTGTTGTTCCTCTAAAAAGTGTTACAGCCTCGTCAAATTCACTAACAGGTTTAAGTAATTTCACAAATCTAGAGGAAGATACTGTCGTTGTTACTAATTTTCCTCCTCTAGCCAATGTAACAATCCATTTTCCTCCCCTAAAAATAACTCTTATAGCACCTCCAATAGGAATAGCTAAAGCTCCTATTGCTATGTAAAAATCTTTTTCTTTTTCAAGATAAGCTTCCCGTTCTTCATCACTTAGACTTTCAATATGAGCTCGACGAGCTAAAGTCGTTCTGTGTTCTACAGAATTAGCTGATCCACTATTTGCACAGCAAGTACCATCAGCATTTAGAATACCTCCTTCACTGCTTCCGTTGGAAGAATCTCCACTATTACTATTGTCAGTTACTGTATTGCCATTGCCATCAGAGAAACTACCATTTCCAGTATTTGTCCAAGTAGTTGAGCCACTACTAGAATTATTCCAAATATCATTTATTAAGTCTTCAGAGTTCGCTCCACTTGGGTCAGCCCAGAATACAGGATTATTATCAAAAGCATTATAGGGTGATAAAGAATGATGTGTAACAGGATCAATCCCTGTCCATCTGGCTATAGTCGGATCATATTGGCGAAGAGGCATCTCATAGAGATTCAATCCTAAGGATTCTTCCAGCTCAACACCATTGTATTTAAAATCTAACGCTTTATTGCTATCTGTGACCAGACTATTATACCCCTTATGTTTTAACCCAAAAGGATAATAGTTGTTTTCTTCTAAGATTTCACTTGCTGCTGATCCCGGAATCACAACAATATTACCATCATTATTCTTATCAGAATAGGATAGTCTGATATTTCCTAAATGGTCTTTGTATTGGTAGATGTAGTCAAAGGATGAGATTGCCACGCCATTGCCCGCAAATATCGGTTCTACATATCCTTCAGTGGTGCTCATAAATTGTAACTGTCCATTTTCATAGATATAGTTACCAGCATATTCTGTTGTTAAAGAACTTCCACCAGAGACAATCTTTTTTTGTTTGACTCCAGTAGCGTCGTAAATATAGCTAATATTTCCCACGTTGGATCGTACCTGATCATTTATTGCTACCGATGTTGGTAAGTTTAAATGATTATAGCTAATCCCAGTAATTCCCTTATTACGGTCGATGGTCATGTTCCCGTTTACATCGTATGCATAGTCATTACCTGTTTTATTACCATCATAAAACCCTAGGGTAGATGAATTATTATCAGTTACTCTTAATAATTTATTACTTGATGAAGAATAACTATAGCTTAGATTATCGATTTGGTTATATGATCCTACTCCATTGGTTGTATTTCTTAAGAGCGTTAACATATTCCCCATTTTATCATAAACATAGGTTGTATTGTATTGTCCAGTGTAAGCATTCATATTGTCAGTAAATCGACTGATTTTTAATCGGTTTAGATTGTCATACAAATACCCATAGGCTCTTTTGGTATTGTCATTTTTGGTTTTCCATTGAGTTTCACTAATGTTTCCATTAAATAACGCTGGTACTCCAATGCCGGCAACAGTTGGTTTATTATAACTAATCTTAAAAGTAAACAGATCGTCTCCAATACTATTCACATCATTGATATCGGTAAGCCATCCACGTACATTGTATTTGTAATCCACGGTTTGTAATGGTGCCTGTTCTGCATTTCCTACTTTTTTACTTTCTAACTGCCCAAGCTCATCATAATTGTTTTGTACAATCAGCTCTTCAGGATGCGAACCAATTTGTTGTTTTTGGGTTAATACTCTTCCCATATGATCATAGGTAAAGGTATCAGTAGTGACAATAGCAGCATTACTTCCCTTAGTATGTGTGGTTTTTACTTTGATTGGTTTTCCAGTAAAATCTAATAAGCTCTCTGTAATATCCGTAGTATTCAAATAATCATTACGATTACCAGTCCATATCACTTGTCCTTTAGCATCATAAGCCATCACTGTAGTGATCCATTGATCTGTTCCTAGTATGCGTACTTTAGATCCTGTAACTAATCCTTTGGTGGTATTGGTAGTGGCTACTCCATATACACTAGCAGGTTTGCTTAACCCGTCTCTATCAAAAGTATAGTTGTCATAATAATTGATGGTTAAAATCTGATCTATAAACCTTGGGATAGCATTATTACTGTAATAAAGTGTTGTTCCTGCTAAAGTGCTATTACCAGTCTGTCTATTTTCAAATTGAGTGTAGGTAGTATTAGTATCTGCAGAAGTTTGTTGCGCTGCTCTTGAGCTATTATTTTTTATAATACCTGTATAGGCCACTCTTCCAAAAGCATCATATTTGGTAAACAGCCATTCTTTAGGAGATTTTGCTCTCTGATTAGCATCTTGCGTCATCACTGGTTGATCCAGTTTGTTGTATACAATATACTCCCAACCCATTCCAGGTATTTTCTTTTCTACCAATCGGTTTCTTTGATCATATCTGTACTGATATCCCAGTTCATTGAGTTCTGTACCCGATATTCCATTGTCTACTGTCACCTTAGGAGGGAATACATAGGACAGATTTCCAAAATCATCATACACATAATAGGTGTCATGCTCGACATTACTATTGTAGGTTCTTTTTAAAATGACTCTTCCACGTTTATCTGTATATTCTTTTGTAGTATGATTATTACCATCACTTGAGCTCCAGTTCTCATCTTTAGTGATCGATACAAAAAGTTCATTTGCTGGATAATTTCCTACCTTTTGTAAAGTTGGCACTAAGGTGTTTCCACTAGTATAATTCACTTTAAAATAGACAACATTATCAGCAGCTATATTTAAAGTTCTATCCAGTTTGATGGTATGGTCATCTCCAGATATTTTCGCTTGCCAATCCAATCCTGGTGCTGCTTGTTTTAAAGGTCTACTCAAAGGAGAAGCTTCAAAAATTGTTTCTGAATACGGATTAGGAGTATTTTGATACTTTGGTGTATTGTAAAACGCATTCAGTTCTGTTAATGGATTGGTATAGATCGCTCCATTTTGGGTATCATCAGATGCATAGGGTAAATACTCTTTGGCTTTCCTACCATAGGTATCATACTCATAATGAGTAATGATATCTTTAGGTTTGGTTTGTTCCAATAGTTCTATAATAGGCTCTCCATTTCCATCAATTTTTGTCAATACAGGATTCCAAAAATATTGGCGTGTTCCAGTATCTGTAGCATAGTATAGATAACTTCTAAATCGAGAGTTTATAGTGTTATTTCTCCATTTATAGTCATTTCCTGATTTTACTTTATTTCCATTGATATCATATACTCCACTCATTCCAGAGTTACTACCTGTATAGGTATATGGATGTATGATACCTACTAATAAATACCACTGATTAAGATTCGGCATATCACCATGCCAAAAGTAAGGATTGTTATTAGCAGTACCACTTAGATTATTTACATTTTGTGTACCATGATACGTATTACCATTTTGCGATCCGGTACGTTTTACCCACACCGTATAGCGATAGGCTACATTTTTATCTACAGCAATATAGTCCGTATTCCAACCACCATCGGCATCATTATTACTGTCATTACCACATCTCCATAAAAGGGATTGTTCTCCAAACGGATTGGTTCCAAATATTCGTTGGTTTTCAGAAGTTTGTCCGTTTTGATTAAACAAAGGTGTGGATCCTGAACCTGTTTTCCAGTCATCCGTCCAATCTAAAATATTGGTATTTTGTTGTTGTCCACCAGCTCTTACGGCTACAGATTGTTTGGCTCTTCCTAATCCATCAAAATAGTTTACCGATACTATCTTATCACTTTCTAATACCTGTGATTGTTGTCCGTCTTGCACTTCGGTTTGATAAGCGGTGGTTTGTACATAATTTTCTGATGTTGTCTGTGCGCTTGTTATGGTAGCTACTAATACAGCAACTACAGTCATCAAATTTTGTAATGTCTTCATGTTGTGTTCTGTATTAATTGTTTTTATAATTGTATGTATTCTCTGAAAGGATATTTCCATCCTGATCTTTTACTTTAGACAATCGATTCAGGGTATCATATTCATAGAACATGGTATATCCACGAGGATCTGTCATACTTTTTACACCTACCATTGGGTCATAGATATAATAACTCATTTGTCCATTAGCAAAGAATGGTTTAGTTCGCAGCGTTTCGAACTGCCCTCTCATAGTGTTTTCTTCTCCAAGGGTGTTTTCGGTATTAGAACCAGCTCTTATCGTGTTGATCAGGCTGGTCACATCTCCAGGCATTCCACTATAGGTAGCATTATCAATTTTGGCAATTGGATATAGCTCATTATACCCCCAGATGTATATCGAATGTGTGCCATCAGTTTGTGAGACTTCTAAAGGATTTCCATAGGTGTCATAGTTATGGTATTGCATTCGTTTTTCAAGAGCTGCTGTTCCTTTGGCCGTRTATACAAACTCTGGAAATATCTTTTTTGCATTTCCCCACAATCGATAATCGGTTCGTTGTTTAGAAAGTAAAGAAGTTGTACTTCCTCGTTTGGAATAAGCCTCTACTTGCAAAGGCATCCCGATACGATGGGTAGTGATCATCTTATCAATGGCTTTATTAGCATTAGTACTTAAGGTTCCTAACTGCGATCTATCTTGTGGATAATACAATTTAGAGATGGTGATCTCTCCATTATTTTGAATCGTCTCTGTTCTGGTGAGTTGTTTATGAGTAGCATTATCATAGAAGTAATTGGTTTTCTTCTCTAGAATTTGATCATCAAAAAACTGCTTGTCGATAGTTTCTTCCAATCGTGTCCATACAGGAGTGAAACGATAATTATTGGCGAAATAGGTGTTCATTGGTTTTACAACACCTCCTACGCAAGGATAAAGATTACAACTAGCCTCACCGGTTATTCCATATACAAGTAATGAGTAATTACCTTGACTTGATTGTGTTGTCACGCAAGCTTTGTGATAAATATCCACAGGCATCATAAATAGTCCATTTAATGGCATATTTGTGTCAAGTGCTTGTTGTGTATAGTTTTGTGTAGTTTGCTGAACTATGCTTTTCTGATCATTATAATGGGTTGTTGTTTTTACTTTCCCATTGAGATGATATCTTGTATAAAAGGGTCTGTTTTCTTGTGTAAATCCTTCATCCTGATTATAAAATGTATAGGTAGTATGTCCTTCATATATGGTTCCTCTAAAGCGAACTTCAGATACATTCGAATAGGTAATATTATGTTTGGTTTTAGGAGCCAGATTACTACTATAAAAGGTGAAAATGTCTCCATCTACATATTCGGTACTAGATCCACCTCCTAAGTTTGATCCTCCACCACAGCCTAATGGATTTACACGAGAAAATCTTCCTGTATGTTTTTGCTTTTTAGAAAAAACAAGCTTTTGATGAATGATTCCAGAAGATGTAGTTTGATTATTCATCATATCTAATGTTACAGCTTGATCTTCGGCAATGGTATCATAATAATAATAATTGGTAATAGGAGTTGCACTGCTATTTGGTCTGCTTTCGGTTTTTAATAATCGTAACCCACCGACTTCGTTTTTTATAGGAACGGCATTTTCTCTAATCAGGCTATAGGTGATTCTTAAAGAAGAATCAGGTCTTCCATTTACCATTAAAACTCTATAATCTCCTTTGGGAAGTGTTAGCGTAACATCTGCTCCTGGATTGGAAGACATATACATCACATCAGGATGATTAGGTCCCATTCCAATAAGCTCACAATAAGATTTGGCGGGAAATCCATTATCACAATATTCATAAGTGTCATTCGGTACCCTAATAGAACATCCATTGGGTTGTAATCCACTATCTGGACATAATCTGGTTTCACATCCCGTTCCAAATCTAGATTTATAAATTGCTATAAACCGAACTTCATTATTGTTGACACCACCATTGTTGCTTGTATACTCAATATCAAATACGATAGGCTTGTTCTTATTGTTATCATCAATGGTAAAACCTTCTTTTACTGCATTTTGTAAATTGTAAAATTGTCCAAGATCATCATTATTACAAGTAGCAACATCTTCGGTAACGTGACTGTTACTACCTCCTTGCACACTAAAGTAATTAGTGAAAGTTCCATTTGCTCCTTGTAGTTTTGGTCCTTGGTGCAATCCATAGGTAAATGTGCTACTTCCACCAGTAGGATAGGTAATCTTTTTCAAGGTTCCATTGATTGCACTAGAGAGAAGAGCAGAACGATTTGCTCCAGAATAGCTTAAATCTACAGGTGAGATTCCGTATTGTTCATTGTATTTTATAGAATTACCTAAAGCTTTCGCGTTGTAATAATCAACAATACTATTGCTATTACTTCCGTTCTGATATCCCCATAGATCAGCGCCTCCACTGGCAATATGAGGTAAGCTGTTAGGATTGTGATATTCAAAACTATGTACTTTATCTTGAGTGTTATCCACAGCATTTACTTCTCTAATCTCATCTAATTTTAAACGTTTATTTCCAAAACTACTTCCATTAGTGGTAGCAGTAAAGTAAGAATAGTTAAAGTCAAAATCTTTTATCCTTTGTCCCACGGTATTGAATACGTCTATGCCGGTAATAGCTGATCTTCCTGGTAAATCTTGTCTGGAAAGCGCATGTTGTAGTGCTACAATTTGTTTGTTATTATGATAGATTGCTAAAAGATTGAACTGTTTTATTTTGTAGAGTGTTTGACTATGCTGACTTATTTCAGAAGAATATCTAGTATTATTTACTACAGGATGATAATAGATTTCTTGCATAGTTTGTACGGGAAGAGGCACTTCCTGAGTGTAATATTGTCCGGCATCATATGCAAATGTGATATGATCTTCTGTATCTGCTGTCTTGATATCAGAAATATACCAAGAGGATACATATTCTGAGACATATTCATTCTGAGAAGTACTATATTGGCTTTCGGTATATTCTTTTTTAGCAAACGTATAGATAGTTCCTTGGGTATCAGTAAGGATCCAAGAGGTAATTTCTGGTTGAGTGGTTCCAGTAATAGTGTAATCAATTTTTATAGTAGGATCTTCGATACAGAACACTTGATATTTTCCGTTTTCAGTAACATCATAATTGATAGCAATCGTGCCGGATAAGCCATTAATCGAAAAGCTAAACGTATCCGCTTGTGTATCGATATTATTGAGGTTGTAATTCTCCATGAAGGATTCTGCCAGCGCCAAATCTTGTAAATTATCATAACTAGTCATCTGTGGACTGTTATACAATACTTCTAATGCATCTCTTGTAGATGGATTTGTGATATGTACATAAGACCCAGAAGATTGATCTGGTAATCCTTGAACTTGTCTGGAAACGACACCTCCGTAATTCAGGTTCCAACCCAATCCTACATTGGTAGCTAATTGATTGACTTTGATTCCTGAGGCATCATAAGTCATACTGATAGGAAGCGAAAAACGTTTACCAGCTACTTGACAGATAGGTACTGAAATAGAAGGAGTACCGGTGAAATGATTTAAGGGAATATCTCCGTATTTTACAAAAGCTTCTGCTTCTGGTGCATTAGGAATGGATATGTTTCTTGCTAATTCTGCACTGTAATCAAATGCCGAAGAAGCGTTGCCATCATCTACTAATTGCGCATACCCAAATCTCACTACCATCAAAAAGAGTGTGAGACACTTTACAATGTTTCTCATAAAATTCACTGATTTATTTACTATACTTTTTTTGTTTTTCTTTAGGAGAATGTTTGAAAGAAAACTCCCCTGTATTACTATGTGTCATTTATAGAGTAAGTGTTACCATGATTTTTGGATTTTTTTGAAATATTTTTTTGGAGAGGGTTTTTAAGTGTCAGGAGTTGGGTGTTGGGCTTCGAGAACCTCAGCCCTCAGCAATAGGTTAATTGTATTCGCTACGAATATCTAAACAAAGTGTATAAAAAAACCCAGCCTACTATAGTAAACTGGGTTTGGATTATTTATTTTATCACTTCTCCATCTTGATCATGGAAATGATATTCTAAATACGTGTAAGCGTCTCTAGGTATAATTTTTACCCATCGTTTATGGTCAAAAAACCATTTGGATCGGGCGGATGGAAATCCTTTAGTTAAAAAAGCTGCAATAAAAGGATGCGTGCTTAGCGTTATCTTTTTATGATCTTTTTTAATTAATTTTTCTAAATCGACCTTTATTTTATCTACTAAAACTATGGGCGCCTCAACTTCGCCATTTCCTCCGTTAGGATTTTCCTCACGGGTTTTGATATTCATTTCTGGTCGAACGCGTTGTCGCGTAATTTGAATCAAGCCAAACTTACTTGGCGGTAAAATTTTATGCTTCGCCCTGTCGTCTTTCATCTCTTCTCGTAAGTGGTTGAAGAGTGTTCTGCGGTTATCGGCATTATTCATATCTATAAAATCGACTACGATAATACCTCCCATATCTCTTAGACGTAGTTGGCGAGCAACTTCGGTTGCACTGATTAGGTTGACTTCTAGTGCAGTGTCTTCTTGGTTTTTGGCTTTATTAGATCGGTTACCACTGTTTACGTCAATAACATGCATTGCTTCAGTGTGTTCAATTACCAAATAGGCTCCCTTACTCATGGATACCGTTTTACCAAAACTGGTTTTAATTTGTCTTTCGATACCATATTTCTCAAAAACAGGTACTTTAGACGTGTGTAACTTTACAATTGATTCTTTTTTTGGTGCAATTTCTTGCAGATACTCCTTAATTTGGTTGTAGAGATCTTGTTCATCTACAACAATAGAGGTGAAGGTATCATTAAAAACATCTCTTAATATCGAAGATGCTCGATTCATTTCACCTAAAATTTTTGATGGATGGTGTGCTTTGTATAATTTCTTACACATAGACTCCCATCGGTCCATCAAGTTTTGCAAATCTCTATCTAGCTCTGCTACTTTTTTGCCTTCCGCTACAGTACGGACAATAATTCCGAATCCTTTTGGTTTAATACTTTTAACAAGTCTTTTCAGACGTTCTTTTTCTTCTGAAGATTCTATTTTTTGAGAAATAGAAACTCGGTTAGAAAAAGGTACTAAAACAATATATCTACCAGCAATCGAAAGTTCTGAACTAATTCGAGGGCCTTTTGTAGAAATAGGTTCTTTTACTATTTGTACCAATAGCGATTGATTTGACTTTAACACGTCGGTTATAACTCCGTGTTTATCAATATCGTTCTCAAAAGAAAAATTCTTAAGAGAATAATCTTTTACTTTACCTGTGCTTACACGTTTAATGAATTTTAATAAAGAAGATACTTGAGGACCCAGATCATGATAATGCAAGAATGCATCTTTTTCATATCCTACATTTACAAATGCAGCGTTTAGACCTGGAACAGCTTTACGAATTTTGGCAATAAAAATATCACCTACCGAAAAATTACTGTCGTCTTCTTCCTTATGTAATTCAATTAGTTTTCCATCCTTTAATAAGGCAAAATCTGTAGAGGAACCAGATCTAATGATCAATTCTTTGTTCACTCTGATTAGATTTTTATTCGCCGAGGCGAATGGATTAAACAAATTTTTTCACAGGAATTTTTAATAATTCCGTTGAAACAAAGTCTTATAAAGGTAGTGATATAAGAAACTCTATTTCGATTTCAAAGAACATTCTTAATACCAGAAAAAGTAGTTAGAAAACTACTTTTTCTTATGGCGATTAGCTCTTCTTCTTTTTTTACGCTTGTGCGTAGCTACCTTGTGTCTTTTACGTTTTTTACCACTTGGCATAGTGTGTCAATTTATTGATTATTAATTTTTTACTTAACTTCTACGTTAGTTTTCACACCTTCTACAAATACTTTCGCTGGCTTAAATGCAGGAATATTGTGTGCAGGTATTTTGATTGTAGTGTTTTTAGAAATGTTACGTCCAGTTTTTTCAGCTCTCGTTTTGATGATGAAGCTTCCAAATCCTCTTAAGTAAACGTTGTCTCCACTCTCTAAAGAACTCTTTACTTCTTCCATGAATGTTTCAACAGTTGCCTGAACATCTCCTTTTTCAATTCCTAATTTTTCTGAAATTTTTGCTACAATATCTGCTTTAGTCATTATATTACCTATTTAGGGGTTTTTAAATTTTCAAGGGGGCAAATATAGCAATTTAAAATCCAAAATATCAATACTTAAGATGAAATTATCATCTTTTAAAGGTTTAATTTTGCAAAACTTATGATTTTCTTATGATTTTTTCTAAAAAACTCATTTCGTGGTACTTACAAAACAAAAGATCAATGCCTTGGCGAGAAACTACCGATCCATATCGCATTTGGTTGAGCGAAATTATCTTGCAACAGACTCGAGTTGCTCAAGGATTACCTTATTATTTGGCTTTTACAGAGCAATATCCAACTGTTTTTGATTTAGCAGATGCAGATGAGGAACAAGTGCTAAAATTATGGCAAGGTTTAGGGTATTATTCCAGAGCAAGAAATTTACACACTACTGCAAAGTATGTAGCCAATGATCTTAACGGTGTTTTCCCAACTTCATATAAAGATTTATTGCAATTAAAAGGTGTTGGTGATTATACGGCAAGTGCTATTGCTTCTATATGTTATGATGAAGTGGTACCTGTAGTAGATGGAAATGTATACAGAGTTTTATCTAGGTACTTTAATATTAGCACTCCTATTAATAGTACTGAAGGAATTAAGGAGTTTAAAAAAATGGCTATTCAGGTTATTGATCCAGAACAACCGGCAACCTACAATCAGGCAATCATGGAATTTGGGGCGCTACAATGTAAACCACAAAATCCTTATTGTATAGTGTGTCCTTTAAATGAAAGTTGTGAATCTTTACAAAAAGGAACAGTTACCTCTTTGCCAGTGAAATTGAAAAAACTCAAAGTTAAGAAGCGCTATTTTAATTATTTGATTTTCTCGGTAAACGATCGACAGACTATTATAAGACAAAGAACAGGTAAAGGTATATGGCAAAATTTATATGAATTTCCACTTATAGAAAGCGATAAGGATGTGGATCTGGAATATATCACAAAGCATTCAATTGTAAAAGATATTGTTGGAGAGGTTTCTTATGACATTTCTGTTTATAAAGAAGAGTTTACCGTCCATAAACTATCACACCAACATCTGTACACAAGATTCTATATAATAAGGACAGATGAAATCCCTAAAATAGATGAAGGATCTAAGTTGGTGCCTATTGATGAAATCAAAGAATATCCCGTTCCTATATTATTAGGTAATTTTATAGATTCCTTTTTTAAGGTATGATGCTTTTTTATTACATTTACTATAACTAATAATAAAGAGTATGTCTGGAACGTTGAATAAGGTAATGCTGATTGGCCATACAGGTGATGAAGTGAAGATGCATTATTTTGAAGGAGGGAACTGTATTGGTAGATTTCCACTGGCAACTAATGATTCTTATGTAAATAAAACCACAGGAGAAAGAGTTACTTCTACAGAGTGGCATAATATTGTGGTACGTAATAAAGCTGCAGAGATCTGCGAAAAGTATTTAAAAAAAGGAGATAAGGTATATATTGAAGGACGTCTTAAAACCAGAAAATGGCAAGACGAACAAGGAAAAGATCGATATAGTACCGAAATACAGTGTACCGATTTTACATTTTTAACTCCTAAAACTGAAGGTCAGCACGCTGAAATAGTTCCAGAAAAACAACAACCAACTATGGGTAATACTCCATCAGTTAGTACACCACAATCGGTTTCATCTTCACCATCAGATATGGAAGAAGATGATCTTCCGTTTTAATATGTTTAACTAAACTGCTATAATTTGGATCCTGATCCTGAACCGTTATTTATTGTTTTAGCAACTTTCGACTCTATGCAGGCAATCAATCTGATTGTTCTTGTGATGCTATTAATATGTTCTGCCCTAATTTCTGGTAGTGAGGTCTCACTGTTTTCGTTAACTCCTTCAGACCTAAAAACAGAAGGCGAAGAAGAAACAGTACACCAAAAAATTATTTCGAAATTACTCAGTAAACCCAAAAAATTGTTGGCTACCATTTTGGTGGCTAATAACTTTATTAATATCGCCATTGTGCTACTTTTTGATGCTTTAGGAGAAGTTTATTTTAAAGGTCTTGATGATCTTATAATTCCTTGGGCAATGTGGATCGATGTTAGATTTGTGGTGGAAGTGATTTTGGTAGCCTTTTTAATCTTATTGTTTGGAGAAATATTACCAAAAATATATGCGAGTAGAAACAAGGTGAAATTTGCAAATTTTATGGCGCGCCCATTGCGATTTCTGGATTGGGTTATTATACCTATTAGTTTGCCAATGCGCAGTGTTACGATGCGAATTCATAATAAATTAGGTAAGCAAAAATCCAATATTAGTGTGGATCAGTTATCGCAAGCCTTAGAATTAACTTCTGATACAGATACTACTTCCGAAGAAAAGAAAATCCTAGAAGGGATTGTATCCTTTGGTAATACTGATACAAAACAGGTAATGAAACCGAGGATCGATATTTTTGCATTAAATAAAGACAGGAAATATGCAGAGGTGATGCCTGAGATCATAGCACAAGGATATTCTCGCATTCCAGTTTATGAAGAAAGTATCGATAAGGTAATCGGAATTTTGTATGTAAAAGATTTGTTACCTTATATCAATCAAAAAAACTTTGATTGGGTTAGTCTGGTAAGGGATCCATATTTTGTTCCTGAAAATAAAAAGTTAGATGATTTGCTAAACGATTTTAAGAATAAAAAGAATCATTTGGCAATTGTGGTAGATGAATATGGCGGCACCAGTGGATTAATTTCTTTAGAAGATATTATTGAAGAAATAGTAGGTGATATTAGTGACGAGTTTGATGATGAAGATCTGGTTTTTTCTAAGCTGGATGATCGTAATTATGTTTTTGAAGGAAGGACCTCTTTAAAAGATTTTTACAAAGTCTTAAAGTTAGAAGACAATACTATTTTTGAAAATAAAAAAGGAGATGCTGAAACAGTTGCAGGATTGTTATTAGAAATTTCAGGTAGTTTTCCAAAACGAAATGATATGATCACACTGCAACAATATGTTTTTAAAATAGAATCTTTAGATAACAAACGGATTAAAAGGATAAAATTAACCATTAATGAAGAAGAGTAGGATATACATATTTTTGACCGCTATAACTTTTAGTGTGCTATATTCTTGTGGAGGTGATACATTGCCAAAACCAAAAGCAATGTTGCGTTTATCGTATCCTTCTCCCAAGTATGAACAAGCATCATTAGACTGCTCCTATTCATTTGAGAAAAATAGCATTGCAAGTTTCCAAAAAGCAAGGAATCAAAAAGAATGTTGGTATAATATAGAATATCCACAGTTAAAAGCGACGATCTATTTGTCTTACTATAACATCGATAAAAATCTGGATTCGTTGTTAAGAGATGCGCAAAATCTTACTCAAGAACACTTTATAAAAGCAGATGCGATACAGCCAAAGGATTTTGTGTATCCTGAAAAAAAAGTCTATGGAAGAATATATGAAGTAACGGGTAATGCAGCCTCTTCTTGCCAGTTTTACTTAACAGATAGTGTTCGGAATTTTGTGTCCGGTTCTGTTTATTTTAAAGTAAAACCTAACTATGATTCTATTCTGCCAGCGGTTAAATATCTAAGAAATGATGTGATTCATTTTATGGAGACTGTGCAGTGGAAAGAATAACGCTAAACGTTCGTTAATTTTTCTAATTTCCCAATTATTGCTTATTTATTTTATTGATTTTTGCAGCTTATTAATTACCAATGCAACAAACAAAGCTTAAATGGATATATCTGGCGATATTATCGCTTGTATGGGGTAGCTCTTTTATTCTAATCAAGAAATCTTTGATTGGCCTAACACCTTTGCAATTAGGAGCATTGAGAACATTGTTTGCAGCGGTATTTTTGTTCTTGATAGGTTTTCGAAGTATGAAAACCATCAAAAAGGAAGAATGGAAATGGATAGTAATTTCTGGGTTTTTAGGAACATTTATTCCAGCATTTCTTTTTGCTTTTGCTGAAACGGAAATAGACAGTGGTATTGCATCTGTTCTTAACTCTACAACTCCTTTAGTGACATTAATATTAGGAGTACTCCTATTTTCTATTCGATTTAGTAGAAATCAACTTATTGGAGTCATTATTGGATTAATAGGTTGTTTGGCGCTTATATTCGAAGGAGCTTCTGTAAACCCGAACCAGAATTATTGGTATGCAGGTTTGGTACTATGTTCATCAGTTTGTTATGCTACTAATGTGAACATTATCAAACGATATATGCAACAGATTTCGCCAATGGCAATTGCTAATGGTAATTTTATTGTATTGGTTATTCCTTCTTTAATCGTTTTATATTATTCCGATTTCTTTGAAACTAAAGTAATTCAGAGCCCAGAAGTACATACAAGTTTGATATATATTTCTATTCTTGCCGTTGTAGGTACTGGAATAGCAAAAGTATTGTTTAATAAGTTGGTGCAAATTAGCAGTCCTGTTTTTGCCACTTCTGTTACGTATACGATACCGATTGTAGCATTAATGTGGGGATTATTAGATGGAGAGGAATTTTCTTTTTATCAGGTACTAGCAGCAGGAGTTATTATTTTGGGAGTATATATTGCCAACAGAAAAAAATAAAGGTCCGTATTACTACGAACCTTTATGGTTATATTGATAAGAGTTAACTCTTATTTAAAATCTTCATCTGTTACACCTTCGTTAATTTTAACTGAAGATACGTTAAAATCAAATTTTTGAGGACCAGCAGCGATAGAGATAGTATGTGGAAATTTAATACCATTTACTTCCTTATAATTGCTGTATGATATTGTAGAAGATACTTTTTGCCCTCCTTGTTCTTGTATAACGATATCTTTTATTTTAAGTCCCGTTTCAGTATCAAAGAATGAGGTCTTTTTATCACTCATTTTTAATTTATACGCTTTCCCATTTTCATAAGGCTCTATTCCTTCTAGAGTAGCATCTTTACTTTTTAATTCTGGAAATGGATAGGAACTCTTTTTAGTATCTGCTATCTGAGCTTCAGTAAAATCAATTTTTTGACCTTGCGCCATTGCATATCCTTTAGTTCCATCAAAAACATTTTTACTTACAGAATTTCCTCCAAATAATATGTTCGTAAGCATTTGGTTTTTAGAAGTGGTTTTAAGGGTCATATCCAGTGTAGCTCCACCCATAGATGCTTGAGCAGAAGTAAAGGTAGAAGTAACTGCTTCTAGCTTGTCTTTTCCTCCAATAGCTTTAAAATAAGTGTCAAAAACTGATTGTGCAGTTACTCCTTCAGGTATTGCAGCATTGTATTCAGGTTTTTCAGCTTTATTTCCATATTTATCAAAATATAGAATTGGAATTTTCTTTCCTTCAAACTGAATTTTTTCTAAGTTTTCAAGAACATCACTTCCTTTGCCTACTAATACAATTCTTGCTTTATCTAAATTAAAATACTTGTTAGCAATTCTCTTAATGTCATCTTTGCTTACAGCATTAATTTTGGCAATAAACGTTTCGTAGAAATCCTTTGGAAGATTTTGAGTTTTGATATCAATACTTCTTGAAGCGATGGTTCTATCGTTTTCAGATGCTAAAATGAAGTTACCTAAGAATTTTGCTTTTGCATTTTTTAATACTTCCTCATCTACATCTTCAGTTCTGATTCTTTTGATCTCTTTAAGAGTTTCTACTACAGCGCTATCAGTAACCATGTTTCTTACTTTGGCAGTAACTCTAAATGCCGTCTTGAAGTTTTTGTTTCTCGGCATTGTTGATCTTGCTCCATACGTATATCCATGCTCTTCTCTAAGGTTCATGTTTACATAACTACCAAAAGATCCTCCAAGAATATAGTTTGTCACTAAAGCAGCATGATGATCTTCATCTGCCATTTTAAGATCAGAAATATTCATTACAGCCATTTCTGTTTGCACAGCATTCGGCATATCTATGAAGTTAATTTGTCTGTACTGTGCATCTTTTACATCAGGAATGCCAAAAGATGGTGCTTTTCCAGAAGTCCAAGAGGTAAAATGTTTTTCTACGAGCTCTTTTGCTTTGTCATTACTAATATCTCCACTGATTACCATGTAAGCGTTAGACGGAACAAAGTTTTTTCTATAATAGGTCTCAACGTCAGCAAGTGTAATGTTGTTTACTGTTTTTTCAGTTGTATATTCTCCTGCAGGATGATTTTTTCCATAGGCTAATACACTTCGTACTCTACTGGCAACAGCTTCTGCGCTATTTTCTCCAGACTTAATACCTTCGATAAGTTTCTTTTTCTCCAAATCTAATTCTTCTTGAGTAAAATTTGGATTTAAAGAAGCGTCAGCGAATAATTCAATGATTCGATCCGAATACTTTGATAATGATTGTGCAAAACCACCAGAAGCTCCAACATTTACAAAAGCTCCTAGAAAATCAACTTCTTCATTAAAAACATCTTTACTGATGTTTTTGGTTCCTTTTCCCATCATTTCTGAAGCAATTGCTTCGATTCCTGCTTTGTTTCCCTCTGCATTAGGAGGGTTGTCTAGAGATAAACTAACTGTTATTCTTGGTAGTTTTTTGTTTTCAACAACAAGAACCGTTAAGCCGTTACCCATTTTAAAGGTATAGGGTTCTCCTAATTTGATCACAGGAGTTGGTCCTGATTTTGGCATTTTAGACCGATCTATTTGTGCTTGTGCACTTACCGCGATCAATACAAATGCTATGATAAAGATTATATGTTTTTTCATCGTAATATTCTTTTTTATTATTTGCTTGACTCTGGTAAATAGTCAAGATTAAGACGTTGATTTTTGTTCAAGTATTTTTTGGCAACGTTCTGGATGTCTTCTCTTGTAATAGATCTGTAGATGTCGATTTCCTTATTGATAAGATTAGTATCACCTAATAACATATTGTATCTTGCTAGAGAATTTGCAATCCCTTCAATACTTGAATTAGAATTCACGAAGTTATTTTCGAATTGATTCTGAAGTTTTTCAAATTCTCTTTCAGAGATTAATTCATTTTGTAATTTTTCAATTTCAGCATCCATTTCTGCTTGCAGCTTATCTAAACTAACATTTCCAAGTGGTAAAGCTCCCATGATATATGTTCCATAGTCTTCTTGTGCATCTGTAAATGCAAGTACCTGCAAAGCCATTTTTTTATCTTCTACCATATTTTTATACATTCTGGAACTGTTTCCACCAGTTAGTATTGTTGATATGTAGTTCAATACATAGGCATCTTTATCAGTTTGTTTTGGTGTTCTGTATACTAATACTTTTGCAGGAATTTGGATGTTTGCATCTTTCTCTGTTGCTTTGATCTCTGTAGTAATAGGATCTTCTTTGATTATAGTTCTTGTTATTTTGTCTCCAGTGTTTTTGATTGGCCCAAAATAATCAGCAATCATTTTCTTAGTATCTTCAATCTGAATATCTCCTGCTACTACTAAAGTTGCATTGTTTGGATTATAGAATTTTTTGTTAAATGCAATAAATTCGTCAAGCTTTGCTGCATCTAGATCTTCCATACTTCCGATCACAGATTGGCCATAAGGGTGCTTTTTGAAGATGTATTTATTGATTCCAGTTCTATAGATGATCTTTCCGTAAGGCGCATTATCAATACGCTGTCTTTTTTCTTCTTTTACAACCTCATTTTGAGTGTCGACACCTATTTTATTAATCACAGGATGTAACATGCGTTCAGATTCCATCCATAATCCTAATTCTAAATTGTTTGAAGGTAGTGTCTCATAATAGTAGGTTCTGTCTTGTGTAGTGTTGGCATTGTTTCTTCCACCATTAGCAGAAACAATATCGAACCATTTTCCTCTTTCTATGTTTTTAGTTCCTTCAAATAATAGGTGTTCAAAAAAGTGAGCAAATCCGGTTCTTCCGGTTTCTTCGTCTTTAGCGCCAACATGATACATAACACCTACTGTTACAACAGGTGCTTTATTTTCTTGATGTAGAATTACGTGCAGACCATTATCTAGATCATACTCTGTAAATTCTACTTCTTGTGCACTTCCTGAGATAGCCATCAAGAGTCCACAAGCAATTGTGTAAAGTTTAGTTTTCATTTATAACAATTTTTATTGAATTTGTATGCAAAGATCGCATTTTGCAGCGATTTTAACGAATTAAGAATTTGAGTGGTGTAAATAGTTAGTTTTTAATAAATTAACAGTTTTTTAAGCCTGAAAACCGACAATTATTCATAAATTTCTGTTAAATCCAAACAAGAAAATTATGAAAAAGTCTACAATTCCTGTAAAGTATGGTGTTCTGATTGCGATTGGACTAGTTGCATATTTTTTAATTTTATCACTATTTGGTGTACAGACCAATCCCGCTTTTAGCTTGGGTAATGGTTTTATAGTAGCCTTTGGTTTATACAGAGCTATGAGAGATTATAAACTAGAAAAAGGAAGTGCTTTTGAATACCAAAAAGGATTTATGGCAGGTCTATTTACGGGTTTTAATGCTACTTTAATTTTTACAATTTTCTTCGCTATATATGTTACTAATATCAATACTAGTTTCCTTCCAGAAATGTTGGCTAATTGGAGTTCTCATTATCATGTTGGTGTGGGAATAGTGGTGTTCGTGGCAGCTATTATGGGATTTGCAACAACATTTGTACTTACCTTGTCCTTTATGCAATTATTTAAAGAAAGTTGGAATATTAAGAAAAAGCATAATTCTCATCCTATTGAGGCGTAAAATATTTGTCAGTTAATTAATTAGCAGTATATTTGCATCCGCTTATTTAATAGGCGGTTGTTCTTTTTATATAAAAAATTAATTAAACGTTACGCTATGTACGCAATTGTAGAGATAGCAGGGCAGCAATTTAAAGTTGCGAAAGACCAAAAAGTTTTTGTTCATCGTTTAGCAGGAGAAGAAGGAGATAAAGTTTCTTTCGATAAAGTTCTTCTAACAGCAGATGGAGATAATGTTACTTTAGGCGCCCCGGCTATAGATGGAGCTCAAGTTGGAGCAAAAATCACAAGACACCTAAGAGGTGATAAAGTTATTGTTTTCAAGAAAAAGAGACGTAAAGGTTACCGTGTGAAAAATRGTCACCGTCAATCTCTTACTGAAATCGTAATTGAAAGTATTGTTGCTTCTGGAGCTAAAAAAGCTGCTCCAAAGAAAGAAACTAAGAAAGCTGAGCCGAAGGCTAAAGCTGAGAAAGTAGAGAAAAAAGCAGAAGCACCAAAGAAAGCTGCTCCTAAAAAAGCAGCAAAAGCTGATGATCTTAAAAAGATTGAAGGTATTGGACCAAAAATTGCATCTACATTGGTAGAAGCAGGTATCGCTACTTTTGCTGATTTAGCAAAAACAGATGCTGCTAAGATCTCAGAAATTATAGCAGGTGTACGTGGTAACCACGTAACTGACACTTGGCCTGAGCAAGCAAAATTAGCTGCTGAAGGTAAGTGGGATGAATTAAAGAAATGGCAAGACGAATTGGATGGTGGTAAGGCTTAATAGCTACATTCAATTTTAAGTTTAACATAATAAAACCTAGAAATTATGGCTCATAAAAAAGGAGTTGGTAGTTCGAAGAATGGTAGAGAATCAGAATCGAAACGATTAGGTGTTAAGATTTTTGGTGGACAAGCTGCCGTAGCTGGTAACATCATTGTAAGACAAAGAGGTACAGCGCATAAACCAGGTGAAAATGTATACGCTGGTAAAGATCATACGCTACACGCTAAAGTTGACGGTGTAGTAAAATTCACTAAGAAAAAAGATAATAAATCTTATGTTTCTATAGTTCCTTTTGAAGCATAAGAATATTTTCCTTTGTAATAAAGATGAAGCCCTTTTCAAATGAACTTGAAAAGGGCTTTTTATTTGAATCATACTTCTTTTAAATCTAAATTTTATGAAATTACTAATAAGCCGAGTGTTATCTTGTTTTGTTTTTCTTTTAATGTCAAACGCAGTAATGTCTCAAGAAATACCAAAATATGATTATTTAGAAATCATTGTTGTTCAAAAAGCTAACAATAGCGGAAGAGTAAAAAGAATAAAGGTACAAGAGCAGAAATCTTTAGAAGGTAAAAAAATTACCATCAAAGAAATTGAAGATTTAGATGGGACATCAGATTTGTTAAGCTATATGAATGCTGCCAATTGGGAGTTTGTAGACCGCCAATCTGTGGTGTCCGAAGAAAATGACCCAGTATGGATGAGTTATATTTTCCGAAAACGGAAATAAGAAATAATTTTAGACTATAAATCCTATTTAAGTAATATGCTGGAGTAGATTTATCATCAGTTGAAATTTTATCAACTTGTGGGATTTTTATAATTAATTAAATATATAAAAAAAGAAAACCCTCACTTTTTGGTGAGGGTTCTATCTAATATCTAAAAGCGAAGCGKTCTAAAAATCTAGCGGCATCGCGCTCTATTTTAGTATCTGTAATGCTCAGGCTTAAATGGACCTTCTACAGTTACTCCGATATACTCAGCTTGATCTTTTCGTAATTCTGTTAATTCTACTCCGATTTTTGCTAAGTGAAGTTTAGCTACTTTTTCATCCAAATGTTTTGGTAACATATATACTTCATTCTTGTAACTCTCACTGTTTTTCCAAAGCTCAATTTGTGCTAAGGTTTGGTTTGTAAAAGAATTACTCATTACAAAACTAGGGTGACCTGTTGCACATCCTAAGTTTACCAAACGACCTTCAGCAAGAATGATAACATCATTACCGTTAATATTGTATTTGTCTACCTGAGGTTTGATAGTGTCTTTAGTATTTCCGTAGTTTTTGTTTAACCAAGCCATATCGATTTCATTATCAAAATGTCCGATATTACATACAATTGCCTTGTCTTTTAGTGCTTCGAAATGCTGTCCTTGTACGATATCTTTATTACCTGTAGTAGTAATGACGATATCTGCATTTCCAATTACTGTTTCTAGTTTCTTAACTTCAAAACCATCCATTGCTGCTTGTAAAGCACAAATTGGATCGATCTCTGTTACAGTTACAATAGAACCAGCTCCTCTAAAAGAAGCAGCAGTTCCTTTACCAACATCACCATAACCACAAACCACTACGCGCTTACCAGCTAACATTACATCTGTTGCTCTTCTGATCGCATCAACGGCACTCTCTTTACATCCGTATTTGTTATCAAATTTAGATTTGGTAACAGAGTCATTTACATTGATTGCTGGCATTGGTAAAGTTCCGTTTTTCATTCTTTCGTATAAACGGTGAACTCCTGTTGTAGTCTCTTCAGAAAGCCCTTTGATACCATCTACTAATTCAGGATATTTATCTAATACCATGTTTGTTAAATCTCCACCATCATCAAGGATCATATTTAATGGCTTACGATCTTCTCCAAAAAATAGAGTTTGTTCAATACACCAATCAAACTCTTCTTCATTCATACCTTTCCAAGCGTAAACTGGTATTCCGGCATCTGCTATTGCTGCAGCTGCTTGATCCTGAGTAGAGAATATATTACAAGAACTCCAAGTAACTTCGGCTCCAAGAGCTTGTAGTGTTTCTATTAATACAGCAGTTTGTATGGTCATATGAAGACAACCAGCAATACGAGCTCCTTTAAGAGGTTGCTCGTCTTTATATTCTTCTCTCAAAGACATAAGACCTGGCATTTCTGCTTCTGCTAGTTCGATTTCTTTTCTTCCCCAAGCAGCTAATGAAATGTCTTTAACTTTGTAAGGAACATAAGGTACTGTTTTGGTACTCATAATAGTCGTTTTATAGTTATGAAGTGCAATATTTTAGTATTTCGCACCAAATTATTCTAAATTCGTTTCCCTGAAATCAAGATTGTAGTTCTCGATTTTCAGTTTGCAAAGGTACATAATAACTTTAAGAATTCGCATGCCTCTTTACAAAACTATAACAGTAGATGAAACCACTAATATATTGATTTGGAAGATAGAAGAATCTTTTGAAGAGCTGTCTGAAGGGATTGAATTAACAGATCATTGTAGACAAAGAGTAGATAATATGAAATCTGATCTACATAGGAGAGGATTTATGAGTGTTCGGCATCTGTTGGCTATTTTTGGATATACGGATTACGACTTATTTTACGATGATTTTGGAAAACCACACTTAAAAGATGGAAAACAAATTTCTATTACACATTCTTACGAATATGCTGGTATTATTGTAAGTGATAAACTGGTTGGAATTGATATAGAAAAACAAAGAGATAAAATTGTTCGAATTGCTCATAAGTTTGTAGAATCAGAACAAGAATTTGTCAATCAATTTCAGGAAGATAAAATCAGAGCTTTAACTGTTATTTGGGGAGCAAAAGAATCCTTGTATAAGTTATATGGAACGGCTGGTTTGAGTTTCGAGCAACATATTCACATTACTCCGTTTAATTTTGATATGCCATTTACTACAGGAAGCATTCATTACCAAGAAAAAATCAGTCATTATGATATTACTTTTCTAGAGTTTGAAGGGTTTACTTGTGTGTATGCATTGCCTTATGGTTAGTTTTTAAGTTGTATAACTCTTAATAACTAGTAAAAAGAGGGAATTTTCATCCTTTGAATAATTTTTTTACAAAAAAAATATAAGGTTCATATCTTTTAACTTATATTGAAAACTCTTGCGAGTATAAAACAAGTTAGTTTGTAATGAATAGGGGTGGTAGGATGTGTGTTTAAATGACTTTACTTGTTTTATGAGTAGTTTTAAAACCTTCATATTAATTAAATTAACCAATAGGAACGTGAATATTACGGATAAAGATATTAAGCTTATTACTTCTAAAAGATTAACCGTTGAAAAAGTTTTATCACAAATAGAAACCTTTAAAAATGAAATTCCCTTTGTTGCTTTAAGAAGTGCGGCAAGTTTGGATAATGGTATTTTGAAGTTTTCTGAGCATTACCAAACAGAATTAACCAAATTGTACGAATCTAGATCTTCTGATTTAGAGACAACCAAGTTTGTTCCTGCTTCTGGAGCAGCAACTAGAATGTTCAAAGAACTGTTTAAATTTCTCGATAATTATGAATATCGAAAAGAAAGTTTGAACTCTTATACCAATCATGAAAAGGCGAATGCAATACGGTTATTCCTGATAGGATTAGAAAAGTTCCCTTTTTATGAGACGGTAATGAAGAAAGTGAAAAGCTCCTATCCTAATTTTGAATCTCTTTCTGAAGGTAGACAGCTTCATATTTTTGTAGAAATGATGCTTAAAGAGAAAGGATTGAATTTTGGATCTTATCCCAAAGGACTACTACCTTTCCATAAATATCCAGATAGTATTTCTACTTCGTTTGAAGAGCATCTATATGAAGCAGCAGGCTATAATAAAAATACAAATGGTGATTCGAAATTGCATTTTACGATTTCTAAAGAGCATTTAGATGCATTTAAAGATGAATTCGAAAGGATCAAGAAAAAAGTTGAAGAAAAAACAAATACAAACTTTATAATTACATATTCATTTCAAAAATCAGAAACCGATACCATAGCTGTGGATGAAAACAATGAGCCTTTTCGAAAGGAAGATGGTTCCCTGTTTTTTAGACCTGGTGGTCATGGGGCTTTGATAGAAAATTTAAATGATCTAGATGCTGATATTATTTATATAAAAAATATAGATAATGTTGTAGTTCGTAAATATCAGGATGAAGTCTCGGGATATAAAAAAATATTAGCAGGTAAATTAATTGAAATTCAGGATGAAGCTTTTCGAATTTTGAATGCGATTGATAAAAAATCTCCATCGGAAGCCGAATTGATAGATATAAAGAAGTTTTTGGTAGAACAACTTAATGTGAGATTACCAATAGATTTTGATAAATTCTCCGAAAAATATAAGCTTCAATTCTTAAAAGAGTCCTTGAATAGGCCTATTAGAGTTTGCGGAATGGTAATCAATGAAGGAGAACCTGGAGGAGGTCCTTTTTGGGTTAAAAATGACAATGGAAGATTAGTACTGCAAATTATAGAAACTCCACAAATAAATCCTGAAGATCATAGACAGCTTGAAATATTAGAAAGTGCCACACATTTTAACCCAGTAGATCTTGTTTGTGGTGTAAGAGATTACAAAGGAAATAAATTTGATTTATTGAAATATGTAGATCCTGATGCAGGTTTTATCACAACTAAATCACTAGATGGTAAAGTGCTGAAAGCTTTAGAACTTCCTGGATTATGGAATGGAGCCATGTCAAATTGGATTAGTGTTTTTGTCGAAGTTCCTCTTACAACATTTAATCCTGTAAAAACTGTAAATGATTTATTGAAGTCTGCACATCAAGTAAAACTTTTTTCGTGAACACTTCCGTCCTTCTTAGTGAATTAAAATTTAAAGCAGTAAGAAGTTCTGGCGCTGGTGGTCAACATGTTAATAAAGTGTCTACTAAAGTAGAGCTAAGTTTTCATATACAAGATTCAAAGGGGATTACTATTGACGAAAAATTAAAAATTTATAATAAGCTAGCTTCTAGAATTACAAAATCAGGTCAGTTAATTCTTCAATGTGGGGATACAAGAAGTCAACATAAAAACAAAGAACTAGTAATAAGTAGATTTTTAGATATTTTAAAAGCTAGTTTATACACTCCAAAATCAAGGAAGTCATCTAAACCTACGAAAGCATCAGTTAGAAAACGTTTAGAAAACAAAAAAATGCATTCTCTTAAAAAATCGAATCGTAAAAAACCATTGTTTTAATATTGTAGCAATCAAAAGTGTGTAAAATTTCTACACATTTATGTGGATTCTACAAATTTCTACAGTTTTTAAATTCAATCAAAAATATATAAAACACTGTATATCAGTATTTTGTGTATTGTGTCTTCTTGTTTATTTTTTTGGAACAATTATTCCTATCTATATTATCGTAAAACATGCTTTTACAATAATATTAAAAATGAAAAATTTACAAATGATCATCGCGATAGTAGTAAGTATTATATCAGCACAAGGAGTGATAGCGCAGGATGAGCTGGCTGAAAATGACGGATGGGAGTTTATGGATTACGAATATGAGCTGCAAGAGTATACTGAAATTGAAATTGTAGAATTACCTATGATGGTTCAGGATGCGGCTGCTAAAGATTTTGAAAACTTACGTATTTATAGAGCATTTATATCTAAGGATAACACCTACAAAATTATCCTTAAAGGTAAAGATAACTATACTAAAGTTGTATTTGCAAGCGCTAATGGCGAATGGATTAAGCCAGACGACAAATCTTAAATCTAGGGGTAGAAAAGGATATCGTTTTGCAACCAAAAGACGATATAAAGTTGTTTAGTGCTAAAAAGAGACCCAATCCCAAGGGTCTCTTTTTTATTTTTTACGTTTCTTTGATGTAGAGAATTATTAAATGTTTTTAATATATAATTTTATATAATACATTTAGAATTAAATGAGATTCATATGTCCAAATTATTGATTGTTGAAGATGATGTGGCTTTTTGCACAATGCTTAAAACTTTTTTACAAAAAAAAGGATATGAAGTATTGACTTCATTTTCTGGAAATGAAGCTATTTTGCAAATTCAGGAACATACATTTGATATCGTTCTTACAGATGTAAGATTACCAGATAGAGATGGAATCACTCTGTTAGATGATATCAGAGAAAAAAATCCAAAAACTCAGGTGGTTATAATGACAGGTTATGCTGAAATTAATATGGCGGTAAGTGCTATTAAACAAGGTGCCTTTGATTATGTGTCGAAACCATTTAATCCAGACAAGATATTACAGATAATAGAAAATGCTTTAAAAGTTACTAAGGATGTTCCTAAGCCTGTTCGACAAGAAGTTTCTAAAAAAGAAAAAAAAGAGGTAAGTGCTAATAACTCTTTCGTGAAAGGGATTAGCGACGCATCTAAAAAATTAAACGAGTACGTTGCTCTAGTCGCTCCCACAAGAATGTCGGTATTGGTAATTGGAGATAGCGGTACTGGAAAAGAATATGTAGCGAGTAGTATTCATAAGGCGAGTAAAAGAGCTGATAAACCTTTCGTTCCAGTAGACTGTGGTGCTATTCCTAAAGAAATTGCCTCTAGTGAATTTTTTGGTCATATCAAGGGTTCCTTTACGGGTGCTGTGAATGATAAAGTGGGTCATTTTGAAGCAGCAAATGGAGGAACGTTATTTTTGGATGAAATTGGAAATCTTAGTTATGAATTGCAAGTTCAATTATTAAGAGCATTACAAGAGAGAAAAATTAAACCAGTAGGAAGTAATAAAGAAATAGAGGTAGATATCAGAGTTATTGCTGCTACAAATGAGGATCTAAGTAATGCTGTAAAAGAAGGCGATTTTAGAGAAGATCTGTATCATAGACTTAATGAGTTTTCAATAAAGGTTCCGCCACTGAAGGATAGAATTGAAGACTTGATGTTGTTTGCAAATTATTTTCTTGAAGAGTCAAATATAGAATTAGATAAGCATGTTGTTGGTTTTGCGGATGAAGTGTTAGATACGTTTAAAAAATATGACTGGCCTGGTAATTTGAGAGAATTAAAAAACATTGTAAAAAGATCTGTTTTACTCTCTCAGAATGATATGATTACTTTAGATGTGCTTCCTAATGATGTGGCTTATGCTTCTCATAATGCGAAACAGACATATGGTTTATTCAAAAATCAAAATGAACAAGAGTTAATTTTGGATGCTTTGGAAAAGGCAAACGGGAATAAAGCAAAAGCTGCGCGCATGCTAGATATTGATCGAAAGACACTTTATAACAAGTTAAAGCAATATGACATTAGTCTTTAGCTCTTTACCTTTAGTTTGTCAATTAGATTTTCTATTTTATCAATACCTTCTTTAGTAAGGGTAAGAACTTCTTGAGGATCAAGTTCATAATTATCTAAGTGTTCCAATGTATCTAAAATAGGCACAATCTCTTTTGCTTTTATTTGTTTAAACATTGGTAACATTTTATGTGCAAGCCTTTTAATTTGTTCTAGATCTCCTTTATCATTTGAAATAGCAGTTTTTAATTCAATTATATGGTCCGTAGTACTATCACAAAATGTTTCTAAAATAGCATAAAGAGATTCTGAATCTCCTTGAGCAAAAAGCATTAAGTCTTTTAAAGAATAATCGGCATCTTTTTCGTGGTTAGAAACAGGGTTTTCATATTCGATGTCTGGAGTGTCGATTTTTAATACAGAAGCAATCAAATCTATAAGAGCTTGAGGAACATATGGCTTTCGAAGACTACTAGAAAAACCAGCAGCTTTATATTCAGATGCTGAGGTATCTGTTCTACCTGAAAGCGCAATAATGGGTAAGTCCTTATACAAAAGATTATTTTGAATGTTTTCTAATAGTTCAAATCCATCCATTTTAGGCATTTGAATATCAGTAAGGATTAAGTCATAATTGTTTTTCTCTAAAAGCTCTAAGGCATCTATACCGTTTTCACAAATGTCATATGATAGCCCCATCAAAGAAACGACTTCACTTGTTAGGTCAAGTTGACTTAGATCATCATCAACAATAAGTGCTTTTTTATTATTAAAATGCTTTATCTCCACTACTTCATGCTCTTCTTCAGGAATTTGATTTTTAGCAAGTTTGATAGGAATACAAAAAGTAAAGTTACTTCCTTTGTTAGGTTCGCTCTCCAACTTTATTTTACCTTTAAGCAATTTGATTATTTTTTTTGTAATTGCTAGGCCCAAACCAAAACCACCATACTTTTTTTCCGTATCATCATCCCCTTGCGAAAATTCCTCGAAAATATATTTTTGTTGTTCTTTGGTGATACCAATTCCTGTATCTTTCACAGAGATAACTAATTCTTTTTCTGCAAGTCCATTTTCTGTGATTTTTGCATCAATAGAGATGGATCCTTTATCAGTGAATTTATAAGCATTATTTAATAAGTTAGTAAGTACCTGTTTAATTCTGAAAGGATCTCCAAGATATTGCTTGTTTAGCTCTTTTTCAGAATTTATATGGATATCTAGGTTTTTAGTATCGTTTATAGGTATAACACTAGTAATTGTATTTGCAATTAACTTTTTTGGAGAAAAAGGCAATTCTTCGATAACCATTCTTCCTGCTTCAAGTTTGGATAAATCTAATAAGTCATTTACCAGATGAAGAATGTAATCAGATGATTTTTTTAAGTGCCCTAAATAGTGTTTTTGTTTATTATTTAGACCGGTCTTTTCTAATAAATCAGAATATCCAATAACTGTATTAAGAGGGGAGCGTAGGTCGTGAGTTACCGTATTGATTAAAGATTCTCGAGTTTTTAATAGAGATTCAGTGTATGTTTTTTCATTCTCTAATTCATTTCTAAATTTCTKACTTTTAGAAACATCACCTGTAATTAATACAATAAAAATAATTGCAATGACAAGGCTAATAGCGGAGATGATAATAATGAATGTAAAGGTTTTATCCATAACTTCACTCGAAGCTTGGAATCTCTTATTAAATTCACTTCTCTCATTCTGTTCAATATGAGCCAAAATATCTCTCAGCTTTTGAGTAATAACCTGATCGTTTTTTAGAAGTTTATTTTCCTTATACCAAATCTCATATCTATATCTTCTGTCTTTTGCTTCTAATTCAGCAAGTACTTCCTTTACAGTATTGGTAAGAGATTCTACCGTTTCGTTGGTTAGCCTTTTTTCATTATCCTTTTTTAAAAGCTCTAAAACATTGGAGAAAAGCCTTCTTTTGTCAGGAGACTTGTCTTTAAAACGCTTTTCATAATTTGTGTCGTAATCCTCAAAGTTAGAATTAGTTTTTTTCAACTCATCAATAGCCGTTTGATAGGTGCCTTTTCGATTACGTTGTTTATAAATATCAATTAACTCCGCAAAGTTTTTATTTTTATTGTCAACTAAAATTTTGATACTATCTATTTTTCGAATTTGGATACTATCCGATGAAACATAAGCAAGTTTATCAATAGTATTAATAATAGAATCTACTTTGGCAGTGTAGTTTTCAAATTTTTTATTTTTATTAGAAGTTTGAATAATATTTCTCGTGAGGCTTTCCGCTTCATATAATCGTGTAATAGCTTCTCCAACAAGAACTAACTTTTCATTATTCTCATTTTTAATTTTATTACTTTCTGTATAATTGTTTAATTGGCTGTAAATTATCCAAAAAGAAAGAACTGCTAAAACAACGGCAAGACTATAACCTATAATTATTTTTGACGTTATGGCGCGTTTTGTATTATTCATATGTTAATAACTTCAAAATTGCAGTAGCATTGTTTTAAACAGAATAAAGTTACAATAAATCATTGAAAAAGCCTGATTTTATAGTTAATAGGGGTGAAATATTGTAGTATATTTCTTTTTCGTTTACTGTGGCCATACATCAAAAAGTTCTAATTTTAAATTTTTGATAAAAAGCTTAGAAATAGTGAAGTAGATACTGTAATTGTTTTTAGATTCCTTACCTTTACAAAATAAACTTTAGGGGTGTCTCCTAGAAGGAGTCTGAGAAATACCCTTTGAACCTGATGCGGCTCATACCGACGAAGGGAAAAGTTAAGAAGTACCTTAAATATAGGTATGTATATTACTTTTTAGGCATTTACTTCGCCTCCTAAAGTTTATGGATATAAATAGGAACAATGACCATAAACGTTAATAATCAAGAACAAATTATTCCAGAGAATAGTTCGGTAACTTCTTTGTTAGATCAATTATCTATTGCAAAAGATGGGATTGCAATAGCGATAAATAATGAAGTTATCACCAAAAACAAATGGAACCAAACTTTAATTGAAGTTGATGATAATATTACCATAATTCAGGCAACTCAAGGAGGATAAATAAAAGATAGAAACAAACGATCATCAAAAGCTAAAATGATACATTTATGAAGAAAAAGGATACTGCACCACAGCAAGGAAAAATCACCACTACACCTTTTCCTAATTCGAAAAAAGTTTACGTAGAAGGAAATATTCACCCACAGATCAAGGTGGCAATGAGAGAAATTGAATTGAGTGATACAGTGGACTCAATGACTCGTAAGAAAACGCCAAATGAATCTGTTGTTGTGTATGATACGAGTGGCCCTTATACAGATCCATCTAAGGAAATTAATGTACATAACGGAATTGAACGTATCAGAGAACAATGGATTTTAGATCGTGGTGATGTTGAAGAATTGGATAGTTTTTCCTCTGAGTACTGTAATCAAAGGTTAAATGATTCAAGTTTAGATCATTTAAGATTTAATCATTTGAGAAAACCTAAAAGAGCAAAAGCTGGAAAAAATGTTTCTCAGATGTATTATGCGAAACAAGGAATTATAACCCCAGAGATGGAATACGTTGCCATTCGTGAGAATCAAAAAATCGAGGAAGCAACTAGAATTGCTAAACAACATCCTGGTCAGGATTTTGGAGCAAGTATTCCTAAGAAAATTACTGCTGAGTTTGTAAGAGAAGAAGTAGYAAGAGGAAGAGCGGTAATTCCTTCTAATATCAATCACCCAGAAGCTGAACCAATGATATTAGGACGTAACTTTTTAGTTAAAATTAATGCTAATATTGGTAACTCCGCAACTACTTCTAGTATCGAAGAAGAAGTAGAAAAAGCAGTATGGGCTTGTCGTTGGGGAGCAGATAATATAATGGACCTTTCTACGGGTCAAAATATTCATGAAACTAGAGAGTGGATTGTACGTAACTCTCCAGTACCTATAGGAACAGTGCCTATTTACCAAGCTTTGGAAAAAGTAAATGGTAAAGCAGAAGACCTTACTTGGGAAATATTCAGAGATACTTTAATCGAGCAAGCTGAACAAGGAGTGGATTACTTTACAATTCATGCTGGAGTTCGTTTAGCTTATGTACCGATGACAGCAAAAAGAGTAACTGGGATTGTTTCTAGAGGAGGTTCGATAATGGCAAAATGGTGTTTAGCACATCATAAAGAGAGTTTCTTATACACTCATTTCGAAGAGATTTGTGAGATTATGAAGTCTTATGATGTGGCATTTTCGTTAGGAGATGGTTTGCGTCCTGGTAGTATTGCAGATGCCAATGATGAAGCTCAGTTTGCAGAATTAGAAACTTTAGGTGAATTGACAAAAATTGCCTGGAAGCATGATGTACAAACCTTTATTGAAGGTCCAGGTCACGTGCCTATGCATATGATTAAACAAAACATGGATAAGCAATTAGAAGCATGTGGAGAAGCTCCATTTTATACATTAGGACCTTTAACTACAGATATTGCACCAGGATATGATCATATCACTTCAGGAATTGGAGCTGCTATGATTGGTTGGTATGGAACGGCAATGTTATGTTATGTTACTCCAAAAGAACATTTAGGATTACCAAATAAAGAAGATGTGAGAACTGGAGTAATTACATACAAGTTAGCAGCACATGCTGCCGATCTTGCAAAAGGACATCCAGGAGCACAGCATAGAGATGATGCATTGAGTAAAGCTCGATTTGAGTTCCGTTGGGAAGATCAATTTAATTTGGCTTTAGATCCAGAAAGAGCGAGAGAATATCATGATGAAACCTTACCTGCCGAAGGAGCAAAAATCGCTCATTTCTGTAGTATGTGCGGACCTAAATTCTGTTCGATGAAAATTTCTCAAGAAGTTCGAGATTATGCTGCTAAAAAAGAGATTGATGATCAAAAAGCTTTTGAGCAAGGAATGCAGGAAAAAGCAGAAGAGTTTAAAGAAAAAGGAAGCGAAGTTTATCTATAAGATATACAGGTATCAGGTATCGGGTTTGTGGGTTTCAGAATTTGGGAAACTACATACCCGAAACTTGTAACCTGATAACCGAAACCTTTGCCCAATAGTTAAAAAATGATCATAGTACTCACATCAGAAAGGGTTCTGTCCAATGAAGCAGAACAAATCAATCGATTGTTTAAAGAAGGTTTAGAAGTATTACACCTTCGTAAACCAACATTTACCATTGATGGGTATCGTTCTTTATTAGAACAGATCGATACGAAGTATCATGATAAGATTATGACACATCAATTTCCTGAGTTAACACAAGAATATGCCTTAAGAGGAATACATCTTCAAGAACAAGCACGAATTGATTTAGAAGATGCTTTGGAAGTGACTATTCAAGTGTATAGGAATAAAGGTTTTTCTGTAACAAGTTCTTTCCATTCAAAAGAAGATATTATGGATTGCAAGGCTGACTTTGAGTATGTTTTGCTAAGTCCTGTTTTTGGTTCTATCTCTAAAGCTGGTTATGAAGGAAAAGGTTTTGATGTTACAGATATGAGCCATACGATTATCGGAATGGGAGGAATTAATGAAACTACACTGCAAAAAACCTATGATTTAGGATTTAAAGGTGTTGGGATTTTAGGTGGTGTTTGGAATTCAGAAGATCCAATAGAAAGTTTTATTCAGATTAAAGGTGTTCATGATTCTGTTGTAAGAATCACGAATTAAAGATGTATGAAAAAGCGTCCTAATGTACTTACAATAGCAGGTTTTGATCCGTCATCAGGAGCTGGATTAACTGCGGATATTAAAACATTCGAAGCTTTAAAATGTTATGGACTAGCGGTATGTTCTGCAAATACTATCCAAAATGATACAGATTTTGACCAGTGTATTTGGATTGATAAAGAAGTAATGAAAAGTCAAATTTCTATTCTTTTTAAAAAAATGAAGATTGACTTTGTAAAGATTGGTATTGTTCAGAATTGGGAGGTATTAAATGAAATTATTGATTTTTTACTTCAAAAAAATAATCAGATTAAAATCATATTAGATCCGGTATTAAGATCAAGTTCTTCATTTGATTTTCATTCATCTATTAAAAATGATAATCGCTCCTTTGAAGAAGTCTTGAAAAAGATATACTTAATTACTCCTAATTATGAAGAGATTGAAAGGTTATACAAGGATAAGAATATCGAAGAGACAATAAATCATATTTCGGGCTATACAAATCTATTCTTAAAAGGAGGGCATCGTAAAGAAATGATCGGCAAAGATGAGTTGTATACGATGGAAGGTAGATATTTTACATTAAATCCTAAAGCGAATAATATTACTGAAAAGCACGGTAGTGGTTGTGTGTTATCTTCAGCGATCACAGCTTATGTAGCGTTAGGTTTTCCTTTGCTAAAAGCATGCTTTAGAGGAAAAAAATATACAGAAAAGGTATTAAACTCTAATAGAACATTATTAGGATATCATAGGTTTTAGAAGCTAGGTAGTTGAAGAAATTAAGAGAAGTTAAGAAGATAGAAATTAAGTAAAATGGAAAAGTCAACATCATTTGAGAGTCTTATTGTGTGGCAAAAAGCACATCAATTTGTCTTAAGAGTATATAAGTTGACAGAAGGTTTTCCCAAATCCGAAGTATATGGCCTTTCTAATCAATTTAGAAGAGCTTCGGTTTCTATTGCTGCTAACATAGCAGAAGGTTATAAAAAGAAAGGGGTGAAAGACAAGCTTAGATTTTTCAATATTGCTCAAGGCTCATTGGAAGAATGTAGATATTATATAATTCTTACTAAAGATTTGAAATATGCACAAGATGTTAGTAATGAAACTAATTTAATTATTGAAGTCAGTAAATTGTTGAATAGCTATTGTAAAGCTATTCTTAACTCCATAACTACTTAATTCTTATGATAACTAATTTACAATATATATCGCAAGGAAATTCTCCGCAAGAACATTTACAACATATTGGAGAAGTCTGCGAAGCTGGAGTTAGATGGGTGCAATTACGTCTTAAAAATGTAGATGCCGCAACTATTTTAAATACAGCATTGAAATGCAGAGAAATCTGCGACCAGTATGGAGCTATCATGATCGTAAATGATAGTGTTAGTATAGCGCAAGCGTCGCAGGCAGATGGAGTGCATTTAGGATTGAAAGATATGAACCCTAAAGATGCTAGAGAAATTTTAGGAGATAATTATATCATTGGTGGAACAGCAAATACTTTACAGGATTGTATACAACATAGTAATGATGGTGTAGATTACATTGGGCTTGGACCTTTTAGGTATACTACAACAAAAGAAAAATTAAGTCCTATTCTAGGGCTAGAAGGATATCGGTCTATTATTTCAGAATTAAGAGTTCAAGAAATAGAAATACCTATTGTGGCAATTGGTGGTATTGTAGAAGATGATATTGCCGGCATTATCGAAACCGGTATTTCTGGAATTGCAGTTTCTGGAATGCTAACTGATCAAGAGCAATTAGAAGAAAAAATACAACATATAAAAGTGCTAGTGGCTAATAAGCTGGAAGCAAAAGGTTAGAAAATGGATACATTAAAAATTGCAGATAAAGAATTTTCATCTAGATTATTCACGGGTACCGGAAAATTTAGCTCATCTGATCTAATGAGGGAATCGTTATTGGTTTCAGAAAGCGAATTGATTACCGTAGCTCTTAAAAGAGTAGATGTTCAAAACGATGAAGATGATATTTTAAGTCATTTGGATCATCCTAGAATTAATTTATTACCGAATACTTCGGGAGTTAGAGATGCGAAAGAAGCTATTTTTGCGGCGCAATTGGCAAGAGAAGCTTTGGAAACAAACTGGATTAAATTGGAGATTCATCCTGATCCAAAGTATTTACTACCAGATCCAATCGAAACGTTAAAAGCAGCTGAAGAACTTGTGAAATTAGGATTTGTGGTGATGCCATATATTCATGCTGATCCAGTTTTGTGTAAGAGATTAGAAGAGGTAGGAACACAATGCGTAATGCCATTGGGAGCTCCAATAGGAAGTAACAAGGGTTTAAAAACGTTTGATTTTTTGGAAATAATCATTGATCAAAGCAATGTGCCGGTAATCGTAGATGCTGGTATTGGTAGTCCATCTCACGCATCTTTTGCTATGGAAATTGGTGCAGATGCGGTACTGGTAAATACAGCAATTGCAGTTTCCCAAGATCCTGTAGCTATGGCAAATGCTTTTAGGATGGCTGTCGAAGCAGGGCGATTAGCTTATAATGCAAAAWTAGCTCCTGTTAAAAAACATGCAGAAGCAAGTAGCCCATTAACAAGTTTTCTTTCAGAAAGTAATTAGCTGTTTAGCCTTAAGCTGTTAGCATTAATCTATTTTTAATTATATTAAAATTAAAGAATGAGGAATTTTAGAAATTATCAAGTATGGAAAAAAGCACATCAATTTTCTATTGATATTTATAAGGTTACTAAACAATTTCCCAAAGAGGAAATGTTTGGTTTAATTTCTCAATTAAGAAGAGCAGCTCTTTCTGTACCAACTAATATTGTAGAAGGAACAGGACGATATTCAGAAAAGGAGTTTGCAAATTTTCTAAATATAGCGGCAGGCTCAGCTGCCGAAGTTGAATATTTGATAGAATTTTCAAAGGATATAGGATACATAGAGGAAGAGCAATTCAAAATTTTAAATATTACAATTGTTGAGATAAGAAAAATGTTAAACGTTCTACATTCAAAAGTAAAAGTTAGCTAAGAGCTAATTGCAAAAAGCGAACAGCCATGAACACATCTTTCAAAAACATATTCGACAAGTTTGATTGGAACAACGTACTTTCTGATATTTTACAAAAAAATGAGCAGGATGTTCAACATGCATTGTATAATTCCAAAAGAACTATCGAGGATTTTAAAGCCTTAATTTCGCCTGCAGCTAAACCATTTTTAGAACAAATGGCGCAGTTAAGTTATCAGCTTACTAAGAAACGATTTGGAAATACAATACAGATGTATGCGCCAATGTATCTTAGTAATGAATGCCAAAATATCTGTACCTATTGTGGTTTTAGTATGACCAACAAAATTCCTAGAAGAACATTAACAGATGATGAAATACTTAAGGAAGTAACATATCTAAAATCTAAAGGGTATGATCATATTTTATTGGTTACTGGAGAAGCTAATAGAACTGTAGGAGTGTCCTATATAGATAATGCAATACGATTAATTCAGTCGAAATTTGCTAATATCACGATAGAAGTACAACCACTCGATCAAGAGGACTACGAATTACTTATAGATAGTGGTTTATATGCTGTTTTGGTGTATCAAGAGACGTATCATAAAGATGAGTATAAAAAACACCATCCAAAGGGGAGAAAGTCGAATTTTGACTATAGATTAGAAACTCCAGATCGATTAGGGCGTGCAGGAATTCACAAAATAGGACTAGGAGCATTATTTGGTCTAGAAGATTGGAGAGTGGATAGTTTTTTTACCGCTTTACATCTTCAATATCTTCAAAAAACGTATTGGAAAACAAAATATTCCATATCATTTCCTAGATTAAGACCTCATAGTGGAGGACTGGAGCCAAAAGTAGAAATGACTGATTCGGATTTAGTTCAATTGATATGCGCATTTCGATTATTGGATGAAGATGTGGAATTATCTATGTCCACTCGCGAAAGTGAAGTTTTTAGAGAAAACATCGTGAATCTTGGTATTACTTCTATAAGTGCAGAATCCAAAACAAATCCTGGAGGATATGCTGTAGAACCTCAATCTTTAGAACAGTTCGAAATATCAGATGAACGCTCTACCGAGGAAGTAGTATCTATGTTAAAGTCTAAAGGTTTAGAAGTGGTTTGGAAAGATTGGGCGCATAATTGGCAATAGTACGTTTTATTTAATCCTCAAAAGTAGCTGTATTAGAAGAACAAGTTTCAGGTTGAGAATAGGTAATCTCCTTAGTAATTCCATCAAAACCAATTCGTTCTACACTCCAAAATTCGTCAAATACAGATTTATAGCAAACGTTAATTTTTATTGTGCCAGCTTTTTTTCTTATGATATCTGCTAATCCTGGATTTTCCGACCAATCAATAAACCTGATTTTTTCATTGGGAGAAATCACCTTGTTACTAATAGAAGAATTGTTGTATCCAATTTCTAGTAAGGAATCATTAATTTGTAGTTTCTTATGAAACTCCTCCCAATTATGCACTAAAGTGTCATTATAAATAATAGAAACATTTTGAATAATTGCTGGACCAATACCCTTATTATGGAGCGCAAAAGAAAAAATTTTATTCAAATCATTGTTGCCACTGCTGTTATAAGAATAAGAAAGATCTAGGTAAGGCCAGGCGTTTGCTTTAGTTTGTTGTAAAAGGATTTTAGTTTGTTCACTCATAATCGAAGCCTGACGCATATATACAAAAAGTGCTGAAAAACTAGCAATTAGAACACCAACCGCAATGATTAGATTAGGATCAATTTGTTTATTAAATAATTTCATAAAAGTAAATTAGGAATCTATATTGAGGTTTATTAGATAATATTTATATACCACAAGTAAAACAATATTTTTTAGAATTAAAACTCTTTATTAATTGCTTAATTTTACCATAAAATTGCAAGTTTGATGTAATATGATGCTTACTAAAGAAGAGAATATTCAATATAGTCGCCATATTTTATTAGATGAGATCGGTATTGAAGGGCAAGAAAAATTAAAATCTGCCAAGGTTTTGGTAATTGGAGCAGGTGGATTAGGATGTCCAATTTTACAGTACCTAACTGCTGCGGGAATAGGAACAATTGGAATTATTGATAATGATGTAGTAGATCAAACAAATTTACAAAGACAAATTCTGTATACTATAGATGATGTTGGAAAATCAAAGGCTAGAGTAGCTTCAGAACGATTATCTGGTTTAAATCCTTTTGTCTTTTTTAAGGTATATGAAGAAGTATTAGATAAGGACAATGCTGTAGAACTATTCTCAGCATATGATATTATAGTTGATGGAAGTGATAATTTTCCAACAAGATATTTAGTCAATGATGCCTGTGTAATAGCAGATAAACCACTAGTATTTGGATCTATTTTTAAGTTTCAAGGACAAGTTTCTGTGTTAAATTATCAAGATGGACCAACATATCGTTGTTTATTTCCAACTCCTCCAGCTCCTGGAGCGGTGCCTAACTGTTCGGATATAGGAGTTTTAGGAGTACTTCCTGGCATTATCGGAAGTCTTCAAGCCAATGAAGTTGTTAAGATGATTACCGGAATTGGAGAAGTATTGAAAGGGAAATTACTTTATTTTGATACGCTAACCATGCAACAACAGGTCATTGCATTTAAGAAAAATCATGACATCGAAATAGACCAACTAGAAGAGGATTACGACTTCTTTTGCGGAATAAGTTCTGATACTATTCAGKAAATTTCTGCTTCTGAATTAAAGCAGCATTTAGAAAACTATCAAATTTTAGATGTTAGATCTTCTGCCGAGTTTGATCATTTTAATATTGGTGGTACGCATATTCCTTTAGAAAACATTTTGGATCGCACAATGGAGTTGAACAACAGCAAACCAATAGTGGTTTGTTGTCAGTCTGGTGTTCGTAGCAAAAGAGCTATACAGATTATTCAAGAACAAAGGAATGATCTAGAACTTATTAATCTTAGCAATGGATTAGCTACTTTTAATTAGAAATTACCAAAATATTCCCTTCCCTTCTGATCTGGTATCTTAAGAGAGGAAACCCTCCTTCACCTTCTAATTGTTGACCATTAATAATTTCATAGGCGTTATCATTACCACAATTAGATTCAGCTCTAATACCATTTATGCTCAGTGCTGAGCAGTCACTTGGAGGAATATTAGGATCACTGAGTTCAAAAGCAGAATATAAAGTATTATCCACATTATATATAATAACTCCTTGAATACCTACTCCTTCAATCCTAATGACTTCAGAATTTCCTGGGAATTTAAGGTCATTAAACTGTGGCAAATCTAAATTTACCGTATGATTAAAACTAATTGAAGGAAGATTGGGATTATTTGAACGATTGTCATCACTACTACAAGAAATGATACAAAGCGAAATGGATAATATGAAGAGTATTTTTTTCATTTGTTCCAATAGGGATTTTTTAAACCACCAAATTAATCAAAAATGTGATTCGGTATTATTTTTTCTTATATTTGTTTAAAGATAAAGTCCCATAACTATGGGATTTTTTGTATTTATATAAACGATGAAGTTATGAGCAAAGTATCTTATTACACTGCAGAAGGGCTAAAAAAGTTAAGAGACGAGTTAAATAACCTTAAAGATATAGAAAGACCTAAAGCATCACAGGCAATTGCAGAAGCACGTGATAAAGGAGATTTAAGTGAAAATGCAGAATATGACGCTGCAAAAGAAGCGCAAGGGTTATTAGAAATGAGAATTTCTAAGCTAGAAGAAACATTATCTGGAGCTCGTCTTATAGATGAATCACAATTAGATACATCAAAAGTACTAATACATTCTACCGTAAAGATTAAGAATCAAACGAATGGAGCCCAAATGACATATAAATTGGTAGCACAAAGTGAGGCAGATCTTAAAACAGGAAAAATCTCAGTAGATTCACCAATAGGGAAAGGTCTTTTAGGTAAAAGTGTTGGTGAAGTTGCCGAAATTCAAGTTCCCAATGGAATTATGAAATTTGACGTTGTAGAAATCACTAGAGAATAGAAGATATTATCAATTACGAAAAACCTTTCTTAAAAAATTGAGAAAGGTTTTTTTATAACCTTTATTTTCATAGAAATGTTCTATATTTCGTAACAATAAACCAACCAAAATTTTTAAACGAATGTCTACCCTGTTCACGAAAATAGTTGCTGGCGAAATACCCTCTTATAAAGTCGCCGAAGATGAGAACTTTTATGCGTTTTTGGATATCAATCCTAATGCTAAAGGGCATACTTTATGTATTCCAAAAAAAGAAGAAGATAAAATATTCGATCTTGATGAGGAAACCTATATAGAGCTAATGCGTTTTTCTCGTAAAGTAGCAAAAGCAATAGAAAAAACAGTACCCTGCTTAAGAGTTGGAGTTGCGGTAGTTGGTTTAGAAGTACCGCATGTTCATGTGCATTTAATACCTCTTAATGATATGAGAGAAATGACATTTCAACATAAGGTATCAATGACCAAAGATGAATTTGAGCAATTAGCCGAAAAGATTCAATCTAATTTATAAAATGAACACCTCTTCAGAGTTTAAACTTTCACTACAACTTCGAATTGATTGGAGTGAAATGGATACCTATCAACACGTAAATAATGTGAATTTCATGAAGTATATGCAGAGTGCACGTGTTCAGTTTTGGGAGGTGTCTGGTTTGGCAAAAATGCATTCAGAAACAAAAAAAGGTCCAATGCTTGTTTCTACAAAATGCGATTTCAAAAACCCGTTATTTTTTCCAGGGAATGTATTGATAAAAACAAAGGTTGCATATATTAAAAATTCAAGCTTTGGATTGTATCATGAGCTTTATAATAATGAAGATGTTTTATGCGCTATAGGTAATGATGTGGCTGTATGTTTTGATTTTAATATAGACAAAACTTTTACAATTCCTGATGACCTACGTGTGGTGATGAGTGGATATTTATAGAGATTATTTATACCGTAAAATATTCAGGGAAAGATATGTATGTGTAAATAATTGATGCACAAATAACTATAGCCAAAAACAATAGCAGATAAAATAATTTTGTAAATCTAATCCCAGCTGATTTTTTATCTATTGTTTTTTTATGATACTCATATACTCTCTCAATATCATCGGTCCATCGACCAGGATAAATATTTGTTCCGCATTTTTGGCAATCCATACTTTCTATAACTTCTTTTTCTGTTTTAATGTAAAATTTAGAAAGTACCTTTTTTTGTTTAAAAGAAAGTTGTAAACTTTTTGTAGCGTAACATTCAGGGCAATTGTTGTTTAGAATGGCGTTTTTTAAAATGATATACTCGGTTTTCACGTTGCATTTATTTTAAAAGATAACGCATAGAAAAACATTATGTTATACTAGAAGCATCATATTTGCTTAAGGTAATTTGAAAAGTTGTACCCTTACCTATTTCAGATCTTAGCACACGAATTTTTCCCGAATGATACTCTTCAATGATTCTTTTTGCTAAAGAAAGCCCGAGTCCCCATCCTCTAGTTTTGGAAGTATAACCAGGTTCAAAAATCTTAGTAAACTTACTTTTAGGGATTCCTTTTCCAGTATCGGTAATTCTAATATACACACGTTTACTGTCTTGAGAAAGATCAATATTCAAATCTCCTTTTCCACGCATGGCATCGATTGCATTTTTGACTAGATTTTCAATTGTCCAACTATATAATTGTGAATTTAGAAGCACAGGAATCGATTCATCATCTGGTATGTTTATAGAGAAATTAATCAGTTTCGAACTTCTGCTCTGCAGATATATATATGCTTCACTGGTTTCTTTAACAATGTCTGCTTCCTCCAGATTAGGTATAGAACCTATTTTAGAAAAACGTTCGGTAATAACTTTCAATCTCGAAATATCCTTTTCTATTTCTACGATGTATTCTGGATTTACTTGTTCCACTTTTAAAATTTCATTCCATCCAACTAATGAAGAAAGTGGTGTTCCAATCTGATGAGCAGTTTCTTTTGCCATACCTGCCCATAGCTTATTTTGTTCACTTGCTTTAGAGGTGGTGAAAAAGAAATAAATAACTCCTATTAACAGAAAGATAATTAATGCAATTGCTATTGGGTAGTATCTTAATTTATTTAGAATAGAAGAGTTTCCATAATATACATATTGTACGGTGTCTTTAAGATCCAAAACTATGGGTTCATTTTCGGATTTCATGTTTTCCAAATATTCTATTAATTCAGTTTCAGAAATATCTTCAGATAAATTTAGTGTTGTGCCCTGAATGTCAATATTACCATTTGAATCCTTTATAAGGTTGCCTTCGGCATTAGTAATAATTGTTGGAATTGTATTGTTAGTGCGATTAATTAGATTTGATAATTCGAGATAATCATCGAGACTAAGATTGTCAGATCCGTCGATTCCTGAGCTGCTCAAAGCTTTAAAAGATTGCGCCCAAACCTGCATCTTAATATTTTCATCCTTTTTTAATCGCTGTAGAAATAAGGAAGTGTTCCATAATACAAGACCTGTAATTACAAGAACTGCAAATATTATAAAGTAACTAGCTAAATTACGTTCGTCAGAAAAGTTCATAAAAAGTGTATTGCAAGTCCTAAATATAAACGTTTTTATACGATTTTATTGTTTTATACCAAGGTAAGTAAAACCAAATAAATGAGCTTTAATCGAGTTAAAGTTTAATTATCTTTGTGTAATAGATTTATATATGATACAAATTGATCCTTTAGAAGTTTCCACAGGAAAATTACACGGAATGATGCTTGGCGCTATTGGTCCAAGACCGATAGCTTTTGCAAGTACTATAGATAAGGATGGGAATTCCAACCTTTCTCCATTTAGTTTTTTTAATGTATTCAGTGCGAATCCGCCGATACTAATTTTTTCTCCTGCACGAAGAGTAAGAGACAACTCTACCAAGCATACCTTAGAAAACGTATTAGCAACTAAGGAAGTGGTGATTAATATTGTGAATTATGATATTGTTCAGCAAATGTCATTATCGAGCACTGAGTATCCAGAAGGGGTGAACGAGTTTGAGAAAGCTGGTTTGACAATGTTACCTTCAGAAAAGATACAATCATTTAGAGTGGCAGAAGCTCCCGTTCAGTTCGAATGTAAAGTAAATGAGGTAATAGCATTAGGAGATCATGGAGGAGCAGGCAATCTAGTTATTTGTGAAGTTTTGCTGATGCATGTGAAAGAAGAGATACTAGATGAGAATGGTAAAATTGACCAGTATAAGATAGATCAGGTAGCACGTATGGGTGGTAATTGGTATTCAAGAGCTAATATGGGCATGTTTGAAGTGCCAAAACCTTTAAGCACAATCGGAATAGGGATTGATTTATTACCTAATCATATTAAAAATAGTAGTGTTTTTACAGGAAATGATTTGGGAAAACTTGGTAATGTAGAAAGCATCCCTGAAATGAACAAAGCAAAAGATTTTGTTAATAACAATAGTGATATTAAGGATAAAATTCGGGATGCTAACCTAATAGAAATTCATAAATTTGCACAGCAGTATTTGAATAAAGATGATATTCAGACTGCATGGAATATTTTAGCAGCAATACAATAATTAAACACATGGAAGTACAAGGTAAAGTAAAGATGGTCGGTGAAACACAAACGTTTGGAAGCAATGGTTTCAGAAAGCGTGAGATAGTGGTGACTACAGATGAGCAATATCCTCAACATATAATGGTTGAGTTTATTCAAGATAAATGTGATTTATTAAATAACTTTCAGATAGGTCAGGATGTAAAAATAAGTATCAATTTACGTGGTCGTGAATGGGTAAATCCTCAGGGAGAAACTAAATATTTCAATTCTATCCAAGGATGGAGAATTGAAAATTTACAAGCAGCAGCTCCTTCAGCTCCAGCACCAATGCCACCTGCTGATGCGTTTGAACCTGCTACCGATTTTAAAGAAGAAGATCACGACGATCTACCATTTTAAGCATAATTTGTTGCAAATAGTAACAGCAACTTGTTGAAATAGAAAGCAAAAAGTCCGATACATTAGTGTCGGACTTTTCATATTGTGGTTTTAGGTTAACCTTTTAATAAAACTCAAAAAAGCAATGATGAACAAAATTTATCTTAAAAGGTCTTAACAAATATTGTGATTTTTTTGGTCAATTCAAACAACTAATTGATATTTAACGTTGTAGAAACCTTAGCCTATTTAGATTTGTATATACTTAATAATTCCATTGCTTTTCCACCTGTATCCAACGCTAATGAAGATGGTTTGCTAGCTATTGGCGGAGATCTATCGATACCTAGATTGTTAAATGCATATTCTAATGGAATTTTTCCTTGGTATGATGAAGATCAACCTATTTTATGGTTTAGTCCAGATCCCAGAATGGTACTTTTTCYTGATGATATAAGGATTAGTAAAAGTATGAAACAACTATTTAGAAGAAATACTTTTACAGTCACCTTTAATAAGGATTTTAATAATGTTATTGAAAATTGTGCGACCATAAATCGAGTAGATCAGTTAGGAACTTGGATTACTTCTGATATGAAAAAGGCGTATACAGCACTTCATGAAATGGGATACGTAACTTCAGTTGAGGTTTGGAAAGATTCAGAATTGGTTGGAGGTCTGTATGGAGTGTGGTTAAAAGATAAAAAAGTATTTTGCGGAGAAAGTATGTTTTCTAAAGTAAGTAATGCCTCTAAATATGGGTTTATTAAACTAGTAGAATTCTTGCAACAAAATGAAGTGAAACTAATCGATTGTCAAGTGCATACAAATCATTTAGAAAGTCTAGGAGCAAAAGAAATCCCCAGAGATGATTTTATAAAATTTTTGAAGTAGATTTATAGGAGAAAATTTTCACTTATATGGTTATTCACAATCTTGAAACCCAAAATTCAGTTTTAAATCAATTTATTGCTGAAATAAGAGATGTTGCTATCCAAAAAGATGCCATGCGTTTTAGAAAGAATATAGAGCGGATAGGAGAAGTTTTAGGGTATGAACTTAGTAAAACATTAATATATTCAGATAAAGAAGTCCATACACCTTTAGGAATTAAGCAAATTTCAACTCCTCAAAATGATCTGGTGCTCTGTGCAATCTTAAGAGCAGGTTTGCCATTGCATCAAGGGCTTCTCAATTATTTTGATCAAGCGGAAAATGCTTTTATATCTGCTTATAGAGAACATAAAGAAAATAGTGATGATTTTGATGTAATCGTAAGTTACTTGGCTTCACCTTCAATAGAAAATAAAACTTTAGTGTTAGTAGATCCAATGTTGGCTACTGGAAAAACATTGGAGAATACTTTGAACGCTTTAAAAAATCATGGAATACCAAAACAAATTCATATTGTTTCGGTAATAGGGTCAAATCAAGGAGTGGAGTATATTAAAAATATATTTCCCGAAAACACACATCTCTGGATTGCTGCTATTGATGAAGAATTAAATTCTAAAGGGTATATAATTCCTGGTTTAGGAGATTCTGGAGATCTTTCTTATGGTGCTAAATTGTGATATTATACCTCATTGTATCTATAACAGTCCACTATGTGATCGTTTACTATTCCAATTGCTTGCATAAAAGCATAGACTACAGTTGATCCAACGAATTTAAAACCTCGTTTCTTTAAATCTTTACTGATTTTATCTGAAAGCGGTGTGTTTGCAGGACAATCTTTGTGATCTTTCCAGGCATTTTTAATAGGTTTCCCATCTACAAATCCCCATATATAAGCATCAAAACTTCCAAATTCTTCTTGGATTTTGATAAAATTCTGAGCATTGGTTATTGCCGAATTTACTTTTAGCTTATTTCGAATAATACCCGGATTTTGCAATAATTCTTCTTTTTTATTTTCATCATATTGCGCAACAAGTTGATAATCGAAATTATCAAAAGCAACTCTAAAATTATCTCGTTTCCTCAGAATAGTGATCCAACTTAATCCAGCCTGAAAAGTCTCTAGAACCAGAAATTCAAATAATAATCGTTCATCGTGTAAAGGAACACCCCATTCATTATCGTGATAAGATTCATACAACGGATCACCAATACACCAACCACATCGAGTTTTTCCCATGAAGTACATTTTAAAAATTTATTGTTTAAAAATACACTATTCCAGTTGATATTTTTGGATCACCTCATAAATGTTTTTTTTGAAATTGTACTTTTGATGCTTTAGTAAGAGTTGGATGATTTGTAAGTTTTAGAAATCTTTATCGTCTTAGTTTGTGAGATAAATAACAACTATGGAAACAACAACAATGACAATACATAATTTAATAGAACAAGGAATTGATAATTCATATTCCTATCAAGAATATAGAGATTTAGTAAGTGATTTGTTAGCTGACGGTAAGTCTACAGGTCATGAACAATCTGATGCCTTAACTAATTACAGTATGCTTAACGATCGTAGAATGAAACGATTGGATAAAACCTTAAAAATAGATGATAAAGTGAAAGATGCTTTCACAAATGCTAATACAGATATCACTTGGTTGGTATTAACAGAAGGTTGGTGTGGAGATGCAGCGCAATCATTACCTGTTATTAATAAGCTGGCGGAAATGAACGATGGAATTAAGTTAAGAATTATTTCCAGAGATGATAATGATGAGCTAATGAATAACTTTCTTACCAATGGAGGAAAATCTATTCCGAAGTTGATTGCTTATAATAAAGAGACTCAAGAAGTAGTAGATAGTTGGGGTCCAAGACCATCGGTAGCTACTAAAATGGTAAATGATTACAAAGAATTACATGGTAGCTTAGATCCACAGTTTAAACAAGATTTACAAGTTTGGTATAATAAGGATAAAGGAAATAATATTGCAGAGGATTTAGCAAAACTATTGTAAGTTATCTATCCTCCATAATTAAAGTAATATGTAATATAGCCCTTTTGCTCTTCTATCTCAGAAGAAGAGAATAATGCATCTCGTGCATACTCAATAGCATTTTCAAAAAGACATTCGTTTCGAGTAGAAGATCTTTTTTTATCAATCTTGGCATCGGTAACGTAGCCGTTCTGATTTACCTCGATTTTTACAACGACTTTCCCACTTCCATTACACGTATAAATTGGATTGGGAATGTCTTTTTTCTTTCTTCCTTTTAATGTAAAAGTTACAGAGCTATTTCTGTTATTAACTTCTTCAGAAATTGGTTTTACATCTTTTTTTGATTCCTCAACTTTCTCCTCGATAATTTCTTCATTTACGGTTTCCTGCCCTTCTACCATTTCTTCATTATCAGAAGTTTGTTCAGTGGCTTCTGGAGATTCAGTAAGAGATTTTAATCGTTGTTCGAAATCCTCAGAGTCTTCGAAATCTTCATTAAAAGCGTCGTGAGTTCTTTTAGAAGCGATTAATTCCCTATCTTCTTGTGGAGCTAGTTCTTCTTCAGGTTCTTCTTGTTTGGCAAGCTCTTCCATTAACTCTTCAGGAATTTCCATAAGAATTTCCGACTGCTCTTTCTTTTTATTCACCATGTTGATGTTGTAGAGTGTCATCACAAAAATTCCCATCAACATAGATGTGATAATTAGTGCCTTATGTTTTTCTATAAATTCCATTGGTATCTATAACTCCTTTTCTACTACAATATTTTATAGGGTTTCAATTTCTGCACCTAACTGATTTTCAAATATTTCAGGACTGACAGCATCAGCTACTGAGAAAGCTCCAATTTTGGTTCTTCTCAGTGCACTTAAATGACCTCCACTCTGTAATGCTTTTCCAAAATCATGTGCTAATGATCTTATATAAGTTCCTTTTCCGCAGACAACTCTAAAATCCACTTCCGGTAATGCTATTCGAGTGATTTCAAATTCTGAAATAGTAATTTTTCTTGCTGCTATGGCAACCTCTTCTCCTTCACGTGCATACTCATAAAGCCTTTTTCCATCTTTTTTTAACGCTGAAAAAACGGGTGGATATTGGTCAATTTCTCCAATAAATCCTGCTGTAGCTTTTAATACGCTCTCTTCTGAAATATGCTCTATTGAAAAAGTTTGGTCTATTTCTGTTTCTAGATCATAAGAAGGTGTGGTGGCACCTAATGTAATTGTTCCGGTATATTCTTTGGTTTGCCCCATGAATTCTTGTATTCGCTTAGTAAACTTACCCGTACAAATGATTAGCAATCCAGAAGCAAGAGGGTCTAAAGTACCGGCATGACCCACTTTAATTTTTTTAATCCCAAAGTTTTTGCGAATAAGCCAACGTAATTTATTAACAACCTGAAAGGATGTCCATTGAAGTGGTTTGTCGATCAGAACAATCTGGCCGTCTTTATAATCTTGTTCGGTTAGCATTACTGGGGACTATTTAATAAAACCAAAGATGATGGCTATGACACCAACAATAATACAATATAAGGCAAAATATGATAATTTACTCTTTTTTACTAAAGAAATCATCCATGTACAGGCAAAAAGCCCAGAAATAAAGGCAGCTAAAAATCCTAGAATTAATGGAAAACTGTTCTCTGAAGAGATATTTAAATCACCACTGAGCAAGTCTTTGGCAATCTTTCCAAAAATTAGTGGAATTACCATAAGAAAGGAAAACCTTGCTGCTTTCGTCTTGTCGTTACCCAGTAATACGGAAGTAGAAATGGTGGCGCCACTTCTAGAAATTCCCGGTAACATAGCAATGGCTTGAGCGATTCCAATAACAAAAGCGTTGGGTGTGCTTACTATTTTATTAGTGTCTTTAGCTTTATCTGCCAACCATAAAAGTACAGCAGTTATCAGAAGCATGAAACCAACGAACATGATGTTTCCTCCAAAAAGTTGTTCCAGTTGTTCTTCAAAGAATAAACCAATAAGAACAGCAGGAATCATAGAAACGATGATGCGTAAAGAAAACATAGTTTCTTCATTCTTTTTAAATTGAAAAAGACCCTTTAGAATCTGTAAAATATCTTTCCTAAATACAACGATAGTACTTAAGGCAGTTGCAAAATGCAAAACAACAGTAAAAAGCAGCGATTCTTCAGGTACACTTTGATCTCCAAGAATGGCTTTCCCTAATTCTAAATGACCACTGGAAGAAACTGGTAAAAATTCAGTAAGTCCTTGTATAACACCTAAAATAATAGCATCAATAGTTTCCATAAGGAACGTTTTGTAAAATTCGATGCAAATATATAACTACGATAAGATAAATCGTTTGTTTAGGCGGTTTTCTTCTTGTCAGGATTTAATAAAATAGCATATACTTCTATTCCAAATCCTATTAAAACAATCATTGGCGCTAAGCGAATTCTTCTAAAGTTATAGATGTCAGGATTGAAAACATTAGGGTCATCACTTCCTCCGCCTGCCATAAGAATAAATCCTAAAGCAATCACAGCAATACCAATTGCCATTACTACATAGTTTTTCTTTCCAAAAACGAAATCTGGTTTGTGTACGGTGTTATTATTGGATTGTTTGCTCATGAGTATTGTTATTAATTTTATTTGGAGTTTCTATTTTTATACATAGGCAAATAGAATTCACCAATTTAGACTATTCTTCTTCTTTAATTTCATTAAAAATTACGCGATCATCTACTAGTATTTTAGATATATGACCCATAATTTTATCACGTGTAAATATAGTCCATCTATGAATAGAATACAAAGTAACTTTTTTGCCCATTAATTCTTCTTGTAATTGTTGGATAGTTAAACCTTGTTGTAATCCACGATTGATATAGTAATAATGATGATCGTTTTGTAAAGTAATGGCGATATCAAAACCGCCTTTTTCTTCAATTTTGGTAACAACGCCAGTAATTTCTATAACATCATCAGGTTGTACGTTGCGGATCGGTTTAAACGTTTGAATGGCAATCCACATAAAAATGATAAACAATATAGATGATATGGAAAAGAAAATTCTTCCAGTCTTTTTCATGAGAACGTGTGATAATTAATAATATAATTCATCAGTTCGAAGATTCAGAAAACGCTGTGTAGCAAAGAAAGTGCTAATCCAGGTAATAAAAACTCCAATTCCGAAAACACCTCCAAATAAACCGATGAGTAAGATTTTGTCATTCAATAATCCGAGTTCAGGAAAGGCTTGGTCTAAATAATATAATACAACTCCTACTCCTATTAATGCAACAATTGCTCCGATCATACCTAGACGAATGCTCTTCCAAACAAAAGGTCTGCGAATGAATTTTTTCGTCGCACCTACCATTTGCATTGTTTTAATAATAAAACGTTTTGAGTATACGGATAAACGTATAGAACTATTGATAAGCAATACAGCAATAAATGTGAAAATCCCACTGATTAACAAGACCCAAAAACTTATTTTTTTAATATTATCATTTAGTAATGAGATTAAAGGTTTGTCATAGATTACTTCATCTACAAAATCTTTTTTGGTAATGCTTGTGGTTATTTCATCAATCTTTACTTGATCTACAAAATCGGCTTTAAGAAATACATCTATAGAATTTTGTAAAGGATTGTATCCTAAAAAATCCATGAAATTCTCACCGATATCCTTGCTATGTTCTTCTGCAGCTTCATCCTTAGAAATGTAGGTTGTAGATTTTGTATATTCTGCTAGTGCTAAGCTTTTCTCCATTTGTTTAATCTCTACCTCTTTTGCTGTATCTTTTAAATAAATGGTTAACGCAATTTTTTCTTTAAAATGATCTGCTACCTTTTTGGTATTCAACACTAAAAGACCTAATAGTCCCAATAAAAAAAGTACCAGAGAAATACTAATCACCACAGAGAAATAAGAGGATATAAGTCTGCGTTTCTGATATTTTTCAAAGGATGAGCTCATAAAGATTTGTTTTGCAGGTAAAAATAATAAAGTTAATCAGACTTTTGAATCTAAAAGGTACCTGATTTTGGAATTAATTAACCGAAAAAGGAATTCCTTAAGTATGATGTTTTAACTTACTTTATAAAAGTAACGTATCATTATTCTAGATATTTTTTAAGCATTGATTATTAATTAATGAATGTTTAAAATCGGTTAATAAGAAAGATTTGTTTATGTTTAAATAGCGATATCTTTTTTATAGATTTATAAATAAAAATATTGTGTTTAGAGTTGATAAAAAAAAGAAAATATCAAAAGTTGAAGAACTAATAGAGTATATTGAATTTGAACATTTAGAAAAAACTAAAGACATAATTAATAAGGTTTTAATTTTTAGTTTTAAACTAAAAATTAAAATCGAAAATAGTATTTTATTGTTCGATTTGAATTGTAATAATTTGGAAACTCTAAGCGTAGTAATGCTTAATAAAGAAGGATATTCAAAAGATGATTTAAAAAAACATAAAGTACAGTTTAATATTAATATAGAATTTGAATTAATTAATTCATTATTCAAAAACGGAATAGATTTAAGTGTTAATCGCGCTCAAAATGACTCTCATCTAAAGCTTTTCTTTACTAAGTTTAAAATATCAAACTCCAAAATTAGTAGAATAGAAAGTAATAGTGTTAATAGTAGTAGAGTGTTTATTAATATTTCAGATTCTAACATCAATACACTATTGTTACGCAATGTTCTTTTTGGCTCTGCTGATATATCAAATTCAAGATTTAATACATTAGAGCTGCCTTTTCAAAAATACGAGAAAAAATTACCTTACATTCGATTATATAATGTAAGTGTAAGTTTTAGATTAAATATACCAAAGCATTTAATTAAAGATAAGGATATTGATATCCAATTTTTGCGTATCAGTAAAGCACGAAAATCTGATATTGAAATCATAAGATTGTTTAAACAAAATTTTGAAAAGTCTAGTAATACATTTGACTTTTTAAATGCCATAGCTTGTGAGCAAAGAATATTAAACAATTCTTTATGGAAAATCAATAGATGGAATGAACAATTGGGAGATAAGTTATTGTTATTCCTTAACAGGATATCTAATGGTTATGGTATTAGCTGGACTAGAGGTCTTGTTTTTACTATTCTAATAAGTTTATTAGGTTCAATATTATTAAATAATTTAATATACGATGGTCCATATAAATTCTTTGAACCATCTACTAACTATCTTGAGATATTATTCAGCAATTTTTCTCCTATTTATAAAATAGATTTTCTCAAAGATAATGATGCTGGATTTTGGTTGTATTTTTTGCATTTCTGTACGAAAATTTTGGTTTTATATGGTATTTATCAAACAATTCAAGCTTTTAGAAAATATAGGAGGTAAGTTGTTTTATAGGATTTATTATGAAAAATATGCACACAGTAATTATTGGTATAGGAGGAGTAGGAGGGTATTTTGGAGGTAAAATTGCTTTTTCGGGTCAGAAAGTATCTATGCTAGCCAGAGGAGCACATCTCGAAGCGATACTTCAGAATGGATTACAAGTAAAGAGTATTGAAGGAAATTTTGTCACAGCACCTTTTTTGGTAACGGATGATATACGTCAAATTGATAAAGCCGATTTAATATTGATTTGTACAAAATCATGGCAAGTTCAAGAAGCAGCAGAACTTATAAAGCCATTACTTAAAGATACTACTGTTGTGATTCCATTACAAAATGGAGCTGATAATGCAGAAAAGATCATTTCTGTAATAGATAATAAACATGTACTAGGAGGCTTATGCAAAATCTATAGCAAGATTGAATCACCAGGAGTAATTTCTCATTTTGGGCATCCGCCAGAGATTATTTTTGGCGAATTGGATAAAAGTAAGTCAGATCGACTGCTTCGTATAAAAGAAGTATTTGATAAGGCAGGTTTTAAAAACAAAATCTCGGAGGATATTCAAGTAGATATTTGGAGTAAATTTATGTTTATTGCCACAGTAAGTGGATTGGGGGCATTAACCAAAGCTACCATTGGAGAAATGTATGAGCATCCAGAGCTTAATAGTATATTGAGAGCTACAGCTTCCGAAATTTATCAGGTTGCTATTGCAAAAGAAGTAGCGATGCCCACAACTATTGTAGAAGGTATTATGAATTTTATTAAAAACCAACCGTATGACGCTACTGCATCCACTCAAAGAGATATTATGGAAGGTAGACCATCGGAGTTGGATAATTTTAATGGTTTTATTGTAAAAGAAGGAAAAAAACTTGGTATCGATACACCTACAAATACGTTTATTTATAGTTGCTTACAACCGATGGAAGCAAAAGTAAGAAGCGCTAAAAACTAACCTAAAAAACTATAGGAAACTCACATAAAATCGTAAATTTGCGGTCTTAATTTCAGATCATGAGTTACGACTTTAATACGATTGAAGCCAAATGGCAGGCTTATTGGGCGGAGAATGGAACATTCAAAGCTGAAAATAATAGCGATAAACCAAAATATTATGTATTGGATATGTTTCCTTATCCTTCTGGAGCAGGATTACACGTTGGGCATCCGTTAGGATATATTGCCAGTGATATCTATGCACGATATAAACGTCATAAAGGTTTTAATGTATTACATCCTCAAGGATATGACTCTTTTGGATTGCCGGCTGAACAATATGCGATTCAGACAGGACAGCATCCTGCAATAACCACCAAAGAGAATATTGCCCGTTATAGAGAGCAGTTAGATAAAATAGGATTCTCTTTTGATTGGAGCAGAGAAGTGAAAACGAGTGATCCAAAATTTTATAAGTGGACACAGTGGATTTTTATCCAACTTTTTGATTCTTGGTATGATAATGATGCTGATAAAGCAAGAGCTATAAATGAACTGGAAGAAGTGTTTTCTAAAGAAGGAAATACAACTATAAATGCCGTTTGTGATGAAGATGTTGTTACTTTCTCTGCTGAAGAGTGGAATGCTTTTTCGTCTACAGAGAAACAAGAAGTTCTTTTAAAATATAGACTAACGTATCTAGCAGAAACCGAAGTAAACTGGTGTCCAAAACTAGGTACTGTTTTAGCAAATGACGAAATTGTAAATGGAGTTTCTGAACGTGGTGGTCATCCAGTGATTCGTAAGAAAATGACGCAATGGAGTATGCGAATTTCGGCATATGCACAGCGTTTGCTAGATGGATTAGCTACTATTGATTGGCCACAACCTTTAAAAGATGCACAAACCAATTGGATTGGTCGCTCGCAAGGAGCAAGTGTTACCTTTAATGTAAAGGATCATGATGAGGTAATAGAAGTATTTACTACAAGACCTGATACTATTTTTGGAGTAAGTTTTATGACATTAGCACCAGAGCATGAATTGGTAGCTAAAATTACCACTCCAGAGCAAAAAGCAGAGATCGAAGCATATATTGAAGCTACAGCAAAACGTAGTGAACGTGATCGTATGGCAGATGTAAAAACCATTAGTGGTGTGTTTACAGGAGCTTATGCAGAACATCCTTTTACCAAATTACCTGTACCTATCTGGATTGGAGATTATGTACTAGCTGGTTATGGTACTGGAGCAGTGATGGCAGTACCTTGTGGAGATCAACGTGATTATGACTTTGCAAAACATTTCGGGATTGATATTCCTAATATTTTTGATGGAGTAGATATTAGCGAAGAAGCATTTGCAGATAAAGAAAAAACAATCATTGCAAATTCAGACTTTTTAGATGGTCTGAATTATAAGAAAGCAACGAAAAGAGCGATCTACGAACTAGAACAAATTGGTCAAGGAAAAGGTAAAATTAATTATAGACTACGTGATGCAGTATTTAGCCGTCAACGATATTGGGGAGAACCATTTCCAGTATATTATGTAGATGGAATGCCACAGATGATAGCGTTGGAAAACTTACCTATTGAGTTGCCAGAAGTAGAAAAATATTTACCTACTGAAACCGGARAACCACCTTTAGGTCGTGCTGATGTTTGGGCTTGGTGTACAGCAACCAATAAAGTAGTTAGTAATGAAAAAATAAATAACACTACTGTCTTTCCATTAGAGTTAAATACGATGCCTGGTTGGGCAGGAAGTTCGTATTACTTTAATAGGTATATGGATCCGAATAATGATGAGGTAGTATTTTCTAAAGAAGCTATTGATTATTGGAAAGAAGTTGACCTATATATTGGAGGTAGCGAACATGCAACAGGGCATTTGTTATATGCACGTTTCTGGCAAAAGTTCTTATTTGATCGTGAAGTTGTTCCTGTTGATGAGTTTGCAAAAAAGCTGATCAATCAAGGAATGATTTTGGGAACAAGTGCTATTGTCTATAGAGTAAGTGGAACCAATAAGTATGTTTCTAAAGGATTGAAAGATCAATATGATGTTGAAGAACTTCGTGTAGATGTAAACATGATCAATGCTTCTGATGAATTAGATCCAAATGATTTAAAAAATTGGCAGCCTCAATTTAAAGATGCAGAATTTGAATTGGAAGATGGTAAATACATAGTGGGACGTGAGGTAGAAAAAATGTCTAAAAGATGGTTCAATGTTGTAAACCCTGATGGAGTTTGTGAACAGTATGGAGCAGATAGTTTACGTTTGTATGAAATGTTTTTAGGACCATTAGAGCAAGCGAAGCCTTGGAACACTGCGGGTATTACAGGAGTACATGGGTTTTTGAAGAGGCTTTGGAAATTATACCATAATGGAGAAGAATTTGGAGTAACCGATGCAGAACCAACAAAGGATAATTTAAAAACGTTGCATAAAACCATCAAAAAAGTAGAAGAAGATATAGAGAATTTCTCTTTTAATACTTCTGTCAGTACTTTTATGATTGCGGTGAATGAATTAACTGCTCAAAAATGTAATGCCAAAGCAATTTTAGAACCACTGCTAATATTGGTATCACCATATGCTCCACATATTGCAGAAGAATTATGGAGCAAATTAGGTCATAGTGATTCTATTGCTACAGCTGCATTTCCAATATTTGATGAGAAACATTTGGTTGAAAGTTCAAAACAATATCCGATATCTTTTAATGGAAAAATGCGTTTTACGATGGAACTTCCATTGGATATGAGTAAAGATGATATTGAAGCGGCAGTAATGGCGCATGAAAAAACGCAACAACAACTCGCAGGGCGAGAGCCGAAAAAAGTGATCGTTGTGCCTGGTAAAATTGTGAATATCGTAGGCTAACTATTAATCAAAGCATCAGTTAGTTAAGGAATTTGGAGTGTCACATTGAGCTTCCTCCATAGGCGGACAAGTGTCGAAGTGCTTTTAATAAAACAATACTAAAAGTCTTTGTAGTGTAATAATAATATGATCGACCCAATAGAAATATTAGGATTAGTAGCGGCAATATTGACTACAGTGGCTTTTTTGCCTCAAGTATATAAAACTTGGAAAGCAAAATCTGCAGAAAGTTTATCCATGACGATGTTGTTGATTTTTGAAAGTGGGGTTCTATGTTGGTTGGTTTACGGTTTTTTGATCGATAGTTTACCAGTGATTTTGGCAAATGGAATTACTGCGATTTCAGGAGTTTTTCTTCTTTATTTTAAATTTCGTTATAAAAACTGAATAAAATTGACGACTCTGTTGTTTTTTTAACAACTTTCAATATGTTTTCTTAAATTAAGGATAAGATATTTTTTAAACCTATTTTATTGTTTTATTTCAAGAAAACTTCTATTTTCGACCCAAAATTAAGAATATGATAATTGGTGTTCCTAAGGAAATCAAAAATAACGAGAACAGAGTGGGTGTAACTCCTGCTGGTACAATGGCGCTTGTTAGAAATGGTCACACTGTTTTCATTCAGCAGAATGCTGGTCTTCAGAGTGGTTTTAGTGATGAAGAATATATAGAGGCTGGAGCAAAAATATTACCTACAATCGAAGAGGTATATGCAACCGCTGAAATGATAATCAAGGTAAAGGAACCTATTGAACCAGAATATAAATTGATCAGGAAAGATCAATTGTTATTTACATATTTTCACTTTGCTTCTAGTGAGCCTTTAACAAAAGCAATGATCGAAAGTGGATCGGTTTGTATTTCTTATGAAACTGTAGAAGATCCAGATCGTAGTTTACCTTTATTGACTCCAATGAGCGAAGTTGCTGGTAGAATGTCTATTCAACAAGGTGCTAAATACTTAGAAAAACCATTAAAAGGAAGAGGAATTCTTTTGGGTGGAGTTCCTGGAGTTGCTCCTGCTAAAGTTTTAGTACTTGGTGGAGGTGTTGTTGGAACGCAAGCTGCAAAAATGGCTGCTGGAATGGGTGCTGATGTTACTATTCTGGATATAAGTATGAAAAGATTACGTTATTTAGATGATGTAATGCCTGCTAATGTAAATACTGAATTCTCTAACGAATATACAATTCGTAAACATATAAAAACTTCTGATTTGATTATTGGAGGTGTATTAATTCCAGGAGCAAAAGCACCAAAACTAATTACTCGTGATATGCTTAAAGATATGCGTACGGGTACAGTGTTGGTAGATGTTGCCGTAGATCAAGGTGGTTGTTTCGAAACTACAAAACCTACTACACATCAAGATCCTGTTTATATTATTGATGATGTAGTGCATTATTCGGTTGCAAACATGCCAGGAGCAGTGCCTTATACATCTACTTTGGCATTAACGAATGTAACTTTGTCATATGCAATCCAATTAGCAAATAAAGGTTGGAAAGCAGCTTGTGCAGATAACGAACCACTGAAAAAAGGATTGAATGTAATCAATGGAGATGTGGTGTATCCTGCTATTTCAGAAGCATTTAACCTTCCTCTGGAAGATGTAAATAACTATATAAGTTAAACTCGACTTATTGGCTAACTCAAGTTTATTTAACTGAAAACCTCGTCTTTATGGCGAGGTTTTTGCTTTTATTATCGTAACTTTAATAATAAAAAGTATTTTAATTATGATGGGATATTATGTCATAGCGGGTATTATCTTTTTGGTAAGCTCCTATGTAAGCAATAAACTAAAAAGTAAATTCAAGCATTACTCTAAAGTTCATTTGCAAAATGGAATGAGTGGTGCGGAGATTGCGCAAAAAATGTTAGATGATAATGGAATTAGGGATGTACAGGTAATATCTACACCAGGAATGCTAACAGATCACTACAATCCAAGAAATAAAACAGTTAATCTAAGTCAAGGTGTGTATAATCAAAGAAATGCTGCAGCCGCAGCGGTGGCAGCTCATGAAGTTGGTCATGCTGTACAACACGCAACTGCTTATAATTGGTTGACGTTACGTTCTAAAATTGTTCCAGCTGTTGGAATAGCTAGTAAGTTTTCGAATATTGTGATTATGGTAGGTTTGGCATTGTCTGTTGGAGGTAGTGTTTTTGGAAATCTTGTTTTCTTAATTGGGATTATTTTGTTTGCCGTTACTACCTTGTTTACATTTATAACATTGCCAGTAGAATATGATGCTAGTAATAGAGCACTTGCTTGGTTAGAAGATGCAAATATGGTGACTAGAGAAGAATATAATGGAGCAAAAGACGCTTTAAAATGGGCTGCAAGAACATATCTCGTAGCTGCATTAGGTTCGTTAGCAACATTACTTTATTTTATCTCTATGTTTTTAGGAAGAAGAGATTAATCAACAGCCTTGTTTTATAATTTACGAGCTCATACAATACGTATGAGCTTTTTTTATATCTTAATCTGTCTACTAATCTGTTGGTCTAGTGAAATAAAAGTTTCTGTTCTTGATACTCCTTCGATAGCTTGAATTTGTTTGTTAAGAACATTCATTAAATGTTCATTGTCTTTACAGAGAATTTTAATAAAAATAGACCAGTTTCCTGTGGTGTAATGACACTCGATAACTTCTGAAATATCTTTTAGTTGTTTTACAGCTCTTGGGTTGCTTACTGCTTTATCCAAGTAGACACCTACGAATGCCATAGTTTTGTATCCAAGAACCTTTGGATCGATTATAAACTTAGACCCAGCGATAAGTCCTGATGCTTCTAATTTTCTTAATCTTTGATGAATAGCGGCTCCAGAAATACCAATTTTTCTAGCGATTTCTAGAATAGGTCTTCGGGCATCTTCCATAAGGTTGCGGAGGATTTCTTTGTCAATCCCATCAATTTTTAGATTACCATATTGTCCTTTCATGTAAAAAAAGTTTCAATTGTTAATCAAAAATAAGATTTAGTATATGAAATTGAAACTTTTATGGAGTTTATCCTTTTACACCGTCAGGATTATAACCTAAATATTCGCATTCTTTTTCTTTAAAAACAATACCATATTCTTCTAGTTCTTTTAAGATAGGGTTGTATACTTCTTCTCGAATAGGTATTTGAACGCCAGGAGTAGTGATTTCCTTATTTAGAATTCTTAGTGTCGCCATTGCCACAGGAAGTCCTACTGTTTTGGCCATGGACGTATACTTTTGGTCTTCCCCAATGCTGACCATAGTTGCGTCTATTTGTTTGCGCTCGCCATTTATTTCGTATCCAAACTTATGATACATCACGATCATGTCTTTGTCACCTTGATCCAATGTCCATTTATCAGTAAGTATTTTTTGTAAGATTTGTGCAGGTGTTGCATTTGGAATTCCAACTTTCTTGTGGGTATTGAAAATATCCAGTTCTAGTAACTTATCCCACATAATATCATCTTGGTCAATTTTTAGATAGTGACGTAGTTTTAATTCAACAGAATCAGTTGGTGAGTAGGCAAGAAACGAATTTGTAAAATCACGATAGCTCATATGTTCTGAGTTCTCTAAAGTATAGTCATCTGCAGTCATACCTAATTGTACGAAGATATTCCATGCTTTAGAAAAACCAACTCTTCTTATGGTCCCTCGATATAAAGTTAGAATATCATCAAGACCATAAATACTCTGATATTTTAAAGAATTTCTATTGGCATATGCTTCAAATCGACCATAATCTTCCACTTCTAAAAACTCAGTTCTTCTAAATAATTTATGATATGGAATATATTTATAGGTTCCTTCTTGCAAAAACTCCGCTGCACCACCTTGTCCTGCTACAACAACATTTCTAGGATTCCAGGTGAACTTATAGTTCCAAAGATTGGTATCACTTTCTGGGGCTACTAATCCTCCTGTAAAGGATTCAAATAATATGATTTTACCACCTTGATTTCGAATCCTATCAATAACTTGCATAGCGCTCATATGATCAATGCCTGGATCTACACCAATCTCATTCATAAATACAAGCTTTTTTTGAACTGCTTCTTCGTGCAAGGCTTTCATTTCATTGCTTACATAAGAAGCGGTAACCATGGATTTTTCAAATCGAAGACAATCCTTAGCTACTTCGATATGAAATCGTGCAGGCAACATAGATACGACTATATCAGCAGCTATTATAGCTTCTTCTCTAGCTGTTTGATCAAAAACATCTAATGCAATAGCGTTAGTATTAGGATGATTTGCTGCAAGTTCTTTGGCGTTTTCAAGAGAAATATCTCCTATAGTAATATGTAAGTTTTCAGAAACAGATTTATCCTGAAAGTATTTTATTAAAACAGCTGTTGATTTACCTGCACCAATGACCAGTATCTTACGCATAGCTAATGATTATTTTGATAACTTTGATACGAAAGTAGTGAATACATCAAAAAGTAAGTTCTTAATTTTTACGTATTCATTATATTTTAAAGTAAAATATGTCTAAAATTCATTTTTTGACTTAAAAAATGATCAATTATTATTAAAATAAGAATGAATAAAACAATTTTGATTACTGGGGCTTCATTGGCTTTATTATCCGTAGTATTAGGTGCATTTGGAGCGCATGGATTAGAGAAATTAGTGGATAGTGAAAATATTAATTCTTTTGAAACAGGTGTTCGTTATCAGATGTATCATGCCATTGTTTTTCTTATTTTGGGAAATATGACTACGCTAAGTCAGATTTCGAAAAAGCGTATTTTTTACTTATTCTTGATTGGAGTCATCTTGTTTTCAGGTTCAATCTATCTTTTAGTATTGGATGAAGTATTTGGAATTTCTTTATCAAGTATTGGTTTTATTACACCTTTAGGAGGATTGATGTTAATTTTTGGATGGATTTTGTTTATTATTTCCCTCAGCAAGATTAAGTGATTTTTTTGGCGGTTGGTGTACTTTTTATTTATAATTTTGCCAAACATAACAAACACAACATATTTTTATGGAACGACTGTATCCAATTACGAAAACGATTTCGTTAAAGCATTACGGTATTGAAAATGCAACAATACGTTACCAACTATCTCCAGATGAACTTCAGGAGGAAACGGTACAAAAAGGACAAGGAAGAATTACAAAATCTGGAACACTTGCTGTTAACACTGGTGAGTTTACAGGTCGTTCTCCAATGGATCGCTTTATTGTTAAAGACCAAATCACAGAAGACAAGATTTGGTGGGGTGATATTAATATTCCTTTTGAGGCAGATGCCTTTGATGCATTATACGACAAGGTAATATCATACCTTTCAGGTAAGGAAATATTTGTTAGAGATAGTTATGCCTGTGCCGATCCTGATTATAAATTAAATATCAGGGTAATTAATGAATATCCATGGTCTAATATGTTTGCTTATAACATGTTTTTAAGACCAACAGAAGAGGAGTTAAAGGATTTTGATCCAGAATGGACAGTAATTAATGCACCTGGATTTATGGCAGACGCTTCTGTAGATGGAACTCGTCAGCATAATTTTGCAATTCTAAACTTCACAAAGAAGATAGCGCTGATCGGTGGAACTGGTTATACTGGTGAAATCAAAAAGGGTATCTTTTCTGCTTTGAATTTTATTTTGCCTGTTTACAGAAATACATTGCCAATGCATTGCTCTGCGAATGTTGGTGAAAAAGGAGATACTGCGATATTTTTTGGGCTTTCCGGTACTGGAAAAACGACATTGTCTACAGATCCTAATCGTAAATTGATAGGAGATGATGAGCATGGTTGGACTAAAGAAAATACGATCTTCAATTTTGAAGGAGGTTGTTATGCTAAAGTAATAGACCTTTCTGCTGAAAAAGAACCTGAAATATTTGGAGCTATTAAGAAAGGAGCTATTCTTGAAAATGTAATTATAGATGACAAAGGAGAAGTAGATTATGCGGACACTTCGATTACTCAGAATACTAGAGTAAGTTATCCAATTTATCATATAGAAAATATACAGGATTCTTCAATAGGTAAAAATCCTAAAAATATATTCTTCTTAACAGCGGATGCTTTTGGTGTAATTCCACCAATTTCTAAGTTAACTCCAAGTCAAGCAGCATATCATTTTATTTCTGGATATACTGCTAAGGTAGCTGGTACTGAAGCTGGAGTTGTAGAACCTACTCCTTCTTTCTCAGCTTGTTTTGGAGCCCCATTCATGCCATTACATCCGGCTAAATATGCTGAAATGCTAATTGAAAAAATGAAAGATACTGGAGTGAATGTATGGTTAGTGAACACTGGATGGACTGGAGGTCCATATGGTGTAGGTACTAGAATAAAACTAAAATATACGAGAGCTATGATTCAGGCAGTACTGAACGGTGATCTGGGATTATACTCATATGATAATTATCATATTCATTCAGTATTTGGAGTAGCACAACCAAGAGAGTGTCCTGGTGTGCCTACAACTGTACTTAGTCCGCGAGCAACATGGAATGATGATGAGGCGTATTATAAAACAGCGTTTAAGTTAACAAATGCATTCAGAGAGAATTTCAAGAAGTTCGAATCCTATGCGAATGAAGAAATACGTAGAGGAGGTCCTCAACGATATGCTTTCTAATTCTAATAAAGATATAAAAAGCAAAAAGCCTGAAATGTAAATTTCAGGCTTTTTGCTTTTTATAATCGAAATAAAAAATAAGATCTTATTTTTTATTAGCTTCTTTAATGTATTTCTGAAGTGCCATGGTCATTGATGGAGTTTCAGGAGTAGGAGCTTGGATATTTACGACTAAGTCGTGCTCTTCAGCAGCTTTAACCGTTGAGTTACCAAAAACAGCAATACGTGTATCATTTTGTTTGAAATCAGGAAAGTTTTCAAATAATGATTTGATTCCTGAAGGACTAAAGAATACTAAAATATCATAGAAAACATCTCTTAAATCTGAAAGATCACTTACTACGGTTCTGTAAAAAATTGCTTGTTTCCAGTCTACTTTTAAAGAGTTTAAAGTGTCAGGGATCAATGGTTTCAATTTATCAGAAGAAGGAAGTAAGAACTTTTCGTTTTTATATTTCTTGATGAGAGGTGTTAATTCCTGAAACGTACGTTTTCCTACATAAATCTTTCTCTTTCTATACACTACATATTTTTGAAGGTAATAAGCAACAGCTTCACTCTGACAAAAATATTTAAGAGTATCAGGAACTTTAAAACGCATTTCTTCAGCGATTCTAAAAAAGTGATCTACAGAATTTCTACTAGTAAGTATAATTGCTGTATATTGAGATAAATCAACCTTTTGTTGTCTCACTTCTTTCGCATCTACGCCCTCCACATGTATAAAAGGTATAAAGTCAATTTTTACCTTTTCCTTTTCTTCAAGCTCGAAATAAGGCGAATTCTCTACTTTAGGCTCCGGTTGCGAGACCAAAATCGTTTTCACTTTCATATATATCTTTATTAATAAGCGTATTCCTAAATTATATAATTAGCTTGTAAAGCATAAAATAGGGTGCAATTTCAAGTGTGCAAAGATACAAAATAAAATAAAACAAGTGGTTTAAAATGATGTTTTCATTTCTCTTGTACGCCGAAAAGAGGGTAATTAGGTTTAATAGCGCCAAAGAAACAATAATGGATATTAGAACAATTTTTGAAGGTTTTGCAGCATAAACGAATAATAAATTAAAAGGTAATAAAATAACGCCTAAAAAATTACGATATGATATTTTGTAGAATAAATAATCCTCGATTAAACTCTCCATTGAAAAAATGACAGAAATGATTTTTTCTACCAAAATTTTACATATAAATACGAATAAGTACAGTAAAACTATTTTAAAATACAATATAAAATTCAAAGGTTCTCCTTTCCACTCAAAAATATCTACACATAAATAGGCAAAAAGAGAAATTGAAAGTATTTGAGCCAGAATTAAAACTGCATTAAATGCTGTAGAGAGTTTATTTCCTTTCTGATTTAGAACAACATATTTGTTGGTGTTAAAGAGCATTGCGAATTCGTGAAATAGCACTGTGTTTATAAGCTTTGCAGAAGCCAATAATGCAATACAAACCATAAATACAATGGTTATCCAATCGTTAGTAATGATCTCTCTAGTTATAAATTCCATAATAATTAGTGGGTCAAAATTAAGTCATCCTAATTACAATAGAAAATGAAAGTAAACTAAATAATTTTGCAACACCAATTTCCTCAGATAGTTATATTACCAAACCGTAATATTGCACTAAAAACAAAAAATAATCTAGTGATTATTTAGTTATATTTGCCTGAAAACAGCTTAGATGGTAGACTCCTTAGTAATTATACCTACCTATAATGAAATTGAAAATGTAGAGCGTATTATTAAAAATGTGCTTGCATTACAACGTGATTTTGATATTTTAATCGTAGATGATAATTCTCCGGACGGAACAGCAGCAAAGGTAAAAGAGCTGCAAGAGATATATCAAGAAAACTTGTTTTTGGTAGAAAGGGAAGGGAAATTAGGTTTGGGAACTGCCTACATAACTGGGTTTAAATGGGCATTGGAAAATTCTTATGAATATATCTTTGAAATGGATGCAGATTTTTCTCATAATCCAAATGATTTAATAAGATTATACAATGCTTGTACAAAAGGATCATCTGATGTCGCTATAGGATCAAGATATGTCACTGGAGTTAATGTAGTAAACTGGCCTATGAGTAGAGTCTTATTGTCTTGGGGCGCTTCAAGATACGTACGGTTAATAACAGGAATGAATATTCATGATACTACAGCTGGTTTTGTTTGTTACAAAAGAGAAGTCCTGGAAAAAATTAATTTAGATAAGATCAAATTTGTGGGTTATGCTTTTCAGATCGAAATGAAGTTTAAAGCACACCTATTAAAATTTAAAATAAAAGAAGTTCCCGTAATATTTACGGATAGAACGCGTGGGAATTCTAAAATGAGTAAAGGAATCATTTCTGAAGCTGTTTTTGGAGTTTTGGCAATGAAATTAAAGAGTTTGTTTAATAGTTATGATATATAATTATGAATAGTGTATTAATTAAGAATGCGAACATTGTTAATGAAGGAAAAATTTTTAATGGAGATGTTTACATCGAAAATGGATTTTTTAAGGAAATCGCATCTCAGATTAGTGCAAAATCTCCAGATGTTCAAGTTTTTGATGCAGAAGGTAAATATCTTTTACCAGGTGTAATTGATGATCAAGTTCATTTTAGAGAACCAGGATTAACACACAAAGCAACCATAGAAACAGAGTCTAGAGCGGCTGTAGCAGGAGGGATCACTTCGTTTGTGGAAATGCCAAATACGAATCCTCAGACAACAACTATAGAAAAGTTAGAGGAGAAATTTGATATAGCTGCAAAAACTAGCTATGCAAATTATTCGTTTATGTTCGGAGGAACAAATGATAACTTAGAAGAGATTATAAAACTAGATCCTAGTAAAGTAGCGGGTCTTAAACTTTTTCTGGGTTCTTCCACAGGAAATATGTTAGTCGATAATCCTGAAGTTTTAGAAAAGATTTTTTCGTCTACAGATCTGGTAATTTCAGTTCATTGTGAAGATGAAGAAACCATCAGGAATAATACAGCCAAATATAAAGAACAGTATGGAGATGATATTCCTATTGAAATGCATCCCGTAATCCGAAGTGAAGAAGCTTGTTATCTATCTTCTTCTAGCGCCGTGGCACTGGCAAAGAAAACAGGAGCGAGATTACACGTGTTTCATCTTTCTACAGCAAAGGAGCTTGAATTATTTACTAATAAAATTCCTCTAAAAGAGAAAAAAATAACAGCAGAAGTTTGTATCCATCATCTATGGTTTTCTGATGAAGATTATAAGCAAAAAGGAACTTTTATAAAGTGGAATCCTGCCGTAAAAACCTCTAAAGATCGTGATGCGTTATTTAAAGCTTTATTAGAAGATAAATTAGATGTTATTGCTACGGATCATGCTCCGCACACCAAAGAAGAAAAGAGTAATGTATATACCAAAGCGCCTTCTGGTGGACCTTTAGTACAGCATGCGTTACCAGCAATGTTAGAGTTTTATCATAAAGGTAAAATTTCTCTGGAGAAAATAGTGGAAAAAATGTGTCATAATCCAGCAATTTTATTTCAAGTTTCTAAAAGAGGATATATTAAAGAAGGATATTGTGCTGATGCTGTTTTGGTTGATCTGAATGCTCCTTGGACAGTGAACTCTGATAATATAGCATACAAATGCGGTTGGTCACCATTTGAAGGAACTACCTTTAAATCTAGAATTACGCATACTTTTATAAATGGTAGTTTGGTGTATAAGAACTTTAAGTTTTACGATGTTAAAAATGCACAAAGATTAACTTTTGATAGATGAAAAAGAGTGTAATTTATAGTGTTCTATTGTTGGTTCTTTTGAGTTTTTCTTGTCAAAATCTGGATAAGGTTGATAAACCCAAAAATCTCATCGAAGAAGATAAAATGATTGAAATCCTTGCTGACATTGCTTTTGTAAAAGCTGCTAAAGGAAGTTACAAGAAGGTTTTTGATATTGAAAAAATAAATCCTGAATCTTACATCTTGGAAAAGCATGGGATAGATAGCATCGTATTTGCAGAAAATAATAGATGGTACGTTAGCGAACTAGATAGATACGAGGAAATCTTTGGGAAGGTGAAAAAAAAGATAGAAATATCTAAAATAAAATTTGAAAAGTTAAAGAAAGAAGAAGACTCTATAAAAAGGATTAATGACTCAATAAAAAGAGCTAAAAAAGACTCTATATATGCAAAAGAGGGTAAAAAGAATAGCGGAGAACTTGACGATATTAAAGAAGAGTTGATGAATCTTGAAATGGAAAACGCGGTAAAGAAAAGAAGTAAATCTATTCCAGCTGCTTCAAGAAAAAAGAAGCAGTAGTTTTTATCGCTTTTTCTATAGATACGAAGTTATAAGAAAGTTCTTTTTTAATTTTTTCATTTTCATAAAATGAATTTGTAAAAGCACTTTTTATAGAGGACTTAAATAATATTTTTTTAGTTCTAAAAAAGAAATGACTAAATTCTTGAAGGTAATAAGCTATTTTAATGGTTAAAGGAGATATTTTAGTTTTCGGTGCTTTTTTCTGTAACGATTTGGCAATCATGGTAAAAGCACTTTTGAAGCTTAGATTTTCACCAACCAAAATATATCTTTGATTTTTAATGGTACTGTTGGTAAGTCGGAACATGATTTCTACCACATCTTCTACGGCAACATAGCCAGTAGTTCCTGTCGTGTAATATTTCATTCCTTTAAATATTTTTTTGAATAAATAACCACTACCAGAGTTATAAAAGCCGGGGCCTATTATAATACCTGGATTTACAATAACTGCATCCAACCCTTCTTGAGTGCCTCTCCAAACTTCCATTTCTGCTCCATATTTTGTAATAGCATAAACCGAATCCGAGATTTCTGGATTCCATTCTGAGGATTCATTAATGGGAGTTTGTAATGTGTTTTCGCTTAAAGTAGCGATAGAACTTACATAACAGAGTTTTTGAATATTGTGAATTAATGATAGGTTTACAATATTTGCGGTACCTTCGATATTTGTTTTACGTAATTTTTTGAAATGTGAAGGATTAAAAGAAATCATTGCTGCACAATGATAAACTTTAGTAACTCCAAGAAAAGCTTTTGTTAATGTAGGGATATCTGTGAGGTCACATTGAATCCATTCAATGGTATCAAAAGCTATCTGATCTTCAAGGTTGCAGCATTGTAAATATACACTTTTCGCATATTCCTTCTTTTCCTCTGTTCGGTATAGTGCTCGAATCTGTTCTTTCTCATGTAATAGTTTAATCAGTAAATGAGTACCCACTAAACCTGTTGCTCCCGTGACTAATATCATTGTTATAGTTCTGTAATACTAATGTAAAGAATAAACGATAAATTTATATGGTATCAATTAAAAAAGAAGTTATATTCAAATTTAATTGCACTTTTATTGTTTAAGAATATTTTTCTTGCGATACCAAAGTAAGAATATCAGAAGTAGGGTTATGGTTACAATCCCTATAACTATCCAATACCAATAATAATTTCCAAATTGGACGGGATTGATATCTCCAAGTAAATAAAAATTTCCCCAGTAGAATGGATGGATCCGGTTAATATCCGCATTGTTTAAATATTGTAGCTTTGCTTGTTGTAGTGCTTTGGATTTTGTCATTCCTGTTTTTAAATTCAGGTAAAAGTTAGTCATTAAGTCTGGAGCAGTGAGATCTGATACTTCCCAGCTACTTAATAATAGACTTTTAGCTCCTGCATATTGAAAAGCTGTACCTAAACTCATAATTCCTTCACCTTTGGCAATTTTTCCTGTTCCTGTGTTACAGGCACTAAGTACGGTAAGTTCTGCTGGAATCTCTAAGGCAAATAATTCATGACTGTATAGTAGATTGTCTTCGGTAGTATCCTTATTCTGCGTAAAAAATAATTTCGAATTTTCAGGATGTTCATTATCTACTTTTCCATGCAATGCAAGATGTAGAAAATCATATTTGCTGACATTCTTTTTAAAATTGGTTTCTACCGCATTGGATCCATAAAAATAATTCCCATTGATGATATTAGCAATAGCTTTAATTTCTTTGCGTGTTCCTGGTAAATCTTTTTCATATCCTGTAAGATTGGCTAAGCTTATTGTATTTAAACTTTGTTCATTAGACTCACTTGAAAAAGAAAAAGCTAAGCATTCTCCTTGATATTGTTTGAAATTGAAAATACTTTTCTTCTGACTAGAAAACAATAAGTTAGCAGAGTTAGCATATGAAATTGCATACTTTTTTAAAACATATGATAACTCTTTTGGATTATTGGTAATATCATCTTTACTAAGCAGCAAATCGAAATTAAGATACCATAGTTCGCCATCGGGTACAATAATTAGTTCATTCCCAGAGATTTCATTTTCAATTGGTAATATAATATCCTTATAAAGTGCACGTGCTATTTTTTTGTAAGTATTAGTATTTCGATCTTCAATAGTTCTTCTAAACTGAGATATTTTTTCTTTTAAATTAGGAATATAAAGCTCTTTTATAGAAATTTTGTTTTTATTTATAATAGAAATATAGACAATATCATTACTGATAAAAAATTCTAAAAGAGTAGTTTGTAGTGATAACATGTTTTGTATATCATCCACTAAAATCAATGAATTTTGGTGTTTTAATTTATGATATTTTGGATAGTTCTTTTTTAATACAATAGCTAACGAATCTTCTGTTTGGCTAAGTCGATATAATTTGTTTTCATATTCCTGAATTTTAGATTTATTGATAGTAGACTTTGATGTTTCGTCGATTATTCTTGATTGATAAAATGCACGATTGGCTCGTTGATTTTTTTCTAACTCAAGTAGCTTGCTGGATAGTCCGGCAAATTTTTTAGTTTTTGATTCATTGATTAAATCTTTAAGAGTATTTGCTTTACTTTTCTCTATATAATAAATTATTTTTTCAAGAATTTGTGCAGCCTCTATTTCCTTATAATACTTAAATAAAGCTTTAATAGCGTTGGCATAAACAACCCTAGCATTTTCTGCAAACAAAAGTTTTTCCTGATAATCTTGATAGGATTTTCTAATATAATTAATAAGTATATCTGCTTGTTCGTATATTTCAATACTAGCGCATAAATCTTCTATTTTTTCAAATTCTTCGTATTTTAATTGGAGTGTAATTGCTTTTCCCTGAAGTGCTGTTAAAAGTAGTTTTAAGTCATAATATTCAGTAGGATCAAAAGTGATTTGTTGATTATCTGAAAACTTTGATTTTCTGTTAGCATTTACAGCCTTGTCATAGTAGGATATTGCTTTGGTAAACTCTTTTTTCTTGTTATAAACTTTTGCGATATTGAGATAAAAATCAGACGTTATATGCTTGTTGTCATAATTGTTTTGAAAAATAGCTAAACCCTTTTGATAGTATTGCAAAGCATTGTCATATTCATTTTTTTGTATATAGATATTTGCAATTCTTAGGTTTAGGTTTACGACTTTAGGATCATTCATGTCCAAAACAGTCATATAAGATTTAAGAGATTTTTGATAATAAGATAATGAAATATCATGCTCTTTTTTGTAGCCATAAATATCCCCGATATCTATGTAAAGCTGGGCTAATTTGATTTTATTTTCTCCATAAGCATGAATGTGTATCCTAAGACTTTCTAAATAATTAGTTAATGATTTATCATATTTTTTTTGATCCTTATAAAGATTACCAATTTTCTGATAGCTTATTCCATTTTCGGTATAGTTTTCTCCAAAAAGTTTAGTCCCTATATCTATACTTTTATTATAATATTCAATTGCTTTTTTGTGTTCCCCATTCTTAATATACACATCACCAATATTTTCATAGGTAAAAGCTACCATATCTTTCTTTTGGGAATACTGGGATATGAGAAGAGATTTTTCGTAATTCTCTAAAGCTAAGTCATATTGCAATAGACTTTTATAGGTAACACCAATATACAGAAACCCTGTTCCTGTATAAAAATGACGCCATCCGTATTTCTTAATTGACAGCCTCACAAAGGTTTCAAAATAATCAAGAGCAATTTCATGCTCACCTAAGTTTCTGTAAATTAAGCCTATTCTATGATAATGGATGATAATTTTTTCATGATTCTGACCATAAATTTTAGATTCAACATTCAATGCTTTTTTATAATATTCAACAGAAAGCTCAAGTTTTTTTTGTTCGAATAGAAGCTCAGCTTTTTTCAGGTATTTATTGGCTAGTAAAGTGTCTTTAGGAAATTGGGCAAAAGTTTTACATATTGGAATAAAAATAATAACAAGATGTATGATCTTCAAGGTAAAAAAATATTCCAGTCGTTTCATAAATTATGATATTGGTATCTTGACAAGATGCTTCACTTTTTCAATTAAACCCATCTTAATTTTGTTGTGTATACTTTGTTAAAAATATAACCACATATTTTGTTAATAACAAAAAACATAAAAACGTTACTTTTACAAATGCATAAAATTTGGCGTAAAGGGTAACAGATTGCAGTTTTAGGACATTAACATATGAGTACTAATGAAGAACGTAAAATTTTAGATGGAATTCGAGATGGTAATGAACAAGCTATTAAAGTATTCTATCAAAATAATTATAGTTATATAAAGAGTTATATCCTTAATAACTCAGGTGATACGAGAGATGCAGAAGATGTTTTTCAGGATGCGCTAGTTGTTATTTATGAAAAACTAAAAGAAGGTTCCTTAAACATTCATGAAAATGTTACTGTTAGATCTTATCTTTACGGGGTTTGTAAAAATCTTTGGCTAAGTCGATTAAGAAAGAGAAAAAAAATGATAGTAGATCCTGGGATTATAAAGGAGAATGAAGGAACAGACATTTCGATTAGTGAAGAATTAGAAAAAAAAGAGCGTGAGCATTTGTACAGAAAATATTTCCTTGCTTTGAGCGATTCCTGCAAAGAGATATTACGTCTAGTATTTGATGGTAAGAGTATGAAAGAAATTGCGAGTATAACTAAGTATTCAGAGGGACATGCTAGAAAAAAGAAATATGATTGTAAAAAATCATTGATTGAAAAATTAGAAAAAGATCCAATGTACAAAGAGTTGAAAGTAACTTCTATAAAAGAATAATGTGATGGAAAGAACTCAGGAATTATTTGAAAGAATAGAACTTTACTTAGCAAAACAAATGTCTGTTGAAGAGACGATAGCTTTTGAAAAAGAAATGACTATGAATTCTGAGCTAGAACTCGAAGTAGAAAAACATCGCGAACTTCAAAGAGTATTGAGTGATACAGATACACTTCGGTTTAAGGAAAAATTGCAAAAGATAAGTGAAGAGATAAAACAAGAAAATTCAAAAAGTGCTTCTATATCATACTCTTTATTCTGGAAAATAGCAGCCTCAATTGTGATTCTTATTGGAGTGGGAACTTTGTTATGGAATACCCTAAATACTTCAGATGATTTAATGGATTTATACACGGCATATTATGAAGTATATCCAGTGGAAGATGTAACAAGAGGATCTGCTGCTACTGAGTTAGATCTTGTTATGAAAAATTATGAACAAGGTAATTATGAAAAGGTTGTTGCAATCCTTTCTCAAGACACTTCTTTTTCATTAACTGAGCAGATGAGGTTATATTTAGGGAATAGTTATCTCAATTTAGGAAGAGAACAAGATGCATTAAAGCAATTCGAACAAATAAGATTAGATAGTAAATATTCTGAGAATGCCAATTGGTATAGTGCTTTAACATATTTAAAATTGAAAGAGGTTAAAAAAGCTTCCGTGTTACTCAGAAAAATTATTGATTTTGATGGTATTTATAGAGAAAAAGCACAAGAGCTTTTAACAAAATTAGAAGACTAGTGTTTTTAAAAGTGAAAAGGTAATTTCTAAACTATTCATAGGGCTATATAATCCATATTTTTATCTTTGCGCCATAATTTGAACATTACACAAATGGCTGTAAATTTTATAGAAGAACTACGTTGGCGAGGAATGCTACACGATACAATGCCCGGTACAGAAGAGTATTTAATGGAGCAAATGCGAGCTGCATACGTAGGCTTTGATCCAACCGCTGATTCATTGCATATAGGAAATTTAGTACCAATTATGTTATTAGCTCATTATCAACGAGCAGGACATAAGCCTTTTGCTTTAGTAGGTGGTGCTACAGGAATGATTGGAGATCCTTCTGGAAAATCTGCAGAAAGGAATCTTTTAGATGAAAAAACACTTCGCCATAATCAAGAAGCTATAAAATTACAACTAGCACAATTTCTAGATTTTGAAAGCAATGAGTCTAATGCTGCTGTCTTGGTTAATAATTATGACTGGATGAAGGAGTTTTCATTTCTTGACTTTATTAGAGATGTAGGTAAGCATATCACCGTAAATTATATGATGGCTAAGGATTCTGTAAAAAATAGAATCTCGTCGGAATCTTCAGATGGAATGTCATTTACAGAATTTACCTATCAATTAGTGCAAGGGTATGATTTTTTACACTTGTATAAAGAACATGATTGCACCTTACAAATGGGAGGTAGCGATCAATGGGGTAATATTACAACTGGAACAGAGTTGATTAGACGAATTGGAGGAGGAAAAGGATATGCGCTTACGTGTCCGTTAATTACAAAATCCGATGGTTCTAAATTTGGTAAATCAGAAGGTGGTAATGTTTGGTTGGATGCCAAAAGAACATCACCTTATAAATTTTATCAGTATTGGTTAAATACAAGTGATCAGGACGCTGAAAAATATATTAAGATTTTTACTTTTCTCACGAAAGAGGAAATCGAAAACTTAATTGTAGCTCATAACGAAGCGCCACATCAAAGAATTCTTCAGAAGAAGTTAGCAGACGAAATTACTGTTATGGTACATTCTCAAGAAGATCTAGACAATGCAATCAAAGCTTCTAATATTTTGTTTGGTAAATCAACTTCTGAAGATTTAAAAGGTTTAGACGAAGCTACGTTTTTAGATGTGTTTGATGGCGTTCCACAAGCTGAAATAGCTAAAGATATTATAAATAACGGATTAGATATTATAGGAGCTTTAGCAGAACATACGGGATTTTTAAAATCGAATGGAGAAGCAAGAAGAGCATTGAAAGAAAATTCTATTTCTGTTAATAAAGAAAAAGTAAAAGAGGGATATGCTATCTCTTCAAATGATCTGATCAATAATCAATTTGTTCTTTTACAAAGAGGAAAGAAAAACTATTTTGTGATTAGAGTTGTATAAGTACAAAATATAAAACTGTATAAAAAAAACAAAGCCTGCAAGAAATACTTCTTAGCAGGCTTTGTCAACTAACCAATCAATTATTGAAAAAAACTTAGCGTTCTATACGTTTATCGATATACTCGATTATTTTTTCGTTTTTATTTTCTGCCAATTTACATCGGCTTTATTTTTTAATGCTTCTGCACCTTCATCATTCCATTTAGTTAGAGTATTAATACCCCAAGAGTTATAGAATAAGTACAGTTTACCATCTCTTATTTCATAAGTTTCAGGATCTATGTCTACCTTTTCTGCTTTTGCTCCAATCGCGTAGGCACAATATCCACCATATTGAGGGACAAATTTTTCTGGGTTCTTTTTAAATTTATCCAAATTCCCCTGACTTGCGAATTTATATTTCACATTATCATGAGTAGTGGCGTATTTACTTTCTCCTTTTACAGCTTTGTTGTTAAAGTATTCTGTAACATCGTATCCTTCTGCTACAAATCCTTTTTTTAGATTGTAATCAATCTTCTGTGCTGTTAAGTTGGTGGCTAATCCTAAAAACAGTAAGATTATGAACTTTTTCATTTGTTGTACTATTTTTTTGTTGTTACACCGATTCAGTCGTAAAAAAATAGGAACATTACAATTTTAACATAATTATAGGTTTTTAGTGAATTGAATGTAGCAAGTTTTATATGCCGATATCCTAAAAACGTTATACATTTATAAATACGTCTTAATTAGAACCATGTTGCATAAAATAGCAAGCTCTTTCAGATAATAACAATATTTTAACGATAGTATTTAGTGCAAACTTCTAGTATAAGTTGTAGCGTATTCGTATTGCTTACAATAACATGAGATTACATCCTCTGATATCACTATTATCAAATCTACCTAAGATCTCAAAACTTCCATTTTTATAAGTTTTACCTAAATCTTGCGTGGCAATAAAGGAGCAGGAATTTATATTGGCTAGATCAATAATGTTGATGCCGCCAGTTTTGTTATGTTCAAATAAAGTTAGAGCATCTTCTGGATCTCGTACAGAGATTTTCATCCAAGGTGGACAATAAAACAATCCATCTCCTTTAGAATACGCTTGAGATAACAACTCGGTCATTCCATATTCACTATGGATTTTGGATACTCCAAATCCATTTTTTAGAGTAGTGTGTAACTCTTCTCGAATCATTTCCTTTCGTCTCCCTTTCATTCCACCTGTTTCCATAATAGTTATATTATCATTCAGAAATAAAGATTGTTTTTCTGCAATATCAAGTAGTGCAAAGGAAACACCAATCACTAATACTTTTTCTTGTTTTTCAGATAGTTCATGAATGGTCTGCAGAAGAGCTACTGTTTCATTGAGATAAAACCCACTATTAGAATTTTTACTGTCTTTAATCAACTGATCTGCCATGTATACTAAAGAAGAGCCTTCTCTTTCTAGATAGGATGGCAATAAAGCTAGTACAGTATAGGTAGTAATATCGCCATAAAAATAATGAAAGGCTTTTCTGAAGCTATTTTCATAAATTTTTAGATTCGTAACATAATGTTTACTAGTAATGCTTCCTGTGGTACCACTGCTAGTGAAGGTTTGTTGAACGTTGGATGGAGCGCTGACAATTTTCTCCTTTTTAAAAAACTCAATAGGAAGAAAAGGTATATCTGTGATTTGTTTTACTGAATTTTTTGTAACACCAAGTAGATTACAAAAACGTTGATAAACCTTACAATTTATATATTGATGTTGGAAAACTCTTAGGGCTAGTTGCTCAAATTCTTCATCATTTTTAATCCCAAAAATTTTTTCAGATAGCATAAAACCTTTCAGCGTATTGTTACAACAAAGGTATAAAAAAACACTCTTTTCAGATAGAGTGTTTTAAAAGTATTATAGTATAATGATATCGAAACAATTGATATCAAAAAATGTATTTTATAAAGAAATAAGTAATTATTGTCTCACTAACTTTCTAGAAAAGTTCTTTTTGCCAGATTTAATTTTCAAAACATATACTCCAGGAGGCAATGAAGAAATATCTAATTTAGGTTCTCTAGTTGTCACTACTTTAAACAAAACAGTTTTTCCTAGAACATTAAACACTCTACACGTTATAGATTTCCCAGATGTTGATGTAATATTAAGTACGTCTCCCGTAACTGGATTTGGAAATACTCTTATTTCTTCTTGGTCGTTTATTTCAAAGGATGATTGTGCCCTAACTCCTGAAGAAAAGGAGAGGACAAAAAGGCCGATAAGTATGGGTAGTAAGTAGATTTTCTTCATAAAACTTTATTTTGGGACTATAAAAGTACAATATTTTATTAAAAATAGAGTTGGGGGAACCATTTTTATATGTTAAATATCTACAAAAGAACAAATTTATTTTCACTTTTATGGGATATCCTTTTCTAAATTAAGGTTTTTCTTTTTTGTTGTCTCGGGAAAAAGTCCCATCTTTGTCCATTATGAAGTTATAAGGATTTATGTACACATTTATGGAAATATCGAATTCGGTATTATTTGACTAAAAAACCTTCTTTTTAGTCACCTTTCCATTCTATCTTTTTTTTAAACATAATCCTATTTTCATGGCACAAAACAAACTAACCTTTACTAAACTATTTTCTTATTTTAAAACAGCTGTAACTGGCAAAGAAAAAGAATTTTCGTCTGGCAGTATTCGCAGAGCAGTATTCATGCTAGCGATTCCTATGATTTTAGAAATGATGATGGAATCCATTTTTGCATTAGTAGATGCATATTGGGTTTCTAGTCTTGGAGCCAATGCAATTGCAACTGTTGGTATTACCGAATCTGTAATCACATTAATATATGCTGTAGCTATTGGTCTCAGTATGGGAGTCACTGCAATTGTTGCGCGAAGAGTGGGAGAAAAAGATATCGAAGGCGCTTCACAGGCTGCGGTACAATCTATATTTCTAGGAATTACAGTAGCAATATTAATTAGTATTGTTGGGATACTATTTCCAAAAGAAATTTTAGCGCTGATGGGAGCAGAACCAGATCTTATTGCTGAAGGATATGGGTATACGCAGGTCTTGTTAGGTGGTAATATGACCATCATGCTGTTGTTTTTGATCAATGCAGTATTTAGAGGAGCAGGAGACGCATCAGTAGCGATGATTGTATTGATTGTTTCTAATGTTCTTAATATTATTTTGGACCCACTATTTATTTTTGGGTTTGGACCCATTCCAGGTTTTGGAGTTCAAGGAGCAGCTATTGCTACGACGATTGGGAGAGGAACTGCGGTCATATTGCAACTATTGATTTTGTTCTTTGGTTGGAGTAAAATTAAAGTCACCTTCAAAGACATAGTGCTTCGATCTCAAGTAATGCTTAATCTAATTAGAGTTTCTCTTGGTGGAATTGGACAGTTTATAATTGGAACGTCAAGCTGGGTATTTTTAATGCGAATTATGGCAGAGTTTGGTAGCGAAGTATTAGCAGGATATACGATTGCGATTCGTGTTTTGATGTTTACCTTAATGCCTTCTTGGGGTATGAGTAATGCTGCTGCGACTTTGGTAGGACAAAATTTAGGAGCTGGTAAACCTGAACGAGCTGAACAATCTGTATGGAAAACAGGTAAGTATAATGCAATCTTTATGGTGTTCGTTTCCTTTGTATACTTGATATTGGCCGAATATATTATTGGGTTTTTTAGTGAGGAACCAAAAGTAATTACTTATGGAGCATTAAGTCTTCGTGTGATTGCTGCCGGTTATGTGTTTTATGCCTATGGAATGGTTATTATTCAGTCGTTTAATGGAGCTGGAGATACCAAAACACCTACAATTATTAATTTCTTCTGTTTTTGGGTGTTTCAATTACCTTTTGCTTACCTAGCTGCTATCTTATTTGATTGGGGAGCTATGGGAGTTTTTCTTGCCATTACCTTTGCAGAAGTACTCATTGCAGTGATCAGTATCATATGGTTTAGAAAAGGAAATTGGAAATCAGTGAAAGTGTAGATGAATTAGGTATGAAAAAGACTTTTGTTTGTGACAATCACTAATTATTGATATAAAAAAACCGCTTCAATCTTTGAAGCGGTTTTTTACTTTATGATAAAGAGATATTTATTATCCCTCAATAATTATTATAAAGAAGTTGCCCAAGCAAAATCAGCAGCGGTAGTAGTAGAATTACTGTACATTAATCCTTCAGCAGCATCTGCACCATTTACTTGTAAGTTAGAAGCTGGAGCACTATCTCTAAAATCAAACTGAGTATCAAAACCAGTTAGTGTAAGTCCATTGATAGTAGCACCAGAATTGTTTTTAATCTGGATTCCTGTTCCTCCCATTGTAGAAGCAGCAGTAAAGTTAACAAGTGTTGGGTTGTTATTTACACCATCAGCTTCGATAGCTGTAGAGAAATCAGCGATTGTAATGTTTACATATGTGTTTGTAAGTGTTCCATTCCAACCTTCAGTCCAATCTACAGCATCATCTTCAAGATTTTCAGCATAGAAATTAGTCATATCCACAGTTCCTCCGAAGAATTCAACTCCATCATCAGAACCACCGATAACAGCAACGTTAGAGATAGATGTTCCGCTACCAACGGCATATAAAGTTAAACCGTTGAACTGAGAATCAGCGTTGATCTGAGCACCAGTATTTTTAAGTACTAAGTAGTTGATAGAACCAGAATCATCTGTGTCGTTAGTACCTCCATATACAAGACCACCAACTTCAGCGATTGCATCTACACCTTCAGTAGTAGTAGCATCACCACAAATAAGTAATCCACCCCAAGCTTCACCATCTGTTGATTCCATAACTACTGGATTCGCCATAGTTCCTTGGATATCGATAGAAGCACCTTTTAAAACAGCTAAGTAGTTAGCAGTTCCAGACTCAGAAGTAATTGTAGTTCCAGCAGGAATAGTTAATGTAGCACCGTTACTTACTAAAACAGGTCCATTTATTTCATATGCAACCGAAGCATCAAGAGTAAGATTACTAGAAATAGTAGCAGGAAGAACGTTTCCAGTTCCAGTTCCTGCATCAATTACCCATGCAAATAAACTAGCATTTGTAGAAGAAGAACTAAATACAGCATCAGCAGCAGTATCAGCGTCAGCACCATCAATTTGTAAGTTAGAAGCTGGAGCATTGTCTCTAAAGTCGAAAGAAGTATCAAAACCAGTTAATGTTAAACCGTTGATAGTTGCACCAGAATCATTTTTGATTTGGATAGCTGTACCTCCAGTAGAAGAGATTGCAGTAAAGTTAACAAGTGTTGGGTTGTTGTTTACACCATCAGCTTCGATAGCAGTAGAGAAACTAGCGATTGTATTAGTAACATATGCATTGGTAAGTGTTCCATTCCAACCTTCAGTCCAGTCAACAGAATCATCTTCATTGTTTTCTAAGTACATATTTGTTGCAGATACAGTTCCTCCAAAAAATTCAACACCATCATCAGTTCCGTTAATGATTGCTACATTAGTGATAGAAGTTCCAGAACCTACAGCATATAAGGAAAGACCGTTAAACTGAGAATCCGCATTGATTTGTGCACCAGCATCTCTTATGATTAGATAGTTAATACTACCAGAATCATCAGTATTATTAGTACCACCATAGATAAGACCACCAACTTCAGCAGTAGCATCTGTTCCTTCAGTAGTGGTAGCATCTCCACAGATTACTAATCCACCCCAAGCTC
>NZ_WEKL01000066.1 GCF_019295435.1 Aquimarina litoralis
GGTATCTACGGAAATCAATCTTTTGAGGAGTTTTTCAGTACGTTACAAGAAAAATTCAAGCATATAGAATTAGCATATTTTCAATCGAATATTGAAGGTGAATTAATTACAAAAATTCAAGATGCTGATGATGATTTTGATGGAGTTGTACTCAATGCAGGCGCATACACACATACTTCTATAGGTATTGGTGATGCGATCAAAGCCGTTGGAGTTCCTGTTGTAGAAGTGCATATTTCTAATACTTTTGGAAGAGAAGAGTTTAGGCATCAGTCGTATATCTCTCCAAATGCAAAAGGAGTTATTCTTGGTTTTGGATTACAGAGCTATGTTTTAGCCATTCAAAGTTTTTTATAAATGCATAAGACATATTTCAATTGGAGTACTGGAAAAGATTCTTCCTTAGCTTTGTATTATTTATTACAACAGAATACTTACGATGTTTCTACTTTAGTAACTACTGTTAATAAGGACTATGCACGAGTTTCTATGCATGGGTTACGTGTGTCTTTATTAGAACAACAAGCTAACAGTTTGAATTTGCCTTTACATAAAATTGAATTCCCTGCAGAGGTTTCTATGAGTTCTTATGATGAAAGAATGAGAACAGAAGTTACTAAACTGAAGAATGCAGGTTATACACATTGTTGCTTTGGAGATATTTTTTTAGAAGATCTAAAAATGTATCGTGAGAATCAACTTCGAACTGTTGGAATACAAGGAGTTTTTCCACTTTGGAAAAAAGATACCACAAAATTGTTAGAAGAGTTTATAGATTTAGGTTTTAAAGCAATAACGGTTTGTGTAAATGCCAATTATCTAGACGAGTCATTTTGCGGAAGAGTCTTAGATCATACTTTTTTAAAGGAGTTGCCTAAAAATGTGGATCCTTGTGGAGAAAATGGAGAATTCCATACGTTTGTGTTTGATGGACCAATTTTTAGAGAACCAATTCATTTTGAGATARGAGAGAAGGTATTAAGAAATTATAGACCTTCTGATGATGATAACGATAATTGTTTCTCGGATACTGACAATAAAAGTTGGGATACATCCTTTTGGTACTGTGATTTACTACCTAATTAGATAAAAAAACACCTTATTGTAAGTAACAAGGTGTTTGTATATTATTTATTTGATGTTTTTTACAAATGAATTACTTCATCATAAGCATCTGCAACAGCTTCCATCACAGCTTCACTCATTGTTGGATGTGGATGTACAGCCTTTAAAACTTCATGTCCTGTAGTTTCTAATTTTCTACCAAGAACAGCTTCAGCAATCATATCTGTAACCCCAGCACCAATCATATGGCATCCTAACCATTCGCCATATTTAGCATCAAAAATTACTTTTACAAAACCATCTTTAGTTCCAGCAGCACTTGCTTTTCCAGAAGCAGAGAATGGAAACTTACCAACTTTTAGTTCGTAACCAGCTTCTTTAGCTTGCTTTTCTGTCATTCCTACACTTGCGATTTCTGGAGAAGCATATGTACAACCAGGAATATTTCCATAGTCAATTGCTTCTACATGCATTCCTGCAATTTTTTCTACACAAGTTATACCTTCTGCAGAAGCTACGTGTGCAAGAGCAGGACCATGAACTACGTCACCAATAGCGTAGACACCAGGAATATTAGTTTGATACCAATCGTTTACAACAATTTTATCTCTATCGGTAGCAATTCCAAGTTCTTCTAACCCTATATTTTCAATATTGGTTTTAATTCCAACGGCAGACAATACGATATCAGCTTCTAGAATTTCTTCACCTTTTTTAGTTTTTACTGTCGCTTTTACACCATCTCCAGAAGTATCAACACTTTCTACAGATGAGTTGGTCATTACTTTGATTCCAGCTTTTTTGAAGCTCCTTTCAAATTGTTTAGAAACTTCTTCGTCTTCTAAAGGAACTAGAGTAGGAAGGTATTCTACAATAGTAACTTCTGTTCCCATTGCATTATAAAAATGCGCAAACTCAACTCCAATAGCACCAGAACCAACTACAATCATTTTTTTAGGTTGTGATTCTAGCGTCATTGCTTCACGATATCCGATTACTTTTTTACCATCTTGTGGTAAATTTGGCAATTCTCTTGATCGCGCACCAGTAGCAATAACAATATGTTTTGCTTCATAATCAGAAGCCTTTCCATCTTTATCTGTTACAGTGATCTTATTACTAGCTTTAAGTTTACCAAAACCTTCAATTACATCTATTTTATTCTTTTTCATTAGGAATTGAACTCCTTTGCTCATTCCTTCAGCTACGCCACGACTACGTTTTACAACCGCATCAAAATCTTTGTCAAATTTTTCAACTGTTAAGCCATAATCTGAAGCATGTTTAAGGTAGTCAAATACCTGTGCACTTTTTAATAATGCTTTGGTTGGGATACATCCCCAATTTAAGCAAACACCTCCAAGGCTTTCTTTTTCAATTATAGCAGTTTTAAACCCTAATTGAGAAGCTCTAATAGCAGTAACATAACCACCAGGTCCACTCCCTAATACGATAATATCATATGCGCTCATAAATGTGAATTTTTTGAAGACACGAATTTACGGATAATTCGATTAACCTAAAAGGGATTTGAGGTTTCCATTTTCATAATAATTACCCAATAAATATCATAAAAAAACACTATCATAACGATAGTGTTAATTTTTTGATATTTTCCTTACTTTTTTAGAATATCTAGCGTTATTGCTAAAATATTTATATTGTTAAAAATCTAAATTTAATGCTGCTTGTACTTCATTAAAATCTTGTAAATTAATATCTGTATTTTCAGCAAATGCTGCTGGTACTACCACAACTCTAAATGTTTGATTATTGGTTAAATCAGCAGGCAATAGATCTGGTGCATTACTTTCTAACAATACATCTACATCTCCAATAGTAAAGTTAAATCGATAAAGCGCAGTAATCTCACCACCATTTCCATCATCTAAAAAGATAGTAGCGGTAGGTAAAGGTTCCCAAACATCCAAACCACTATCTATTGCTTCTAATCTATATACTAACACTACATCAGAAGCAAAAATTTCTTGGTTAAAAAAGAAACGAGTTCCAAAACCATTTGCCTGATTAAAATTAGTAGTAAACTCGAATGTAGTTCCAATTGTATCGAAATCTACATCATCATCATTTACGCAAGAAGTGAATAGTAATGTTGAGAAAAATAAAAGTCCAAAAATCTTTTTCATAATGTGTATTATTTGTTGTTTTGATATGAAATATGTTGTATCAATAAGTGTTCCAAAAAAATATTATTGTATTTGTGATTATGATTTATCGAAATCAATACTTACCGAATTTACACAATACCGTTGTCCTGTTTCTGTAGGTCCATCATTAAATACATGTCCTAAATGACTACCACAGTTTGCACATAAAATTTCTGTTCTAATCATTCCATGTGACGTGTCTCTTATGTATTCGATGCTTCCTTCAATGGATTCATCGAAACTTGGCCATCCACATCCTGAATCAAATTTAGAAGAACTTTCAAACAATGAAACATTACATGCCATACATTTATAGGTTCCATCTTCGGCATGGATATTATATTTTCCAGTAAAAGGTCTTTCGGTTCCTTTTTGTCTTAAGATCCGATATTGTTCTTCAGAAAGATCTTTTTTCCACTGTTCTTCAGTTTTGTGAAATGGGTATTTTGTCATTACATATCTTTTTTGGGTTGAAATACTAATGCATCTCCGTTAATACAATGTCTTTGTCCTGTAGTTTCTCTAGGTCCATCATTAAATACATGACCTAAATGACCTCCGCAAGTATTACATAATAACTCGGTTCTTGCGTATCCTAGTTTATAATCTACATCGACCGTAACATTATTTTTTACAGCTCTATCAAAACTAGGCCATCCAGTTCCGCTATCGAACTTATGTTTGCTTTCATATAAAGGAGTATCACAAGCAGCACAATGGAAAGTACCAGCAGCATACACTTTATTCAGTGGACTTGAATGGGGCCTTTCGGTACCAGCTTGTCTCAAAATGTAATATTGTTCACTGGTCAGAATTTCTTTCCATTCTTTTTCTGTTTTCGTTACGGCATATTCTTTCTTTTCTTTTTTACTTTCTTTTTGGGCATTTCCAGTGCAACTTATAACAAGGATACTTACAAATAATAATACTATCTTTTTCATGATATTCTAATTAAATTTTTCTTTTACTGTAGTCGCAAATACATCGATAGCATAACAAGAGTTTTATGATACTACTATAAATTCAACAATTTGATCAATTACCTTTTGATTTCCCAGTATTTTTCTATGCCCTAATTTTTCGGTCAATATTAATGTACCGTTCTCTAATTTATCATTTATTTCTATTGCTGAACTGTAATGCACATCTACGTCTTGTTTGTCATGTACTATAAGTGTAGGTATTTTGATGCCTTCAGCGGAAACAGCACCAGAGTAATTATCAAGATCTTCACCATAATGACTGTCAAAGAACTCTTTCATTAACTTAGCTGTTTTTTGTCCTAATTGTAAGTTCTTTGCAAAATCTTGGGTTATTTTAGTAATGCTGTTAGCGGTACCGATAATCACAAGTTTTTGAATGGGTAATCCAAATTTAGTAGCTCGCAATAAAGACATTCCTCCGAGCGAATGTCCTATTGCGCCAATAAAAGGCCCATATGTTTTTTCTAATTGATATATGGTTTCTACAAAATGAAGCATATTACTTCTTTTTCCAGGAGCTTCTCCATGCGCTGGAGCATCAAAACTTATCGTACTATAACCTTGTTGTAACAAACTATCTGCTATCATAGAGAGTTGAGTGCCACTACCAGACCAGCCGTGTACTAGTAAAATTTTCTTTTCAGAATCTCCATAAGAATAAATAACTACCTCTCGATTTATTTTGTCAATTCGTACGTTTTCTTTTTTACTTCTATCCGCCATTGTCTTTTCTCTTTCAGGTCTTGGATATTTGAAAGGTGTTAAAAACAAACGCGCACCAAATCTTGAAGCTAGAAAAGGTGAAATCCAATTTAAAAATTTACCTGTATACAGAATTGTTTTAGGGATTAACAATGCTTGAACTGGTATCTGATCTTTATCAATTTTGGCCACTATATAAACTCAATTTCATCTTAAAATTAATCCAACTAAATTAGTTGAAATAAATATTATGATTAATTAACATTTGTATAAAGCTTAGAAAAATAAGCAAAATATATTTTATAAATTCTTTTATATAAGTTGATAAAGTAGTTAATTTTGTAGTTTACTCTTAATTAAAACACCATGCGGGTACCGCCCTCTGACATAGCAAAAAAGGAACAAAAAGTACTTTATGATTATCAGGCTAGGGATATTAATAAGATTTTTAGTCGTTTAGAAGAATTTCCTAAGAGTTATAATCTATTGTATCAATTACCTACAGGTGGTGGTAAAACAGTTATTTTTTCAGAAATTGTTCGTAGATACATAGAAACTACAAAGAAAAAAGTAGTTGTTCTTACCCATCGTATTGAACTTTGTGATCAAACTTCTAGAATGCTTACAGAGTTTAATGTGAAAAATAAGATCATTAATAGTAATGTAAAAAAGTTAGAAGATCAACATGAATATATGTGTTTCGTGGCAATGGTCGAAACTTTAAATAATCGATTAAATGATGATCAATTAGAAATAGAACATGTAGGAATGGTAATCATTGATGAAGCGCACTACAATTCTTTCAGAAAACTATTTCGTTTTTTTAATAACTGTTTTATTTTAGGTGTTACCGCAACTCCATTAAGTTCTAATATGAAACTTCCTATGAAAGATAATTACCGGGAGTTGATTGTAGGTGATACGATTTCATCACTTATTGGAAATGGATTTTTAGCCACCCCAGTTACATTTACCTATGATGTTGGACTCGGTTCGTTGAAAATAGGTATGAATGGAGATTATACGGTAAAATCATCTGAAGATCTGTATACTAATGCTTTAATGCAAGATAAGCTACTTAAAGCTTATGAAGAAAGAGCAAAAGGAAAGAAAACGTTGATTTTTAATAACGGAATAAATACTTCAATTCAGGTATATGATGTATTTAAAAGAGCTGGATATCCAATACGGCATTTAGATAATACGAACAGTAAACACGAAAGAGCAGATATTTTAAAGTGGTTTAAAAATACAGATGATGCTATACTAACTTCAGTTAGTATTTTAACAACAGGATTTGACGAACCGACAGTAGAAACGGTTATTCTGAATCGCGCTACTAAATCCTTGACTTTGTATTTTCAGATGATTGGTAGAGGATCGAGAATTTTACCAGACAAGCCTGAGTTTTCTATCATTGATATGGGAAATAATACGGCAAGATTTGGATTGTGGAATGGCGATATTGATTGGCAATCCATATTTAGATCTCCAGACTTTTATTATGATAGTTTAGTTAGTGATGAAGAGATTGAGAGAAACTTTAAATATGTAATGCCCGAAGAGATTCGAAAAGAATTTAGTAAATCTATAGATATTGAATTCGATATAGAAGCAGAGTATGCAAATACCAAGAAATATGGATTACGTAGTAAAAGTGTTCTTGAAAAATCCATAGAACAACATGCTAGAATGTGCGTAGAGAATAGTGAGGATGTTTTCGACGCACGTATTCTAAGCAAGTTGTTGAATCAAGATATTGAATATAGGGTACGTAGGTATTCCTATTGTATCAGTAAAAGCACGAAAAATTATAGAGATTGGTTACAAGAAGATTACGAAAGAAAACTTAGATCTAAAATTAATCAACTATTTCTATAATTTTGGTTTCGTTTGAAAATCAATTTTTTACAGCATTCTGAACCGCTTTTTCAGCATGAATTTCAGTTGTATTAAATATTGGTATATCTACATCACTTTGTTTTATAAGTAATGGGATTTCAGTACACCCAAGAATTACGCCTTCGGCACCTTCGTTTTTTAGCTTGGCTATTATTTTTTTAAAGATTTCTCTAGAAGTATCATTAATTTCTCCAAGTACCAATTCATTATAGATTATTTGATGAATTTGTTCTCTATCATCTAATTCAGGGATAAGTACTTGAACGTTATAATTTTTGAGTACTGTTTTATAAAAATCCTTTTCCATAGTAAACTTAGTACCTAAGAGCGCCACCTTTTGTAATCCTTGAGATTGAATTTTTTCACCAGTTGCATCGGCTATATGCAAAAATGGAATTGTTGTATTTTCTATAATAGCTTCACTGCACAAATGCATTGTATTAGTGCAAAGAATAACAAGATCAGCCCCAGATTTTTCTAGCTGTTGAGCTGCTTCAATCATTCGTTGCGTTAAACTTTGCCAATCATTTTTTCTCTGCAATGTTTCTATCTCTGCAAAGTCTACAGATACCATCACTGACTTTGCAGAGTGATAACCGCCTAATATATTTTTTACTTCTTTATTCAATAATTCATAGTAAATGGCTGAAGATTCCCAACTCATGCCACCTATTAAACCGATTGTTTTCATAATTAAACGATATTAAATTTCTATTTCACCAACTAAATAAGGGACAGCATATCCACTTAAAAAGACTCTATCTTTTTTTAAGCTGCAAAATAATTCACCACCTCTTTTAGATAATTGGCGTGCATGAAGTTCTGTTTTTCCCAATCTTTCTGACCAGAATGGGACTAATGCCGAATGTGCTGACCCAGTAACCGGATCTTCTAATGGAATCTCAGGATTTGCATCAAAAACTCTGGAAACGAAATCTGATGTATTTCCGGTAGAAGTTATGATGGTACATAAATAGGGGAGTCCTTTTAACACTTCTAATTTTGGTTCTTCGGATAGTATTTCTTCTTCAGACCCTACAGTTAATAATAAATCTCTTCCCGCAAAAGCTCCGATAGGCTTTGCCTTAAATGCTTCAAATACTTCATTAGGAATAGTTATTGGTTTTGGTGGCCTTGAAGGAAAATCCAAGGTAATGGTTCCGTTTTCTTCTTTTTTTGCTTTTAGAATACCACTTTTTGAGGAAAAAGTAATTTCATCAAGTGATGTATCTAGATAATTAAATATAACAAAGGCAGCTGCCAAGGTAGCATGACCACAAAGATCAATTTCGGCATATGGCATGAACCATCTAATTTCATAAATAGTATCTTTTTTTACGAAATATCCGGTTTCGGCTAAATTGTTTTCAATAGCAATATCTAATAGGGTTTGGTCATCTAACCAATGTGGCAAGTGACAAATAGCAGCAGGATTTCCTCCAAATAGTTTCTGAGTAAAAGCATCAATTTGATAAATTGGAATTTTCATGAGTTTAAATTCTTTAGTATTGATTTGTAGTTGATGTATGATTTTAATTCTGGTTAATACAGTTTTAAAACTTGTCCTGTTGTATCAGAAGTTATAGCATATTCGTACAGCTTTACTACATCTTCTATTTCTACAGGAAAGTACCCAGCAAACTTTTTATCCTTTGGAAAGTCTCCTGCAATAGCTCCTGGAGCTATTGTATTGAGGCGTATACCATTATCTAGTTCCTGTGCTGCACTATTCACAAAACTATGAATAGCACCATTAACTAATGAAAGCCCCACAGCATTTGGTTCATAATGTTCTGCTAAAATTCCAGTGGTCAGTGTGATGGAACCTCCATCATTTATATAATTTTTAGCTATATGTACAAGGTTTACCTGTCCCATTAATTTACTTTTTATCCCTACGTAATAATCTTCTTCCTCTAGTTTGTCAAAGGGTTTCCATGTTGCAGTACCTGCAGCGTTAATTACAGCATCTAGTTTTGGTAATTTTTGGAAGAGTGATATAATTGAATTTTTATCCATAATGTCAACAGGGTAGTCGTTACTATTACGATGTGCTCCAAATACTTCATGGTTTGCTTTTAAAGAGTTGTAGATTTCTTTTCCGATGGTTCCTGTGGATCCTATAACTAAGATTTTCATAATTATATATTTAATTTTATAAATATGTTATTTAAAATTTTTTACAAATTGTTCTTCATTTCTTCTATATAAGCTTCTATAGTTTTCTCATTTCTCTGAAAATAAGTCCATTTACCATGTCTAGTAGGTATCAATAAACCGGCTTTATGCATTGTGGCTAAGTAATTAGAGATTGTAGGTTGCGATAAACCAGACTTTTCCTGAATAAATTGGCCACAAACACCAAAATCAAAGTGTCCTAGTTCTGAGTGGGGCGGGAAATTAGAAGCAGGGTTTTTAAGCCATTTTAAAATATCTAATCGTGTAGAATTTGCTAAAGCTTTTTTAATTTCTAAGATCTGATCTCTTTTCATAAGACAAATATACATATTTAATTTTATAAATATGTTTGTTTTGTGGTTTTATGTTTTAATTCATCAGAAATCTCTTATCAATACTGGCATATATCGATCTAAATTTTTTAATACCATATCACTTCCTTTAACCACTACTTCCAAAGGAGTCTCTCCAGTATATACAGGTAATTCTGTTGTCATAGAAAATCGCTTATCTAATCCACGAAGCAAGGATCCGCCACCAGTAAGAAAAATCCCAGTATTATAGATATCGGATGAAATCTCGGGAGGAATATCTGACAATGTATCCAATACAGCATTTTCTATTTGTGTGATTGATTTGTCTAAACTTTTATAGATTTCTTTATACGTTAAAAAAATTTGTTTAGGCTTTCCAGTAAGCATGTCTCTTCCTCTAACCGTTGTTTTTTTTGGTGGTGATTCTAGGCTATTTATAGCAGATCCAATTTTAATTTTAATTTTTTCGGCGGTACTTTCTCCTATATGAAGATTATGTTTTTCTCTAATATATTGTATAATATCATTATTAAAGACATTCCCTGCAATTTTAACGGACTTACCAGATATAATTCCACCTAAAGTAATGACAGCAATATCTGTAGTACCACCTCCTATATCAATTACCATATGTCCTTTGGGTTGCAAAACATCAATACCAGCGCCTATCGCTGCCGCGATAGGTTCGGAAATTAAATATACTTTTTTTGCATTAAGACGTCTGGCAGATTCTTTTACAGCACGCATTTCTACCTTAGTAATTCCACATGGAATTGCAATGATCATTTTATAAGATTTGATAAAAATTGCATTGCTGATATCAGCTAGTTTTTTGATGAGTATTTTGAGCATCTTTTCAGAGAGGTCAAAATTGGCGATTACTCCATTTCTCAATGGATAAAAGGTCTTTATATTTTGATGGATTTTGCCACGCATGGAACTAGCTTCCTTGCCTACAGCTATAATTTTTCCGCTTATTCTATTCACGGCAATTATAGAAGGAACATCGATTGCAATTTTACCTTTATGAGAGATTAGCGTATTTGTAGTCCCAAGATCTACCGCTATTTTATTAGTAAGAAAATCAAAAAAGCCCATTTTTGTCAGTTAAGTTAGTTTTCGATTTGAGTTGCTAATTGATAATAACTCTTCTTCGCATATTATATTGTGATTAGTTATTTAAGTAACTGATATGTAGTGATTTGTGATATTTAGTTATATAGATGTATTACTTTTCAAAAATTCTACATTGATAACTTTGCATTAAACCCTGTATTTGCTATTGATTTTAGTAGTTTTCAATAAGTTTTAGGTTTTATTTGGACTACAATAAAATTTTTGTCGCTAACTATCGTTTTCCAGATAGTTTCTTTTATTTTTGCTGCTAATGACGCGTAACTATATATTTCTGGTACTAGTATTTTTCACCACATTGACTTATTCACAAATAGGAGGTAGATATACGTATCAATTCCTTAATTTGGTTTCTTCTCCTAAACAAGCAGCTCTTGGTGGTAAATATGTTACTGGTTATAGTATGGACCCAACAGATGCTATGCTAAATCCGGCTGCAATTAATAGTGAAATGGATAATCAATTATCGATAAACTATGTCAATTATATTGCCGATGTAAATTATGGATCCGTTGCGTATGCAAAAGCTTTAGGCAAAAACAGAAATATGTTCCATGCCGGAGTTACCTATATCAATTATGGAAGGTTTGATGGTTTTGATGAGTTCGGAAATGAAACAGGAGATTTTGGCGCTGGAGAGGTTGCCATATCCGTAGGATATGCATATACAATACCTAATTCAAATTTTCATGTAGGAGCAAATGGAAAGTTTATCTCATCTAAATTAGAACAATATACATCTTTAGGTGGAGCTTTAGATTTAGGATTAATATATCATAATCCAGATACTAAATTTGATTTTGGTTTTGCCGTAAGAAATTTAGGAACTCAATTCACGACATATGAGGATACTAGAGAGGATCTTCCTTTGTCTGTAGATATGGGAGTTGCTCAAACTCTTAAAAACGTTCCCATTAGATGGAATTTGACATTAGAGAACTTACAAGTTTGGGATGTTGCATTTCGAAATCCAGCAAGAGATATTACAGATTTAGAAGGAAATGTTGAAGCTGATGATCCAAGTTTCTTGAATAATGCATTACGTCATGTGGTTGTCGGATTAGAATTTTTTCCAGAAAGTGGTTTTAATATACGATTAGGATATAATTTCAGAAGATCGGAAGAGTTGAGAATAGTTGATCAACGATCATTTGCTGGGCTTAGTGGTGGTTTTTCTTTAAAATTAGGGAAATTTAGATTTGCTTACTCTTATGCCCGATATAATTCAGCAGCTTCTTCAAGTACTTTTGGTGTCAACGTAAATCTACAATAGTGAACAAAAAAATAATTATTGCCATTGATGGCTATTCTTCTACTGGAAAAAGTACAGTAGCGAGGCAATTAGCTAAAAGACTTGGATATATTTATGTGGATACTGGAGCTATGTATAGAGCAGTTACTCTATATGCTATGCAACATAATTATATAGGACCAGACCACTTTGATAAAGATGCATTGGAAAAATGCCTTCCCTTGATACATATTAGATTTGAAGTGAGTTCTACTACAGGATTAGCAGAGGTTTTGTTGAACGATGTAAATGTAGAGAAACAAATCAGAACTTTGGAAGTTTCGCGACTAGTGAGTCCGGTTGCGGCAGTTTCAAAAGTTAGAAAAAAATTGGTTGAACAACAACAACTAATGGGCATTGATAAAGGTATTGTAATGGATGGCAGAGATATCGGGACTGTTGTTTTTCCAGATGCTGAACTTAAGTTGTTTATGACTGCAACAGCAAAGGACAGAGCGGAGCGAAGATATAAAGAACTTGTGGATAGAGGAGAAAACGTTACCTACGAAGATGTGCTTAAAAATGTAGTAAATAGAGATCATATAGATAGTACACGAAAGGATTCTCCTTTGCGAAAAGCCGCAAATGCTATACAAATAGATAATTCAAATCTTACATTAGATGAACAATTTCATCAAATACTTGGTATTGCGCAAAAAGCAATTATGCAAGTAAACTAATTGCTTGATGGTATATGAGCAATTAAAATTATTTGGAGTTCTTGGATGATCTTAATTCGTAAAAGATCATCTTTCCTTTTATCCATTCTATCAATTCTTTTTGTTCGTCTTTTTCTTTAATTAAGAGAACTCTGTTAAGAATCAATGTGTTTTCTTTTACTTTATGCCTTAGAGGGATTGTAGTGTCAGAAATGGCATATAAAGGAGTTTCTTTAAGGATTTTATATTCCTTTCCGTTGTTCATTACTATGGTCTTGTTAGACTCAAAAATAATATTGGTTTTAGATAGAACTTGCCCATAACCAGAAATTCCTAGAGCCAGAAATACTAACAATAATTTTGATTTCATATTAAACTAGATTTGGCGGGGTGTATTACGGTAAAGCCGTAAATTTAATCAAATTATTGTTTTTGACCAGTAATTCTGGATAATTAACTAATTTTTACTTGTTTTACAAGATACCGTTAGAGTAAAAAACATAAAAAAAGATCTTCCTAAAATTATAAGAAGATCTTTTCTATATGTAGTGTTTGGTATATCTTATAGATTAGGGATGATCAATTCTTGATCTGGATGTATAACATCAGGATTTTTTAAGATATGCGTATTCGCTTCAAAGATTTCTTTGTATTTCATAGGATCTTTATAGTAATGCTTCGCAATTTTGCTAAGAGACTCTCCACTTTTTACAGTATGTCTGTGATATACCGAAGTATCAGCTACGTCAATATCAGCTTCAATATCAGATGGAGCTTCTCCACCAATTTCTTTTATTTTATCCCAAAGTTGATTTTTTTCATATTGAGTATTAGCAGTTCCCTTTACCTTAAGAACCCCATTATCTTCAGTTACATCCCCATTTTGAATATTTAATTCTTGTCCAAGATCTAAAACGTCCTGATATTTTGCTTTAACCATAACTAAATTGATTTAAAATTATTAATTAGATTTACTCAAATATAACAATTTATGCAGTTGATTTTAATATAAATTACGTTTAAAAAACATCAAATAATCGACAAAATGCATAATTTATCTATATTCGAATTTTTATAAAACAARATACATGTTCCGTAAACGTTTCTATTACCTCATTCAACTTCAATATTTAGGTTTTAGATATCATGGTTGGCAGAAACAACCCAATGTAAATACCTTGCAAAGAATGGTAGAACGTACTGCTAATTATGTATTGGGAAATTCAAATTTCAAGGTTCTAGCAGCTGGAAGAACGGATGCAAAGGTTTCTGCTAATGAAGCATACATCGAATTATTTGTAGATCATGAAAAACTGGAACTAAAGGATTTCTTTGATTTATTTAATCAGAATTTACCTCAGGATATTAGAGCTATTAGTATTCAAGAGACGGATGATAAATTCAATATTATTCAACATCCTAAGGTAAAGGAGTATATATACCTTTTTTCGTTTGGAAAGAAGTTTCATCCTTTCTGCGCGCCCTTCATGTATAATATCATGGAAGAATTAGATATTGAACTTATGAAGAAAGGAGCTAAATTATTTGAAGGGAAGCACAATTTTAGATCTTATTGTCATCGTCCTAATGAAAACACAGTTGTTCATGGAGAAATTCTAGAATGTGAAATTTGTGAAAATGATTTGTATACAGCGAATTTTTTTCCAGATACGAGTTATGTGCTCAAAGTAAAGGGAGAAGGATTTAAAAGAAACCAAATCCGTTTGATGATGGGAGTTTTATTAGATTTGGGTAAAGGTAAAATCAATTTGGATTTTGTCAATAATACCTTGGATCCAAATCAAGAGAAAATTACCTTAGAACATATTGTGCCTGGTTCTGGTTTGATATTGAATTCTGTGAAAATGAAAGAGCTATAATTTGGATTGATTGGAACTACTAAGAGTACTATATTTATAATATCATTAAAATAATCCACAGGTTTAATAAAACCCTCATTAGCAGATGAAAGTAATATCCACAAACATAGGAGAACCTCAGACTATATCTTGGAGAGGAAAAGAAGTGAAAACAGGTATCTATAAATATCCTGTCGATGAGCCAATTTTTTTAGATAAAGAAGATGTCAAAGGAGATCATGTAATTGATAGACGTGTTCATGGAGGTGTTGATAAAGCATGTTATTTATATGCTGCAGAGCATTACCCTTATTGGAAAGAGAAATATCCGGACTTGGATTGGAATTATGGAATGTTTGGAGAAAATCTTACTGTTTTGGGATTGGATGAGCGGATAGTTACCATTGGAAGTATTTATGATCTTGGAGAAGCTGTTGTGCAAGTTACACAACCAAGGCAACCATGTTATAAATTGGGAGTTCGTTTTGGAACTCAAACTGTTTTGAAACAATTTATACAAGCGTTACTACCTGGCGTATACGTAAGAGTTTTAACCTCTGGTTTGGTTAAAAAGGATGATGTTTTAGTTCCAAAGGAATTGCATGAAGATGGTATTTCCATTCAGGATATGTATAAGTTATTTTATGATCAAAATTCTCATGAAGCTTTAGCTAAAAAGGCAATAAATGACCCTTTTGTGACAGTAAATAACAAAAAGAATATTCTAAATCGTTACGGAAGTTCAATTTCTAGTTAAATTATGGATACCCAAAAAACCAAGAATCTTATTATTGGTGCTGGACCTGCAGGTCTTGCAGTAGCTGGACGTCTTAGAAAAGAAAATATTCCTTTCGAAATTTTGGAGCAATCTAACAGAATTGCTTGGAGCTGGCATAATCATTATGATCGCTTACTACTGCATACTGTAAAAGAGCTTTCGGCATTACCGAATTTACCATTTCCTGAGGAATATCCACGATATGTCCCAAAAGATAAACTAGCTGAGTATTATGAAAATTATGCAATGCATTTCGATATTAAGCCGCACTTTAATACTTTTGTAACGTCTATAAAAAAGGAAGGTAATTATTGGACTTTACATACTAACAACCATGCATATCAAGCAGAAAACGTTGTTGTAGCAACAGGAATCAACAGAATGCCTTCTGTGCCAGTTTGGAAAAATCAAAATGACTTTAAAGGAACAATTATTCATAGTAGAAACTATAAAAATGCAACTCCATTTCTTGGAAAAAAAGTGCTTATAGTAGGAATGGGGAATACTGGTGCGGAATTGGCATTAGATTTAAGTGAACATGATGTGGAAGTAGCTGTATCTGTAAGAAGTCCTTTGCTAATTGTGCCAAGAGATATTAATGGTCGTCCAGTACAAATCACAGCTAAAAAATTAGAAAAATTACCATTTGGACTAGGAAGATGGATTGGGAAACAAGTGCGAAAAATTGTGATTGGAGATCTTTCTAAATATGGAATTACTATTTCCGAAAAAGATCCAATTGATCATCTAAAACAAACCGGAAAAACACCAGTTATTGATCTTGGTACCGTAAAACAAATTAAATCTGGAAAGATAAAAGTAGTAGGGGATATTAGTTCCTTTTACGATCAAGGAGTATTGCTGAAAAACGGGGCTAAAATTAATACTGATATCGTTATTCTTGCTACAGGATATAAAGCGAAGGTAGAACAGTTTATTCAAGATACTGATGGTTTGTTAGATCAATATGGAGTTCCTAAGAACGTTATTGGAACAGGAAATCATAAAGGTTTGTTCTTTGTAGGTTTTGATAACTACAAACTTGGAGGAATATTGGGAACTATTGTGAATGACTCGAAAATAATTGTTGACAAAATAATTAGTCAATCCAACTAATACCATTTCTCATATGAAATAACCGTATAAAATTGTCTCTTTTGATTTGATGCTTCGTTACAAAATGAATCGATAACTATGGCTATCCATAAATTTTATGCCTTGCCTGAACCCAAAATAGTTCAATTTAGTATTTCAGTAATTTCATATGAGAACTGGTATAATTTTCACGGTTTACCGTGTTTTATGTTTTCGATTACTGGAAGAAATTTGTCGTATTCTATTAATCTTTTCACTATGAAACCAAAGTTCTTATTAACGGCGCTGTTTTTTATTACTAGGCTATTAATTGCGCAAGAAACTTTCAAACCATTTGTAGACTTTTATGGTGATAATTTAGTATTGGATAACTTCCCTGCAATTTCTGAAGATGGATCACATTATTTAATAGAATATAGTCAGTATTCTTGTTGTATATCTACTGAAGAAAAATTGCAAAAGATAAGTACAAAGAATGGTGAGGTTTTGGATGAAATTATTTTGTATCCAGGAGAAGAAGCAACGGAATTCATAGTTAAAGACTTAGAAACAGCTTATAAAAAAGTATCAAAGCTGCTGAAGAGCAATAATTACTCGACATTAAAAAAAATTCCGAAATTTAATCATGTTAACGATTCTAGTAATGGTTTCTCTCTTAGCTTTACGTTTATAAATGAAATGTATACAAGTGAGCAAATAAATCTTCCTAGAATATTATCTCATGGCTTTTGTTGTGGAGGAGAAGATCTGCGTGAAAATTGTTTGTTATATCAGAGTATTATTGCAGTATGGTTCTCTAAGGAACATAATTTTTTACTTATCGAATCTGGTATAAATCAAGCAGCGAACGGTTGTGATCAAGGGCCTTTTTACCAAATAGTTTCAGTAATTAAAGACTAGCTAAGATGTTGATTCTTTTTCTAAAATCGCTAATGCTAATTTAATAGTGTTATAGTCTATAGCTTGTTCAAAATGCTCAAAATAGGGTTTTAAAGTATCTGGATTGTCTAGGGTATCCTTTGCTTGTTTCACCGCTTTTACGTCCTCTTTATTTACAAATTGGTTTAGATTAATATCTTCACCGTCATTATATAATTTCATAATGTGTGAGAAAATAGTGGATTGCGCTAATTTTCTCTCTAATGCGATTTCTTCTATGGATAATCCTTGTTGGTATAAACTCAAAGTTTCCTTATGAGAATTCCCTTTATTTTTATTAGATTTTTTCTTCTTTTTTGTCTTTTCTGCTGAGTAGTCTATAATCGTTTTGATAAACTGATATCCATAGTTTTGCATTTTTACTCTACCAACTCCACTGATTTGCATAAACTCTTCATCCGTCATAGGTCTAGCTTTTTCCATTTCTTTAAGAGATGCATCATTAAAAATTTGATAAGCAGGAATACCAGCTTCTTTAGCTAATTGTAGTCGTAATTCTCTTAATTTATCAAATAGTGTATTAGAAGTGATTTGTTGAACCTGTTGTGCTGCTGTTTCTTTAATTTTATCAAATTCAGCAAGATTAGCAAGACTTACCTTTTCATCTTCAAACAATACTTTTTTAGAACGTTTAGTAAGTTTTAGTTTGTTATTTTGATGAAATGCAATTTCTAAATACCCTTGATTAATCAACTGAATGATGTACTGTTGCCAATCTTGCCAAGATATATCCTTTGCAATACCATATGTTTTTAGACTTTGATACCCTTTATCCAGTACAACGGCATTTTGCGCACCTCTAAGCACATCAATGATAGTTCCTATAGGTTCTTCTTCTTTTATTCTAACAACTGTAGATAGTGCTTTTTGGGCAATAATTGTTCCGTCGATAAAACTTGGTGGATTTTTACACACATCACAGTTACCACAATCTTCTTCGATCAATTCTCCGAAGTAACTTAATAGTATTTTTCTTCTACAACTCAAAGAATCGGCATATTGCTTCATTCTATCCAATTTTGCCATTTGCACTTCCTGATTACCAGAAGTATTTGCAAATTTTTGTAATTGTATTACGTCAGCAAAACTATGAAAGAGTAGTGTAGAAGAGGGTAATCCATCACGTCCAGCTCTACCTATTTCCTGATAGTATCCTTCAATGTTTTTGGGTAAATTATAATGAATTACCCAACGTACATTGGATTTATCTATTCCCATTCCAAAGGCAATGGTAGCGCAGACGATTTGTGTGGTATCATTTATAAAGTTTTCCTGTACACTTGCTCTTTTTTCGTGAGCAATACCTGCATGATACGCTTCGGCATTAAAACCTTGATTTTGTAGTTTTTCAGCAAGCATTTCACTTGTTTTTCTACTTAAACAATAGATAATGCCAGATTCATTGGTTTTATCTTTTAGAAAATCAAGTATTTGCTCAATTCGTTTATTACCAGGACGTACTTCTAAACTAAGATTTTTTCTATCAAAAGATGCCAAAAATTGTTGAGCGTTTGGAATATTTAATTGATCGCAGATATCTTTTCTGGTTGCTTTATCGGCAGTTGCTGTGAGTGCTATAACAGGAACATTGTCGAAGCGTTTTTTTAGGTAGCCTAATTGCGTATAAGCAGGTCTAAAATC
>NZ_WEKL01000067.1 GCF_019295435.1 Aquimarina litoralis
CCAGATTTTGGTCAAAATTAGGGCAGTTTGCTAGCATGTTACTCATATTAGTAACATTTTGAGTATTCCAAGTACTAATATCTTCATTGAATGGCGTATTTCTGAATAAAAATCCCATATCCTGCACATTGCTAACATCCCATGTACCTATTGCACCACCATTATCTACTATACTCGAATTTAAAAAGAACATACCTTGCATACTGGTAACTACACTTAAGTCAGGAACATCTGTAGCATTGATAACCATATTAGTTGCGCTATCAAAAGCTCCTTCCATACTTGTCCATTGTTGAGATCCCCATTGCTCTATGGATTGAATTTTAGCAGCATTAGAAATATAACCTCCCAATCCTGGATTATAAAACCTTGGAAAATCTCCTATAATTCTAACCGTATAAGTTCCTGCAGTAGCATATTCGTGTAGAGTGTTTCCAGTTAAACCAGTTTCAATTATTCCATCTCCCCAATCAATACTATAATCATATCCAATTCCAAATGTTGGAATCGTAATAGACTCGTTTGTTGAAGTTGTTTGCCAGGTTGTTATAAAGAAATCTGTAGATGTACAACCTAATCCTTCATCAGTAATTGACCAATTATATGGAGCATTGGTTAAGGTATTTCTGGCAGCTTCTCCTAAACAATAGGTAGCATCAACATCTAATATGATATCACTGGGAATTTGTGTTTCTCCACTATCTAAAGTTGCCCAACCGATTAGGGTTACATCATAATTTTCTGTAGAAAGGGCTGTATCCCGAAGCATCGTGTCCATACTTGTGGCACTGCTAACATCCCATTGACTCAAATCTTGATCAAAAGAGGTAGCACTCAGGAACATAAAGTCAAAGCGGGTTGCTCCGCTTACATCCCAATTAGCAATACTACTACTATTAAATGCTATTGCATCACTAAACGCGAAAGTAAAATCTTCAATACCACTGGTATCCCATCCAGAAAAATCAACACTAAAATCTTTATCCAGGGAATGACATGAGGCAAACATAAATCGCAGCGAAGTAACGTTTGATAAATCGGGGCTGTCCGCCGCTTTCACTTCTAAATTACCACATCCTAGAAAAGCTCTTTCCATAGAGGTCCATTGTTGTATCCCCCATTGATCTATAGCAATGATTTTGTCTTTATCTATAGAGCTGCCATTAAAATAAATTCTTGGAAAATTTCCTATGATTCTAACCCTATAAGTTCCTTGTGTAGCATATTCATGAGTAGCATTGCCTGTTGATCCAAATTCTATATTTCCATCACCCCAATCAATATCATAATTATACCCAGAACTTGTGGTTGGAATCGTAATACTTTCAGCGTTAGAAGTTGTTTGCCAAGTAGTGATAAAGAAATCTGTGGAAGCACAAGTGGTTCCACTATCGGTAATAGACCAATTATAGGGAGCACTAGTTAAAACACTTCGAGCATCAATTCCGACGCAATAGGTGCTTGAACCTCCATTAAAATTAATATTAGAAGGGACATCGTCAATACCATCAGCTGCATTACCACTTGAATCCAATCCCCAACCAATTAAGGTAGCATCATAATTAGCTAAAGAAAGTCCTGAGGTAACCAACATATCAGACATGTTGGTCACATTGCTAATATCCCAATTACCTAGGTTTTGATCAAAATTTGGGCAGTTGGCCAGCATATTGCTCATATTGGTAACATTCTGAGTATTCCAACTACTGATATCCTCATTAAACGGAGTGTTTCTAAATAAGTACCCCATATCCTGTACATTACTTACATCCCAAGTACCCATAGCGCCTCCATTATCCACAAGACTAGAATTTAAAAAGAACATTCCTTGCATACTGGTTACTATACTCAAATCGGGAACATCCGTAGCGTTAATCACCAGATTTGTTGTACTATCAAATGCATTTTCCATGCTTGCCCACTGTTGTGTACCCCATTGCTCAATAGATTGAATTTTAGCCGCATTGCTAAAATACCCTCCCATTCCTGGAGAATAAAACCTTGGAAAATCACCTGTGATTTCAACGGTATAGGTATCTGCTACAGCATATTCATGCGTAGCATTTCCAGTCAATCCATTCTCAATTGTACCATCTCCCCAGTTTACTGAATAGTTGTATCCAGATCCAGTGGTGGGAATAGTAATCGTTTCATTTGCGCTAGTTGTCTGCCAGGTTGTAATAAACTCGGTTTGAGCAAACCCAGCAGTAAAAAAACTAACAATAAAAAAAAGTGTAATGTAAAGGTGTTTCATCTGTTGCTTTTATTTGGTTTATAAGCCAGATGGAATTCGCCAGTAGTAATGATCATTTCAAGAAAAGTCATTTTAATGGCTCATTTCATAAAGGGGCTTTTTGTTAAAAAAGAGTTGAAATAAATTCTTAAAATCGAGTGCAAAATTAACAGGATTTTAAGGGTTGCAAAGGTTTTGGGGGTTGCAAAAGGGTTGCAAGAGGGTATTTTTGAGGTTGCAGAGATATTTTTTGCTTTTTCTTTATGGTTGCTATGTCGGTCCCTTCGAGAGCCTCAGGGTCCATGCATATCGAGGAGTGAAACCCTTCGAGAGCCTCAGGGTTCGTACACATCGAGGGCTGAGGCTCTCGAAGCCCGATATGAGGAGGACACACAATCCTAATCGACACTGAAACACTCGAACTGACGATACGTTATATTCAAAGTTTGACACTCCGGCATACTATAACCAGAATCAGAATTTGACCCTTCGAGAACCTCAGGGTCCACACGCATCGAGGGCTGAGGCTCTCGAAGTCCGAAAAGAGAGCATATCAAACCCCAGTATTCTTAATAAACTCGATAATATCTTGTTTAGAATCTACTCCTATCTTTTTACGAATTCTAGATCGCGCAGATTTAATGGCCGAAACTGTATTGTTTTGTAGTTTACTAATTTCAGTAGCATTGAGTCCTAAGGTCATTAAACACAACAACTCTTTTTCTTTTTCCTTTAAATCTGGAAACTTGCTATCTAAAATCACTTTAAAATCCATACTTACTGTATCCATATAGGATTTTAGATCTGTAGTACTGGTGGTGGTTGCTTTTTCCGACAATAAAGATGCAGATAAAGATTGTAAAGCAGTTTTACGTTCTTTTTCGTTTTCTAACTTTATAATCTCCTTAATGTCACCCAAGGTTTTACTCAATACTTCCTGTCGTAAAGAATTTTCTATAACCGCATTCTTCAATTCTTTTTCTTTGGTAACCAATGCTAATTCTGCTTTTACCTTTTCCAATTGCTCACTTGCTAATTCTTTATTTGATAACGCAAGTCGCTGCTTCGCGTTTTTACGCGTCAACCAGAAAATAATACACCCCATGATGATAGCTATGACAAAAAGTAACAGATACAGTTGTTTTTTTGATGTTTCATTCTCCAATCGTAGTTCGCCCGCTTGCTTTTCTTTATCAAATTGATAATTCAGCTCTAATTCTGTAATACGTTTGGTTTTTTCTATATCATTAATAGAATCATTATACATCTTATATAGCTTGTAATCTTGTAAGGCTAACTTATATTCTTTTCGAGTTTCATTCAGATTACTTTTACTGTAGTACTGTGTTCTTAATAGTCCATTATTTTTAATCTTTTTAGCTTCTGTAATGGCACTATCTAGATATGGAACAGCATTATCGTATTGTTGCAATGCATTGTACAACACTGCAACATTTAAATAACTCACACTCAGCTCATTTAGATCTTCTGCTTTTTTAGAGATACCAATATTTTCTTTGTAGATTTCAATTGCTTTATCATATTCCTTATTTGAGTAATATAATGAGGCTAAGCTTCCATTCGCTTTTGACTTACGAAGATCAGAACACGGCAAATCTTTTACTATAGCAATATGAAACCTTGATGAATCCAATTGTTTGTTTTGATAATAGGTAACTGCCAACATATGATGAGATAAGGCAAGATCTTCTATATCTACCAACTTTTCTTTGATTTGTATTGCCTTTTGTAAATATTGTTTTGCTTTCCTATACTCTTTTTGACGTCTGTAAAACATTCCGAGATTATGAAACGTCAATCCAATGCCCGTAGAATCCTGAATACCTTCAGTGATATCCAATGCTTTTAAATACTTCGTAAGGGCATTATCGAAACTTCCTTCTTTGCTATCTAATATCCCCAGATAATTCAATGATTCTGCTTTACAACTTTGATAATAATTACCATTTTTCTTATCGATAATTTTTAATACATCATTAAAAATTATCCTCGTGGTATCAACATTCGATGTAAGTAATTGTTTTGCCAAATCTATTTGAAAACGAATTTGAACAGAATCGCTAGTTGCTTCTTTAACATTATCTTTTAACTGTTTTGCTATACTATCACTGGATTGTGCATAGCTCTGTATCATACAAAGAAAGAGAAAAATAATAGGGTATAGTAGTTTCAAAGGGAGTATTAGGTTTTAATAGTGCGTAACAAAAGGTTTATATGATTTCAAAAATACAAGATATTTTTTATATCCCTAGGAAACCTTTTCAACCAGTAAATAACATAAATTTATCTAGTTCTTTCATAAAAAATCCCGATACGTATTCCGTATCGGGATTAAAGTAACCTAAATATATTTTCTTAATTAATTACCATTCTTCTCGTAGCAACTTTTTTGTTATCCGTAAATAACGTATAAAAATAAGTTCCAGATGCAAGTCCATCACTATTGATATGTAATTCTCCTTCTCCTACTTCTCCAATATCAATTGTAGAAATAACTTGCCCATTCGTATTACTGAATACAATTGAAGCCTTGCGCACACTTGTTGGAATATAATATTTAATGGAAGAAGTAGCATCAAAAGGATTAGGAATATTTTGGTACAATACCGCTTTTTGATTTGCCCTTCCTTCTACATTACCTATTCCTAAAGTTTGTTCCAAATTGCTCAACCTAGTTTCCAAATCGGTTAACAACGGAGATAAATCTACTGTTACTGAAGCTCCATTTTGAATTTCAATAGTAAGATCTGTACCACTAAGACTAGCTGAAGTTAAATCTTGTCCATCTGTATTTACAAAGGCTGAAAAATCTACTGCATTTCCATTACTAATACTTAAGGTAGTATCAGTTAAATTTAAGGTTTGACTATCAGTTCCAGTTCCATCCTGTAAAGAAGAAAGATCCACTGTATTTCCATTACTGATACTTAGGGTATTATCAGTTAAATCCAAAATTTGACTATCAGTTCCAGTTCCATCCTGTAAGGAAGAAAGATCTACTGTATTCCCATTGCTAATACTTAGGGTAGCATTCATTAAATTTAATGTTTGGCTATCAGTTCCGGTTCCATCTTGCAATGAAGATAGATCTACCGTATTTCCTCCAGAAATTGTCAGATCTGTATCATTCAAACTTAACTGTTGACTATCTGTATTATCTAAATAACCTGAAAGATCAATAGTAGAGGCATTACCTGAAATGCTTAAGGTATTCGTTGCTAATGATAATGCCTGTGCATCTGTATTATCTAAATATCCAGATAAATCTATTGAAGTCGCATCGTTTGTTAAACTTAAGGTGTTATCTGTTAGCATTAAATCCTGGTTATCTGTATTGTCCAAAAAACCTGAAAGATCAATAGTTGATGTATTACCTGAAATGCTTAAGGTATTTGTTGCTAATGATAATGCTTGCGTATCCGTATTATCTAAATATCCAGATAAATCTATTGAAGTCGCATCGTTTGTTAAACTTAAGGTATTATCTGTTAGCATTAAATCCTGGTTATCTGTATTGTCCAAATAACCTGAAAGATCAATAGTAGAGGCATTACCTGAAATGCTTAAGGTATTTGTTGCTAATGATAATGCTTGCGCATCTGTATTATCCAAATATCCAGATAAATCTATTGAAGTTGCATCATTTGTTAAACTTAAGGTGTTATCTGTTAGCGTTAAATCCTGGTTATCCGTATTGTCCAAATAACCTGAAAGATCAATAGTAGAGGTATTACCTGAAATACTTAAGGTATTCGTTGCTAATGATAATGCTTGYGCATCTGTATTATCTAAATATCCAGATAAATCTATWGAAGTCGCATCATTTGTTAAACTTAAGRTGTTATCTGTTAGCATTAAATCCTGGTTATCCGTATTGTCCAAATAACCTGAAAGATCAATAGTWGAKGTATTACCAGAAATGCTTAAGGTATTGGTTGCTAATGATAATGCTTGTGCATCTGTATTATCTAAATATCCAGATAAATCTATTGAAGTCGCATCATTTGTTAAACTTAAGGTGTTATCTGTTAGCATTAAATCCTGGTTATCCGTATTGTCCAAATAACCTGAAAGATCAATAGTAGAGGTATTACCTGAAATGCTTAAGGTATTCGTTGCTAATGATAACCCTTGCGCATCTGTATTATCTAAATATCCAGATAAATCTATAGAAGTCGCATCGTTGGTTAAACTTAAGGTGTTATCTGTTAGCGTTAAATCCTGATTATCTGTATTGATAGCAACCGTATTTACCCAAGTGGTACCATTCCAAACAAAAAGTGAACTTAGATCGGTATCATAAACCAATAATCCCGCATCTGTAGTTGTTAATGCATTTCCGCTAGCCGCTGCTGTTACCATAGTGGTACGTTGAGCAGTTGTAAGTCTGTTCATTAAAAAACCTTTATCTGTATCTGCTAATTCTAAAGATGCATTTTGATTTGCTGCTACCGTTCCGATACCCACACTTACTCTATTGGTAGCTGTATTACCACCAAGTGCCATCGTATTTGGCGTAGTAATGTTCAAATTATGACCTAACGCTACAGAATATGGTTGGTTTACGCTGCTAAATGCTCCAATCACAATAGCTCCATTATTATTACCTCTTGATTCTGCATCATGTCCAATGACTACTTTTTCATTACCATCCAATACAATAGAAGTCCCCATAAATACATTACGTTGATTTCTATTACTACCTCCATTACTTAAAAAATCTGCATTCCAACCTATTCCTACATTATCTGAACCAACTCTATTTGTACCTCCAGCAGTAGCTCCTAAAAATGTGTTCCTATTAGAATCATCTGTACCTCTCAACCTATTATTATCATAACCTGCTCCATATCCCACGAATGTATTTCCATGAGAATTGGTACTATTTGCTCCAGCGTCAAAGCCTATAAAAGTATTAGCGCCACCTATAACATTATCTTGACCGGAACCAGCACCAACGAAGGTATTTCCTAATCCTGTAGTATTATCTGCTCCACTAGCCTTTCCTTCTGAAGAAATTTGATAAGAATCATCAATACTCTGAAGATCAAACTGTACGCCAGAAAGAGATCCTCCTCCGATAAAGGTATTGGATCTTCCTATAGTATTGTCATGGCCTGTAAATCTTCCAATAAATACATTATTAGATCCTGTAGTAGTATTTATTCCTGCGTCTTCTCCTATAATTACATTACGATCACCGGTAGTTAACTCTTTACCTGCTTCTTCACCAATAATTGTATTGTCATTACCTTCTGTTAAATTCATACCTGCCTCTTGTCCAATAATCACATTATCTCCGGCACTATTGTATCGTGCTACAGAATTGCCTATATACACATTATCAAAACTACTGGTTGTTTGATCTGCAGAAAAAACTCCTAATACTATATTGTCATTGTCGCTACTATTGAATTTAGCTCCTGCTAAACCTCCAATCAGTACATTTCTTAAACTAGAATTTAAGTTTCCTCCAGCTCCAGGACCAAAAATAAAATTCCAATCGCCACTTGTCAATTGCGAACCTGGATCAAAGAAGTCATTTCCATCATAGGGTTCTGGAGTACTTGTACCAGCATTTTCCTCAGGTATTATGCTTGCTCCACTAACTTGATTATTTGTCTGTGCCTGAAATTGAACCGTGTAAAAAATAAAGATGGTTGCTGTAAAGTGTAAAAGTCTTTTCATATAAAGGGGATTAAATTTGATGACAAAATTATGTGAATACTTAAAAAAAGATTTAAGGAAAGGGGTAGCAAAAAGGTTGCAAGCTTATTTTTTTGGGGATTATACCGCTAGACTGATCATATTTGGTGGTCTCAAAACAGAAAAACAATCAAGTTAACAATGGTGACCTTCTTTTTTTCATTTTCTTAGAAAACAGACCTCTTATCAAACAATTTTTAAAAATTTCACAAGAAATACCTACGATGAATATAAATACCTATATTTATCCACCAAATGAATGATTATTTATGAATGCAACATATAAGGTAAAAGTAAATAAGGATTTTGAATACACAATAGACCAAGAAGCAGTATCAAAAACGGATATTATTAAGACTTCAGATTCAAAATTTCATCTTCTCGATAAGAACAAATCGTATCATAGCGAAATTATCAAATCAGATTTTAACAACAAGAAATACAGCGTAAAAGTAAACTCCAATACTTATGAAGTAGACATTGCTGATTCATTGGATATGATGATCGCTGAAATGGGATTTTCTGTTGGAGCCTCCAAACAAATAAATGCTATCAAATCACCAATGCCAGGATTGATTATTGATATTCAGGTAGAAGTTGGACAAACGGTTGAAGAGGAAGACTATTTATTAGTATTAGAAGCTATGAAAATGGAAAACATCATAACTTCTCCAAGAGCAGGAACTATTAAATCTATCGATGTCGCAAAAGGTGATGCCGTAGATAAAGGAAAATTATTAATAGAGTTCGAATAACAGTTCTTGTCATTTTAACTATAAAACTATCATAAGTTCTAAATGATTATGAAAAAAATATTAGTCGCTAATAGAGGCGAAATTGCTATACGGGTAATGAAAACCGCTAGCAAAATGGGGATTAAAACGGTAGCTATATATTCTACTATCGATAGAAATGCACCACATGTGGCTTTTGCGGATGAAGCAGTTTGCGTGGGAGAAGCTCCTTCTAGTGAATCTTATTTATTAGGAAATAAAATTATTGAAATTGCTAAAGAATTAAACGTAGATGCTATACATCCTGGATACGGGTTCTTGAGTGAAAATGCTGATTTTGCATCTGAAGTAGAAAAAAATGATATCATATTTATTGGACCCAAGTCCAAAGCGATAGAAATTATGGGAAGTAAGCTTGCTGCTAAAGAAGCTGTTAAAGCGTATGATATTCCTATGGTACCAGGTATCGAAGAAGCGATTACAGATCCTGAAAAAGCTAAAGAAATTGCCAGAGAAATAGGGTTTCCTATTTTAATCAAAGCCTCTGCTGGTGGTGGTGGAAAAGGAATGCGTGTAGTAGAAAAAGAGGAAGATCTGGAATCTCAAATGCAACGTGCGATTAGTGAAGCTGTTTCTGCCTTTGGTGATGGTTCGGTATTTATCGAAAAATATGTAGGTTCTCCCAGGCATATCGAAATTCAGGTAATGGCGGATACACATGGCAATGTGTTACATTTTTTTGAAAGAGAATGTAGTGTACAACGAAGACACCAGAAAGTAGTAGAAGAAGCGCCTTCTGCTGTACTTAGTCCAGAATTAAGAATTAAAATGGGAGAAGCTGCGGTTAGAGTAGCTAAAGCCTGTGATTATGTAGGGGCTGGAACAGTAGAATTTTTATTAGACGAGCAACATAATTTCTATTTCCTAGAAATGAATACGCGTTTACAGGTAGAACATCCGGTTACTGAATTGATCACTGAAGTAGACCTCGTAGAACTTCAAATAAGAGTAGCTAGAGGAGAAAAACTTGATATCAAACAGGAAGATTTAACTATCAAAGGACATGCATTAGAATTAAGAGTCTATGCAGAAGATCCTATGAATGATTTCTTGCCAAGTGTTGGAAATTTGGAAACCTATCAAATACCTGTTGGTGAAGGTATTCGCGTTGATAATGGATATGCAGAAGGAATGGATATTCCTATTTACTACGACCCGATGTTATCCAAATTAATTACTTATGGAGAAACCCGTGAAGAAACAATCGAATTAATGATCAAAGCTATTGATCATTATCGCGTGAAAGGGGTACAGACTACCTTATCTTTTGGAAAATTTGTGTGCCAACATGAGGCTTTTAGATCAGGAAATTTCGATACTCATTTTGTAAAGAAATATTATACGGCTGATGCCTTGAAAACAGAAATGGAAGAAGAAGCCAGAATTGCAGCATTGATTGCATTACAACAATATCAAGAAGATCAAAAACAATTAAGATTACCAACACACTAGGATATGAATTCGAAAATAAAAGTTTTACAAGAAAAAATTGATCAGGCGCATCTTGGTGGTGGTGAACAACGCATAGAAAAACAACACCAAAAAAAGAAATTGACCGCCAGAGAGCGTATTGCCTACTTCTTGGATGAAGGGTCTTTTGAAGAAATTGGCATTCTAGTTACCCATAGAACTACTGATTTTGGTATGCAAAATGAAGTATATTATGGTGATGGTGTAGTGACAGGTTATGGAACGGTAAACGGAAGGTTGGTCTATGTTTTTGCACAAGATTTTACAGTATTTGGAGGAGCTTTATCTGAAACACATGCAGAGAAAATTTGCAAAGTAATGGATTTAGCAGTCAATGTTGGTGCTCCTATTATTGGCCTAAATGATTCTGGTGGAGCAAGAATTCAGGAAGGTGTGCGATCTTTAGGTGGTTATGCTGATATTTTCCATAGAAATGTACAAGCTTCTGGTGTTATCCCTCAGATTTCAGCAATTATGGGACCTTGTGCCGGTGGTGCAGTATACTCGCCAGCAATTACTGATTTTACATTGATGGTGGAAGATACCAGTTATATGTTTGTAACGGGGCCTAATGTGGTAAAAACTGTTACTAATGAAGAAGTTACCTCTGAAGAATTGGGAGGAGCTAGTACACACTCTACAAAATCAGGAGTAGCTCATATTACCTCTCCAAATGATGTTCAATGTTTAGAAGATCTAAAAACATTACTTAGTTATCTTCCACAAAATAATAAAGAAACAACAAAAACAGTTCCTTATACATTAGGTGATGAAAAAAGAGCTGTTCTAGCAGATATTATTCCGGACAACCCTAATAAACCTTACGATATGCATGAGGTGATTGGCGGAATTATTGATGAAGATTCTTTCTTTGAGATTCATAAGAACTATGCTGAGAACATCATCGTTGGTTTTGCTAGAATTGGAGGTAAAAGTGTTGGTATTGTTGCGAATCAACCTATGTTTCTTGCAGGGGTTTTGGATGTAAACAGTTCTAAAAAAGCAGCTCGTTTTACACGTTTTTGTGATTGTTTCAACATTCCTTTATTAGTATTGGTGGATGTTCCAGGATTTTTACCAGGAACCGATCAAGAATGGAATGGAATCATTGTACATGGTGCAAAATTACTGTATGCCTTAAGTGAAGCTTCAGTTCCAAAAGTAACCGTAATTACTAGAAAAGCCTATGGAGGAGCCTATGATGTAATGAATTCTAAACATATTGGAGCAGATCTTAATTTTGCCTGGCCAACTGCGGAAATAGCGGTTATGGGTGCTAAAGGAGCTAGTGAAATCATCTTTAGAAAAGAAATTAAAGCGGCAGACGATCCAGCTGCAAAACTAGCAGAAAAAGAGGCTGAATATGCAGATACCTTTGCAAATCCTTACAGAGCTGCACAACGTGGATTTGTAGATGAAGTGATCTTACCAGAAGATACCAGAAGAAAATTGATCAAAGGATTTAGCATGTTAGAAAATAAAGAGATCAATCAACCGAAAAGAAAACACGGTAATATTCCTTTATAAATAATAGGTATTATCTAATAAAAAAGAAAGGAGCAAGTTTAAACTTGCTCCTTTTTATTTTTACCACGTATTTACGCAACAACAATTAGATTCTGGAGGAGGTGGATTTGAGGAATCACAAAAACAGAAAAAGCATGGCCCATTAAAATTACCTCCGTTAATAGCCTTTAGTTGATTTGCATCTAACTTTTTACCAAGATTTGAAATTTTTTGTAACATATAAATTGGTTTTAAGAATTAATTACATATGTAAGATACTAAAATAATGGCAGTTATACTCAAATCAACATAAAATTGAATATCGATAGCTTCCGTAACTATTTACAATAAAACCACTACGATTTAATTACGTTATTTGATGTATTTTACTTCCAGTCATGATACTCGAATTAATGTTATTCATCTTTTTTCAATACCTTTTAAGTATTCATTGAGTATCCTTCATAAAAGATACCGCTGCAATATGTTTCCAAAAACTTCTATTTTTAGATTTAAAAGTGGCTATCATTTTTTTATTTTAGCAACTACAATCTAGATATACTGTATGCCCCATGAATAATAGACAACTAACAAAATTTGCCATCTATGCAATTGCTGTGCTTTGTGCAGCTTTAATTAACGAATTCGTAATTAAATTTGTAAAAAAACAAATTCACGAACAAGGCTATCTTTTAGTATTAATCGATATGCTTATAGTAGTGCTAATTTTTGCTCCAGCCTTTGCTTTAGTTTCTAAATACACTAAAAAACTATCCAAAGCCTATATCAAAACCTCTAAAAAGGTATCGAGTAGCAAAAATGGAAATTTACTAGGCTTTACAGTAGCCATTATTATTCTGTTCATACTTTTTGCATACTTGCGTCATAACATTAATGTAATTCAGGATCTAAAAACAATGATCCCATAGTTGAATTATATGGTGACTTAAACCTGACTCCTATTTAAAATTTCGATTCTTTAAAAATATTCAAGCCTAGGTTTTAATGTAAACACAAGTAATATTTTGCACAAAAATAGCGTACTCAAAAGTTAAAAAATTAACGATCCGTTACTTGTTAGGGGTACCTCGTGGGTACCCTCTCCCTACCTCTGAGGTACCCTGTACCTACCTTAGTACTAGGATGGTCGAACCTAAAAGAGAGGTTACACTATGCTCTGAGCTTAGTGTCACTATGCTTTGAACTAGGTGGTATGAAGCTTTGAGGTACCCCTACCCACCATTAGGGGTACCCCTATCCACGTTTAAGGGTACCCCTAACGATACTTTAACGAACAAGACCCTACCTATATAGGTACCCCCTCCCCACCTATTGGGGTGGGTTTTCGGTAATTATAGTTGAATTTTGTTAAAGAAATATTAATTATTAATGTACAGCAAATATCTTCGGTAGTATCGAAAAACTATACATCACAAATTTGGATTCCCTCTTTTAGCGCTGCAAGATTATCTTCGTAAGTTGGTATGAATTCCTGAGCTACATATCCTTTAAATCCGGTGGCTACAATTGCTTTCATGATTGCAGGATAATTGAGTTCTTGTGAGTCGTTAATTTCATGTCTTCCAGGAACGCCACCTGTATGATAGTGAGCAATATAATCTTTGTACTTTCTAATAGTAGCAATAATATCTCCCTCCATGATTTGCATATGATAAATATCATATAGCAACTTAAAACTATCAGAACCTATTTTATCTACTAATTGAACTCCCCAAGGTGTATGATCACATTGATAATCTGCATGATCAACTTTACTATTCAATAATTCCATGATCAAAGTAACCTTATTTTTCTCTGCGTGCTTTACCAAAGGTTCTAATCCTTTTGCACAATTCTCCCATCCTTTTTCATTCGAAATACCATTGCTATTCCCCGAAAATACGATCACTTGTTTCACTCCAGCATGAGAAGCTTTCGAAATGAGTTCTAAATACTGCTTTTGTAATTTCTCATGGTTTTTCGCATCGTTAAACCCATCAGTAATACTAGCAAATGTGTCTGTTGCCACAGAACAAGAAAGTCCCTTTTTTTGAACTATATCCCATTCTTCTGGTTTTAAAAGATCTATAGCTTTGATACCAATATTCTTAGATTTTTCGGCAAATTCTTCCAATGGTATACTTTGATAACACCATCGACACACAGCATGATTGACATTTCCTTTTAGTACTTCGGGAAAATCATTTGAAAGATCTCTCGATAATGTCTGTCCAACCGCTGAACCACTGATACTCAAAGCCCCAAAGCCCAAGGACATATTCTGAATTGCTTTTCTTCTATTTAGTTTAGCCATAACCCCCAAAATTGAATAGTTTATAAAACACTGCTAATTTAATTAATGATTTGTTAATTTTATTGTTAATACAGAAACAAACTTCTTATATTAGGAGCGAAATTGCTTAAACAATCTCAATTGAATTATGATTTCCTAACATTTCATTTTTCAAATTACCTTTCTTCAAGAACAAGAAGAAAACAGACAAACAAAAGACTACTATCAGAGCGTACTTAATCAAGCCAAAAAAGCTTGATAAGAGATTTATTTTATTGAATACATAAAATGGGAAGATTGACAGCAATCTCTCATCTTTTAATTTAAAATATATACTGTCTGTAAACATCAAAAAAGTATGGAACAAGAACCTCAATTTGACGCTATTGTCGTTGGAACAGGAATTAGTGGTGGCTGGGCTGCTAAAGAACTTTGTGAAAAAGGTTTAAAAACACTCGTATTAGAAAGAGGTCGTATGATCACACATATTGACGATTATACCACTGCTAATGATGATCCTTGGGATTATGAGTTTAAAGGAGAACCTTCTAGAGAAGAAATTGCCGAGCAACCCAAGCAGCATAGAACTGGGTATGTTACTGATAAAGCGCATCGCCACTTTTTTGTAAATGATCTTAAACATCCTTATAACGAAATAAAACGATTCGACTGGATTCGTGGATATCATGTTGGTGGAAGATCGCTCATGTGGGGAAGACAAAGTTATAGACTTTGTGATTTTGATTTTGAAGCCAACAAAAAAGAAGGTATTGCTGTAGATTGGCCAGTACGATACAAAGATATCGCTCCTTGGTATGATAAAGTTGAAGAGTTTATTGGAGTAAGTGGAGAAAAATTAGGTTTGGAACAATTACCAGATGGACAGTTTTTACCTCCAATGGAATTAAACTGCGTAGAAGAGCATCTAAAAAAGAATATTGCAGAGAATTATGAGGATCGATTACTTACTATTGGAAGAACCGCTCATATTACTGGTACCAAAACTTTTGAAGGCAGAATGAACTGTCAATATCGTAATCGATGTATGCGTGGATGCCCATTTGGAGCTTACTTTAGTAGTAATTCTTCTACCTTACCTGCTGCTGAAAGAACAGGTAACATGACCTTGCGACCAAATTCAATTGTACATCAAGTACTGTATGATGATACAACTGGTAAGGCTACTGGCGTTGAAGTAATCGATACCATTAGCAAAGAAAAGATGCAATTTACTGCTAAAGTTATATTCTTATGTGCTTCAGCGATTGCTTCAGCAAGTATTTTGATGCAATCCAAATCCGAACGTTTCCCGAATGGAATGGGAAATGATTCTGGTGAATTAGGTCATAATATCATGGATCATCATTTTAAAGCTGGAGCTGTTGGGAAATATGATGGTTATAAGGATCAATTTTATAAAGGAAGAAGACCTAATGGTATTTATATACCTCGATTTAGAAATATTGGTGGTGAAACCGATCAGGAGAATTYCAAACGTGGATACGGGTATCAAGGTGGCGCTAGCCGATCTAATTGGGAGGAAACCATTGCCGAGCTTGGTTATGGAGCTGAATTAAAGGAAAAAATATTAGAACCAGGAGGCTGGCGATTCGGACTCTTGGGATTTGGTGAATGTTTACCATATCACGAAAATAAAATGATACTGGATTATGATAATTTGGATGAATGGGGGTTACCTACCGTAACATTTGATGCAGAATTCAAAGAGAATGAGCTGGAGATGCGTAAAGATATGATACAACAGGCAATGGATATGCTTTCTAAAGCTGGATTTACAGATATACAACCTTGGGATGATATCGGAGCGCCTGGTTTAGGGATTCACGAAATGGGAACTGCTCGTATGGGACGAGATCCGAAAACTTCTGTACTCAATGGAAATAATCAAATCCATGCAGTACCTAATGTATATGTTACTGATGGTGCTTTTATGACCTCAGCAAGTTGTGTCAACCCATCGCTTACTTATATGGCTTTCACGGCACGTGCTGCTAATCATGCCGCAGAACAAATCAAAAAAAACGCTTAATCCAAGTATTATGAACAGAAGACAAGCCTTAAGAAATATTGGACTATCAGCAGGATATATTGCTGCTACTCCTACCCTTTTCAGTCTATTGCAAAGCTGTAAAAAAGAGTACGTATTGGATTGGACACCAGAGCTTTTATCCGTTGATGAAGGAAAAGCCCTAGAAAATATTATTGATCTTATACTACCTGAAACTGATATTCCAGGAGCAAAATCATTACACATACCGATGTTTGTTGACAAGTTTATCAATCGTGGTATCGAAGAACCAGAAGAAGCGCAAATGTTTAAATACGGTGCTGGTGTTATTATGAAAGAATTGGGAGTTAGTGAGGAAAAAAGCATTGATGATGTAACCACAGAAGAATACGATGCTTTATTGGCTAAATATTTAAAACTTCCTAAAGAGCAGCGAAAAGCATATTGGGAAGAGTTTTCTGATATAGAAAGTCCAGAAGATTTGGAAAATGTATCACAAGAAGCCTTATCTTTTATTTTCTTATCTTCAGTAAGAGATTTATCTATTTTAGGATTTAAAAAATCAAAAGAAATTGCTGAAAACGTATTAAACTACTTACCTGTCCCAGGAGAATATATCGGTTGTGATTCTGTTCAAAATCTCACCGGTGGAAAAGACTGGGCTTTATAATTATTACCTAACTAAATATAAAATTATGTACAAAACAATCTTTAAGGGGCTTTTATGTTTGCTAATTATTAGTTCCTGCAAGAATACCACAAAAGAAAATACTACCACCGAAACACAAGAAGAAGAAACCCTTCCGGAACCACCAAAAGATCCGGAACCTATCTTTGAATTATCCCTAGCGCAATGGTCGCTTCATAAAGAAATCCAATCTGGAAAATTAGATCCTATGGATTTTTCAGAAAAAGCTAAAGAATTAGGTTTTACAGGAATCGAATATGTAAGTCAGTTATATACCCCTATGTATAAAGATGCTGATGATCCTGAAAAAGAATTACAAGAAATCCTGAATGCGCTAAAAACAAAAAGCGATCAGCATAACGTTCAAAATTTACTCATCATGGTAGATGGTGAAGGAGATTTGGCTGTGCTCGATGAAAAAGAAAGAAACCAAACGGTAGAAAACCATAAGAAATGGGTAGATGCTGCTCAATTTTTAGGATGTCATTCGATCCGAGTAAATCTATTTGGCACAAATGATCCTGAAAAATGGGTGGAAGTAGCTACGGATGGGTTAAAGAAATTATCGACATACGCAGCTACTAAGAGTATCAATGTAATTGTAGAAAACCATGGATATCTATCTTCTGATGCCTCCTTATTAGTGAAAGTGATGCAAAACGTGAATATGAAAAACTGCGGAACTCTTCCTGATTTTGGAAACTTTTGTCTGGAACGAGAAGGCGGTGAACGATGGGGCGCAAAATGCGTAAAAGAATATCCAAAATACAAAGGTATCGAAGAAATGATGCCATTTGCCAAAGGTGTTAGCGCCAAATCGTATGATTTTGATGCAGATGGAAATGAAACTACTATCGATTATAAAAAAATGCTAGATATCATCAAAGCTGCAGGATATCAAGGATATATTGGTGTTGAATATGAAGGATCACGATTGAGCGAACTTGATGGTATCATCGCCACAAGAGATCTACTAATTAAGCTATCTAAGTAACCTTTATTAATCGTTCTTAATTATGAAGAAATTTATTCAATTTCAGTTATCTCTAATGATGTTTTTAGAGTTCTTTATTTGGGGTGGTTGGTTTGTTACTCTTGGTACTTTTTTAGGAAATAATTTAAGTGCATCTGGTGGTGAAATAGGTCAAGCATTTTCTACTCAATCCTGGGGCGCAATCATCGCTCCTTTTATTATCGGACTGATCGCTGATCGCTTTTTTAATGCAGAGCGTATCTTAGGAATTTTACATCTAATAGGAGCTTTTTTAATGTATCAAATGGCGAATGCTACTGATTTTTCAGTGTTCTATCCATATGTTTTAGGATATATGATAGCTTACATGCCAACGTTAGCTTTGGTAAATTCAGTTTCTTTTAATCAGATGAAAGATCCTGCTAAAGAATTTCCATTTATTCGTGTTTGGGGTACAATTGGCTGGATCTTAGCAGGACTGTTAATAAGCTTTGCTTTTCATTGGGATGCAAAAGAAAGTATTGAAAATGGATTACTTAAAAACACCTTTTTAATGACAGCGATTGCATCGGCAGTTCTGGGAGTTTTTAGTTTTACATTGCCTAAAACACCTCCAAAAGTTGGT
>NZ_WEKL01000068.1 GCF_019295435.1 Aquimarina litoralis
AATGGAGATGGAACATTTACAGATCCTATCGATAGCATGTTTTTTCATATGAGTAGAAACTCGATGGGTTCCGATATTGCAGATTTCAATAATGATGGACATCTGGATGTAATCAATTTAGATATGATGGCAGAAGATAATTATCGTCAGAAGCAGTTAAAAGGACAAAGTCCTTATGACTTGTATCATATTGCTGTTAAGTTTGGTTTAGGACATCAAGTGATGCGTAATACTTTGCAACTGAACAATGGTAATGGCACCTTTAGCGAGATTGGTCAGTTATCAGGAATTTCGCATACAGATTGGAGTTGGACACCGCTACTTGCCGATTATGATAACGACGGTTATAAAGATCTTTTTATTACCAATGGGTTTTATAGGGATATTACAGATATGGATTTTTTAAAATATGATTCTAATAGTGCTGTTACATCTGTAGGTGGTGCTAAAAAGTTTAGTTATATGAAGATGCTAAGCTTAATTTCTTCAAATCCTGTCTCCAATTATATCTATAAAAATAATGGTGACCTATCCTTTACTAAAAAAACTACTTCTTGGGGATTTGATAAACCTTCGTTTTCCAATGGTGCCGTATATGCAGATTTAGATCAAGATGGTGATCTCGACTTGATTACTAACAATTTTAATCAAGAAGCGTTTTTATACCGTAATAATAGTCGTGAACTTAAACCAGAACATCATTACATATCCATTCAACTTAAGGGTAGTAAAAACAACTCACAAGGTATCGGTGCTAAGGTAACAGTTACTACTCAGAGTGGCACACAATATCAGGAATGCTCTCCCTACCGAGGATATCTTAGTTCCGGAGAATCCATACTGCATTTTGGAATAGGATCTAATCAAATTATTCCCTCAATATCTGTGGTATGGCCTAATGGGAAATATCAAAAACTTCAGGATGTTAAAGCCAATCAACGAATTCAATTCAATATAAAAGATGCAGTTCCGAAACCACCTGAAGAAAAAGCAAATAAAACTATACTGAAAAAAGGTAAAGATCTTTTTTCTCCAGAATTTCAGCATCAGGAAAATGAGTATATCGATTTTAAACAAGAGCCTTTATTAGAGCATAAACTATCAAACAAAGGTCCTTTTATATCTAAAGGGGACATCAATAATGACGGTTTAGAAGATATATATATTGGAGGTGCGGCAGGGTATCCTGGATCTCTATATATTCAGAATAACAAAGGTACATTTCTTCAAAAAACAGTTGCTGACTTCGAGACCGATAAAGACTATGAAGATGGAGAAGCATTATTTTTTGATGCCGATGGTGATCAGGATCTGGACTTGTTTGTAGTAAGTGGTGGTTATGCCCCAAATTCAAATTCATCACTTTACCAAGACCGACTTTATCTTAATGATGGGAAAGGAGGTTATACCAAAGCTATCAATGCAGTGCCAAAAAACTTACAAAATAGTACTTGCCTCGCTGCCCAAGATATTGATGGTGATGGGGACTTAGATTTATTTATTAGCGGTGGAGCTAAACCTTTATCCTACCCACTTAGTGAGCAAAGCCAATTACTCATCAATGAAAATGGAGTCTTTAGTGATGCTTCTGATCAATTACCTAATAACGGAAATCTGGGGATGATTAATGATGCGCTTTGGATGGATTATGATAATGACGGAACTAAAGAACTTATGCTCGCAGGAGAATGGATGCCTATTACGGTTTTAAAAAGAAATAATTTGAATTTTAGAGATATTACAACTGAAGTTGGACTGTCAAAAACTTCAGGTTGGTGGAATACACTCATAGCAGCAGATATGGATAAAGATGGTGATCTGGATTTGATTGCCGGTAATCGTGGTGAAAATACTTTTTACAATGCTTCAGAGGATTACCCAGCAATTATTTATGCCAAAGATTTTGACAATAACGGACGTATCGATGCTTTCCCTTTTTATTATTTCAGTGATCAAAAGAACTACCCGAAACATGTATTAGATGAAGTGGCAACACAGTATCCTGATATTAAAAAGAAATTCAGACGCTATAAGCAATATTCGCAAGCAACGCTAGATTCTATATTTTCTAAAAAAGAATTAGAAGGAGTTTTTAAGTTATCTGCTCATACCTTTAGTAGTAGTTATTTTGAAAATAATACTAACGGAACCTTTACACCTCATCCCCTACCCAAAACGGCACAATTTTCTGAAGTACACGGAATATTACCAGTAGATATGAATAAAGACGGTAACTTGGATCTTATCCTTACTGGAAATAATTACCACACTGATGTAGAAATGGGGCGTAGTGATGCTAGTATAGGAACAACACTTATAGGTGATGGGAAAGGAAATTTTAAAGCTATTCCCGCTAGCGAAAGTGGTTTTTCGGTAATCGGAGATACTCGAGGTATAACAGCCATTAAGCAAAAAGATAAAACATTGATCATCAGTTTATGTAACGAAGGAGAAATGCAGTACTTTGAGTTTCATCAATAGTAACTTCATTGAGAACAAACAAATAATCATACAATTATACAGCCTGAAAACGTATTGTTTTCAGGCTTTTTTATAAATATCCATAAAAAACTCAAACTAGATGCAACCCTTTGTTTTTTGGTTTGTCAATAATAATAGTTAGAAAGAAAAAGTTACTTAAGAAAGACTGACAACTAATCATAGATAATTGAAAGCAAATATTCTTTATACGCATAAAGATCTTGTAGAAAAAAGCAAATCTGGCGATCGCAATTCGCAATATCAGCTATATAAACTATATGTAGATGCTATGTATAATGTGAGTATTCGCATTTTAAATATCAAAGAAGATGCAGAGGATATCATTCAGGATAGTTTTGTTGACGCTTTTAAAAATTTAGGTTCATTTAGATACGAGAGTACTTTTGGTTCCTGGCTAAAAAGAATTGTAATTAATAAAAGTATCAATCATTTAAAATCAAAGAAAATACCAGTTATACCTTTAGATCAACATGAATATCATATTAGTGAAGAAATTGATGAATCAGTTGACATAAGAGATATAAAAAAAATTAAAAAGGGAATTGCTAAGCTACCAAACGGATATAAACAGATCATTATTCTTTACCTAATCGAGGGATATGATCATAAGGAAATTTCAGAAATATTAGGAATTACCGAAGCAACATCCAAATCGCAATATCATCGTGCAAAGAAAAAATTAATTCAGATTATAAATACATTCTAATACTATGGATGATTTTGAAAAATATATAAAAGAAAACAAACTACTTTTTGATGAGCATGAGGCTGATCAAGATAAGATTTGGCAAGGAATTGAATCTGAACTTGAAATCACAAAAGAAAAGAAATCAAGAGGATTTATACAATTGAAATCTCCGTTCTTAAAAATAGCTGCTGGTATATGTATTCTTATAGGAAGCTTTTCTATACTTACCTTTTTTACACAGAGTTCTATGGGTACTCCTGAACAAAACTCTGCTATTCATCAAGAACTAAAGGATATCGATAATTATTATAAAGGATTGGTATCATTCCAGGTTGCACTGGTAAAAAAACACTCTAAACTATCATCTAGAGATAAGGAAGAATTCTTGTCCTTTATGGATGAACTTGATAAAGAATATATCGTTCTAAAAAAAGAAATGACCGCCAACCTGAACAATGAATATATCTTGGAGGCCATCGTACAGAACTACAAAAAAAGAATTGAACTAATAGAAAATCTTTTAGACCAAATTAAAGATTCCAAAAAATCCGTTGATAATGAAGGATATATTTTATAAAAAAATAGCACTCATCCTATTGATAATTTTGCAGGGTTATTATGTGAATGCACAGGAAAAACTATCCAAGTCGATTGAGAAGACTTATGATTTTACAAATTCTGGAACCTTACAATTAGAAAATAAATATGGTAATATTACAATTGACGGATGGGATCAAAATAAAGTACAGATTATCATTGATATCTCAGTTTCCAAAAAAGAAAAAAACGATGCACAAGAACTGTTAGACAGAATACAACCTTCAATTAATCAGACTAATGGTTTCATAAAAATTGTTTCAGATATAAAAGAAAAAAGCGAAAGCTTCTTCTCTAAGGTATTTAATAGTGTAAACCCATTTGATTTTGATAAAGGAAATGTACAAATAGACTACAAAATTAGCTTACCTACAAATGCAGAAATTCAACTTACTAATAAATTTGGTGATATCATTATCAGTGATTGGGACGGTAAATTAACTTCTGATTTACAACATGGCGATATGTGGATCAATAATGATCTTGTGAATGCTAATATTAAAATGAAATTTGGTAAACTACAAACCAAGTCAATTACATACGGAAAGATTGAATTAAAAAATAGTGAGTTTGATCATCAAACCTCAAAAAACCTAAGAGTATTAAGTAACGGTTCGACAATTACTATAGAAAAAGTAAATACGCTAGAATTATATTCTAATAAAGATAAAGTTGATCTGGGAAGCGTTGAAAAAATAAAAGGAGAACTCAAATTCTCTAATGTCTTTCTAGACAACCTTATTAACGATATTGACCTCTTCTTGGATGTAGCAGATTTAAAAGTAGATAAAATTACTAATACCGCTGCGAACATTGATATCAATCAAAAGTCATCTGAAATAAATATTAACATTTCTGACTTAAATTTTGATTTCGAAGCTTCTTTAGAACAAGGTTTATTGCGTATCCCTAAAACTTTTACTCATATCAAAAATAAAATGATCGATACTAAAAAAAGACTTCGAGAAATTCAAGCCACATATGGCAGTAATCAAGACAAAGGAACATTCAGAATTAAAGGACGTAAAGGGGTAATCATATTAAAAGAATACTAATACAACAACATTACAATAAAATTCATTTATCCAATCAATAATAAACGAAACAAATCAATACTAATGAAAAAATCAATCAAACTATTCATCTCATTACTAATAATATGCTCATATCAAATATATTCTCAGGATGAAAATGATACTGATTATATAGAATTTAATGATCGTAAAAACATTGTACATGGAGTATATCTAGGTTTTAGCACTAGTTATGGAGAAATTGATGGAGAAGAAACAGGGTTAATCGGATTGAAATTAGCTTATGTAGCAAATAGAAAGTTCGAACTTGGTTTTGGCATGAAAGGTTTCTATTCCCAACAAAATTTACCTGGAATATCCGCTTCTAATGATGAGGATCTTATTGGAGGATATGTGGGAATGCATTTAGAACCCATATTATTTAGTAAATCAAGAGTGAATCTATCCTTTCCGTTACTTATTGGTGTTGGAGGAGTAGGTTACATCGATGGTCAATTGGATAATGAAGAATTCAATGAAGATGACTACGATTGGGATGCCGTATTTGTTGCAGAACCAGGAATAAATTTACTATTTAATATTTCGCGATTCGTACAATTAGAAGCTGGTGTAAAGTATAGATTTTCAAGTAAGTTCAATATTCATCCAAGCGGGATTGATCGCATTAATGGTTTCTCTGCTGGATTAGGAATCAAAGTTGGGGTCTTTAATCTGGGTAGAAATAGATATAAGAAAAGAGCACCTAAGAATTGAACGGACGTAAGCGCCTTAGACCCTTAATAAAGCTAATTATTATGAAAAAAACGAAACTAACATTGCTATTTGTAATCATCATTTTTTGTTTCGAAACCATAGCACAAGATGTTGATTATATAGAGTTTAATGATCGAAAAAACATTCTACATGGTATTTATCTTGGAGTAGATGCTGGATATGGTAAGATTGATGATAACATTGAAGGTGTTCTGATTGGCACAAAACTAGCTTATGTTGCTAATAAAAAAATGGAACTAGGAGTAGCTTTGAGAGGTTTTGCTTCCAGAAATGCTATAAATACCACGTTTAATATCGTAGATGAGCTATTTGTGGTTTATGGAGGATTTCATGTAGAGAATATTCTTTTTAGTGAGTCTAAAGTTAAAGTTTCATTCCCTGCATTAATGGGTATTGGATACATACAAGGTAGCGGTGCATTAACAAAAAATGAGGATATGATGCTTGTATTAGAACCTGGTGTTAATATCCTGTATAACATAAATAAATTTATCCAGTTAGAAACTGGAATTAAATATCGTTTTTCTAGTCCTATCGATTTGATTCCTTCCGATGTTGTAAATAATATTAATGGAATTTCTTTTGGTATAGGGATAAAAATGGGGGTATTTAATCTTGGAGAGAACAGGTATAAGAAAAATCCACCAAAAGAATAACAAAATCAAATTCATTTTATAACACATTAAAATTCAAATACTTGTTATTTGAAGCTAAACCTTATACGTAAAATTTAAAAATATGAACATTAAAAAACATATATCATGAAAAATTCATTGCTTCTTCTTACTGTATTAATTTTCAGTTTAAAATCATTTTCACAAGACTCCAAAATAAGTCTAGAGGTTAACTATCCCATTCCACTAGGTGATAACTTTATCGGAAAGTCGTACGATGGAATTGCAGATATAGGGATTGATTATAAATTTTTCAATAAGTCCTTATTTAATGTTGGCGCTTCTTTAAACGGAGGAGTATTTTTAAATAATTCATTTGATAATATTACCACTACAGCATATACGATACAACCAAGAGTATTTACAGAGTTAAAAGTTTTAAGTAAAATTCGTCCTTCTTTAGGAATTGGATACACTATAATAGTTTTTAATATATCTGGAGATTCCAATTTAGAGACACCATCAACTGAAAGCGGTTTAAATCTTAATCTTGGAATTACATACGATATTACTAAAAAAATCTTTGCTCAAGTACAATATGATTTTAGTAGTCTAAGTACATCTGATGATGTTCCAGATATTTCATTTAACACACAAATACAACTATTAAAAATAGGGGTAGGATATAGATTATAATAACGAATTAAATTTTAGGCACGGATGTTGATATTAATGATTTGTAAAATGTTACAAAAGCCCCAAATGAAAACTAAAGTTATTGTTGAAACCAAAAAAATAGAGACTAACTATGTATTTTCAGAAAACAACCAGGTATATCTTAAACGCAAATCAAATACTAATTCCTCAGATGGTAATTGTATACGCACCGAAGAATGGTTGCCCATTGCTTTTTGCTGGAAACCTGAACTAAAATCCAATTAATTTCTTACTTAAATAATCTGTTAAGTCATTTTTAATGATTTTTGATTATTTACTATTTGATAATGTAACAAATTATCAGAAAGTTCTTCTTATTGGTATATTATTCTAAAACATTGAATTATAACTATAATTCTGATTAGAAAAATAAGCCACATATACTATCAATAAATAACATATATTTAGGAATTGTATACGGTTACAAAGAACTGTTATTTAGTACTTTTGGTTATATCACTTTAGTGCAAATACTCTTTTAAACCGTACAAATATTAAAAATATCGCTTTTGAAAAAGAACATTTTATGTAGCCTTTTGGCTATTTGTACGCTACAGTTTGCCATATATGGCCAAGAAAAATTCACAATTAATGGTACGATTTCAGAAAAGTCCAGCAATGAAACCCTAATTGGCGTTAATGTACTCTTTCCTGAAATTGGTAAAGGTGTAGTCACCAACGAATATGGTTTTTATTCAATCACTTTACCAGAAGGAACCTATAAATTACAAGTTAGTTATCTGGGTTTTAGAGATATTATACAGGAAATTACTTTGAATGAAGATAAGAAGCTAAACTTTCAATTAGTTGAGGCTTCTGAAATGTTAGATGAAGTGGTCATCACTGAAAATGTAGAAAAAGTAAACATCAAAACACCTCAGATGAGTCTTAATAAACTTACTGCAGGGACTATAAAACAAATTCCAGTTGTACTAGGTGAAGCTGATGTAATTAAATCTATTGTACTTTTACCTGGTGTAACAAGTGGTGGTGAAGGAGCTTCGGGATTTAATGTTCGTGGAGGTGCTGCCGATCAGAATCTTATCTTATTAGATGAAGCCACTATTTTTAATTCATCTCATCTTTTTGGATTCTTTTCTGTTTTTAATCCAGATGCTATCAAAGATATTAAGCTTTACAAAGGAGGAATTCCGGCTCGTTATGGTGGACGTGTATCATCCGTTTTAGATATTTATCAAAAAGAAGGAAACAGCAAAGAATATCACATCAATGGAGGATTAGGTTTAGTTGCTAGTAGATTACTAGCAGAAGGCCCTATTGTAAAAAACAAAGGAGCTTTTCTGGTTGGAGGTCGCGCATCTTATGCTCATTTATTTCTGCCTCTAGTAGATGATGGGAATGATAATATTGCCTATTTCTATGACCTCAACACAAAACTTAATTACAAAATCAATGAAAACAATAATATCTTCTTATCAGGATATTTTGGAAGAGACGTTTTTGCTATCAGCGAGAGCTTCCGAAATACTTATGGAAATACCGTTTTAAATCTTAGATGGAATCACCTATTCTCAGATAAACTATTTTCAAATTTATCACTTATCTATTCGGATTACTTTTATGGCTTAGAGCTTGATTTTGTAGGGTTTGAATGGGATTCGGGAATCAGAAATTTCAATCTAAAATATGATCTTAAACACTATCTGAGTGACAATTTCCAGTTAAACTATGGTGTAAACAATATATATTATCGATTCAATCCTGGAGAGATTAAGCCCAATAGAGACGATTCTGGTATTATTAGAGATAAACTTATTGATAAATATGCAAATGAATTGGGTGTTTATGTAGATGCTGAACATAAAGTATCTAATAATTTATCACTACAATATGGAATCCGGTTGAGTAATTTCATAAGACTAGGTCAGGATGAAATAAACATCTATGAAAATGACAACCCACTGTTATTCAATTCAGCATTACAGATTTATGAATCAGCAGATCCTATCGGTACAGAAAGCGTAAGTAGAAGTGCTCAATTAGCAAATTTTACTAATCTAGAACCTAGAATTGCATTGGCATATGCTTTTAATGATAATACTTCCATAAAAGCAAGCTATAACAGAATGGCTCAATATTTACATCTATTATCTAATACCAGCTCTCCTACTCCATTAGATGTTTGGACGCCAAGTGGAAGATTTGTAAAACCTCAAATGTTGAATCAGTATGCATTAGGGTATTTTAAGAGTATTAAAGATGATACTTATTCTATAGAAACAGAAGTTTTTTACAAGGATATAGAAAATAGAATTGATTATATCGATGGAGCTGAGCTTATTGCTAATGATGCCATAGAACGAGAAATCCTGAATGGAGAAGCGAGAGCCTATGGATTAGAATTATTAATCCGCAAAAATGAAGGAAAATTTAAAGGTTGGTTAGCCTACACTTTATCAAAATCTGAACAACGCACACCTGGAAGAACACCTACAGAAACTGGAATTAATAATGGAGAATGGTATAATACTCCTTATGACAAAACCCATGATATATCCTTTAATGGAAGTTATGAATTAAATGAGAAATGGAAGTTTAATGCAAACTTCTTATTTCAAACTGGACAACCTACTAATTATCCAACAGGGCAATTTGAATTCCAAGGTTTAGTAGTTCCCGTTTTTGATGGTTTGCGTAATGATCAAAGATTACCATCATATCATCGTTTGGATATTTCCGCAACACTTACACCAAGGAAAAATAAAAATCGAAAATGGCAAGGAGAATGGGTTTTTAGCGTTTATAACTTGTATAATCGTCGTAATGCCGCCTCTATAAATTTTAGTCAAAATACCGAAACTCGTGTTAATGAAGCTGTACGTACTTCTATATTTGGAATAGTACCAGCTGTAACTTATAATTTTAAATTTTAGTACTATGCAAAGATTATGCTTTTATATCATAGGACTTTTAATCATCACCAGTTGTGAAGATGTTATTGATGTAGATGTTCCTAACGGAGAACCTAGACTGGTTATTGATGCTTCTTTCGAAATCTATTTAGACGAAACTCCAGTAGATGCATTAGGAGGAGTTAGATTAACATTATCAGCACCATTCTTTGATGATAGTGTACCAACAGTAAGTGATGCTACTGTTTTTATAACCAATCTTTCTGATAACTCTGTGGTGAACTTTGTCGAATCATTAGGGGAATCAGGTTTTTTTATTCCTGAAGACCCCAATGTAATCCCTGAATTTGGTATTGATTATGAGCTAACAGTAATATATAACGAAGAAACTTATAAAGCGACTACCCAATTAATTCCTACTGTAGCCATTGATAATGTCGAGCAAGGAGATGGAACTTTGTTTGATGGTGATGAAACCGAAATTATCATATTTTTCACTGATGATGGCAATAGAGAAGATTTCTATTTGTTTGATTTTGATTTTAACTTATACTTACCAAGCGAGGATAGGTTTTATCAAGGGGAATCTTTTAATTTTTCATACTTCTATGAAGATATGGTAGGTGGTGAAGAAGTTACTATAAAAATTCTAGGAATTGAAGAACGGTACTTCAATTATTCAAATATCCTAATAGAGCAAAGTGAACAAGATGGAGGAAATCCTTTTCAAACTCCACCTGCTCAAATAAGAGGGAATATCATAAATACAACGAATCCTGATAACTATGCTTTAGGATATTTCAATCTTTCTGAAGCAAATCGTTTTCAATTTATCATTGAAGAGTGATCTGAAAAATCTGTATTTTTGAAGCATGAGTTTTACCAAAACAACCGAACAAGCTTCAAAATATAATCATCTTGAAAAGATGAGTGTTTCTGATATACTTATCAATATCAATAAAGAAGATACAACAGTTCCACAGGCAATAGAAAAAGCGATTCCTCAAATTGAAGTCTTAGTAACTAAGATTGTTGAAAAACTAAAAAATGGAGGACGACTTTTCTATATGGGAGCAGGGACCAGTGGTCGTTTAGGCATTGTAGACGCCAGCGAATGCCCTCCTACTTTCGGTGTTTCTCATGATCTCGTTATAGGGTTAATTGCTGGAGGTGATGCTGCCATTCGGAAAGCTGTAGAATTTGCAGAAGATAGTACTGAGCAAGGATGGAAAGATTTACGGTCTTATCATATTTCAGAAAAAGACGTTGTCATCGGTATTGCTGCTTCTGGTACTACACCTTACGTGATTGCAGCATTAAAAAAATGTAATGAATCTAATATTATAACTGGTTGTATAACTTGTAATGAAGGTAGTCCATTAGCTATCACAGCACAATACCCTGTTGTAGTCATAGTTGGTCCTGAATTTGTTACAGGAAGCTCCAGAATGAAAGCTGGAACAGCGCAAAAACTAGTGCTAAATATGATATCTACATCCGTGATGATTCAACTAGGAAGAATAAAAGGGAACAAAATGGTAGATATGCAACTTAGCAATAATAAACTAGTAGACAGGGGCACACGGATGATCATGGAAGAATTAAATATAGAACGAACTCTTGCTGCCGAATTATTAGATAAACATGGTAGTGTAAGAAATGCAATTGATAATTATGGAGCCTAAAAGAACAGACAAAGAATTGCTTGGTAAAGGGATACAACGTATGGCTATATCTTTAATATTTATGTTTATCAGTCCGGTTATTATTCATTCTGCATTTAAAAATCAAGATCACTTCTACTATTATCCGGTTTTAATTCTAGGTTTGCTAGGAGCATCTTTTGCTATATTCATGGCTTTTAGAGGATTAAAAACCATTATGGATGCAATTTTTGGTAAAAAATGATATTAAGATAAACTTATATACTAATTAATATTAAAAAATAAAAAAGAGCAACCTTCTATAAATAAAGTCACTCTTTTTTATTCACACTAATTAAGGATTAGTTGGGTGTAAAAGCCCATGCATTCCCACTTATAGTTGCTCCAATAGTTAATTCATCATTCTCTATGGTAATACCAGCAGCAGATCCATCGGTACCTACAGTTGCATATGATCCATTTCCACTACCAATAAAACGTAATCCTGTAATAGACGGAACTCCATCACTAAAACTAATAGTGTATGTGTTTCCTGAACCAGAAATCGTAGCAGTTCCATCTACTCCAGCTACTATCCCCATACCATTTGCAGGTGTGTACGTTAATTCGCCATCAAAAGTAGTAACAAGACTTGATGGTAACGTAACAAATGCATCAACAGGTGTTCCATCATCGTCATTACCACAAGATGACATAAATAACACAGATAACACAAGAATTACTTTGCTTAATTTTCCTAAAACGTTGTTTTGAAATTTCATTGCTCTTAAATTTTAAAATGAGTTTAAATTCTTTGGTAAACTTAAGGAGCTTCCTTTCTGAGAATATGTGAATGTGGATCTTCGTTAGAATTTTGGTGACATTTAGTTAGAATAACAGGAAATTTGTTTCTTTCTCTTTCGATTTGGAAAGAAGTGTTTGTTAGCATAAATTTTCATGATATACTTTCAATTGAAGTTATTTACAAATCAGACAATTCTTTATTACCACAAAATTCAATACAAACGTCCTACAATAGCTACTATTCGTCCCTATTCTATAATCTGAAACAGTTCTATACACTAATTTAAAAGTATCAAACCCAATTTCTTTATCAATTAGATAAGCTATGGCAGCAGATACAAACATACAGTTATTCATAGATGGTAATCATATCCCAGCATTTAAGAGTTTTTCGTTACACCAAGAAATAGATGCACATCATCATTTTGAACTTATCTGTCGGAAAGATGTACTAGAAGAAAGTAATGACGACATTTCTGGAGAAAGTGTCCATTTTTTAGGAGGAGTTTTTCTCGTTCGAATTCAATCAGTAAATGGTTTTTCTGAGAATGAAACTTTGGAGTTCAAAGGAATTGTTACTTCTATAAAAACGGTCAAAGGTTTTTATCAAAAAACAGGAGATCTGATTCACATTTCTGGAAAAAGCTGTAGCATAATTGCTGATGATGGTCCACATTATGCATCTCATCAAGATATTGTGATTTCTGAAATTTTAGAAAAAACTTTTAATGGTTATGATAAAGGCATTTTACAATGTTCTATTTCACCAAGTATGATGACTCCTGTTCATTACAGTGTACAACAGGAAGAAAGTGCTTTTCAGTATGCCAGTCGACTTGCCGCACAATATGGAGAATGGTTTTATTATGACGGAACTCAATTGGTTTTTGGAAAACCAAAAAGTAAAGATTCTGTTACCTTAAGATACGGATATGACTTATTGGAATTATCCATGAAATTAGAAGCCATTCCGAATAATTTTAAATATTTCACTAACGACTACCTTACAGATGGGTTTCATGAAGTAAAAACAAGAGAATTGCATTCTCATTCTAAAGGATTCATATCCACTATCAATCAAAAAAGCGACAAGTTATTTCAAAAAGAAACCCAAGTATTGGTGAGTTCACATGATGATGTTAGAATGAAATCCAGAATAGATGACCAGATACTACATCAAAAAAGAGCTAATGAAGTAAACCAAATAAAAATAACTGGCAAAAGTAGTAATCCAAGTATTACTATTGGGAGTAAAATACTCATCGATGGAGAAAACACATCTTATGGAGGATATAGAATTACCAAAATAATACATAATTGTAGTGAAAATGGAAGGTATGAAAATACATTTGAAGGGATTACAGCTGAATCTGATGTATATCCTAAAACTTCCATAAAAGCATTTCCTAAAAGTAAATCACAAACTGCAGTAGTTGTAGACAATGTAGATCCTGAAGGAATGGGTCGTGTAAAAATACAGTATGCTTGGCAAAAAGAAACTGGAGAAACTTCGCCATGGATACGCCAGGCAAGTTTAGCAGGAGGACCTGGACAAGGTATGTATTTTGTTCCTGAAAAAGGAGATGAAGTTATAGTTGACCATGAAGGTGATAATGCAGAACTACCAATTGTAAAAGGAAGCGTTACCAATTCATCGTCTGTACCTGAAAGCTTTAAAAGTGATAATAATCATCTAAAAGCAATCAAAACCAGAAGTGGCAATCAAGTTACACTAAATGATAATGATGGTAGTGTTACTATTGCTGACCCAAGTGGTAATACTATAGTGATGGGTGGTAATGGAGAAATTACTATCAATGCCCYCAATAAAATTACCTTCTCCTCTACCGATATAGCCATAGAAGCTAGTAATAATATAACAGTAAATGCTGGAAGCAATATTAACGCAAGTGCATCTAGTAATTTTAGTGCGAAAGCATCATCCAGTATTTCTCTAAATGCAGGAAGCAGCTTAAGAGCGAAAGCTAAATCTACAGCCTCGTTAAGTGGTAAATCTACCAGAATTAGTGGGAAGCATGTCTCAATAACTGCATCCGTTTTAGCGAATATACAAGCTTCTATCGGACTTACATTAACAGCATTAGGAATTGGAGTCATTGGGGGGAAAACAAAAATTGTTGGTAAATCAAAGTGCTCTGTTAAGGGAGGAGAAGTTTCTGTAAACTAAAACACGCAAAATGGCTAGACAATTTGTACCAGATGGAGAAACAATAAAATGTTCTTTTGGAAAAGGCTCATCAAATCTTAAAATAGATAGACCAAGTACAACTATTATGTTTAAGAAGAAATGGGCTACCGAAGTAGATTCTAATATTACAAAATTTGCAGGCTGTACATGTCCAGCGAATGTAAGCAAAGCTTGTACTCCAAAATTACAAAAGTGGTTGCCAAACACTGTAGCTCAATCAGTAAATAATGGAGGAAACAGATTTCTATTGAGTTCCAGTAAAACAGTTTGCACTACTTATGGTGGAATTATAGAAATTGATTTAGAAGATTTTTCTCCTACGGAAAAGCATGAGGATTTTGCAAGTAAAAACTCTGATGATAACACAAGTACTGACAACTCAAGCAACGCTCCTTCCAAAAAGGAAGAACCAGAAGAAAACAAATATTCTTCAGGAAAGAAAAGGAGAGCTGAAAGGATAAGAAAGCGAAAACAGCAAAGAGAAAATAATTTTGAAGACACTACTGGTCAGAAAATATGGGATTTTGTAAAAGACATGGGAAGGCATGCTAATCCTATGGAGCTCATCCCAAATCTTTGGCATTATGGTACTGGTATCGCCTCTCAATTATGGGATGATTTCAAGAAAAGTGTAGATCTACTTATAAACATAGGAGCCACTTCTGGTGATCTTGCAATTTATATAGGGGAAAGAAGCTTCACATACTTAAAAGCATTAGAATTAACAAACGATAAACTTTATGCACAACAATTAGCTAAAAACATTGCAACCGATGCGCAACTAAAGGAATGGATGAACAAACAGAGGAAAGAATTCCCTGAAAAATTTAAAAGTATTCCTGATGGCGTCGGAAAATGGGTAGATAAAAAAGAAGATAAAATTCTTAACGCTCCTACTGATCAAGCTATGAAAGAAGTAGGTCGATCTGTAGTAGAACTTATTGGATTTGGTAAAGCAGTAAAAGCTGGAAGAAAAGTATTTACAAAAGATTTCTGGACTGGTCTTAATCTCAAAACTACTGCAAAAGACTATGTTGCAAATGTACTTACAGCAGGATTGGCCAGTAAATTTCCCGCAGTACAAAATGCTTACAATATCCTCAAAAAAGCTGAAAAAACTGGTGATTATAAAAAAGCTGCTCAGGAAATGAAAGCTTTGGCAAAAGCTATCAACGAAGGAAAGGGTCCTAAACTATTTCATGAAGAACCTCCAAAAGAAACTACTAAACAACAGAAAAAAACTCCAGATAATTCTAAGAAGAACACCTCAAAAAACCATACAAAAGCTAAAAATGGTTGTCCTACAGCTGGTGACCCAGTAGATGTAATATCTGGAACTAATATATATGATTTTGTTGATTTTGAAATCCCTGGAATTATTCCAATATCCTGGAAAAGAGTCTGGTACTCGGATTCTGCATATAAAGGTCCTATGGGTCATGGTGTACATCACAATTATGATATACATCTTACGCATAGATCAGAAGATTCATTGCTTACTCTTGCTGATGGAAGACCTGCTTTTTTCTCTCTTTTAAATTCAGAAAATAAATCCGAATATAATAGATCTGAAAAACTTCAACTAACCTATATCAACTCCTCTACGTATCATCTTTATGACTTTAAAACAAAACTTACTTATGTGTTAACTGATCATTCGAGAACTTATAAGCTTTCCAAAATTATAAAGGATGAGCAGGCCTTTATACAATTTAATTATCAAGACAGCTATCTTAATGAAATCATAGACACTGCTGACAGGCGAATCAAGATTCATTATGATACAGCACAAAGAATAGTAGAAATCACGCAACATCATCGATCTGAAAAACGAACTCTGGTATCCTATGGATATAATGAAGCTGGAGATCTAGCTAAAATTACAGATGCTTCTGGTAAATCGGTAATCGCAGTTTACAAGAATCATCTAATGGTTTCTAAAACGCATCGTGAAGGTGCTACTTGCTATTGGGAATATGAATCATATCAAACTGGTGCTAGGTGTACTCATACTTGGTTAGAAGGAGGCACTTTAGACTACAAATTCCTGTATCACGAAAAATACAGCGAGGTTTGGGATTCTTATGGAAATAAAACCACTTATCACCATGAAAACAATAACCCTGTAAAGATTATTGACCCGTTAGATGGTATTACTATCAATGAGTATAATCAATTTGATGAATTAATAAGAACAATAGATCAAGAAGGACTACAAACACAATACACATATGATACTCGTGGTAACCAAACATCAGTCCGTTACCCAGATGGAGCTGAGGTAGAATCTTCTTATGATGATCAAGGGAATTTACTCTTACAAACATCTCCAGAAGGCGGTGTCTTTTCCCGATTCTTCAAAAACAATAAGCTGAATACTATTATGTATCCAGATCAAACCATGCAAACTTTTGAATATAATGAGCATGGTTTAATTTCCAAAATTGCAGATGCAAATGAAAATATAATACAACTATTTTATGATGATGACCATAACCTAAATCATATGATTTCTCCAAATAAGGAAGAATCTTTTTGGGAATATGATGTATGGGGACAATGCATTAAAATGGTCAATCCTGCCAAACAACAACAGCAATTTTCGTATGATAACTTAGGCAACATATCTAAAATAAGACTTCCGGACAAAGGAAATATTCAACTTACATATGATAGCTATGGTAGAATTTTACAAGCTATAGATAACAATCGTATACTAAACTATGAATACACCATATTAGGAAATCTAAAATCAAGAGAACAAGATGGTCGAAAAGTTTTGTTTAGATACGATAAAGAAGAAAAACTTATTGGTGTCATAAATGAACATAAAGAGTCCTATCATTTTACCAGAGACGCATTAGGGAATATTATTAGAGAAGAAGGTTTTGATCAAATTACAAGAAATTTCATAAGAGATAAAGCCGGAAAAATTGTCAAAGAAGAAAAATCTAATAATAAGTATAGTACCTATGAATATGATAAAGCTGGGCGTGTATCAAGGATAGAATATCACGATGATTCCTGGGCCACATTTGATTATAATAAAGATGGATTATTAACACAAGCGGTCAATCCAAACTCTATAACAAAAATCAATAGAGATGAAGCTGGAAGAGTTGTTTCTGAAGAACAGGATGGACATACGATATCCTTTAGCTATAATGACAAAGGACAGCAATCAAAAATACAGAGTAGTTTAGGTGCTTCCATACGTCTCAAATATACAGAACTCGGCGAAGTTTCATCCGTAAAAGCTAAAAACAAGGGTAATAGTATATGGAAAGCTAATTTTAAATACAATAGTCTGGGTATGGAAACTGAACGTTCTTTACCAGGCGGAATAAAAACTAATTGGAGTTATGATCAGGCAGGGCGACACAGACAACAAGTTGTCCAAAAACGAGAGGTCGAAACTAGACGAAGAACTTACACTTGGGATGTCAATCATAAACTAAAGAAAATTGTAGATAATCTCACTCAGGGAATTGTCAATTTTGATTATGATGATTTCAATAATCTGGCTTGGGCCAAATATGAAGACAAATCCTATGATTACAAATTACCCGATGAAGTCGG
>NZ_WEKL01000069.1 GCF_019295435.1 Aquimarina litoralis
AATTGTGTATGTTTCCAATACTCAAATTGATCTTTGGACATATAAAACTCACAATCATGTATGATACCTAGAAAAACATCTGTATCATTAAGCATCAACTCTCCTTTAGGGAAACACATAGGAGAGGAACCATCACAACAACCACCACTCTGGTGGAACATGAGCGGACCATGTTCTTCTCTAAGAGAGTCAATGATCCGCTTTGCTTCATCTGTTATTAAAACACGCTGTATCATACTAGAAAAAACCTAAAGCATTTTTATCATGAGAAATAAGCATGTTTTTAGTCTGGCGGTAATGATTAAGCATCATTTTGTGTGTTTCTCTACCAATACCAGATTTTTTATAACCTCCAAAAGGTGCATGCGCAGGATATAAATGATAACAATTTACCCAAACTCTTCCTGCTTGTACTTTTCGGGAAATTTGATATGCTTGATGTGTGTCTCTAGTCCAAACACCAGCTCCAAGACCATAAAGCGTATCATTAGCAATTTCTAACGCTTCTGCTTCGTCTTTAAATGTAGTAACACATGCAACTGGTCCAAAAATTTCTTCCTGGAATACACGCATTTTATTATTTCCTTTTAATAAAGTGGGTTGAACATAATAACCACCTTCAAGCCCTTCATTATAGGCAGCTTCACCACCAGTTAATATTTCACAACCTTCATCTTTTCCAATAGTAATGTAATTCAAAATCTTTTCATATTGATCGTTAGAGGCTTGTGCTCCCATCATGGTTGTTGGATCCAAAGGATGTCCTAATTTTATTGCTTCTACGCGCTCTATAACACGCTCTATGAATTTATCATAAATGCTTTCCTGAATTAGTATTCTTGATGGACAGGTACATACTTCTCCTTGATTTAGAGCAAACATTGCAGCACCTTCTAAGCATTTATCAAAAAATGCATCATCAGCATCCATAATGCTTTCGAAAAAGATATTAGGACTTTTTCCACCTAATTCTAGTGTAACAGGAATAATATTTTTACTGGCATATTGCATGATTAATTGTCCCGTTGTAGTTTCACCTGTAAATGCAATTTTGTTAATTCTTGAGCTTGACGCCAAAGGTTTACCAGCTTCGATACCAAAACCATTAACTACGTTTAATACACCCGCAGGAAGAATTCCTTCAATAAGCTCCATTAAAATCATAATACCTACAGGAGTTTGTTCAGCAGGTTTTAGTACCACGCAGTTACCAGCAGCAAGTGCAGGAGCCACTTTCCAAGTAGCCATTAAAAGAGGAAAATTCCAAGGGATTATTTGTCCAACAACTCCGAGAGGTTCTTTTACATTCATAGAAATAGTGGAAGCATCTAACTCACTAACCGTACCTTCTTCAGCACGTATTACTCCTGCAAAATATCGGAAATGATCAACGGCAAGCGGCAAATCCGCAGCCATCGTTTCTCGTAATGCTTTTCCATTATCCCAAGTTTCTGCTCTTGCTAATAGTTCTAAATTTTGTTCCATCACATCAGCAATTTTTAATAATGTATTGCTTCGTTCTGTGGCAGAACTGTTATTCCAAGAAGGAGCAGCTTTCCAAGCAGCATCAATAGCTAAATCAATATCTTCTTTAGTTGATCTTGCTACTTTGGTAAAACTATTTCCATCAACAGGAGAAATGTTTTCAAAATATTCGCCTTTCACTGGAGAAGTCCATTTACCTCCAATATAATTGTCATACTGGTTTTTGAATTGAGGCTTTTTAAAAGCCATTTTTTCGTTTGTACTTACAGTGCCCATATTAATACATTTAAGATTTTGTGTTATTCCCCTTAAAGTACTTTGTTCCATATGAAAAGCATTGAACTATTCTATGAACCATATGAACAATCCTATGAAATAATAATATATCAACATGAAATAACTATCTTTAATAAGAATTCGTCAGTATTACTACAAAAATCTTGTTAAATTCGCAATCTGTATCATGCAACTCTCTAATTCTTTTTATAAATCTAGGAAACTGGTAGATCTTGTTGAAAATCAGACTTCATATATTTTGGAAGATTCTGCAATGCATATTTTTGAAACACATTCTAAAGCAGACCTAGTACAGCTTCAATTCACAACGCCAGTATTAGCAAGTATGTTTAGAGGAAAAAAAATAATGCATTTAAGAGACAAACCTTCTTTTGAATTTTTACCAGGAGAATCCCTTATACTTCCAGCTAACGAACTTATGAGTATAGACTTTCCGGAGGCCAGAGAAGATAATCCAACTCGTTGCCTTGCAATGGAGATAGGAGAGGAGCGTTTAAGAAATGTTATTCGCTTAATGAACGAATGCATGACCAGACCAGATGGGAAAGAATGGAATTTAATGGATTATAACTTCCATTTTACAAATGACCAAAGTATCTATCAGATTTTACAACGTTTAGTGTATTTGTATACAGAAAATCATCCTGCTAAAGATTCATTCGTTTCTAATATGATTCAAGAATTAATTATTAGAATTCTTCAGGTGGATACACGCAAGACTTATCAAACCAAAACCAAAGAACTCTCCAGTGATTATAGGCTAGCGTATGTAGTGCAATATATCAGAGATAATATATGTAACCCTTTAACAATAAAAGAATTAAGCAAAGAGGCCTGTATGAGTGAAAGTCACTTTTACAAAATATTCAAACAAGAAATGGGAATTTCGCCTACAGATTTCATTAATGAAGAGCGTATTCAAAAAGCCACTCAGTTATTAGCCAATCCAATGTATAATTTAAAAGAAGTATTTCTTGCTTGTGGATTTACGAATCGTTCTTACTTCAATCGTATGTTTAAAAGAATAAAGGGAATAAATCCTAGTAAGTACCGCAATAGATTTGCTTAGTTTGAATAACCGTTCTTTTGAAATTTATAGTGCTTAAACTGTAACAATTTTGTCATAACCTTATCCTTTATCATAAATACACTTGATAATGGTAGTCAAAGTACATAAGGTTATTCTAGGATTAGTATTTATATTTTACATCTTTTCAGCTTCTTGTGATTTCAAAAAACTTACTTTTTTTTCTGTTAATAATAATCCTATAGATCAAAAAACTTTTGTTTCTAGAGTAAATACTATTGTCGATAGTGCTAAAGTTGCAGGTATTGCGATGGTCATAATTCAAGATTCAAAAATCAGTTTTGAGCATTATTATGGTTTTGAAAATGTTGAAACAAAAGACCCAATTACCGAAAATACAGTATTTGAAGTCGCATCTTTATCAAAACCCGTATTTAGTTATTTCGTAATGAAGCAACGAGAAAAAGGAATTATTGAATTAGATACTCCCTTGTACAAAATATTACCACTTAAAGAACTAGCACATGATAAACGACATGAACTCCTTACAGCTAGAATGTTATTGAATCACACTTCTGGTCTTCCTAATTGGAGAAGAGAGACTAATGATAGCTTACAATTGTTTTTTAATCCTGGAGAGAAGTATAATTATTCAGGAGAAGGGTATCAATATTTAAAAGATGTTTTAGCCCATCAACTACATGTGAATGATGCGCAATTAGATGGTATTTTTAGAGAAGAAATATGCGAACCATTTCATATAAAAAATATGTCATTTGTTTGGAATAGAGGTATCAAATTGAATAAAGCATATGGTCATAGAAACAATATTCCCACAGATAATATGCATCAACGCGATCCAAATTTGTTTGGTGCTGCCTTTTCATTACATTGCAATACAAAAGATTATGCAAAATTTATCATAGGCGTTATGAACAAAAAGGGGCTTAACACTACATCCTGGAATGAGTTTATGAGAGTATCTAACCATAAAATCACTTCAAAAACAGAAGAAATTCGTAGTCTTGGGTTTAATGTACAAAAATCAAAAGATGGTTATGACATTCACCAGCATAAAGGAAGTAATGGCGATTTTAAGTCTTTAGTTCGTTTTTATCCTCATAATAATTATGGTATCGTTTTATTATCCAATAGCGATAATCTATATTCGTCAGGACTTGTAAGATATATACTTTCTGTGATCAAATCTTAAACCAACCTTCCAATGAAAATTACTCTAAAGATAGTTATATTCATATTTGTTTTTAGTTCTATAGTTACCCACGCACAAATCGACACCACTTCTATAAACACCCTATTTTATGATTATGCGGATAAAGAAAATCCAGGTGCTGTTGTTACAATAGTAAAAGATAACAAGGTATTACTAACAAAAGGTTATGGTAGCGCGAATTTGGAATATGATATTCCATTAACAGCTACAACACCGTTTAACATTGCGTCTCTAACCAAGCAATTCGTTTGCTTTAGTATCCTGTTACTACAAGAAGAAGGAAAGTTAGCGGTACATGATGATATTAGAAAACATATTCCAGAACTTCAAAAATTTGATCATACAATTACAATTCAACATTTAATGTCTCATACAAGTGGGTTGAATGATCAATGGCATCTATTGTCTTTAGCAGGATGGAAATTAGATGATGTAATAACTCACAGTATGGTATTGGATTTATTATATAAACAACATACACTTGGTTTTCTACCAGGAGAAAAATATTTATATAGTAATTCTAACTATACCATTTTAGCTGAAATCATAACAAGAGTTTCTGGTACTCCATTTGATCAATTCTTAAAAGATCGAATATTCAATCCATTAGAGATGAACAACAGTTTTATTGATATGGATTATAAAAAAGTAGTTAAAAACAAAGCATATTCATATCAAAAAAACACGAACGGTTATGTAAAAAGTATTTTTTCCACCGACACCTATGGTCCTAGAGGCATCATCACAACGGGAGAAGATATGGCAAAATGGATGTGTAATTTCCATAACATTAAAGTCGGTTCAAATGAGATCATCAACCAACTAGATGAACCACAGAAGCTCAATAATGGTTTAGAATTTGGAGGTGCATATGGTCAATTCCTTAGCAGTTATAAGGATAGAAACATCATTCAGCATACAGGTTCTGAAGCTGGATATAGATCTTATTTAGTAAGATTTCCAAAGGAAAAGCTAAGCATAGCCGTATTTAGTAATAGAAATAATTCAAATACTAAGAAGTTAGCTTTGCAAGTAGCAGATCATTTTCTAAAATCTAACAATGAAAAACCTTTAGTTTATAAAGAGAAATATAAAACTGAGAAGATAATACCTTATCCCTTAAAAGAAAGTGATTTACGATCTTTTGAAGGGAAATACTGGAATTATGATAGAGGTAATTCCAGAAGTATTAGACTGCAAAATGATACATTGCGCTATATTATAAATAAAAACAGACAAATCCCTCTTATCCCAATAGGTGAAAACAAGTTTGTCATGTTCGGATTACAAGATTACAATGAAGTTACTTTTAGAGTAGATGATACATCTTCAATAAAACTAGATATATCCTCTAACGAAATAACAGATACGCTACACGGATATACAAATAGTTCGTATTCCAAAAGTGAACTTTCATCTTTTGTAGGTCAATATTATAGTGAAGAATTAAATACTTTTTTAACTATATCTGTAGATGATGATATATTAGAATTATTGCATCAAAGGCAAGAGGATATCATTTTAACACCTGTAATGAAGGACTTTTTTATAAGTGATACATGGTACATAAAAAGTATTAAGTTTTTGCGAAATAAAGGCAACGTTTCTGGCTTACAAATCTCTTCAAATCGGATGCGACAAGTAGTTTTTCAGAAAATCATCTTGTGATTAAACTTTTAGCGAGCTTTACTTTAAATAAGGAACAATGAAGTTCATTAGAGTGTAATTACTCAATATATGATATGATTTAAAAAAATCATAAAGTTTCTAAACAAACTGAATAATCATAACAGATTTAGTACTTTTCACATCATCATCTAAATTATTCTTTGAAATAACACTAAAATTTATATTTGTGAAAAACGCTCTTTACACTCTTCTCTTATTTCTTTTTATAACTCAAATTTCAATTGCTCAAGACAGAATTACAGGTGAATCTTTTGCTACTCGGTCAGAAGTATTAGGTCAAAATGGAATGGTGGCCACCAGTCATCCATTAGCTACTCAAGTAGGTCTGGATATTCTTAAAAAAGGTGGTAATGCTATCGATGCGGCTATTGCTGCAAATGCCGCATTAGGACTTATGGAACCAACTGGATGTGGAATCGGAGGGGACCTTTTTGCTATTGTTTGGGATGGAAAAACGAAAAAATTATATGGGTTAAATGCTAGTGGCCGATCACCAAAAGGATTAACATTAGACTATTTTGAAAAACAAAACATGACTAAAATCCCATCTCATGGAGCTTTACCAGTAAGTGTTCCAGGAGCCGTAGATGGATGGTTTGAACTACACAAAAAATTTGGATCCAAATCAATGTCAGAAATTTTGGCTCCTGCCATTGGATATGCCGAAAGTGGATTTCCATTAACCGAATTAATTGCTTGGTATTTACAAAGAAGTATTCCTTTTTTCGAGTCTAAAGGTTTTCCAAATATTAAGGATACTTATATTAATCAAAATGGAGGAAAATTACCTAATGAGGGAGAAATCTATAAAAATCCCTATTTAGCGAATACCTATAAAAAAATTGCAGAAGGAGGTAGAGATGTTTTTTATAAAGGTGAGATTGCTGAAACAATTGGAAAATTTATAAAAGAACAAGGTGGGTTTTTATCAGCAAAAGACTTAGCTAATCACAAATCTCAATGGGTAGAACCTGTATCTGTAAATTATAGAGGATATGATGTTTGGGAGTTACCTCCAAACGGTCAAGGAATTGCAGCCCTGCAAATGTTACAAATACTAAAAGGATACGACTTTTCGAATATTGAATTTGGTAGTGCCGAACATCTTCATTTATTTACTGAAGCAAAGAAACTTGCTTTTGAAGATAGAGCCAAATACTATGCGGATATGGATTTTTACGATGTTCCAGTTACAGAATTACTATCAGAAAATTATGCTGATAAAAGAAGAGCAAAAATTGGTAAACGAGCGGGAAAGTATAATGCGGGTGAAATTTCTGCCGGAGAAACCATATATATGACGGTTGCGGATAAAGAAGGAACAATGATTTCGTTAATCCAAAGTAATTATAGAGGAATGGGATCTGGAATGGCGCCACCAAAATTAGGTTTTATGCTACAAGATAGAGGAGAGTTATTTAGTCTAAAACGTGGTCAAGCCAATACATACGAACCCGGAAAACGTCCATTTCATACCATCATCCCAGCTTTTATTACGAAAGATGGAAAACCATTTGTTAGTTTTGGTGTAATGGGTGGTGATTTTCAACCAATGGGACATACGCAAATTGTTATGAATATCGTAGATTTTGGCATGAACCTACAAGAAGCTGGTGACGCACCTAGATGGGACCATACAGGTGGCGCAAGCCCAATGGGAAAAATCACAGAAAATACAGGAACGATAAGAACAGAATCCGGAATTCCGTATTCAACAATTCGTGGTTTAATGGATAAAGGTCATAGAATAGGTACCGCTAGAGGTATTTATGGTGGATACCAAGCCATATTATGGGATGATAAAAATAAGGTCTATCATGGTGCTTCAGAAAGTCGTAAAGATGGACAAGCAGCAGGATATTAGAAGAATATAATTGATGTCTAAGAAAACTCACTAAGTAAAAACAATGATATCTTTTATTTTCTAATGAGTACATTGAAGTTTGGATCATTTTTCTTGAAACGTATTCCACACGCGATCACAATGTTGTTCGTAATCATGGTTTTAGTTACTATAGCAAGTTATTTTGTTCCAGCAGGAACCTATGAACGAGTTTTAGTAGATGGCAGAAGTATCGTAGTTCCTAATTCTTATAAAACTATAGTGTCCACACCAGTTGGGTTGTTAGATATGTTTAAAGCAATACCACTAGGTTTTAAAGCGGCTGTAGAAATCATTTTTATTGTTCTAGCAGGAGCTATTATGTTTGGTTTTATGGATGCTTCAAAAGCTGTAGAAAATGGTGTTGGTACCTTAGTCAAAAAATTAGGTTTAAAAAATAAAAACCTGATCATTGTTTTAATGACATTTATATATGGCTTACTTGGTATCGCTGTAGGATATGAAAATAACATTGCTATGGTTCCTATAGCAGCGGTACTCAGTCTAGCATTAGGAGGAGATTTAATCTTGGCAGCAGGTATTTCTGTAGGTGCAATGACCATTGGGTTTGGACTATCTCCTATAAACCCATATACAGTCGGCACAGGACATAAAATTGCCGAGTTACCTATGTTTTCAGGTGCAATACTACGTAGTATACAATGTTTTATAGCATTATCAATTATGGCATTTTATAACGTTCGTTATTTCAAAAAAATAACTGTAAACCCCAATAGAAGCTTAGGACTTGGATTAGATGCTGGAGAAATGACGCTGTCCAAACCAATTGATGAATATCATGTAAGTAAGAATAATTGGATGGTTATAACCATTTTTATTGCAGGACTTTTAGCCATTTTATATGGAGTATTCAATTTGAATTGGTATATCAACGAGCTTTCAGCTGTATTCTTGATGGTAGCACTCCTTTGTGGAGTCATATCAAAGATGAATGCGACTCGTATTAGTGAAACGGTATTAAAATCTGTAAGTCTGGCAGCTCCAGGAGCATTTATGGTTGGTTTTGCAACCTCTATTAAGATCTTAATGGAAATGGGAAATATAGGTGATACAATCTCATATCAGCTTTCAACTGTGTTAGAAGGCCTACCACAACATGCTTCTGCTATTTGCATGTCGATTTCACAATCGGTCATCAACTTTTTTATTCCTTCCGGAAGTGGGCAAGCTTTAGCGACTTTACCCGTAATGCTTCCCTTAGGGGAATCACTTGGACTATCAAGACAAATTACCATTTTGGCATTTCAAATAGGAGATGGACTATCGAATCTCATCAATCCAACCTTAGGAGGACTTATCGCAATGCTGAGCATGTGCCGAGTTCCAATTGATAGATGGATTCGCTTTATATTACCTGTATTGATAAGTTTGATAGRCTTAGCCTTTGTAACACTTATCATTGCAGTAACAATAAATTACAATTAATATGACTGTAGAAGATATTCTTGCTAAACTCGTTTCATTTCCCGTATTAGGAGGAGAAAGTAATTTAAACATTATTCATTGGATAAAAGAGTATGTTGAGTCCTATGGTGTTCAAACAACTTTAGTACCCAACAATGAAGAAAACAAGGCTTCGTTACACTGTAGAATTGGCCCTGAAATTGATGGTGGCGTTATTCTTTCGGGTCATACAGACGTAGTACCAGTAGAAGGTCAAGAATGGCATACCGATCCTTTTTTATTGACCGACAAAGGAGATGGAAAACTCTACGGGAGAGGATCTTGTGATATGAAAGGTTTTATTGCATGTTGCCTTGCTGAACTTCCGAAAATGGTAAGTGCAACACTAAAAAAACCCATCTATTTTGCCTTCTCTTATGATGAAGAAATTGGATGTTTAGCGGGTCCTGAGTTAGCACGTGCGATAAATGATTTTTACAAAGAAACCCCAAAATATGCGATCATAGGAGAACCTTCTATGATGGAACCCATTGTTGGTCAAAAGGGAATCTGTGTTTTAGAGACTTATGTCAATGGTTCAGCGGGTCATAGCAGCAGGATCCCTCAAGAGGTAAGTGCTATACATGAATCCACGCGTCTTATTCTTTGGTTAGAAAATAAAATGAATCAATTAATAGCTAATAAGAGATATGATGATCGTTTTCATCCACCTCATTCTACACTTCATGTAGGAGTAGTCAATGGTGGAATAGCACCAAATGTTATCGCCGATAAAGCATACTTTTATTGGGACTTGAGAACAGTACCTATGGATGATGTGGATGAGATAGTAGAAGAATTTAAAAGCTATTGTAGAGAACGAGAAAAAGAACTGAAATCCGTATTTGATGGATTTTCAATTAAAACAATTCAAAATCATCCTGCTGTACCACATTTAGATACCGATGCCAATGCGGATGTAGTTAATCTAGTGAAAAGAATATCAGGAAACGCTGAACTAAATACAGTTGCCTATGCATCAGAAGCGGGTCAATTTGCACTAGAAGGTTTTCAAACAGTAATTTGTGGGCCAGGTTCAATTGCTCAAGCTCATAGAGCTAACGAATATATATCTAAGGAACAATTAGATAAAGGAATTGTCATGATAAGAAAATTAATTGAAGAGTTATCTTCAAATCGGGTAGAGGATAGTACTAGGAACCCACATAAAATTTTGCAATAGATCATATTCCCTTTTTAAATTAAATAAAAGAATATTTGACCTATTCATTATACAAACATAAATCAACTTAATGATCACTTTAAAAATGAATTCAATCTTAAAACTAGGACTTGTTTGGGTCGTGATGATTTTTACAATCTCACTAGAAGCTCAGAAAGTAAACGACAAAACCTTTAGCGGTTTAAAATTTAGAAACATTGGACCCGCTTTTACCTCTGGTAGAATTGCGGATATTGCAATTCACCCTGATAATGAAAATGTATGGTATGTAGCTGTTGGTTCTGGAGGTGTATGGAAAACAACGAATTCCGGTACTACTTGGAAACCAATTTTCGATAAACAAAAATCTTTTTCTATTGGTGCTATTGCTATAGATCCAAATAATCCACATACTATTTGGGTAGGTACCGGAGAAAATGTTGGTGGACGACATGTAGCATTCGGAGATGGTATTTATGTAAGCCATGATGATGGTGCTACTTGGAAAAATATGGGATTAGAAAAATCTGAACATCTTTCTAAAATTGTTGTGCATCCAGAAGATTCTAATACTATTTGGGCAGTTTCTCAAGGACCTTTATGGACTGCTGGTGGTGAACGTGGAGTATATAAATCTACTGATGGTGGAACTTCTTGGAAAAGAACACTTGGAGATAGTGAATGGGTAGGAGCTACAGATTTGGAGATCGACCCTAGAAACCCTGATGTTTTATATGCTGCTACATGGCAAAGACATCGTACAGTTGCTGGATATTTAGGAGGTGGTCCTGGTTCTGGTCTACATAAAAGTACGGATGGAGGAGAAACATGGACAAAATTAAAGAATGGAATTCCTGGATCTAACTTAGGAAAGATAGGTCTAGCGATTTCTCCATTTAATCCAGATGTAATTTATGCTGCAATTGAATTAGATCGAAGAAAAGGAGGATTATTTATGTCTACCAATAGAGGAGCATCATGGACAAAACAATCGGATGCTGTTTCTGGTGGAACTGGACCTCATTATTATCAGGAATTATATGCATCGCCACATCATGAAGGAAAATTGTTCTTAATGAATAATTATGTGCAGATCTCGAATGATCATGGAAAAACATTTTACACCATGAATGAGAAAAACAAACATGTAGATAGTCATGCTATGGCTTTTAAACCTTCAGATCCGAACTATGTGTTATTTGGTACTGATGGTGGATTATATGAAAGTTTTGACCTAACCAAGAGTTGGAAATTTATTAGAAACCTACCGATAACACAATATTTTAAATTAGCGGTTGATGACTCCAAACCATTTTATAAAATTTATGGAGGAACACAAGATAATGGTTCTCATGGAGGGCCCTCGCAAACAATCAGTTCTGATGGAATAGCCAATTCAGACTGGTGGAAAACATTAGGAGCAGATGGTCATCAATCTGCAATCGAACCAGGGAATCCTAATATTACTTATGGAGAATTTCAGCAAGGAGCGCTTTGGCGAATTGATCAAACTACCAAAGAAACTGTTTTTATTCAACCGCAACCAGCAGAAGGAGATCCTTTTGAACGTTTTAACTGGGATGCTCCAATTTTAGTAAGCCCACATAATCCTAAGCGTTTGTATTTCGCTTCACAACGTGTATGGCGTTCTGAAAATAGAGGAGATGATTGGACTGCAATTTCAAAGGACTTAACTTTAAATCAAGAGCGTATTACAATTCCGTATTATGGAAAGCAACAAAGCTGGGATAATGCATGGGATGTATATGCTATGTCCAACTACAATACAATTACTTCTTTGGCTGAGTCACCTAAACAAGAAGGATTAATTTATGCAGGAACTGATGACGGAATTATTCAAACAACCGAAAATGGTGGTCAAACTTGGAGAAAGTTTAATTTAAATACGGTAAAAGGACTTGGTAATGTACCTTTTGTGAATGATGTACGTGCTGATTTATATGATGCTAATGTTGTATATGCAGCTGTGGATAATCATAAATATGGAGATTACAAGCCGTATATCCTTAAAAGTACTGATAAAGGTAACACTTGGAACTTAATCAATGGAGATTTACCAAATCGCTTATTAATATGGAGATTAGTACAAGATCATGTTGATAAAGACCTATTGTTTGCTGCTACTGAGTATGGTATCTACTTCACTTACAATGGAGGAACAAACTGGATACAATTAAAAGGTGGAGTTCCAACAATATCCTTTAGAGATCTTACCATTCAAAGAAGAGAAAATGATCTGGTAGGCGCTTCTTTTGGTAGAGGATTCTTTGTATTAGATGATATTACACCATTACGTAATTTTGATCCTGCTGTGACATCTACTGAAGCTACCTTATTTCCAATAAAAGATGCATTATGGTACAAACCTTCGAGTAGAGTAGGAAGTCAAGGAGATGCCGAATATATAGCTCCTAATCCAGCATATGGAGCACGTTTCACCTATTATTTGAAGGATAAATTCAAATCCTTAAAGGATGCTCGAAAAGAAAGAGAGAAAAAGAATACTGATTTTCCTGGTTGGGATGCTTTAGAAAAAGAGAAGAATCAAGATGGACCTTCAGTTGTATTATTAATAAAAGATCCAGCTGGAAATCTAATTAATACTATAAAAGGAACCAATAAAAAAGGATTTAATAGAATTAATTGGAAACTGGATTACCCGAGTAAAAGAGGTGAAATGTTACGAGCTCCTCGCGGAGGTAATAGAGGTTTTGGTAACCGTATTGGTGTTTTAGCAACACCAGGTACTTATACCGCAACTCTGGTAAAACGTGTAGATGGACTTACTACGGTACTACAAGGACCAAAAGAATTTAAAGTTGTACCAATGTATGATGGAGCTTTACCACGTAAATCTTTTGAAGAAATGAACCAATTCAGGGAAGAGGTTTTTGCTTTTCAACAAGATCTGACTGCTACTAATATAGAAATGAGAAGTCAAATACAGAAGATTCAAGCGATGAAACGTGCTGCTAATAAGACTACTACTTCTAACGATGCATTGTTACAACAAATAAATGATGCTAGATTACGTTTATTGGTGATTCAAAAAGAATTGAGTGGTAATCCAGTAAAAGATGAAATTGGAGAAAAATCTAATCCAACTCCAAATGATGCCAATCGTATTGCATTTATGGCTTTGTCCAGTACTTATGGCCCTACAGGAAATCAAAAAGCTGCATTTAATCGTGCGAATAAACAATTACAACAGATAAAGATAAAACTGAAAAACGAAATCAATAACACGATACCAGCAATTGAAAGAAGTTTAAAACAAGCTGGTGCTCCTTGGATTGAAGGACAAGGATTAATTGATAAATAATACTATTTTAAATCTAGCTTAGCAATTACTAAATAAGCATTAAGCATGAATTTGTAATTCTTTTTGCAAGTATTTCAGAAATTAACAACCCTCTAGAAATTAGAGGGTTGTTTTTGTTTAGAAGAAATAACATTTGAGTTGATAAAGCATTAACTACCAAGCTTACATAAAACCGACAACACCGTAAATTGTAATACATTAACTTTTTCTTAACAAGAAATGCTATTGTTTTTTTAATTAGAACTTAATACTTCGTTAAATCTAAAAATATTCATAAAATTGAAAGATTATTCTTGGTTAACCAATTTTAATTTAACACCAAATCAACATCTTACGAATTAAACTTACTACACAATGCTTTGTGCAAAAAACTACAATCAAAACTTACAAAAAGTACTAACGAACGTACACAAGACTGTCAAGCATATGCCTTGGCATTTTATTATTCTGGTCATAACTTTTTTAGCACCAGTTCAATCTATTTTAACTCATGGTACGGTAACAAGTCCTCCAAGTCGTGTATGGGCTTGTTTTCAGGAAAACCCAGAAAGTCCTGATTCTCCTGCATGTCAGGATGCAGTTATCGGGTGGGGAACTCAAGCTCTTTATGATTGGAATGAAGTAGCTCGAATGGACGCCGGCGGTATGCATATGGATATCATTATGGACGGAAATTTGGCTAGTGCAGGACGTCCAGATAAGTATGGAGGGTTAGATCAGGTGAGAAATGACTGGGTAGCAACACCAGTTACTCCAGGACCATTTACTGTAACTTGGACCAACACAGCCCCACATGAAACATTATATTATCGTGTTTATATTACTAAAAGTGATTGGAATCCAAATCAGCCATTAACATGGGACAGTTTAGAGCTTTTGGTAGAAACTGGACCAAGACCAGCATCAGAAACTGATAATATCGATGTTGTATTACCTCCTAGAACAGGAAAACATGTGATTTACAGTGTTTGGCAAAGATCTCTTACACCTGAAGCTTTTTATTCAACTAGTGATGTTGATTTTGGAGCTTCAAATGAACCGACACCACCTGTTGCTATTTTTACTTCTGATAATGGCCGTTGTGGAGGACCTGAAGTTACTTTTAGTGCAGCTGATTCTTATGATCCTAATGGAGATTCACTCACATATACTTGGGATTTTGGCGATGGAACCACTGCACAAGGAGTAGAGGTTTCTCATACATATACTGGTTTAACGAGTGCTGATGTTACACTAACCGTAAGTGATGGAACTTTTAGTTCTGGTAGTATGGAAACGATCAATTTAGTAGAAGATCCAGATTGCGCAAGTGTTATCTGTCCTTTCGATACACCAAATGCCGAAGCCTTACCTAACCTAATAGGATCTTATACCGATATTTTTGTATTCGGTGAAAATGGCCCGGACTTAAACGAACATAAGTTCGATATTAATTGGAGCTTAACCAATAATGGATTATATCAGTTTTCTATTCAATCGCTTGGTGCTGTTAGCGTTTGGACCGACTTACGTGATAACTTGGTGCAGACCTTTAACCAAAATAGTCCAGAAGCAATTCTTGATGGTACAGGAATTCAAGGATTAGATGGAGAATATTATGTAACTGTAGATGGCGAGAACTTTGTGATGGTTTCTAAATCTGGAGATTATACAATCTACTTTAGTACTACAGCTACTCAGCCTAATTGTGGAAATGTGTTATCTGTTGATGAGTTTGATTATGGAGCAGTGTTGCTTAATAATTATCCGAATCCATTTGCTAGTACTACTACAATTCAATACATATTAACAGAACCATCTGACGTAAGTTTGAAAGTATATGCGCTAAGCGGACAATTGATTAAATCCATCGATGAACCTTCTAAAACTATAGGAAAGTATGAGTTTACAATTGATATGGAGGGAATGAGTAATGGAGTTTATATCTATAAACTACAAACAGATAAAGGAGTTCAGACAAAACGTATGATCTTACGACAATAATTTCTGATATACCGGAAATAATCCAAAAGCTGCGCTAAAAGTGCAGCTTTTGTTGTTATTAAGCCAAGAAATCCATTAATAATTGTGTTAGTTTTAACTTAGTGTAACGTACTATAATTAGTATATTTAATAAACTAAATACAAAACTCATTTATGAAACGTTTCACTATCCTCACACTTACATTAAGTTTATCATTTCTCTTTGTAATTTCTTGTAAGCAACAAAAGAATGAATCCACAACTGATACCTCTAACGAACCTACAACGGAAACCTCACAAGAAGAACCAGCAACTAAAACGGTACAAGTAAAAGGAGAAGAAGTTACTTATGCTTCTGATTCAACGAATTTAAAAGGATATATTGCCTTTGATGAAAATAGTACAGGAAAACGCCCAGGAATATTGGTAGTTCACGAATGGTGGGGACATAATGAATATGTTAGAGAGCGTGCTGATATGTTGGCAAGCCTTGGATATACTGCTATTGCTATAGATATGTATGGAGATGGAAAACTAGCAGATCATCCCGAGGATGCTGGAAAGTTTGCTGGTAGCGTTATGAAAAATTTACCAGAAGCGAAAGCTCGTTTTAATGCGGCTATTGAATTATTAAAAAAGCACGAATCCGTAGATGGCGAAAAGATTGCTGCGATTGGATATTGTTTTGGTGGTAGTGTAGCATTAACAATGGCAAATAGTGGTGCAGATTTGGATGCTGTAGCCGCTTTTCATAGTGGAGTAGGACTACCAGTAATGCCTAATGACAAATTAAAAGCACGTGTATTGGTGTGTAATGGCGCTGATGATCCTTTTATTAATACAGCGTCTGTGACAACTTTTAAAACTGCGATGGATTCTATTGGAGCTACCTATGAATATATCTCATATCCAGGTGTAAAGCATAGCTTTACATCTAAAGCTGCTGATGCAAATGGTGAAAAATTCAAATTACCATTGGCTTATAATGCTGAAGCAGATGAAAAATCTTGGAATAGTTTACAGCAGTTACTTGCAGAAACTTTTAAATAAAAGTAGTATAAACTGTTATTCTGAAGGAAATAATAGCAAGAGCAGATGATCATGTTATGCACTCTTAACATGATCATCTGCTTTCTTTTTTGGAGTTACTTATACATTAAATCTGTAGCTTTAATTTGTTTAGTCCATATCTCTTTACCATTGGTATCAAATATGTTAATGGTAAGAACACGTGCTTTTCGAGGTCCAGAGACATTTAGTATTCCAAAGTTATGTTGTCCTACTATGGTTTCTTTCAATCTGTACACATTTAGTTTTTCTTGATTATTATTAGATCCAGCTGTTAATGAAGAACAGGTAAGATCATATAATGGATATACATCATTACTTTCTTTCATACGGCTCAAACCCGTATGATGTCTATCTCCATCCAAAAATATCACACCTTCAATTTTGGCTTCTCGTATTTTTTCTAATAGATACTCACGCTCTTTAGCAAAAATGGCATAGTTCTCATACATGGCTTCTGAGTTTAAAACTTGACCACCAACAGCAACAAATTTAAATGGAGCATTACTTGAAGCTAATGCATTTATCAACCAGTCTATCTGATCTTTACCTAACATTTCTCTTTCGTCAGTATAGTTATTATTAGAAGTTCTATAGTAACGATTATCCAATAAGAAAAAATGTAAATCTGCCCATTCAAAATATCCTGTTATACCTCCTTTATTGATCACATCATAGTTAGGATTTCCCCAAAACAATTTGAATATTTCAGAAGCAGTTTCTTTCATAACAAAGCTTCCATCTGCGTTATTTGGTCCATAATCATGATCATCCCAAATGGCATAATTATGAGTAGATGCTAATAAAGGTTGTAGTTCTGGTAAGGAACGTGTGTGCGTATACCTATGTAAAAAACCAGTACGTGAGTTCCAGTCAGCTTCTCTTAGATAGGTATTATCACCTAACCAAAGCATAAAATCTGGTTTTTTGTTATGAATCGATTCAAAAATCTCATATTCACTTCCATATCCTTTTCCTGGTCTGTCAAAACGCTCCTCATTTACATAACTACAGCTTCCAATGGCAAAATTCACTTCTGGTGGATCTGTTCTCCATTGCCATAACGTTTGTGATTGAAATTCCAACGGATAACTCTTTTGTACCTTTTTCCCGTTCACAAATAATTCATAAGCATATTTTTTTCCAGGTAGCACC
>NZ_WEKL01000070.1 GCF_019295435.1 Aquimarina litoralis
AACCTGAAAGCAGAAGAGAATGGATGTTGAACATTTTTAAAAAAGCTACGAACACTCATAATCGCAATAAAGAATTTCAGTTTTGGAAATATGGAAATCACCCTGAAGAAATTTACAGTCAAAAATTCTTATGGTCTAAACTGGATTATATTCATTTAAATCCTGTTAGATCTGGAATCGTAAGCAAAGCTTCACATTATAATTATTCTAGTGCTTCCAACTATGTAAATGGAAATGGCATCATGGAAATTACATTAACCGATGTACCTATTGTTAGTCTTAATAGTGATCATAACTTTTGGAAAAGTATTTCATGGTGATCCTTCGAAGCCGCAAACTTCGAAGAGCAAAGTAATTTTCCAACTACAACACAGACAATTATAGACTATGAAAAAGATTAAGAAAATTTATTTAATATTGATATCCATTTTTTTTGGTTGTAATTTTTCATCCCATAATCGTTTGACTAATAGTATTACAATTGAACAATTTAATGATCAAATTTCTTTATTTTTTTCTAGAATGGAAACTAGAGAAGATTTTAACAAAGAAGAACTAACGATCCTTTTAAAACAATATAATACAATACAAACATTGGAGAATCAAAATAATAAAATATATCAGAACTACACCAAATCATTTAGAAATAACTACATGAAAAAGGTTATTTCTGAATTTGAATTTAAAATATCTAAAGGAATGGGACTTTATTCCCGTAAATTAGATATGTATATTTTGCCATCCAGTAGAATTTCGGAAAACGATACTTACACTATAAAAAATTAGTTCCAGCTCTTTGACGAGTGATGCTCTGCGATAGTTTTTAACTTCGCAGCGGCAAAAAGGCTTTACAAATAAACTTGTTTTACTAATAAGCTCATTGTTAATCTGCCACTTTATAGTAGATAATATTGATTTTGTTAGAGGTATTATTTTTAGGCTTCTAGGAAGTAGAAAGCCATTGCTTTGGATATCAATTATTCTTCTCTTAACAGCTTTTCTATCGTCGTTGATTCTAATACTTAAATCTTATAAATTTGATTTTAAATATAGTATCATAGGGTTTATCTTCCTTATTTTTTCTCTTTGGGTATTATATGATTTATTTTCTTGGTAAAAAAATGAAGCCCTAGAAAGCTTACAACTTCGTAGCATCATATTAATTACAAAAAAGTCTCTTTTTTATTAAAATAAAACCATCTCAAAAGATCTCATTACAAATACCTCAACATTGTTACCTATATCATAATCGATTATGTATTTTTACAGCGATGTATCAAAAAGCACCTGAATCGATTACCGTTACCGAAGCGATCAAAAAGATGGAACACTATTGTGCCTATCAGGATCGTTGTCATAAAGATGTTTCAGAGAAACTAACCACTATGAAGCTTATTCCCGAAGCCAAAGAAAAAATTATACTTCATTTATTAGAACATAATTTTTTAAACGAAGAACGCTTTGCCAAAAGTTTTGCCAGAGGAAAATTCAGAATTAAAAAATGGGGAAAGCAACGTATCGTTAGAGAATTAAAATTCAGGCACATTTCTGAATACTGTATCAAAAAAGCACTACAGGAAATTCCGGAAAATGAATACATGAAAACATTTCATGAGATTGCAGAAAAAAAATTCGAATCCATCAACGTAACGGATAGCTACAAAAAAAGAAAAAAACTAATCGATTATCTCCTCTATCGCGGTTGGGAAAATCAACTAGTTTTCGATAAGGTAGCAGAACTTGTTAATTCCTAAAAAAACAAGATTCTGTTTATAAAGTCTTTAAGAAAATTATGAGAGTTTATTTCAACAAAGAATTAGTTCTACTGATTGCTTTTCTGTTTTTATACTCCATCCATTTTTGTCCTTTTCGGCTTCGCATAAAATTATCAAAATGGCGCATAAAGAACACATTATAGGTCGCCTGCATAAAGTTGCTTAATTTCTTAGGCACCGATCTAATACTCATCGAAAAACCGGGCGTCAAATAGGTCATATGATGCCAATATCCTTCAGGCATATACAAGGTTTCGCCATGACTCAAATGTGTAACAAAGCCTTTCGCTTTTTTTAAAGCAGGCCATTTTTCAAAATCAGGATTCGAAAAATCAATCTGCTGATGAGAAATCAACGCATGTGGTACCTTATATAGAAATTTTGTTTCTGAAGGAGGAAAAAGAATACATTGTTTCTCTCCATGAAAATGAAAATGAAATATATTGGCCAAGTCAATATCGTAATGCATAAAAACCTTAGAACCTCCACCACCAAAAAATAAAAAAGGCATCTTTTTAAGGAATTTCAATCCAATCTTAGGATACTTAAAATCCTTTTGAAGTGCTGGTACTTCCTTCAATAAGTTATACAGGAAAATTCTATAATTGGTAGGTTTCTTTTTTAAGAGATCCACATATGCACTCATTTTCATGCTTGCATGCGGTTCATTGAACTTAAATTCAGAGTTTATCGGTCGATCATCAAAAAGAGGCACTTCCTTATCTCCAGCAACTTCATTTATATAATCTAAATTCCATTTCTGAAAAGCAGGCCAATCTTCAATTAATCGTTCAATCACTACAGGTTTTTGAGGTATAAAATAATCCCTCAAAAATTCTTCTTTAGTAAGTGTTTCTACCCTTGATATTTCCTCTAAATGTAACCCCATTAACTAAGAAATAATTCTAATATTCTGGTTTTCAAAGTTAATCAACTCAACAAATTACTTGTTGAGTAGTGCTTCTTTCCCCTTTTGTTTTGCCAATTCATTTTTCTCAATGATATGCTCAGGTCTTGACCATTTTGGTTTTTCATCTTTTGATTCGAACTTAGAATCTTCAGCTTCCACAGTTTCTGGCTGCGCCTTTTTCACAAATGGCTTTTGCGGATTTAAACCAAGCTTTTTAAACATCTCCATATCTTCATTTACATCTGGATTTGGAGTGGTTAGCAGTTTATCTCCTGCAAAAATCGAATTTGCTCCTGCAAAAAAGCACATGGCCTGTCCTTCTCTACTCATTTCTGTTCTACCAGCAGAAAGCCTTACCTGTGTTTGTGGCATTACAATTCTGGTAGTAGCTACCATTCTAATCATATCCCAAATCTCTACAGGCTTTTGATCTTCCATAGGAGTTCCATCTACTGCAACTAATGCATTAATTGGTACAGATTCTGGCTGTGGATTTAGTTTTGCCAACGCTACTAACATTCCAGCACGATCTTCTGTTTTTTCTCCCATTCCGATAATTCCACCACTACAAACCGTCACATTGGTCTTTCTAACATTGTCGATAGTTTGCAAGCGATCTTCATAACCTCTGGTAGAGATTACTTCTTTATAATACTCTTCTGATGTATCTAAATTATGATTGTACGCATATAAACCAGCTTCAGCAAGTCGTTGTGCTTGATTTTCTGTAATCATTCCAAGCGTACAACAAACTTCCATCTCTAATTTATTGATGGTTCTTACCATTTCCAATACATTATCAAATTCTGGACCATCTTTTACATTTCTCCAGGCAGCACCCATACAAACTCTAGAACTTCCAGAAGCTTTAGCACGTAATGCTTGTGCTTTTACTTGCTGTACACTCATCAAATCATTTCCTTCAATATCGGTATGATATCTCGCTGCTTGTGGGCAATACCCGCAATCTTCAGGACAACCTCCAGTTTTAATGGATAATAAGGTAGAAACCTGAACTGTATTAGGATCGTGATATTCACGATGCACGGAAGCCGCTTCATACAGCAGTTCCATTAATGGTTTATTATATATTGCTAATATTTCTTCTGATGTCCAATCGTGTCTAATAACGCTCATAAATCAATGGTATGTGAATCTTCAAAAATAATTGTTTAAAATCAAAAAACACAAATTCGCTTTATCAAATTCGAGAGTTTTAATAACAATCTATTGTTTATTATTGTTCTTTTATAATGGTAGTTCTAGTAAAATACTTACCGCATTTCCACCAAATCCTACTGCATTTACTATGATCTTTTTTAATTTTTCTGGAACCACTTTATGATCTACAAAAGGGACTGGAATAAATTCTTGATGTTTCATCATCAAAATAGCAAGTTCCAAACTTAGGATTCCACTAGCTCCAAAAGTGTGCCCAATTTTCCATTTATTAGTTGTCATAGCAGGCATATGTTCTCCAAAAACCTCTTGAATAGCATTGTATTCTGCCTGATCTCCCTTTATCGTTCCTGGAGCGTGTAATACAATAGCGTCTATTTCTTTTATATCTGTATCGCCTAATGCCATTTTCATAGATCTCTGAAAACAATCTGCATTGGTAGAGATGGATATATTATGCGTCAAAGTTTCTGTTGCATATCCGATTCCTGTGATCAATGCCAATGCATTTTCAGTATGTCCATTTTCTAAACAAGCAATTCCAGCTCCTTCTCCTAAGAACATAGAATTTCTGGTTTTACTCCAATTCATCGCCTGGCAAGGATAGGTAACTTGATCTGCCGAAGCATAAATTTTCAATGCTTTCATTTGAGCAATCGTAAAAGGCGTCAATGGCGCTTCACTTCCTCCTACCAAAAACTTATCGCTCAATCCCGATTGCAACCAAGCAATCCCATTTAATATAGCATGTAATGCTGTAGAACAGGTTATCGAATGACTTATATTCGGCCCGATAGCACCTAAATCCTGAGCAATCCATGAAGAAATATTTCCCAAAGTGGTCGTAGGAGAACTCAAAGTTGAGGATTGATTTGTTTGTAAAAACTCTTTGTGATACTTCTCAAAAAGACCTGTTGCTCCTCTGGAAGAACCGATATTAATACCAAAATTAAAATCGTCTTTCCAATTTGCTTCTTTTACTGCATTTCTAGCTGCAAATATTGCAAATAATACAGAGTCATCTAGTGGTGTATAATTAGAGTTTTCCTTTCTAAGTTTTTCTATTTCTTGCCGTGCCTGTGAAGCTAATCTTGCAACTGGAGCTTGTTTACCCGCAACATCTTCAAAAGTAATGCGATGTGAAGACTCCTTGTATAACTTCCAAATCTCTTCTGAAGAAATTCCTAAAGGAGAAATAGATGAAATTCCGGTTATGGATACTGGATTTTGCAATACGTAATTTTTGCGCAAATGTAGGGGTTTGTTCTGGTATGTTCAACTGTTCTCCTAATAATTGATTATATACAAAAAGTAGTTATACTATTTCTTTATTTTTAGATAAGAGTACACTTTTTCTTTATAACTCACTCCTATCGGAATTTCTATAGTACCCAATTCTATATCATGCTGCGTATAAGCCGTTATTTTGTCTGTATTTATTATAAAAGATCGATGAACTCTTAGAAACATACTTTCTTTTAGCCTTAATTCAAATTCACTGATTTTATATTTGGTTTGTATCTCTTTGGACTCTGTATATATCTTGATATAATCCCTTAAACTTTCAACATAAATAACCTCATCCATATTAATTTTATGATACTTATTTCCGGATTTGATTAATAATGCTTCTTCTGAAGCCGTTTCATTAAGTTGAACAGAAATAGGCATTGTTTGTTCGTTTCTAAAATAGCGTTCAATGGCTCTAAAAAATCGTTCGAAGGTTATAGGTTTCAATAAATAATCCAGAATATCCAGATCATATCCATCCAAAGCATACTCTCTATAGGCAGTAGTGATAATGGTTTTTGGTTTTGTTTTCAATGTTTTTAAAAACTCTAAACCGGTTATATTTGGCATTTTAATATCCAAAAATAATACATCAATTTGTTGCTGCTTCAAAATTTCCATTGCCTTCATTGCATTATTACAGGTAGCTACGACCTCCAAAGATTCTATCTTCGAAATATGATTTTCAAGCAATCGTATTGCTAGCGGTTCATCATCTACAAGTAAACATCTAACTTTCATTATCTATTGCTATTTTTAGGGTAACCGTAAATAAACCATCTTGTTCTATAATTTTTAGATCATATTGATCCTTGTACAATAAGTCCAATTGTTTTGTAATATTTACTAATCCAATTTTTGTTGCTCGTTCTTCTTTTGGAATATCACTAACTGTATTAGATATCTGAAATATAAACAATCCTTTTTCATAAGTGACTGATATCTCTATTCTTGGAGAACCGCTATCTTCTCCAGCACCATGCTTAAAGGCATTTTCTACAAATGAAAGTAAAATAAGAGGTGCTATTTTTACATCTTCTTCAATATGCTTCTGAAACGTAACTACCAATCGATCATCATAGCGTAATTTTTCTAATTCTATATAATTCTCCAGCATATGTATCTCTGCTAATAAGGAAGTAAACTTATCTGTACATCGATACAATATATAGTCTAAAATCTCAGACAATTTTTCAATCGAATAAGCAGTTTTTGAGGATTTCTCTAATGCCAAAACATATATATTATTCAACGTATTGAATAAAAAATGTGGATTTAACTGTGCTTTGAGTAGCCTTAATTCAGCAGCCACTTTTTCTTTATCTGCTTTTAACGCTCTTTGCTGGGTATGCGTATAATGAAGAAAAAACTTCAGGAAAAGGAAACCAAACACAACACTATAAATATGAGGAACATACTTTAAAATAAGATGCTTCCATTCGGTCATAATCTGCCACAAGGATTCTTGCTGAAAAGGAGGTGTTCTGGTTAAACTTTCTGAAAGATATACGATCAGAACTCTTCCTAAAACACTGATAAAATAGATGCTAGCAATACATATTATGATGTAGACAAGCTTTCGTTTGGCAACTGCATATTTTGGGATCAAATAATAGGCTAAAAAATAAGAAGCGATCATTTGCGGAATCAAATAGCATAGTTGCCTAATAAACGACGCATATAACGAATATAGATCTAATACTCGATCTCTTGTCATAAAGGCAACCACAATTACGCTCCAAAAAATGAAATGTTTGGCCCATTTTTTTTCTTGTAACCGGAGTGCTGTTTGTTCAAACCAAATTTTATCTGCCATTGCACTTACTAAAATAGGCAATAACAACAAACTTATGTAGTTGCATCGACGAGTTATGGATAAAAACAAACGAATTTTTAGTTTCTAATGACTAATGCTTTTTGTCTGCTAAAAAAGCATAAAAAGAAGTACTACAAAAGTATCTGTCGATCGTATAAAATCAGCATCCCTTTATTTTCAATTTTTGACAAAACAAAAAGTTATATCAAAATGAAACAATTCTTATACATAACAGTGTTAGTGAGTTTATGTCTATTAAATACTAAAGCTTATAACCAAGAAAAAGAGATCATAATTAATGAGGGCTCTGGAACTTTTATAATAGAAGGAGGAAAAGGAAATGAACATAAAGAAATCACTGTTCATTATTATAAGCCTAAAAAGTTCGATGCATCCTCAAGAGTGTTGCTTGTCATTCCAGGATCAGGAAGAAATGGAGATAGCTATCGAGATAGTTGGATTGAAGAGTCTGAAAAATACAATATCCTTATTCTATCGCCAAGTTACCCAGAAAAAGAATACTTATATGAACATTATCATTTAGGCGGTATTGTAAAAGATGCGAATACCAGAGAGAGTATAACGTTTATAAAAGGGACCAATCAGGTTTATTTGGACGAAGATAAAACTTCGATACAACTCAATTTAGACACAACGACATGGATTTACAAAGATTTTGATCGAATATTTGATGCAGCGATAACAGCTGTAAACGGTTCACAAAAAGGCTATGATATATTTGGACATTCTGCTGGTGGTCAGATTTTACATAGGTTTACCATTTTCAATACCAAATCGAAAGCAAAGAGAATAATTGCTGCTAATTCTGGAAGTTATACATTACCAGATTTTGAAACTAAATTTCCTTTCGGAATTGAAGATCTTGAGCTTTCCACAAAAGATTTAAAAAAATCTTTCAAACAACAGCTCACTATTTTTGTTGGCGAATTGGATAACGAAAATGAAACCGGTGGAATTTTACTACGTTCTAAAACGGTAGACAAACAAGGATTACATAGGCTTGCCAGAGCACAGTATTTTTATAAAATAGCCAAAGCGAAAGCCAAAGAAATGAACTGTACATTTAATTGGAAATTAAAGGTAATCCCAAACGTTGGCCACAATATGAGAGAAATGGGAAATGCTGCTGGTATTTATTTATATGAGTAAATTTCTTGTAACAAAATGCTTGCAATTGATACTTATATAGTGATAGAAAACACACTATATTATGGAAGTTCAAGCACCAAAAAAAAGTTGGTTTAGTAGAAATTGGCCTTGGGTAGTACCACTTGGAGGATGCCTTACGATCATTATTATATTTTTTGTCTTTTTAGGCTCAGTAATTTTTGGTGTTTCGCAAGCCTTTACAAATTCTGGTCCTTATCAAGATGCGATGGCAAAAGTGCAAAGCGATGAATATGTGATAGAAAAATTAGGAGAACCTATTGAAACGAATGGTATTATGAACGGCAGTTTAAAGTTCGAAAATGATGAAGGTTCTGTTGATATTTCCATTCCTATAAAAGGTCCTGATGGAGAAGGTAGAGTATATATAGTAGGAACCAAAAATGATGGAAATTGGAACTATTCTGAATTGTATGTCATCTTAGAAGAAACCAACGAGCAAGTCGACTTACTATGGGGAAAAGGAAGTGACGAGAACTAACGACTTGCTGAATAGGATAAAACATTTCGCTATGAACATAAAAAAAGAGCTTTTTTAGAAAAGCTCTTTTTTTATGAAGAAATTACGCAAGATTTATTCTTTGTAATTATAGGTTATAGCATATACAGATTCTGACCCTTCATCATCAATTACGGTCATTGTTGCAGAAGTAGGATAATTATCAGCATCATAAACATAGTCCACTTTAAGTTCACCAACAATTTCACCATCTTCATCTTTGTATGTAATAGATTTAATATTATTTAAAGGAAATAATGCACGTGCTTGAACAATTTCAGGACTTTGTGGCATCATACTAAAGTTTAGTTGAACTTTATCTAAAACCTCAATTAAACCAGCAGCTTCAAACGTATAGAAATAAGGATTTGGTGTAGCATCATATGTTATGGTAGCAATATATTCTTCTGTAATTTCTTCATATTGTCCTGTTGTCTGGTTATATTCGTAATAATCCTCAAGTACACTAACAGAAATCGGATTTCCACTAGTATCGTACTCCAATACCTCTCCCGTTTCAAATGCTTCATACGGATCTTGATATAATTCACTTAAACTAAAAGGATCACCATCGCCTGTAATTGTTGATAATTCATTGTCATCATGTACTAAAACCACTGATCCAACTCCACTAGTTGCACTTGTTACTTTATCATTGGCATCATAGTTCACTGTAAAAACTTGATCTTCTTCTTCAATTTGTGCAGGGTTAAATTCAACCCTTTCTATTAATTTTTTTGCAGTATTTCCATTGGCATCATCAAATTGATCGGAAACAGAATCGCTCTCACAGCTGGTCATTAAAATACTAATCAACCCTAATAAGCATAAAGGTTTTCTCATTGTAGTTTGGTTTAAATTCATAAAATTGATTTTCATTTCTATTGTACTATTATTGATGTACGTATTATTTAGTATCATCAGAGTACAATATGTTACCCAACAATGAGTGCCTTTTTTTAAAAAAATTATAATTGATTTAATAATTGCTCTATCGTTTGATAGACTTTATCCAATTCTTGTTTAGTAATCACATAAGGTGGTAAAATGTAAATGGTTTTTCCTAAAGGTCGTAGACATACTCCATTTTGCATAAAATGATCAAAGATTTCATATCTTTTCTTACCATATCGATCCATTTCGATATCTAGATCCAAGGCATAAATAACTCCTTTTCGTCGAGTTGTTTTTATTCTAGGATGTTCTTTAATACGATCATCAAACTCCTGATGAGACTTGATAATCATAGAGATCTTCTCCTGAATATTTTCAGAACTTAAAAGATCAATTCCAGCAATCGCAACAGAACAAGCGATTGGATTTGCAGAATAGGTATGCGCATGAAAAAATGCTTTTCCTACTGAATCATCTAAGAATGCATCGTATATTTCTTGTGTACAACTTGTCACTGCCATCGGTACAAAACCAGCTGTTAACGCTTTAGACATAGAAATAATGTCTGGTTGTGTACTCATATATTCGGATGCAAAGTTTTTACCTGTTTTTCCAAAACCTGTCATTACCTCATCGGCAATGGTTATAATTGTATTCTCTTTGCAGATTTCCAGAATTCTATCCAGATACTTAGCTTCAAACATATGCATTGCATTTGCTCCCTGAACCAATGGTTCATAAATAAAAGCTGCAACCTTATTTGTGCTTATAATATGTCGTAAAGACTTCAGGACCTCATCAAAATTATCTTTATTGGGTGTGGGAATTCTTTTTACATCAATAAAGAAATCTTCAAAAGGACCGTTATATACGGATAATCCAGAAGCCGACATCGCTCCGAAAGTATCTCCATGAAAACCGTCTTCGAAAGCAATGATTGTATTTCTTTTTTCTCCTTTATTAAAATGATATTGCAATGCCATCTTAATTCCCACTTCGTTAGCAGTAGATCCATTATCAGAGAAAAATATTTTCTCCTGATTATCTGGTAATATTTCAATTAACTTTTCGGACAGTTCGATTGCTGGTTCGTGTGTAAAACCGGCAAAAACAATCTGATCCAAGGTTTGCATCTGTTTACTTACTCTTTCCAGAATAAATGGATTACAATGTCCATACATTGCTGTATACCAAGAAGCAATACCATCAATATATTCCTTTCCTTTATCATCATAAAGCAAAGCTCCTTCTGCCTTTACAATGGGTAAGGCATCTGGATGGATTTTATGCTGTGTAAGTGGATGCCAAAGATGTTGTTTATCTCTCTGTTGTAAACTCATAACGTTTCTAATTCATCCTTAAACAATGAGGCATATTCTTTAACTACCATTTTATCAAAATAAGGTTCGTTATCCACTCTACCGATAATTTTTGCCTTCGTCATTTTTTTGATAATACTTTCGGTAGTTATATGTTCGTCTCCGCTAAAAATAATCACTGGATCAAATCCTTTCTCTTGTAATAATTTTACAGTCAATAATGTATGATTTATACTCCCTAAATAATGTCTGGATACCACAATAACTTTACAATCAGGATCGATAATATCTAAAATTGTAGCTTCATCATTTAACGGAACTAGCAAACCTCCAGCACCTTCGATCACTATAGTATTTGAAGTTGAAGGAATTTGGATATTGTTAATATCGATAGTAATGCCATCAATTTCTGCCGCAGCATGAGGACTCATTGGCGTATGCAAAGCATAACTATTTTTATGAAAGGTAGATTCAGAATTAGAAACCAACTCTTTTACTTTATCGGTATCAGAATAGGATAAATCTCCTGCTTGAACAGGTTTAAAATAATCTGCTTGCAGTGCCTCAACTACGATGGCAGATACTACAGTTTTACCAACATCTGTTCCTATTCCTGTTATAAATATCTTTTTTTGTTCTTTTTTAGCCATAATAGACGTGATAATTTGTCTTCTTTACTCGATAATCAAAACTTGAATATCTCAACGCTTTCTACGAGCTAATTTATTTTTTGACAAAGGTAGCTAACAAGGTCAAAACTTCTACTATTTCTTCCTTGGTATTACAGCTATGCAAACAAAATCGTAATCGTTCTTTTCCCTCAGGAACTGTTGGTGATAAAATTGGTTTTACATCAAAACCTTGATCATGTATTTTTGAGGCAATAGCCTTTACTTTTTCATTTCCTGAAATGATACAACAATGTATAGCAGAGTCACTTTTAATGAATAGCTTTTCTAATTGCATAGATTCCTTTTGCTCATTAAAAAACTGAATAACGTTTCGAAGTTTATCAATCTCTGCTGTTATTTTAAGTTGCTGATATGAAGATTGGATTGTAGCAATTGTATGTGGTGACAAACCGGTTGTATAGATAAAACTCCTTGCAAAATTTACCAGATATTGTTTTAATTCAGAAGATCCCAAAATAACCGCTCCATGACAACCTAATGCTTTACCAAAGGTGTGAATTCGTGCAAACACTTTTTCTTCAAGTCCTAACTCCTGAATTAAACCAGTACCTTTATTTCCAAATACTCCTGTAGCATGAGCTTCGTCAACTACAAAATGACAATCATTGGTTTCACATAATTGAGAAAAAGCTTCTAAATCTGGCACATCTCCATCCATTGAGAAAACCGATTCTGTTACTACATATATTTCTTGGTTTTCGATGGATCCTGATATAATTGATACTATTCTTTCTTTTAAATCCTCTAGATCATTATGTTTAAATTTATATGATTTAGCATTGCTCATTATGATTCCGTCGCGGATAGAAGCATGAATTAATTCATCATATATAATAACATCACCTCGTTGTGGAACAGAAGAGAAAAAACCAATATTCGCATCATATCCCGAATTAAAAATCAAAGCAGATGCCGCATTATGAAAATTGGCTAGCATTGCTTCAGTTTCACTATACAATGTATGATTTCCCGAAAGCAAACGTGAACCTGTTGCTCCATTTTCATATATATCACGCTCAGTTAATAGCTGATGTGCATCATCAAAAATAACTTTGGAAGAAGAAAAACCTATATAATCATTAGACGAAAAGTCAACTAACTTACTTTGACTTCCTAACATGCGTAAAGCGTCTTTTTTTTCTCTTTCCTGAAGCTTTTTATGAAGTTTTTTTGGCATTCGTTGCATGCTGCTAAAATACAACAAAATGGAACTTACAACAGCAGTCAAAGACTATAATCATGATTTGAAAAACAACAATTAAATATTCTTTTTTGATAAAAAATTATTGTTTTTCAATAATTTTTGTATATTTGTTATCGTTAAACGATAATTTTATGAAGACGAAACAAATTATTACATTGATTAAAATTGCTTCTTGGGTTATATTTATTGGGCTATGCATACAACTTGGAGCAATTCTTCTTTCTGGAATCATAAGCCTTTTCGGAAATCCGGAAGCATCAAATAATCTTTATTTAGGTTTAGACCTATCAGAACTCTATGCATTCTCTAAAAAATATTACTTATATGTTTTATCTCTACTCATAACGGTAACCGCATTGAAAGCATACCTATTCTATCTAGTAATCAAAATATTTATGAAAATTGATTTTGATCAACCCTTTACCAAAACTATAGCATCTATAATTTCATCAATTAGCTATGTTGCGTTATGGGCAGGTTTGATAGCTTATTTGGCAAATGATTATTGTAAATGGTTATTAAAGAAAGGAGCTGTATTTAGTTTAGATTGGGGGAATTCTGAATTTCTATTCATGGCTGGGATTATATTCATTATAGCTTTCATATTCAAAAGGGGTGTACAAATTCAATTAGAAAACGATTTAACTATATAGCTATGAGTATAAAAATGTTTGGAAAAAAATCGTTATCTACTGTATTATTTTATAGTACTCGATTAATCATGTTCGGATATGGAATATTTTTGTTATTGATCATCATATCTTTGGTAAGCAATAATTTTGTTATCACTGAAACTAATGAGCTTCAGATTCATATTCCTTTTATAGGTTCTATGATTAAAGGAGCCTTTGATCTGTTCACATTCATTGGTGTTTTCTGTTTCCTTATTTTCTACGCTTCTTTTTTCTTAGTACTATCCTTAATCTTTAGAACATTTAGTGCGGAAAAACTTTTTACACAAGAAGCGATTACCTATTTAAAATGGTTTACCATTATAAATCTGACCATACCTGTTGTATACTTAATAGTAGGAACTTTAATAAATAATACCATTACACTAGATGATGTTATCCCTGCGCTATTACACATTGGGTTAGGAATTTTTGCAGCCTTTATTGCTACTATATTCAAACAAGGTTTCACATTACAAGAAGAAAACGAATTAACAATATAACTATGCCAATAATCATTAATCTTGATGTCATGCTTGCCAAGCGAAAAATGAAGAGTAAGGAATTGGCAGAAAAAATAGGTATTACCACTGCAAATCTCTCTATTTTGAAATCAGGTAAAGCAAAAGCTATCCGATTTTCTACACTTGAAGCGATTTGTAAAGAACTGGATTGTCAACCAGCAGATATTCTGGAATATGTAGAAAATTAAAAAACATTTAGCTGGGCTCATCTCCTTAATTTCTTAGCTGTAATTCATAGATACAGCACTCAATTTTGCAATGATATACATCACTGCACTGATATTTTATTGTCTAATTTTAATCAATCATCAAATGAAAAAAAAGAAAAAATGGAAGTTATATCTTCTATATCCAATACTTACGATTTGTACCATAATGTTACTAATTATTGGGTACAAATTGAATCAAAGCACCGTTACGTTAACCGAAAATGGAATTTATAAAACCCTACATATACCTATTAAGAATAAGTTTATAGATATTAACGTAAATCTTGCTGGAGCGGCAGATCAACCAAAATTTGAATCCGATTTTATACAAGGCCCTATTGTGAGTTATACTAATAACGAAACCCTTCAGGTAGCATGGTATAACGCAGGGAAAAATCATGAAAAAATTTATGACGCCAACATTAAGAGTTTTTCCATTCATACTGAAGATGAGAAACATGATTTTATCTTACCAGAAATCGATACTCCTCCAACAGTAATAAAAACCACGCCTAACAAAGTAGCATTTATAAGCGATGTTCATGGTGATTTCCAATACATGAATAATGTATTATTTAACTTGAATGTAATCGATTCATTAGGTAACTGGAATTTTGATACTAATCATCTGGTTATCGCTGGAGATATGGTAGATCGAGGAACTTCGGTAGATCAAGTACTTTGGAAAATTGTATTACTTTCTGAACAAGCTAAACAAGCAGGAGGAATGGTACATTATCTTATTGGAAACCATGAGCAATATATCCTTAAAGGGAATTTTAGTAGGGTACACCCAAAAAACTTATATGCTACTCAGCAAATGATGCCTTTTGCAAAAGCGTATTCAAATAATACTTATTTAGGAAAATGGCTACGAACAAGACCAGTATTACTTAAAATTGGAAATACGCTTGTTACACATGGTGGAGTAAGCCCTGAAACTGTAGTGAAAAAATACACAGTTCAACAAATAAACCAAGCCATGTGGGACTACTGGAATGAAAAACCTATAGAAGAGGACCTGAAAGAAATCATTTTGGGAAAAACCGGAGTTACACAATATAGAGGTTACATTAGAGCCAATGATGAAGTTAAAAAAGCATCAAAGAATCAGGTACAACAGGTTCTTGAATATTATGACGCTTCCAGAGTAATCGTAGGACATACCAATGTTGACTCCATCACTCCTATATTTGAAGGTAAAGTATACGATATTAATGCAATAGAAACCTCTCCTCAAGCATTACTATTAGAGAATGGCAAACCTAAAGTCATTAATATTGGTCTAGTAAAAGAAGAGAAAACCTATAAAACATATCATAGAGATTTTTCATTATCAAAAGCAAATGATCTCAAATTAATCGCTTTAACGATAAACAGTGCCATAAAACTTTCTATGATTCCTCACCCATATTAATTTAAACTATAACCAAAAAAAGATCAGAATAAGCGTATCTTCATATAATGAAAAATATACGATATACAACTTCTTCCAGCGACATAGAATTAGAACAAATTCTTTTGCTTCAGCAAAGTAATTTATCGGAATCTATTACTCTAAACGAGAAACAAAATGAGGGTTTTGTCACTGTAAGACATGATTTTGATATTCTTAAAAAAATGAATCTCCAACAACCACATATTATTGCAAAACACAATGATCAGGTTGTTGGATATGCATTATGTATGACCAAAGATTTTGGAAACGATATTGAAGTACTCAAACCTATGTTTCAGAAAATTGATAATTTAATTGATCCGGAAACCAACTATATCGTGATGGGGCAAGTATGCATAGATAAAGAATATAGAAAGCAAGGAATCTTCAAAGGGCTGTATCAAAAAATGAAATCCTCACTACAACAAGAGTATGCGTTACTAATTACTGAAGTAGCTTCAAACAATCACAGATCTTTACAAGCGCATTATGCAGTAGGATTTACAGATCTTCTCGTTTACCAAAGTGATACGGTAGAATGGCATATTGTTAGTTGGGATTGGACATGATTTCCCCGACATTATAAAACTGATTAAAAACTTTAAAACCATGTTCCTTTTGCATACAAAAAAGGAGCTAAAAATAGTTTTAACTCCTTTATAAAGTGTACTTAAAAGGTTCTGTTACTCGATTCCCAGATAAGGATTATAGATATATGTTTTACTAATGTTCCCTAATCCATTAAAATACTCATCGACTAAGTGAGCAGGATAGTAGGCAATTCCTCCTGCTAATAGGCCTTGATTTCCTCCATCATTTTTATCATCCCAATTCCAAGGAGCATTAGCAGATCCACTTCCATAAGATTTTTGAAAGGATTTCGCATTACTAAAAAGGTTCGTATTAAATCGCTGATCCCACATACCTCCATTCTCAAAGATATTTACCAGTTTATACTTTACATTTCGATCATAAATATCAGACGGATGTTCGCTAGTGGTTTTACTAGGAAAATATACTACATAATCGCTACCACCAGGTTGTTGTTTAGAATGTGCCTTGATTCCATGCCCTTTTGC
>NZ_WEKL01000071.1 GCF_019295435.1 Aquimarina litoralis
GTTAAAAAGCCCCATTTTTTTTCATATTTCACACGCGCTAAACCGTCAATAAATCCTTTTTGCTGAGACTTACCAGACAAGAATCCGAAACTTCCAGCAGTAATACCATATTTTGTCTCGATAAGCAACTCACCTTTTGTGTTTATGAATCCCCAATCTTCTATTTTAACTGGAGCCATTCCATTTTCATCAAAATAATCTACGTCATCGTATTTATTTTCGATAACTACTTTTCCATTAGTATCAATAAAGCCCCATTTGTTACCATCATAAACCCCAGCATATCCATTTTTAAAAGCTTTTGCTTTTACAAACTGCGGTTCAATAGCCCATTTACCTGAAGTATCAATGAATCCATATTTTTCATCTTTCATGGCAATTGTATATTTACCTCCTTCTCTAAAATCCCATATTTTAGTAGCTCCTTCTACTTCATTAAATTTGGAATCAGAAACAATTCCGTATACATCTTCTCCTTTTTCCGCTCTAGCCACTCCATTTCTAAAATTTCCAATAGATGTATATTCAGGTTTTATAATAACACTTCCTTTATTATCTATAATTCCCCATTGACCAGATTGATTGGCAAATCTTGCATATCCATTCTGGAATCCTTTGATAACTTTGTATTCAGGCTTTACAATAACCTCACCTTTCGCATTCATTAATCCAACTTTTTTTTCGTCTCTAACAAATGCAACACCTTCTTTAAACGGATATATTTTCTCGGCATCAGAATAGGACAACTCTTTTCCTTCTTTATTAATATATATCCATTTCTTATCTTTCAAAACTACAGCTACGCCACTATTAAAATCTTTAGCTTTTCCAAACTGAGGCTCTAAAAGCCATTTACCATCAGGAAGTATGTATCCCCATTTCTTTCCATCTAAAACTAGAGCTACTCCATCCGCAAAACTGTTTGCTTTCTTAAATTGTGGTTGTATTACATACTCTGCCTTTTTATTTATGTAACCAAATTTTCCATCTTCCCTAACTTTTGCAAGCTCCTGAGAAAATATTGTTTGTAAACCAAATACTAATGCTAGTGTAATTAAAATTGCTTTTTTCATTATATTTATATTTAAGGTTTATTTTTTAGTACAAATAAAAAAGCATAAGTAAACATGCTTTTCCTAATAATAAAACATATTAAATCTAAATCCAATAATTAATAAGCATTATTTTCTTTTAAAAAGTCTTTAACCCCTTGTACGTATGGGTATGTAATGTAATCTTTATTAAACGGAGGTACTATTTCTTTGATATCCTTCACTAATTTCTGAGTTCTACTAGAAAGTTTATCACCAAAGTTCAGATACTCTAATGCTTGTACAATAGTCATTAACTCTATAGCAAGGACTTCAAATGTATTTTCTATTACAGTTTTAGTCATATTCGCAGCATTAGTCCCCATACTAACAATATCTTGATTATCATTATTATTAGGAATACTATGCACATACATAGAATTAGAAAGTGTTTGATTTTCTGCCGTTGTAGAAACTGCAGTAAACTGAATTCCTTGCATTCCAAAATTAAAACCTAACTTTCCTAAATTCGCAAAAGGAGGCAAAATATCGTTCAACTTGGAGTTTAACAAATAATTCAATTGACGTTCTGCCAGCATTGAAAGCTTAGTAACTACTAACTTTAATTTATCCATCTCTAAAGAAACATAATCTCCATGGAAATTACCACCATGATATACATGTTCTGTCTCTACATCTATAATAGGATTATCATTTGCAGAATTTAGTTCTTCTATAAGTATTCTTCCTACATGCTTGATCGTATCACATACAGGACCTAAAATTTGAGGAACACATCTTAAAGAATAGTATTCTTGTACTTTCTCTTTAAAATAAGTATCCCCATTTTGACCAGAATACAAATGCTCAGTACGATCTCTAGTCAACTTACTATCGGATAGATGCTCTCGCATTTTACGCGCAACATCTTGTTGCCCTAAATGTAATTTACTATGATTAAGCTCTTCCGATAAATGATCATCATAAGCCTGTACTATTTCATTAATTGCAGAGGAACAAACTATAGACCAATCCAGTAACTTTTGCGCATTGATTACATTAACGATACCGATACCGGTCATAGCAGAAGTACCATTCATTAAAGCCAACCCTTCTCGGATCTTAACTTCAATTGGAGTAAGACCTAATTCGTTAAAAACATCTTTTGTATTTCTTCTTTCTCCTTTATAAAAAACTTCTCCTTCTCCAATTAAAACAAGCGCCAAATGAGCTAATTGCACTAAATCTCCACTTGCTCCAACACCACCATGTTCAAAAATCAGAGGGGTAATATCATGATTTATTAAATCTTTTAAACCTCTAATTACTGAAACATTCACTCCAGATTTACCTAGAGATAATGTATTTAATCGTGCTAACATTAAAGCCTTTACATATGAAGGCTCCATAGGCTTTCCAGTTCCAGACGAATGACTTCTGATTAGATTAAATTGCAATTCTATCCTATCCTTATCATCAATCTTATATTGAGCCATAGGACCAAATCCAGTATTTACACCGTAGATTACTTTATTCTCAGAAAATTTTTCTAAAAATTTATAGCTATCATCTACTCTTTTAACAATGGATTCCTCTATTGTAACCTCTTTTCCCTTAAAAATAACGCTAAGGAAATCTTTAATTTCTAACCTTTCTTCTGATATTAGCATTCGCGAATTAGTAAGTTTTTTCCAATATTTGTAAAAAAATTCAAGTTTACTCTTTATTTTTACGAGGGCAAATGTAATGTATTTAAAGTACCTTTGAAAATTATGAAAAAAGAAAATGTAGATGTTCTAGTTATTGGAGCTGGCCCTTCGGGCAGTGTTAGCGCCGCTTATCTTAACAAACATGGAATAAATGTTAAGGTAGTTGAAAAGACAAAGTTCCCACGTTTTCAAGTCGGGGAAAGCCTAATTCCCAGATGTATGGATAATTTTGATGAAGCAGGTCTTTTGGATTGTTTGATGAAACAAGGGTATGAAAAAAAACATGGCGCTCGTTTTATTAAGGATGGAGTCCATGGTTGTTTCGATTTTAGTAAAAAACATGGTGATGGTTGGGATTGGACATGGCAAGTTCCCAGAGATCATTTTGATAAAACATTAATTGATGAAGCCATTAGACAAGGTGTAAATGTAGACTTCGAGACGGAAGTTACTAATGTTGAATTTGAAGGTACTGATTCTATTACTACATTGAAACACAAAGATGGCTCGGAAAGTCAAATTGAAGCTAAATTCATTATTGACTCTAGTGGTTTTGGACGTGTAATCGCAAAACAATTAGGGCTTGAAGCTCCTCCAAAAATTGCAGAACACGGCTCTATTTTTACACAAGTTAAGGATGTAAATCGACCTGAAGGAGTTGAAGGCACAACAATTACATTTGAAATTATTGAAACAGAAGTATGGTTCTGGTATATTCCATTTTCTAATGGTAATACAAGTATTGGCTTTGTAGGGCCTATGGATTGGATCAACAAATTTGAAGGAAGTAAAACCGAGGTGTTACAAGAGATGATGAAAACCTCACCTTATTACTATAAACAATTTAAAGATGTACCCTATCTTTTCGAACCTTACAAAGTAGAAAACATATCTAAAAATGTTACGAAGCTTTTTGGAGATGGCTTTGTTTTAACCGGAAATAGCGCTGAGTTTCTTGACCCTGTTTTCTCTTCAGGAGTATCTTTTGCTACGGAGACAGGTTTATTAGCAGCTAAGCTTGCTATTAAACAACTAAATAAGGAAGAAGTTGATTGGCAAGAAGATTTTGTAAATTATATGAAAAGAGGCGTTGATGTATTCTCTACCTATGTAAAGGAATGGTATACAGGCAACTTACAAAAAATCATTTTTCATGATAAGCCTAGAGAAGACTTTAGAGAACAAATTTGCGCTGTGTTAGCAGGGTATGTATGGGACCAAACTAATCCTTTTGTAAGGAAACATGGTCATATCGTAAGAAATGTTGCTAAGCTTGTAGAAATGGAAGAAAATATGTCAGAGTAATTTCTACTCTAATATCTAATACAAAAAAGAGGAGGCAAATGCCTCCTCTTTTAATTTGACCAAATAAAAATTCTATCTTGCCTTTACTTTTACCAGAAAATCTTTGTTATCACCATTAAAACCTTCAATCAAAATCTCAGAACTTGAGAGCTTCAAAATATTATCAGTAATAAAATTTTCTAATTTTTTTCCATTATTAACATCTGCTAAATTAAAAATTGGTTCTTTGGTAATAGATCCATTTTCATCATTGATAACATATGCCATTAAATAACCTGTAGTAAGATCCCATAATGGTGATGGAGCTTCATCTTCGGCTCGGTTTAAATTTGCTATATGATCCTGATAAAATAGATAATGCTTCCCATTTAAACCGACATACTCAAATGACATTTCTGAAGCACCTCTATTATCTACCCGTTGTTGTTTGGGTAATCGTTGTGACCAAGCTAGTGATCCATCTGAAAGAATTTTAGCTACATAAATATCATCAAATCTTCTTGAAACAGTTGAATGGGTATAGCCTATCGATGCACTACTTATACTTCTAGAATAATTATTATACTGCTCACCTATCAACAAGATACTTTCCTCATCACTATATACCACATCAGTGATTTTTAAATTATTAAAATAAGGCCCTAGCTTACTTCTATATTTTTTAAGTATCCTAGTATCTTCCTTATACTTATTCAGTATTTTATCTTGGAAATTATATCTGTTTACTTTCAGCAAACCTTTTGCCTTATCATAGTAAGAAAAGAAGAACCCTATAGGCGAGAGCACACCATCTTTTTTCTTCATATCAAATATTTTCCCTAACGTACCTGTTACCATAACACCTCCTTTAGGATTTTGACCAATTGCTGTCATGTCCACAAAATAATCATCCACATCAATCTTACTAATTACAAAGTCATTCGCATCTTTATGAAGTTCTAGTAATTCAATACTACTATCTGGATTTAAAAAGGGTTTCTTTTTTTTACTTTTTTCGTCTTTATAAACTCTGGTTAAAAAATAAAAACTACCTTCATTATCTATTGAATAATCAAGATTCATACATACGGTCTTTTTGTAAGGAATCTTGATATTATTACTCCAGATCTTGTCTACATTTTTATCAAAAACATTCACAGAATATCTTTCAAATTTCTTTAGCTCTTTATCTTTTGATGGATTCAACTTATACAAAACCAAGAATTTTGTTTTATCAAAAGAAACCTTAAAATCAAAAGCACGAGTAGATATTTCATCTCCAATACTTAAAACAGTTTTAAAATCACTAATCACTAAATCATTAAGAGATATGGTTCTAATGTTTATTATACTACTATCATTCTTTTTATCCCATAAACGATATAAAAACACAACATTGTCACCGACACGCTCTACTCTAATTAATTTTCCTTTCTCCGTATCCTCAAAAAAGCCTACCTTTTCAATTCTTTCAATTTCTTTTAGCGTTATTGGGTCAAATTTTTGAATTATTAAATCATACCTTTTATGATTTGCAAACTTTATAACGTATTCATTATGCCTGTAAAATTCTTTTATACCTCCCGCTGTTTCACTAAACTCTTCTCCTACTTCTACCGTAAAATTTTCAGATAATTTAATGTTTTCTTGAGCAAATAGATTAAACGAGGATATTAGAAATCCTAACAAAAAGATATAAGTGTTTTTCATATGTGATGGTTTTATTTTAACTGAATTAAAAATGTATGTTTTATTACTTTTTTAGATTATTTAATTCCCTTTTCAATTATATCAGTTTTTCATTGATTCATATCTAAGTATCAGAACAAGGGTAAATGTTACCATGAAATCTTAAATTTATTCCACTAAAAAAGGAAGCCTAAACTTCCTTTTTTTATTAGTTAAAATGGTTTCACTTCTTTTTAAAAGAGATAAACCAGATAATTTTTAAAATTAATTTACAATCAATTTACCTAAAGCATTTCCTTCTTTACTACCTCCGTAAATCCAATATGTATTAGAGTTTTGTCTATACTTTGCAGATGGCTTAACAACTATTTGTTTCTTTTGAAACTCCTCTGGATCCGTTCTAGAAATCTCTCCGGTCTCTTCATTAAAAGAAAATACTACAGGAATCATATTACTAATCCTTTTTGTCTTCTTTACATCATCTAATTTGGTAACACCGATATTTTTAGGATCATCATTTACAACTACAGTTAATTGTCCGTTATGATAAATTGGTATTGCACTTAAATACTCTGGTCCACTCCCCAAAATAGTTAAAGGAAAATACAACCCTGCAGAAACGGAGACTCCTCCAGAAGCACCTACAAGACCAATAGAAAAACCTAATTCTGAAACTACCACTTGTTGTTTTTTAGGTAACACATTGCTCCAATCCAAAGTACCGTCTTTCTTTAAAGCGGTCACTATTATTTCATTTGCGATATAGGTATATGGTGTAATTGCCATTGGCCCGAATCCACTAGACTTTCCTTCGATAACCAATTTATATTCTGAAAGCACGATAACTCCTCCATTATCTCTTTCTACAAAAGCAATGTTTCTATAAAATGGCTTTAAATCTTTACCTTTTTTAGCTCTTCTTTCTCCAATTAATTGTGCTTTAGTTTCTACAGTAAAGTCGTTAAATGTTTTTTTCACAACTTCGCCTTTGCTGTAGTCAAAAATAACATCGTATACACCTTCAATTGTAGATTCTGCTTTACCACTTTTCTTCAAATCAGAATAAAAACCAATAGCATGTAAAACATTATCTTTAGTTTCCATTAAACTACAACTTAATGCTCGTTTACCCTCTAACACAACTGTAGTTACTTGCTTTTCATAGTTATTTTTAGCTAAATACGCATGTATCGTTATGTTATTAATACTTGTTTTCTTTTTCTTATCTCTATAGCTTTCCGTTGTGGTAATTAACACATCTCCTTTTTCATTTACTTGTACATCAGAAAAGTCAAAAAATTGTCTGTTTTTTTCCTCAAAAACAACTTCATAACTATCATTCAAGACAGCAGTTAAAGTATCATCTAAAAGAATTGTTGTATACTTTAGTTGTTCTTTTTTAGAGTTAATACCAACATGTGCAACTAAATAATTAAAATCATCATATGAAGTAGTAAATACAAAGGTTCCTTTCTTCTTTTTACTTTCAACAGGAACTGACAATACGTTGGTAGTATTGACAATTTCATTCCCTACAATCTCTTTTGCTAAGAAATTATTGGTTTTAGCCTTTTTATCATAGTAAGAAAGCATTAAAAACACCTTTTCTCCAACAACAGCTAAATCCTCTACAAATAACTTGTATCCATCGATTTTATCAAATTCAAGTAGTGTGCTACTTTTAAAAGATTTTGTAGCAGCATCAAAAGTTTGTAAAAAATAACTTTTCTTCTTTTTTGCTAATGCATAAACAATATTGTTTCTTTCTCCGGCTATTTGGATAACGTTTCCATCTTTAGAAGTTATTGCTTCACCAAAATCAAGATCAATATTCCCTACCTTTAATTGGGCAAATGATGCTGTAGTAACCAGTAATAACAGTAATAATTTTCTCATAAATATATTTTTGGGGCACAAAAATATATTAATAAATTTAAATAAGATATGTTTTTAGAAAAAAGCACATCTTATTTTTTATTTCCTCATTATTCTTCCCTAAAAAAGAATAATAAGCACTTATTTAAGAAAAAAACTATTATTTAGTAGAAGAAACCTTCAGAAGTAAGTTGTTCTTTTTACCATCAAACGCTTCAAAGATCATATCCTGATTAGGTAAAGTTGCTGCTTTATATACCTCAAGATTATCTAATCGAGAATTTCTAATATCACTTCCAGTTAAAATTGGCTCTTTAATTACCTGACCAGTAGCATCATCAATTGTATAAGATGTTAGATATAAAAATTCTTTTTTACCATCAAAATATCGAGTTGGATATTCATCAAAAGATCTTTTAAGATTGGTAAAATCTTCAATATAAAACAAGTAATGCTTTCCAGAGTTTTTAAAATTAAGGTAAGACATACTCCTTTTCCCTTTAGCTCCCGTTTGATACTTAGGTAATCTATGAAACCATTTCACAACACCTTCTGACGTTAATTTTGAAGCTATTACATCTCTATAGAAATATTTATAAGTAGTTCTAGAGCCGGAAGAACTAGAAGTTGTAAAAGACTCTACATATCGTTGTTCTCCAAGTACTACAAGGCTACCATCTTCATTATATACTACATCATTAACCTTTAAACTTTCGAAATCTTTTTTATCCTTTTCATCCTGAGTTCCTTCATTAATACGCTCTTCTCTTTTTAGTGCATATTCTTGTGCTATTCGGGTAGGAATATCACTTTTTACTACAGAAGACACCACTCCTTCATCATTTAAACTTGCTGAAAACAAACCAGAAGCTTCTATTTTATTATCATTGTTTACATAAAAACCTGAAACTCTAACTTTTCCCTGTTTATCCAAGCCAATTACTGCATCCATTATAGATTTTCCTGGCAACTCTATTTTACTCTTAATAATATCTTTAGGGTTTTCCTTTATCTTAAAAACTTCGGTCCTGTAAGTGCTTTCTAATTTACTCTTTTCTTCATCTCCAGAATTAAATATAGAGGCAGTCATATAAAAACTACCTTCATTATCGATTGCAAAATCTTCATTTTCTACTTTCTTACTTGCATAAGGCAGTCGTACTTTTCTACTCCAAAGCAATTTCAGATTAGCATCATAAACGCTTATTCCTATTTTATCTGCCTTATCACTAGCAGTTTTTACCCTAAACAGTACTAAAAGTTTAGAACCATCAAACGATTTTTTAAAAACGAATTTGTTGATTCTTCCTCCTGCATCAAAACCATGGGTACTTTTAAAACCTACATCATTTGTAATATTATCCTTATCACTTCCTACCAAAACAGGTTTTTCTGCAATAATACCAGTCAATGATATTCGTTGGGCAAATGCTTTATCTTTTACCGTATAAAAGACTACTGCTTTACCATTCAAATTCATTACAGTCTGAAAATCTCCTTTATCTTCAATGATTTGTCTTTTCTTTACATCTTCTTTCAGATCTTTCAATGTAAATCGTTGGACAGTCATATTTCTTCTACCTTTCTTAATGGCAACCATATGTTCTCCAGAAGCAACATAATAGGAATTTAGACTTTTAATCCTTTTATACTTCTCTCCTATCTTAAAACTAAAATCTTCAGAAAGCACTGGTTTCTGGGCATATGCGTATCCATTAATCAAAATGAGAAAGAATACCAAGCATTTTATATTCATTACTGTTTTTCTATTTTTCAAATGCATATGTAATAGTATTTGGGTCGAGTAACACAAATATATGATTCTAGATTGAAATCACTATTTATATCTTTTGATATCGTATTGTTTTAATTTTTTCAAAAATTATTCCAAATGAAAAAACTGATTTTCAACTTTTTAAAATTATATCCTTATTAAAACGAAAATAATGCTAAAAAAATGTTGCATGATAGACTCATAAAAGCTACATTTGCATCCGCATTTGAAATATTAATGTGATGTTCATAATCAATTTTGATTTAGGAGAGGTGCCAGAGTGGTAATGGAGCAGATTGCTAATCTGTCAACGCGTAAGTGTTGCCCGGGTTCGAATCCCGGTCTCTCCGCTTTAATTTTGAGTATTATTTTCAAAATTCGGGGTGTAGCGTAGCCCGGTTATCGCGCCGCGTTTGGGACGCGGAGGTCGCAGGTTCGAATCCTGCCACCCCGACAGTTTGAAAAACATATGATGTACTGGTCGCGTAGCTCAGCTGGATAGAGCATCTGCCTTCTAAGCAGACGGTCACAGGTTCGAATCCTGTCGCGATCACAGGAAGCCTTACTTTTTAGTAAGGCTTTTTTGTTTCTTATCATTTTTATAAAAACAAAACCGATAACAATCCGTCCACTTCTCTTTTTAGAACATTCAGATTTATCCAAAACACTCTTATTTTCACTGAAAGCAGTGTAACACAACTAATGTATTCCCTATAATTTCGATCTGTAAATTATGCACATCCATATAACCGAATAAAAACACCAAAAAATGAAAAAAATATTGTTCTTGTCATTCTTTTTAACACTTCTGACGGTTTCATGTGACACAGATAAAAAATCAGAAAACAAAGTTCAAGAAAAAGACAATAATTCAAGTATTAGTGCAAAACCTATAGAAAACACTCATAACAAAACCAACCAAAATCAAAAAATAGAAAATCAGTGGTTAGTTATTCTATCAGGAGCGCAAAGCCATGAAGAAGCATTACAAATACAAAAAAAATATACATTCGAAACAACAGTATTAAATTCTGCACAATACAGTAATTTAAACAATGGATGGTTCATTAACTGTATACCTTTTAAGACGAAGGAAGATGCAGAAAAAGAATTAGCTGCTCTTAAAACAAAGAAAATTAAAAGCTATATAAAATTTTCAGGAAAGTTAATCACTCCTATCACAGAAGATTACTTTTTAATCTATGGAAATAGATATATGCTCTTAGATACTAAAGTTGATGTAAATGCTATTGATGACATTTATGGATACGAAAAAATCAACTACGGAGAATATGTCGCGAGCGCAACTTGCAAAAAGGAATATCTTCCTACTACCATACAAAATATGCGCAATTCTACTGTTACTATACACAATGCAAAAGGTGAACAAACAACTTCTAAGATTCTTGATTTCGTTATAATTGCTGTACCATCATTACATTGGAGTCAAATTGAACGCTATGATGACGAATCTATACATGTAGCGACACGTCATAATGAAGCAGAAAATAGAGAAAGAGCTGCAGAAATTATGGATATGAAGGAAAATGTAAAACTTGTTGCTATTCTTCATGATTTTAATAAAGATTTCAAACCTTTAATCGCACGCATCAATACACTTAAACAGGATTATCGATTTACAATTAAAAATCCGCATAAAGAAGTTCTAAATCAAGTAGCAACAACCAAAATATATAAAGAAAATACCGCTTTAGCCAATGAACAATTAGGAATAGACAATTCCAATATTGAAAATCATGTACAAACAATCACCACTTATAAAATTAAAAATCATTTGTATACGTATGTGAATTTCATATTTGGAGATGCTTGTGCTTACGGAAAGTATGGAGATTTTTATACTAACATCTCCTTGCTATGGGATCATACAAATGAAAAATTTGAGTATATAAAAACATTGGATCATTACGAGAATTCATACAGCACCACAACACATGATTTTAAATTTACACCTATTTTTTCTTCGAATAACCAACCTCGGTTAACAGGTTTTATAACTACTAATTTTGAAGGCTCTCATCTCTATATAAACAAGAATAATCAATGGATAAATACTAAAAAAATAGAATTTAATGTGAATGGATGTGAGTAAAACTTATTCTACTTTTTTCTAATTAAAATACAAGTAATCAAAAATAACACTAGCTTAAAAAAGCAACTACAAACTAGATAGACTTCAAAAAAATGGTTACAAGCACTAATATCGTATAGATTGCAAAAAGCCTTACCTAACTAATAAAACCCTTTTGTTTTTAAGTCATTATTTTTTAGGTCTAAAAACCTTAATATTATTTTCATTTATATCCATAAACGGATGCCCTATTAATTCCAAACAATATGGAATTGCCGGAAATACTGCTTGTATACATTCTCTAATGGATTTAGGTTTTCCAGGAAGATTTACAATTAATGTTTTATTTCGTATTCCGGCTGTTTGCCTAGATAATATTGCCGTTGGGACATACTTTAGGCTTTCTTGACGCATCAACTCTCCAAAACCAGGCATCATCTTCTTGCAGACATTTTCAGTAGCTTCAGGAGTAACATCTCTTGGTGCTGGTCCAGTGCCTCCTGTTGTAAATATCAGGCAGCATTCTTCTTCGTCACTCAGAGCTATTAATTTTTGCTCTATAACATCTTGTTCATCAGGAATTATATGGTATGAAGAAATCCAATCAGAAGCTATATATTCATTCATTACATTTATAATTTCCTTACCAGAAATATCTTCATAAATACCTTTACTTGCTCTATCTGATATCGTAAGCACCCCTATTTTCATCTTATTCATCTATATAATTTTTGCGAAAAATAACACATTAACTTGAGATCCCTTTCTTTTTAATTGAAATAAACAAATTAAGTGTATTACTAAAAGAGGTAAAATCACAATTGCAACTTAGTTGCATTTATTATTTTATTATTAAATTTGAGCTCACATAAATTTTTAATTTTACCCTTAAACTGATGAGTATTTCTAAGAAATTACCTGTTACTGTATTGAGTGGATTCCTAGGAGCTGGAAAAACTACTTTATTAAATCATATTTTACACAATAAAGAAGGGCTTAAAGTTGCTGTTATCGTGAATGACATGAGTGAAGTAAATATTGATGCTCAACTTGTTGAAAATGAAAATACGCTTTCCAGAACTGAAGAAAGGCTTGTAGAAATGTCCAACGGTTGTATTTGTTGCACATTAAGAGAAGACTTGATGATTGAGGTAGAAAAGTTAGCAAAAGAAAACAGATTTGATTATCTCATCATAGAAAGTACAGGAATTTCAGAACCGATACCTGTTGCCCAAACCTTTAGCTTCGCTAGTGAAGATGGACAGCTAGATTTAAGCAGATTTAGCTATGTAGATACCATGGTTACCGTGGTAGATGCCTTTAATTTTCCGAAAGACTTTTCTAGTCCCCAACATCTAATTGATAGAGATCTAACTAATATTGAAAATGACGATCGTACTATTGCTAATCTTCTTACCGATCAAGTAGAATTTGCAAATGTAATTTTATTAAACAAAGTTGATTTAGTTACTGAATCCGAATTAAGAAATTTATACGACATTATTCACAAGTTAAATCCAAAAGCTCGTATTATTCCAACTCAGAATTCTCAGATACCTTTAGCAGAAGTAATTGACACAGGTTTATTCGATTTTTACGAAGCTGAGGCATCAGCAGGATGGATCCAAGAACTTGAAAACGAGCACATCCCTGAAACCGAAGAATACGGAATAGGCTCTTTTGTCTACAGAAGTCGTAAGCCTTTTCATCCGGAACGTTTTTTAGATTTTGCCGCAAATCAATTTTCTTCGAATATCATTCGCAGCAAAGGATTATTCTGGTTGGCTTCTAGACCCGACCAAGCTCTTATTTGGGGTTCTGCAGGTAAATCGTTGAAAACCGATCCTGCAGGTGTGTGGTGGGCCTCCATGCCTTTAGACGAAAGAATGGGTTATGCCGCTTTTGTAAATAATCAAGAAATGATCGAATCCGAATGGAACACCATCTATGGAGATCGTAAAAATGAACTTGTATTTATCGGGCAAAATTTAGATGTAGATGCAACCACAGCAAAATTGAATTCATGTTTATTAACCGATGAGGAAGTAATTCAATGGAAAAACAAACAATTCTCTACTCAAGATAACTGGCCTATTCCAACCTATCAAGAACCAACGTTATAATATAACGAAAGAATAACTAATTGATAATTTCTTATCTGTATTAGCCTTTCAAAAATCTTATTGTAAAATTTTAAGATTTCTTTAGATAATTTATTAATGCAATAATGTTGCATTAATAAATTATCTTTTATATTTACGAGTAATTACAAAGTTATCTCGCAGTAGATATATCACGATAAAATCATCATTATGTTACAAAGAAAATTTGATCAAGTTGTAAAACAACATTTCCCTAATGCCATGGATGCAAAGGACACATCTATTCACTATTTAGGAAAAATGCAAAATGAACACAAGCTTGATATCTCAAAAGTATTAATGGCAACATCAGTTTGCTCTGATGATATCAATGTTCCTTCAACGACCTTTTTTAATGTATTATTTGGTCCTTTTATTATGGGAGGACTTGGAGGTTTACCATTTGTAGGTCAGACAGGTATGACGGCTTTTGCTCATCATATTCCAGATGAAGGTAGTGCCTTTATATTTTATGGCCCTCATATTGGGATAACCTTAGAAGGAGATTTAGGAAAAATGTACAGACCTCGCCAAGAAGAAACTGGAAATTCTTGTGGCGCTCTTATGCTCGCTTTGAGTAGACTTCAAGATTCAAATTATAAACCGGTATTAAGTGAAAATGATTATCAACAAATGAAACTGGAAGAAAGCCTGCTTCCTTACAGAAAAGAAATAATGGATAGTGATAATCCACAAAAAGGGATTACGGAAGCTACTTATAAGATTATTGATGAGAAAATTCATGAGTACATCAAAACTTGTAAAGATGAATTTCCTGTGGATAAAGTAGCACTTTTAGGAGGAGTTATAATCAATACCGACTATGGTTTAGATGATTATTTTGATGCTAAAAACTTTGAAATTGTTGACTTAAAAAACTTATAGCCTAGATTCTTTAATCTCATTTACTTTTTGTTTTAAATCCCAATTTAGTTTAGAATGAAAAAACACCTATATTTTCTTTGTCCTACTGATTATCTGGAACCTGTAATCAACAAGACCTTTGATCAGGAAAATTACTATTATAATTCTTTGGGGAATTCTATAACATTCGATTCGGAAATGGTAGGACAAATAAATAGGTTAGTTCAAACAAATGATATTAAAGAAATTACATTTGCTTTGTCCGATAATAACCACATTATTAGAGACGCCATAAGCAATCGTGATTTTATTGATATACGTGGATTGGAAGAGTTCTACAGTCATATTTTAAACCAAAAGTTAAATTCTGAAATACTTTGGCAAACAGATCAGGATTATTTTTTAGTTTTTTCTTATCACTTGAATAAAAAAATAAGTGAGCTTCAACTTGCATTAAACGTTTTACACAACACTCCAGTAAAAATTTCAGGTAAAATATATAGTAAAGATAAGAACATCTTTGAGGACATTTATTCTGATTTGGTTTGTGTTGACAAACATTGTTTAAATTAATTATAACACATTACCAAAGAAACTTCTATAATCACGAAAAACGTGATACAAAATCTTAGTACTCAATATATATCTTATAAATAAAACTTATATTTAATTCACCTCTAAAAGACGTCATACTATTGAAAAACAAAGAAGCTATTATAACCGTTGTAGGATTTTTAGGTTCAGGAAAAACTACATTATTAAGATATTTGCTAGATAATTTCATTGATAGAAATTGGCGTCCTTATGTTATTCTGAATGATTATGAAAATGCGAATTTAGACGCTCAGCAATTTTCCAAACAATTAGAATTAAATCAAATTAAACCTCTCAGCGGAAGCTGCATTTGTTGCAATGGTATTGTTGAATTAAGGAATACAATTAATAGAATCCCTGAGCGCAAGAAAGGAATCACTTTAATTGAGGCTAACGGAACTTCTGATGCCTGCTCCTTGATGGAATTTCTTGGTGTCGGACTTAATGAACGATTTTTACCACCAATACAAATATCTGTTGTAGATGTTAATAACTGGCAAAATAGAAAAGAACACAATGAACTTGAAGCTAATCAAATCCAAGTTTCCTCGCTTATTGTGTTAACGCATACAGATCAAGTTTCTTCTTCCCGAAAAGATATCGTTATCCAAAGCCTCAAGACTTATAATCCATTAGCGACCATTGTTTCTACAGAGAATTTAGATATTTCGCTACTTCCGGAGTTAATCCCTTCTAACAATGTTGCTCAAACATTTAATCATCAAAAAGCACACTGGGCTTCATCCTCAACAGATTTACCACAACTTCCCGATATAGATTGCATTTATGAAATTTGTGCTTTACTTCCAGAAAATATCCTTAGAGTAAAAGGCTGTGCTCAAATAGAAGGTGATAAAAACTATACGTATTTTGAACGAAAACCAGACGGCAAAATATCTGTTAGACCGTTTAACGGGATACCAATAACAGGACCAAAACTGCTAACAATTGGTCCAGGCAGCAAGCCTACAGTACTTAAGCTCGCAATTGAAACAACTCTAAACCAAAAAAAGTTGTTAAAAAGCCAATAAAAAAATCGAGTTAAATAGCATTAACTCGATTCAAGTTTAGGGATACCTAATGTAACTTATTCTTTATCAGATGCTGCTTCTTTTGCTTTTGCTTTTTCCTGATCTTCTTTAATCATTTGCGCATCCTCTTTTTTAATCATTTCATGCTCAGAAGTCAGTTTTTTATGTTCAACTTCCATTGTCTCATGCTCAGCATTCATAGCTTCATGTTCTTT
>NZ_WEKL01000072.1 GCF_019295435.1 Aquimarina litoralis
GATGACCACCAGGTGTGAAATATCCACATTGCCCAACGGGACTATGAGATCCCGTAGGACCAGGAGTTCCATGTCGAGACACACAATTTTCTTTTCCAAAATCCCAAGGTAAATAATATGATAACGCTGATTTATTGTTAGTATATTGCTGTTTACTGGTTTTTGAATTGATCTTCCAACCTACTATGTCAATATGCTTTCCTTTGGTTTTGAAAATAACCGTATTCTCCTTTGAATCTATATCATATTCATAAACTATATCTGAGATACCATGAAGGTAATCGATTTTTGACTGTGTAGATCCCGAAAAAATGAGCTTATTACGCTTTGGAGAAAGCAAAGGAGTTTTGGTATATTGAAAAGGTAAGTGGATCTTTTGAGATTCTTTAGTTTCTATATCATAGATAAATATACCTTCATGCTCTTCTGCAGCATCTAAGTATAGTTCTTCAACAAGGATTTTAGTAGGATCGTTAGTCCATGCAATTGGTTTTAGGGCTTTATCTTTTCTTTCCTTATTTGCCTTAGCCAAAAGAGTCGTTCTACTATTCGTTTTTAGATTTATTTTATGTAACCGAAAGGCACCACCGATTTGTTCTCTTTCCATATAAATCCATATATCTGGATGGAAAGGGCTTTGTAAGCCTTGAAAGAAATCATAGTTAGGACTTGCTTCAAATTTGTTAGAAATATCGTTTGAGTTTCTTGCAATACGATCAATCTGTGGTATGGAGTGTAAAGTTGTAATATTGTGTTTTAGTGTACTGTTTTTATCATTGAACTTTTTGCTATAAATCTGTTCATTTTGTTTGAGAATTAGTTCTTGAGCATGCGTTAGTGATATAAACCACAGTAAAACCAATATGGTTTGTAGTGTAGTGTTTTTCATTGTGTTTAGAGTAGTTAGTTTTCGAATTGAAAATTAGAAACTCTCCGAATGAAAAACATGGGCACAAGTGCTCATTTTTGTTTTTGTCCTAGATAAATGGTGCTATTTTAATGATATACATCCTTTAACCTCATGGTATATTTAAAAAGTGCGTTGCTTCCTGTTATTTGCAGTTTTTTGCAAATATTTTGACGATGATTCTTGATGGTTTTTTCACTTTTAAATAAATCAAGCGCTATTTCTTTATTAGTTTTACCTAAAGCTACTTGGTTCAATATTTTGACTTCAGTTTTGGATAATTTGTGATAAGATTTATCTGATACACTTGGAATTGGATTGCCTTCTTCTTTCCACCAAGATTCTCTAAATAATCTACTGATGTAGGGTTTGTTTTGGATGGCTCGACCAGCACATTTCGTAATATTTTCTACAGTGTCGGCTTTATAAAGAAGCCATTTGATTTCTAATTCTTTTAGCTCTTTAATTAACCAATCTTCTAAAGTAAAGGCCATCATAACAATTCTGGTTCTACTAGAATGTAATTTGKTAYATTTTGCAAGATCAATACCAGAATTATTAGAATTAAGAGTTGCATCAATAACAATAAAATCGGGTTGACTATTGACGATAACCTTTCTAAGTTTTTCTAGATCACTTATATCTTCATATAAGTTAAATTTCATGTCTTTTGGGGCTTCTAACATGGCTTTGATCCCCAATCTTTTTAAGGGATCATCATATGCCACAATAACACTAAATTCTTTCATAGTTATTATGGAATTTAAAAGTGAATTCAACAATGTATCGGGTTCGGTTTGATGTATTGTCGAACTTAATAAGTAAACGGTATGGTAATAAGGCTATAAAAGCTAATTAGGTGAATATTTGTGTTGATGAGAAAAACATGTCTTTTTTACGAAAAAATACTTTTGGGAGTGGCTGGTGGTTTTCATTCGGGTTACGTTTGTGTGTGAACCTTATAAAGTTATATTTTATTTCGTTCTCAAATTCACCTTAGCATAACTTTTCGATATAAATATGATTTTATTAGCTCAATATCTTTAGATTTTACAAAACGAAAAATGAATGTTATTGCTAACTTATATGCGGTAAAAAAACGAATACTCTAGTGTTTTAATAGGTTTTAAAGTATTAATACTTTTAAGGCTTATCTTGAAAATAAGTAGGTTAAAACTTACTTGTGTTTTTATTCATTGATGAGGTAATATGGATGTTTTCTATTCATTTTTACTCTTTTATACTTGTATTTTATTTATCAAAATTCCTAAAATCAAACTATTTTTACTATGAAAGTTTGATTTGTTATGATTGTTAAATGCTCTTTATATTAACAATACCGCAATACATACTGTTTTTTTTGATACTTAAAGTTATTCTTCGTAGTGGTTTTATATGATCATTTCAAAAAATACAGCTATTTGAATCTTTTATATTTTTTTTAACCCATTAATTTATTGTAAATGAGTATCTTAAAAATAAAAAATGAAAAAAATATTACTTGTTTTAATCGTAGTTATAAGTGTAGGTACATTATATCCTAGGAATCATTTAAATATTGGAGAATTAGTTACTTCTTCTAATGAAAACACCTCTTCTATAGAGTTGAAAGCAACCGCAGCTGATCAGTCGATTACCATCATATCTGATATAAAAGAACCTATGTTGATCAAGATAATGGACGAATCCGGTTTTATAAGAATCCAAAAAAATCTTCATCAGGATCGTGAAATTGATATTACATCTCTTTTAGAAGGACTTTATGTGATGAAGGTTTCTGTAGGAAATAGAATTGAGCTGAAAAGATTTTATAAAGGAAAAGATGGAGTAGATGTTCGGTGAAGATTCTTTATGTTTTTTATAGTATTATTCTAAACAGTTTGATGTATATCTTTTTCGTAATTTTTAAAAATTAGAACACATTGTAATCATTTGATATTTGATGAACTTATTCATAAAATGGGATTTCTAACTTGCGGAAAAAACCGTACTTTTAAGTATAAAAATACTAAATTAGGTATCAGATTCTATGAAACAACTTTTATATAAAGTAATAATAGTAGCACTATTTTCCTCAATGCTGTATCCCCAAGACACTATTCCTTCTAAAACTACAGGTTATGTAAATTTTAATCTAGGGACTTCTAAGATTAAACCACAAGAAAAGTATAATCAACAAGGGGTAACTTTGTATGGTTGTAATACTATAATTTCTAATCAAAATATTGAAAATTGGAGTGGTTCTTCAAAAGGTTTGGAATGGGAAACAAGAAACCAGGTATTCGAAAATATTCCTTATGGTTATCGAATAGATAAAAAAACCAATGCTCCTTACTATGTGTCTAAATATTACATAGCGTCACCGCCAGTGTTTTTAAGAGATAGTAAAGGAAATCCTGTCCCGGATGCTCAATATGATGTTGGAATAGTTACCCCAGATGAATTTTCTTTTGATGGAAATAAGCCTGTTCAACAAGTATTTTTGGATTATGATATTTTAAAACTAATGAAGATCCAATATATCCAGGTGGATTTTGATAAGTCTTTTGATTTATGGAAAGTTGATATTGTACCTTTCAAAGTAGTATGTAAAGATTTTCCATGGTTGGATAAAAGCGATTATCAGAGTGCTCAAGGAGCATCTGGAATTGGAGCACTTAATAAAAATATAGCACCATTAAAGAAATTGTTTTTACCATATTATGAAGATGAATTGACTCCAGATCAAAGCAAACAATTTTTGGATTGTGAGGTGACTATTCTTAATGATATTTTATTTCATCATGAAATATATTTTATGGTCAACGGGAAAAAAACATATAGTGTTAATCTAAAGGATTTTTATCAAACACATAAAGGTGATAAAAACATGAAAATCAAATTGTATTGCGAGTATCGTAATGAGCTTCCATGTGGCTGTAAAGATCCTTCTGAGGAGGGGTAAATAAAAAAATATCCTGACTTAGTTTTTGAGAAGTCTGTAGTGTTAAGAACTGATCCATTGGATCAATTTAACCTAGGAGTCAGCTAATGCATTGGCCGAATCTCTTAATTCACAAAAAAACCACCCGAAGGTGGTTTTTGAAGGTGGAGTCGGAGGGATTCGAACCCTCGTCCAAACAAGTAATACAACAGCTTTCTACACGCTTAGTCCTTGTTTAATTTTCGTCGATAAGAAAGACCAAAGACTGCCAACCTATCGCTTATTCTTAATTAAATTTCGAAATTATATCAAGACACTATAACTTCTAGGTTTACTTTTACGATACCTCATAACCAATCGCCGCAAACCAAGGCTCTTGAGAGGTATCCTGCTTGTTCGCCTAGCGAACCGAGGCACTATCTTACTATAATTCAGATTATGCAGCTAGGGCGTAGTTATTCTCGCCGTTTAAAAAAGATGAAACATGATATTTACGAGCTATATTCCAGCGCTCGACGTGCTTACCGCTCCATTAATCTCGCTGTCAAAACCAGTCGACCCCGATAATTTTTCTTAAGGCACTCATTTAAAGTTAAATTGATCTTAGAAACTTCTTTTGAATACCAAAATGGTTGGCAAAGATAATCATAATTGTCATATCTTAGCCGCGCTTTTACATAAACAAATTATATACCAAAGCTATATGACTACATTTGGAATCATCAAAGAACGAAAAAACCCGCCAGATCGTCGCGTAGTCTTTTCTCCGCAAGGTTTGAATGACACAATGACCAAATTTCCAGAAGCTTCTTTTACAGTAGAAAGCTCGGATATTAGAATTTTTAAAGATTCAGATTATGAAGCAGCTGGTTTTGAGATCACAGATGATGTAAGTAGTTGTGAAGTATTATTAGGCGTAAAAGAAGTTCCGATCGATGCATTGATTCCAAATAGAAAATATTTTTTCTTTTCACATACCATAAAAAAACAACCATACAACAGGAAATTACTGCGTGCGATTCTTGATAAAAATATAGAACTCTATGATCATGAAGTAATAGTGAATCCAAGCGGATGGAGATTAATTGGATTTGGGAGATATGCCGGAATTGTAGGAGCTTATAATGGTTTTAGAGCCTTTGGGTTGAAAAATGAAAGTTTTCATCTACCAAAAGCAGAAACATTACCAGATCAGAAAGCACTGGAACAAGAATTATCCAAAATTGATTTACCAAATATTAAAATTGTTTTAACTGGAAAAGGTAAAGTAGGAGGAGGTGCTAAGGAAATTCTGGATGTCATGAACATTAAAGAAGTTTCTGTACAAGAGTATTTAGCAAATGAATTTGATGAACCTGTTTATACTCAAATTGATGTTTTAGATTACAATAAGCGTAAAGACGGAGCAGTACTTGATAAGAAAGATTTCTACGATAATCCGGAGCAATACGTAAGTGATTTTATGAGATTTGCTAAGGTGAGTGATCTGTATATTGCAGGACACTTTTTTGGGGATGGAGCTCCTTTTATTTATACTCGAGAAGATGCAAAATCTAAAGATTTTAATATAAAAGTTGTGGCAGATGTTTCTTGTGATATTGATGGACCTGTGGCTACCACAATAAGACCATCAACAATCGCAGATCCAATTTATGGGTATCACCCTCAAAAAGAAGAAGAAATAGATTTTAAAGATCCAGAAGCAATTGTTGTAATGGCTGTGGATAATTTACCTTGCGAGTTGCCAAAAGATGCTAGCGAAGGATTTGGTAGTATGTTTTTAGAGCATGTGATTCCTGCTTTTTTTAATAATGACAAAGATGGAGTCTTAGAGCGAGCACGTATGACACAGGATGGTAAATTGACCGAAAGATATAAGTATCTGCAGGCATACGTAGATGGAAAAGAATAAGCATATCACGTTTAAATAGAAAAATATAATGACTACCCAAGAACTGGTTGATCAAATTTGGAAAAAGAAATCCTTTCTTTGTATTGGTTTGGATGTTGACCTTACCAAAATACCGGCGTATTTGTTGGATACAGAAGATCCGATTTTCGAGTTTAATAAAAAGATTATAGATGCTACACATCATTTAGCAGTTGCCTATAAACCGAATACTGCTTTTTATGAAGCATATGGATTAAAAGGATGGAGATCTTTGGAAAAAACAATTCAATATTTGAATACGAATCATCCTGAAATATTTACCATTGCGGATGCAAAACGTGGTGATATTGGGAACACTAGTGCTATGTATGCCAAAGCTTTTTTCGAAGATTTAGCATTTGATTCGGTGACAGTCGCTCCTTATATGGGTAAAGATTCAGTAGAACCCTTTTTGGCGTTTGAAGGTAAGCATACTATTATGCTTGCATTAACTTCTAATCAAGGTGCTTTTGATTTTCAAATGAAGCTTTTACAACATAATACTCCATTATATCAAGAAGTATTAGGAGCTTCCTTGAAATGGGATAATAGCCAAAACCTTATGTATGTGGTAGGAGCAACGAAAGCTGAGTTTTTAGAGGAAATAAGAAAAATTGTTCCAGATAGTTTTTTACTAGTACCTGGTGTTGGAGCGCAAGGAGGGAAGTTGCAAGATGTTTGTAAATATGGAATAAATGATCAGATTGGTTTGCTAATTAATTCATCTAGAGGAATTATTTATGCTTCCAATGGTTCTGATTTTGATAAAGCGGCTGCAGAAAAGGCTAAAGAACTACAAGGACAAATGGAAGAAATATTAAATAATATGAAATAAAAAAGGAAACTAAATTCAAATTCAATTTCCTTTTTTGCTTCAAATAAAGATCAATTATCGTCTGTTGGCCTTAAATACTTCTTTTGCATATCCTACTAGCCCATATGCAATAAAAAATACAAAAAACGCCAAACAGCAATAGATCATAATGTTAAGTATTATTGAATCCATAGCCCCAAAAATTTAAATTAAAACTCTTTCTTACAATTTACTTGTTTTTTGTAGGAATTCCTAATTTAAATGGTTAATGTTTAAGGAATTATAATTTTATTAAGACTGTTTTTTTAGATGATAATGGTCTGTGTTCGATACTATGATTTATAAAGATCAAATGCAAAGGGATGTTGAATTGCCAACTATACCTAGAAGGATAATTTCCCTGGTTCCTTCTCAAACGGAGTTATTAGTTTCTTTAGGATTAGAGGATTATATAGTAGGGGTAACTAAATTTTGTGTGCATCCTACAGAAATTAGAAAAGAAAAATCCATTGTTGGAGGGACGAAACAAATTCATTTAAATAAAATACAAGCGTTAAATCCGGATATTATTCTTTGTAATAAAGAAGAAAATACAAAGGAGATTGTAGAAGCATTGGAAGAAAAATATCCAGTTCATGTTTCGGATATTAGTACTGTAGAAGAAGCGATGGAGTTAATTCATCAGTATGGAATGATTTTTAATATAGAGACTACTGCTAAAAAAATGACTTTGGAGATTGATGCAGAGGTTAAAAGCTTTTTAAATTTTGTAAAAAATAAACCTAAGAAAAAAGTGGCTTACTTTATTTGGAGAAAACCATGGATGGTTGCTGGGAAAGGAACTTTTATTGATTACTTATTAAAAATGAATGGCTTCATAAATATATATGGACATGAAGAGCGATATCCCGAAATCACTGAAGAAAAGTTATCTTCTGTACAGGATATCGATCTGATTTTACTTTCATCAGAGCCTTTTCCTTTTTCTGAAAAACATATACAAGAATTAGAAAAAATAGTAGCAGGCGCAAAAGCTGTATTAGTAGATGGAGAATATTTTTCATGGTATGGATCCCGACTTACAAAGGMATTTACCTATTTTCGAACACTTCATTAAGGTTTTATACCTTGAACAATCCATTAAATATTGTTAATACACTTTAAATAGTGTATTATAAGTAGTTATCTTTACACCCTTAGTCAGTTTATGCTCAATTATTCTATATATCATCACCCTACCAATCCAAAATGGGTAACTTTTGTTCATGGAGCAGGAGGTAGTTCCTCTATTTGGTTCAAACAGGTACGAGAGTTTAGGAAACATTATAATGTACTGTTACTAGATTTAAGAGGACATGGAAACTCTAAGCCTGGGATTAAAGATGCTTTTAATTCAAAATATACTTTTGATTCTATTACAGATGATATTGTAGAGGTTATAGATAAAGAAAAAATTCAATCATCGCATTTTATTGGGATTTCGTTAGGTACGATTTTGATAAGAAACCTTGCAGAAAAGTGTCCTGATCGAGTAGAAAGTATGATCATGGGTGGTGCCATTATGAAACTCAATTTTAGATCCCAAGTGTTGATGAAACTAGGGATTGTCTTTAAATCTGTGATTCCTTATATGTTTTTATATAAGTTTTTTGCTTTTATAATAATGCCTAAAAAGAACCACAAACAATCTAGAATACTTTTTGCAAATGAGGCTAAAAAACTATATCAAAAAGAGTTTGTAAGATGGTTTAGACTGACATCAGAGATTAATCCTTTATTACGATTTTTTAGGGATAAGGATATTAAAATACCTACGTTATATGTAATGGGTGAAGAGGATTATTTGTTCTTACCTTCCATTAGAAAAGTAGTTTCAATCCATCAATTTTCGAATCTTTTTGTGGTTAAAAACTCTGGTCATGTTGTAAATGTAGAGCAGCCAGAAGTTTTCAATGAAGAATCACTTGCTTTCTTAGGCCAGTTTGGTAAGTAATAGGAACTATCGCTTTAGGATTTTTGAGGTGCTAACTTTTTGATTTCTATCAAAACTCTGCTCGCTTCCTCATTGATACTATCACTCTTTTCTTTGTCTTTTAGTGCAATCGTATAAGAGCTTTTCATCAAACGACAATAGCGTTTCTGCAGCTTTTCAAGATCTGATTTCTCCTTAGACCAATAAAACATTTTCTTTTCCTTTACTTTTAATGCAAAAGTATTAGTTAAGAAAACGCTAGGTTCTTAATACTAAGTTAAGTTTATCTAATACAATACTAAAAAAGGATCGTATAAATTTAATTACACGATCCTTTTTTTTAGGTAATCAAGCGAGTTATTTTAGTATCCGTCGTTTTGCCTTAAATTGGGGTTGATGTTCATTTCTCTTTGAGGTATAGGTAATACTAATCTATTATCATCAAAAGCTAATTCTCCAATAGAAATTTCTAGTCTTTTAAAATCATGTAATTTGTGGCCTTCAAAAGATAATTCGCGCAATCTTTCTAGGATGATATCTACATAAGTTACATCAGTTAATGCAAAAGCGTTTGATCTATTTCTTACAGTATTGACATCGTTTAGTGGAGTCTCTCCAATTGTAGTGTTCAGAATAAAATTAGACTCAGCTCTAATTAAATACATTTCGGCTAATCTAATGAATGGAATGTTCGCATTACCAAATATCCATTTATAAGAAGCTATTCCAGATCCAGTTTCAGAATCAATATAAAAATAACCTCCTCTTGCATCATTAACATCATCAAATATTCTAAAGAAAGCACCTTCAATTGAGATATCCGGATTTCCTGGTCTTCCTCCAAACCTATCAGTAGCCCAGAATGTGTTCATACTATTTGTACCATCAGAATCTGTTACCTGCCAAGCGAAAATATCCTCAGTAGAGTTGTCATCATTATTATAAGTGTCATCAAGATTTTCGGTAAGTATATATTGACCAGATTGGATTACTTCATTGGATAAATCTCTTGCTCGTTCATAATTACCTATTTGTAAATATATTCTGGCCAGTAATGATTTAGCAGCAAGCGAAGAAGCAAACACACCATTAGTCTCAGGTAACAATACGATAGCATCTTCTAGATCATTTATGATAAAATCATATACTTCACCGATGGTATTTCTAGATGGATAAGTGACATCTTCTAGTTGTATAACAGGTTCTCTCACAATTGGAACACCCAGTTCACCATTATTTATACTATTATTATTGTGTTTCGAGAAAAAACGTAGTAAATCAAAATAGGTAACTGCTCTTAAAAATTTAGCTTGACCTTCTACAGAATTCCTTCTATCCAGATTATCAAAAACATCTAAATTATCCAACACAATGTTCGCTTGATTGCTGATATCATATCCATTTAGCCACAAGTTAGCCACAAAAGTATTATTAGTATTTATGACTTTATTGTTAAACTCACCAGGATCGGTAAAAGTACCATTCCATTTTAGCTCTAGATCGTTTGCAAGTAGTTCGGCAATAGTATATAACTGCCCACCATAACTGGCTCCTTGTCCAGCTTGGGCATAGGTTCCAATTAGTATGTTTATTACTTTCTCTGGAGTATCAAAAGCGTTTTCTGATGTTAGTGATTGTTCTGGTTCTGTATCCAATCTATTTTCACAGCCTATATGGGTTAGTGTGATAGTTAGGATTAGTAGTATTTTTATATATATTTTCATTTCTTTCTTAACTTTTGGGTTATGATCTGATATATTAGTTTTAATCATTTTTTTAAAACTCTATATTGATACCTAATGAGTATGTTTTTGCTGGTGGAGCAGAGTAGAAGGAGATACCAGTTCTTACCCCAGAATTTCCATTAAAATCTGCTGTAGATTCTGGATCATATCCATCATAATCGGTGATAGTAAATAAATTAAGACCGCTAAAATAGAATCGTACTTTCTCTAAAAAGATTTTTTTAGAGAAGATAGGATTGATAGTATATCCTAGTGTAATATTTCTCAATCTAATAAAATCAGCTTCTTGTAGGTAACGAGTAGAATCAGCTTGTCCGTTATCCTGATTTAGCCTTGCTTGCGGAACATCTGTGATATCACCTGGATTTTGCCATCTGTCTAATTGATCGATAGTTTGATTATCAAAGAATTTACCGTTTCCGGAAGAGAATTTACCTGCTTGATCGAAGATGGAGGCTCCAAACTCTCCTTGAAATGTAAATTGGAAATCAAACCCATTTACTTTTAAGGTATTTGTAAGGCCAACTTGATATTCAGGAAAAGGATTTCCTGTTACAATCCTATTGGCATCTGCTATATTATTAGTAGTGGATTTGTCTAATGATCCATCTGCATTTAAAGTGTTCGTGTAAAATAAAGCATCTCCATTAGTTGGATCTACACCAGCATATTCATAAAGATAAAATGAAGATAAAGTTTCTCCTTTTCTGATAATATTCACTCCGTCTATAATATCACCACTAGGTAGATCCGTAACTTCGTTTATATTTTTGGTAAAAAGTGCGCCGATATTCCAAGTTACAGAGGGTTTAGAGATAATTCTTCCGTTCAGACTAACTTCAAATCCTTTATTTACTATTTCCCCGATATTTCTAACTACAGAGGTAAAGCCAGAAGTGCCAGGAATTGGTTGGTTGAATAATAAATTGTTTGTCGTTTTATTGTAATAATCAAACTCTCCTGAAATAACATTATTAAATAAACCAAAATCTACACCTAAGTCATATTGCGTTGTTTTTTCCCACCTTAATTCGTTATCTCCTATTTGTATTGGTGATACTCCAAGTCTTTCGTTATAGGTAGTGACTCCATAAAGATCTTTACTTGCAAAATCTCCAATTTCTGCATTTCCTGTAATACCCCAACTTCCTCTTAATTTTAAATTACTTAAGAAGTAAGAATTGTTTAGAAATCGTTCATTACTCACTATCCATGCAGCAGAGGCGGCAGGAAACCATCCGAATTGAGAATCCTGACCAAATCTAGAAGAACCGTCACGACGTATACTTAAGTTTAGAAGGTATTTTTCAGCAATAGAAAAACGGGACCTTGCAAAATAGGATAGAAAGTTATATTTAGTTTTGTTGGATCCTCCATTCGTTATTAAAACTGCATTATCTAAGGTTTGTAGATCATCTGATGGGAAACCTTGCCCTATTGTGAATTGACTTTTACGATTGGTTTCTTCAAAACTACCTCCAAGTGTTGCGGAAAAATCTAGAATATCACCAAGGTTACGCTTATACGTCAGATAGTTTGTTAAAATGTATCGTTCTGTAATAGCATTACTAACAGTACCAACGCCTCCTGCTGAAGCAAATTCGGTTAAGCTTCCAGAGAACCTTTCTGCATTTTGATTATTGGAATCATAACCAACTTCGGATTTAAGCCGTAAATAATCATTGATATAGAAATCACCATACAAATTGGCTGTAGTTCTCCAAATATCAGTAACAAATCTTCCCGTTTGTTCCTGTCCTAAGAAATTTTGAAATAAGGTAGAATTTCCATCTACATTAGCTGTTCCGTCTTCCAAAAGTGCAGGCGTAAGTGGTGATTGCGCTATGGATTGAAGTGGTGAGATAAAAGCATTATCATTAGATATACGGTCAATTGTTACTTTAGAGATATTTATATTAACTCCAATTTTTGATTTTTTAGTAATGTCTGCATCTACTTTAGCGCGTAAGGTATATCTATCTAATTCATTTCCAAGAATAATCCCTTCAGTTTTGTTGTATGAAGTAGAAACAAAATAAGTGAGATTTTTATTTCCACCAGAAGCTGATACATCGATATCCTGAGTGATACCTTCCACTAATGCAAGATCTTGCCAATCTGTATCAACTTCGTTATTTCTCCAATCTCTTCCTAAAGCTAATTGATCAAATGTACTTTCGATCTCACTTAATGAAATTCCGCTGTTTAGTGCAGCTTCAGTGTAGAAATCAACATATTGTTCAGCGTCTAAATACTCTCTTTTGTTGGTAGCAAAGTTCCATCCTGAAGCTGTGTTCAAAGTTACTCTCGTATTTTCTGCTTTACCTTTTTTAGTAGTGATTATGATAACTCCATTAGTTCCTCTGGCTCCATAGATAGCTGCTGAAGAAGCATCTTTCAGGAAATCTATTGATTCAATATCATTTGGATTAAGACCTATTAATGGATTGATAGGAGAGTTATTTATAGATTCATCATCATTAATGAGTGGTACTCCATCTAAAACATATAATGGTTCTTGAGATGCGCCAATTGTAGAAACACCTCTTACCCTTACTTTTATTCCAGATTCAACTCTTCCCGAAAGCTGAGTTATTTGAACTCCGGTAACTTTACTTGTCATTAAAGATTGGATACTTGGAGTATTAATATCTCCTATTCCGTCTGCTTTTATACTTGCAACACTAGTGGTGATCTGTTTTTTAGAGGAACTACCATATCCTATTATTACAACTTGATCTAATCCTTCTATAGTATCTTTAAGTGATATATTGATCACTGAAGATGAGGATACTATAATTTCTTGAGTTTCGAAACCTACATAAGAAAATATAAGTGTATCACCAATTTTTGCTTTGATAGTGTAGTTACCATCGAAATCGGTTAGTTCTCCGTTATCAGTATTTTTTACTAAAATATTTGTTCCCGGAAGTGGAATTCCAGAAGGATCAGTAACTGTTCCGGTTATTGTTTTTTCTTGGGCCTGGATAAATCCAGAGCATACCAACATAGCTAAGGCTACGCTAAGCTTGATTAAGTTTTTCATTGAGGGCTATTTAAATCGGACGCGAAATTAAATGAATCTCTCAATTAAAAAATTCCTACAATAGGATTACCCCCTTAAAAACGGTAGCCAGGTTTTGAGAATATGTAAGCCACTTCAAGAGAAGGGTTTTAGTATTCTTATAAAAAAAGATTATTGTTTGTTATTAAATCTATAAATTAAATAAAAATGTGAATTTTTCTAAAAAATTTTGAAAATCGTTGAAAGCTACACTAGATTAGATAAAGTGTGCAAGATGTAGGGGTATTCTTTCTGTACCGCTATCTTCTGTCTTGAAGAGCAAAAACTTTTCGCAATAAGTCCGTTGTTCTTGAACTCAATTTCGTCCTTATTTCTCCTTCCTCAACAGCAATCATGGTATATACTCCGTCTAGTGCTTCTGTAGTAACATAGTCTGTAAGATCTGGATTTACTTTGCTTGTAAAAGGAACAGTATTGTATTTATTGATAATATTAGACCAAATACGATCAGCTCCTACTTTGGATAAAGAGTTTTTAATAACTGGACTAAACTTTGAATATAAAGCTGATTTTGTAGTCCCTCTTAGGTATTGAGTAGCGGCGTCTTGATTTCCTAATAAGATTTGTTTTGCATCATTAAAGGTGATCTGTTTTACCGCATTTACAAAAATGGGTGTTGCTTCCTTTACAGCATCTTCAGCAGCCCTGTTCAATACTTTTAATCCTTCGTCTGCAAGGTTACTAAGACCAATATCTCTTAAAGTTTTATCTACTTTTTTTAGTTCATCAGGTAATACAATTTTTACCAATTCATTTCTAAAAAAACCATCTTTTTGTGTGAGTTTTGTGACTTGTTTGTCTATTCCTTTATCTAAAGCTTGTCTTAGGCCATTTCCAATATCAATATTACTAAGACCAACACCTCCAGCAGTATCTTGTGGAAGGCTCTCTATTACTTGTTGTAATTCTGCACAACTTGAAAACTGTATGATAACTAGAAATAACAATAATCTTTTCATGTATTCTTTTTTAAATTTTTATTGAAAGAAAGAACTCGCCTAAAAGCATTTTTGATTGATAATCAACCAGCTACAATGACTCATTTCATATTTTCTTATTAGATTTGAGTTTATAACGTTTCTTTATGAATTCAAAGTTAATTTTTTTCGCTTTATCTCTTTTCATTATTTCTTGTAAAAATAGAGAAGATTCGATAAAAGGATCATCTTTAGGGTGTAATGACCTTCAATAGTTTATAACTGTTTTTGGAACTGTATAAAATTGCAAGTATCCAATTTATGAGAAAATAACAGTTTTATTATTGTATACCAATACTTTTCGTTCTATATGATGTTTGATTGCTCTAGACAATACGATTTTTTCTAAATCTCTTCCTTTCAAAATAAAATCCTGAACATTATGAATATGAGATACTCGTACTACTTCCTGTTCTATAATTGGTCCTTCATCAAGATCTGAAGTCACATAATGACTAGTAGCTCCTATAATTTTTACACCACGTTCATAGGCAGAATGATAAGGTTTTGCTCCAGGAAAAGCAGGCAAGAATGAATGGTGAATATTAATAATCTTATTTGGAAATTGATTCACAAAATTTTCCGAAAGTATTTGCATATACCTTGCTAATACAATAAAGTCTATCTTATGCTCTTTCAAAATAGCCAATTGTTCAGCTTCTGCCTGTGCTTTATTGGCCTTAGTAATAGGTATATGCTTAAATGGAATATTGAAATTATCAGCAATGGGTTTTAGATCAAGATGATTACTAATGATGATTGGTATTTTTGCTTTAAGTTCTCCAGAAGCATGCCTTCCTAGAATATCGTACAAACAATGATCATATTTTGAAACAAAAAGCGCCATTTTAGGCTTTTTTTCAGCATTATACATTTCCCAATGCATATTGTAATTATCAGCAACAACTTTATTAAATGATTCTTTAAACAAAGCTAACTTTTCTTCATCCTGATCAAATTCACATTCCAGTCTCATAAAAAACTCACCAAGTTCTCTGTCGACATGCTGTTCGATATATACGGTATTTCCTTTTTTTGCTAAAATGAAATTGGTAACTGTAGCAATGATTCCTTTTTTATCTAAACAATTGATCAGTAGGGTTGTTTTTTTCATATAACTCTGGTGTGGTAGATTGGTAGATCTTTTATTGAAGACATAAACATACTATTTAAGTGGATAACATGTATGATGATCCTCTATAAAACTGAAAGGTTTGAAAGTTTTTTGAATATTTAAAAATATATAACCAGTTTTTCTGAAATATTACTAATAAAATGATGGGCTCAAGAAAAGCTTAAGTTTTTAAGTTCATAACATTTATTACCGTTTTGATGTTTTTTGGTGATAAGTT
>NZ_WEKL01000073.1 GCF_019295435.1 Aquimarina litoralis
ATTGATATCGCATGATCTGGGTACAGAAACTTTATCTCCAGATATTGCCTATGTAGATGTTGTAGAAAGTTTAGTAAGTGATCTGTGTACTGTGCATAAAATGGAGTTTGAGTTTGCCAATGATGAAAACATTGATTGGGAAGTAGTTGATGATCAGAAAAAGGTAAATTTATTCCGTATTATACAAGAGTCACTACAGAATATATTTAAACATGCTAAGGCAAAAAGCGTAAAAATAAACTTCGATTTTGTGGATGATAAAATAAATCTTACTATTTTAGATGATGGAATCGGATTTAAAAGCAGTAAGGTAAAAAGAGGAATTGGTTTAAAAAATATTACATCCAGAGTTACCCAGATGAACGGTGTAGTAGATTTTATTAGTAATCAGGATGCAGGTACCAAAGTATCTGTAGGCATACCAATTTAATTAATGCAAAAGTTATTATATCTATCAATTTTGTATACTATAACAAGTATTTTATAGTTACATATATAAGCTAGATCGGATAACAATTGATACAAAATTTTAAAAATGAAGAAAAAGTTAAAAGTTCTTATGATTGATGATCATCCAATGATTATCGAAGGCTACAAGAACACCTTATTAGGAGAAAATCAAAAAGAATATCAAATCAAAATTGATATCGCGTCCAATTGTGATGATGCATATCAGAATATTCTAAAATCTTCTAAAACGACTCCTTATGACATGCTTTTTGTAGACATTAAGTTGCCACCTTCTTCTGATGGTTCGATTACCTCTGGAGAAGATTTAGCAAAACATGCCAAAGAGTTACTTCCAAAAGCAAAAATTATTATCCTAACGATGCATAGAGAGGATCATAGGATTCATAATATATTAAAGAATATCAATCCTTCTGGTTTCTTAATCAAAAGTGATCTAACTTCTGCAGAGTTATTATTAGCGTTTAATAATATCGTAAGTGGTACCCCTTATTACAGTGCGACGGTAAATAATCATTTTAGAAAAATGATGACCAATAATTTCTCTCTAGATGAGAAAAATCTAAAGATTTTATACCATCTTTCTAGAGGTGTAAAAACTAAGAATTTACCGAATTATGTGAGTCTTTCGTTAAGTGCGATAGAGAAACGTAAAAACCAGATTAAGGAGATGTTCTCGATCGCCAAAGCTGATGATCAGAAATTATTAGAAGAAGCTCGTAAAAGAGGATTCGTATAAAAGCAAGTTATAGACTATATCTACTAAAGCAGCTCTAAGAGCTGCTTTTTTTGAATTCACTAGTTAGAGATGATATGTTTTGATAAAATAAACAGGTGATTTTTTCCCTTGTTTAAGAATGTGTAATTCATAAAAAATATAGGGAATTTTCCGTTTTTATTGATAAGCTTTTATCAGTTTTCAAGTTTTACTGAGATTAATGTAAAGTTTCTTGGAAAATTCTCTTTTAAAAATCAATTATGGTTTTTCCGTAAGTATTTTGAGTTTATATATCATTGTAAATCAATGTATTATATATAAATTTATATTGTTAAAAAAAACTAAACGTAAACCATAGATAATCGACTTGTCGATTCGTAAAACTTATATAGGTTGGTGTTTCTTACCCCTACAAAATCTGTATAGTTTTATAGTAAGATAGCTGTTAGTAGCAGTGTCTTTTGTCACACAATATTTCTATCTGTTCATAATCGCAATTGTTTCAAGAGCCCCAAGGTCTTGTGTATTAATTTTTGAACCAACTTTTGTCTGTGTATGAAAAACAATTACTATTCAGCATTATGGAAATATGTGATTAGCTATTTCTCTTCAATCCCACTTATCAGTAGTATGAAAATAACGCCCAAGTTATTTTCAGTATATCGTTCAATCAGTTATGATACTCTTTTTTATTTATGTCAAAGAAGAAAAATAAAAATAAGTAATATGTAACAGTAGTAAGAACAATATAAAACCCTGCAATTGTAAAACTTTGGCGAGCAAACAAAAACAGGGTCAGGATAAAGATCAATTTACAATGAAATCAACCTTTAGGATGTATTTCCTTATTTACTAGGGATTGGGTAAAGCTTGTAACGGTTATTTTTCCCTTAAAGTATTTCCGTTACGATCAATTTAGTTTCAAATATAATTATAAACCGTTAAACAAAAGTGCTAATACTTAGTGTATTTCATGATTCGGTAGTGTTTTTTGAAACATATTTCAATGTAGCATTTGTCTTTCATAAAATTTGATCCTGAAATTTTTATAAAAGCTCTTATAAGTTTAAAAAAAGGGAAGAGTTGATTACGATCCATTTTACAAAGTTGTAATCGGAATGAATGTTTTAAAAAATGAAAAGTAAAATATGTACCCAATTAAATTAAAAACCTACCCTATGAAAAAAAGTATGCATTTAGTATGGTTATTTCTGATTGTTTTTAGCTACTCAGAAATAGTTTTAGCACAATCCCCTAATGTTGTCGTTATCATCGCTGATGATATGGGCTGGTCTCAGACAAGTTCTGTAGATACCAGTATGAATAATCCTAGTGATTTTTATGAGACGCCAACAATAGACTTATTAGCTAATGAAGGGATCGCGTTTCCCAATTCATATGTAAATGGAGCGAACTGCGCTCCTACAAGAGCGGCAATTTTGAGTGGTCAATGGGCATCCAGACCTACTAACAATGTTTTTGCTGTAAATGGATTGAACAGAGGAGATTCAAATTCACTACTAGTGGGACCAAGTCAAGGCTTGTCTAATGGAGAAGATGAGATTCCTGCTAGTGCTATTACCATTGCAGAAACAGTAAAAACTGCAGGTTATACCACAGCACATTTTGGAAAATATCATTCTGGCGGAAGTTTAAATAATGGACCATTACTTCAAGGCTTTGATTTTAACTATGGTGGAGATTCTGATGGAGCACCGGGTTCTTATTTCGCTGCTTTATCAGGTGGTAATTGGGAGTTTCACCCAAGAATCGGTCCAGAACTGGATGTTTATGCAGCTCCTTACACAGCAGCAGAATCTTTGGAACTGGCAGGAGATACTTCTTTAGATGGTACTCCTAAACATGTAACCGATGCATTAGCAGATGCAGCTTTGGACTTCATGGAAACCAATAAGAGTAATCCTTTCTTTATGCATTTTAGTAATTATGCAATTCACGGTCCTTGGGGACAAGCCAATGCAAGACCGGATTTGTATGCGAAATATGTAGCTAAAAATAATACCAATCCAAGTCAAATAGGACACAACAATATCTCACAAGCGGCAATTTTGGAAGGAATGGATCAATCAATTAGTAGAATTGTTGACTATTTAAAAACTACACCAGATCCTAGAAATCCCGGTAACATGCTTTCTGCTAATACATTGGTATACTTTATTTCTGATAATGGAGGTGCCAATGGTCCACAAGATAATGTTCCACTAAAAGGAATGAAGGGAGAATATACAGAAGGAGGAATACGTTCGGTAACTTTTGCTTGGTCTGAAGGATTATTAGCCAATATGGGAACAGTGAATAATACTCCAATTCAGGCATTTGACTTATATCCGACCTTAGCAGCAATCACAGGAGCTTCTTTACCTACCAATTATGACATAGATGGTGTAAGCCAATGGGATATGCTTACTGGAGTAAATCCTAATTTAGGAAGAGATGCTTTATACTGGCATTTTCCGGGATATATTGCAAATAGTCAGCGAGATCAACGACCAGTTTCTATCATACGAAAAGGAGATTATAAATTGATACATTATTATGAAACTGCTTCCTATGAATTGTATAATTTGTCAACGGATATAAGTGAAGCTACGGATTTATTAGCTGGATCACCAGATACAGCAATTTTAACCATTGCTAATGATATGAGTACGGATCTTAGAAATCATTTGATAGCAGTATCTGCTCCCTTACCTACCTTTAGAAGCAATGGAAATACAGTTCCGTTACCAGAAATTATCGAAATAACATCGCCACCAACAGACCCTTCTTGCGTATCGCCAGATAGCTATTTAGCATTGTGGAATTTTGATTCGAGTGTTGGCACTGATGATTATTCTTCTAATGGTAACAATGCAATTAGTACAGTAGGGAATCTATCTTATGATACGGTAGATTTTAAAGAAGGAGATCAATCCTTTGTTTTTGATGGAACTACAAAAATACAGTATAGTCAAAATCCAGGACCATTCATGATTGCAACTACCAACGCTAGAACAATTACAATGTGGGTAAAACCAACATCACTGAGCGGAATTCAGGACCTTTTTGAAGAAGGAGGAGGATCTAGAGGGTTTGTGATGAGATTGAATGGAACGAATGTAGAAACTATTGTAAGAAGTAGTAATAGTTCAGCAAGTACGCTTAGTGCAGTATTTCCTAACGACGGTGATTGGCATCACTTGGCCTTAGTATATAATGGTAGTTTAACAGCTCATCAATTATATATAGATGGTTCTCTAGCAAGTTCTAACAATAGTGCTGCATCAACGATAACAACACATACCGGATCAGGAGGTTTAGGCGGAGTACAAACTCGAGATAGTTTTGGTGAAACCGCAGATAACTTTTATACTGGAAAAATGGATGCGGTAGCAGTATATGGAGTAGCACTATCAGAAGCGCAAGTAAAAACTGCGGGATGTATAGAAGATACAGATCCTCCAGTACAGTGTACATATACCTTAATCAATTCTGAAGACTTTGAATCGGGATGGGGTATTTGGAATGATGGAGGAGATGATGCGAGAAGAAATATTGGCGATGCTGCTTATGCTAATTCCGGAAGTTATTGCATAAGATTACAGGATAATACCAATACATCGGTAATGACTACCAATTCATTTGATTTCACAATTTATGATGAATTAACAGTGGACTTTTCATATTACTGCCGTAGCATGGATAATGTAAATGAAGATTTTTGGCTTCAAATATCTACAGATGGAGGAACTGGTTTTACTACCATTGAAGAATGGAATCTAAATGATGAGTTTGTCAATGATCAACGTTACAATGATCAAGTAGTTATTGGAGGTCCATTTACCGCAAATACGCAATTAAGATTCAGAGCAGATGCTTCTGGAAATCAGGATTGGGTATACATTGATGACGTAGTGATCAATGGTTGCGAAATAAATAGTTCATTAAGAAATTCAGAAATCGTAAAAAATAATGACCCGAATATTTCGAATACGAAAGATTCTTTAGAAACAATTGTTTATCCTAATCCATTTAATGAAATGTTATACGTATCTATTAAAAATACCAAAGCAGAAAAAGTGTTTATTCAAATATTTAATATGTTAGGGCAAAAGGTAGCTATACAATCTTCTAATGAAACAGAAAATGTCGCCATTGCTACTTCAAAACTACCAGTAGGTCAATATTTTGTCAAAATCGAGGTTGATAACCAAACAATCTTTAAACAGTTATTGAAAGAATAGTTGTTGGATCTAAGATTGTTATTTGATTGAATTAAGTGAGTAAGAAGGATGTTCTTACTCACTTAATTTTTTTAATTTGTTATGGAGATTTCGGGTAGAAATTTTAATATGTTAAATGAATTATTCTTCAAATTTAACCCATTACTTATATGGAATGTAACCATAGAAAAAGAATAGATAATAGAGGTGACTTACATTTTTTTAAAAGATTGATAGTTGGATTTTTAGTTGTCCTAATTAGTGTTTCATGTCAAAAAAATAAGACTATTCCCAATTTGACAGAAAAGAAAGTCATGAAGAAAAGATTGGATAGTATTCCTTTAGGGATGGTTTTAGTACCCCAAGGATCATTTTATCAAGGAGCTCAAGAATTTGATAAAATGGCAATGAATCATGAAAAACCAAGACATTTAGTAGTGGTGGATAGTTTTTTGATAGATATTACAGAAGTGACGAATGCACAATTTGCACAATTTGTTGAAGAAACTCATTATATCACCTTAGCAGAAAGACCAATTGATTGGGAAGAATTACAAAAACAGTTGCCGCCGGGAACTCCTAAACCTGCTGACTCTTTGTTACAACCAGGTTCTCTTGTTTTTAGAAATAGGCCCGATGGAGTAGCGAACTTGAATGATTTTTCACAATGGTGGAAATGGAAAATTGGAGCAAATTGGAAACATCCGCAAGGTCCCGAAAGTGACATCAAAGGAAAAGAAAATCATCCGGTTGTTCATATTGCTTATGAAGATGCCATGGCTTATTGTAAATGGGCAGGAAGAGAATTACCAACTGAAGCTCAATGGGAGTATGCCGCTTCTGGCGGAATATCAGAACGTATCTTCTTTTGGGGTAACGATTTTTCAGAAGTTTCCAAAAGAGCCAATACATATACAGGTGTTTTTCCTATGGATAATGATAGTAAAGACGGATTTGACAATACCGCACCCGTAAAAACATATACTCCAAATAGTTTTGGAATTTTTGATATGGCAGGAAACGTATGGGAATGGACTTCAGATTGGTATGACGCTAATTATTACGCAACCATTAAGGATGAAGTTTTAAATAACCCAACTGGACCTATTAAAAAAGAGAATAAAATACATGAAAAAGTGATAAAAGGAGGATCTTTTTTATGCAACGACTCTTATTGCGCAAGCTATCGAATAGCTGCCAGAATGGGTAACAGTTTAGACTCTTCTTCAGAACATAAAGGTTTTAGAACAGTTCTTAATATCAGTAAGTTAGAAGGTTTTTCAAAGTAAATTATACCATTTTTCTTATGTTTTAAACTATTATAAACGTAGTTGTTTTATGGTTTAATTGTAACACGAAATATTTTGAGATAAAAGTTTTGGATGTATACACTTTTAATACTTAGTTAGAATTTTAGATATATTCTGAAAAAAATACTGTTTTTTCGAATATAAATTATTTTTTTGATTTTTATTTTTCATAATTTTTAAGGGAATTTTACGCTTTTTGATGAGGTTTTAATATGAAAATTGAGATTTAATTAAAGTTTCTTTATAATTTTCAATAGCATCTATTTAAAATAGAAGATTGTGGTTTTTCCGTAAATATTTTGAGTTTATATAATATTGCAAATCAATGTTTTATCCATAAATTTATATTGTTAAAGAAAACTAAATTAAAATATTGAAAAAGTTAAAATAGTTTCATAAAAGCATTCAATACAAATTTATTCCTACCCCACTTTATAATTGTATGCTTTTCACATAATAAACCTGTTTGTATATTTTATTTTGACTATGTAAGAATTTTTTAGATTATGAATACTTTGACATAATTAAGTTCAAGGAATCAAAATTTAAATAATAGTGTATAGAAATAAGTTAGCTAGTTTGGATAAATAATATGTATCTGAATTACTCAGCAATCTATGTATACTTATTTCAATAGTATATTACATCAATTGAAGTTGATAAATAAAAATGAACATTAAAATAATTAATGTATTTATAAAATGAGATAGATATAATTTTTAAGCATATTTAGATAAGCCCGATTATTAATAAACTTTGGCGAGCAGTTAATAATAGGGTAGGATAAAGATTTATTAATGATAATTCAACCTTAATGAAGTTAATCACTTTTGCTTTAGGCAATCTGCCTATATTTTCTTTTTCAGGAAGTATTCTTCAAAAGATACATATTGTTGATTTATGTATTCCTCTTTTTGGATTTACTATTGTTAGACCGAATTTTTCATGTGTAAATCCATCGTATCTACCAGCTATATTTTCTCAATTTATCCAATTTAATCAAATACAGATTTGGTTTTTAAAAATAAGTACGAGTCTTATATCCTTTTGCTTCTATAAAAGGAACGCTATAAGAAGACTTTCTTCTTTAGATGTATGCTTAAAATCGTTGAAGATAAAATCAGTCCATCTTCTCTTTGAACAATTGTTCACAACAAATCACAAAATAACTTTATCAGTATAGCCCATGAGAATCTTTACTCGATGTATCCAAAGTATAATTTCTTTATTAGCCTACAAGCAATTTAAAGATGTTGTTCATAAGTTAAGTTTTACTGACATAAAACGTTTTTACCTAATTCTTGTAATCCTATTTTCCGGATGTATAAAAGGATACGGACAAGCTACTACACCTTTTAGCTGTCCAAGTACTTTTTATCAGGTAATTAATGGAGAATTAAGGCCATACAATCCTGCAGATGGTACTTATGGTACTGCTTTAAGCACCTTGGAAGTATATAATGCAGGAGGTTACAATACTACAGATGATTATTTGTATGCGATCATCGAAGATGGTGAGCCCAACGCTAGTCATTTAATACGAATAGATAGCAATGGTGACTTTGATGATTTAGGTGTTTTGGATACACCAGGAGTTTATATCGCGGGTGATGTTGATGATAATGATGATCTTTATGTAAGAGCTGGTGAACGATTACGTAGAATAGATAATGTATCTACATTACCAGCAAATTCTTCTGCTACCATAACAACTACAAATTTGGCAAATCCATTTTTTGGAGGTGCAGCTCCTGGTCCTATGAGCTGCTTGGACATAGCTTTCATAAATGGAGCTTTTTATGGTGTTGATGGAAATGAATTATACATATGGGAAATTACGCCAACACCAGATAGACGTATAGAAATAATTACAGGCTTACCAACTACAGGTAGCCTTAACTATGGAGCTGTTTTTGCTGATGCTCAAGATAGGTTATATGTTTCCAATAATGATGGAGGATTATATCTTATTGAAGATTATACTACCAATGCTCCTTTTGCAACTTATTTGTCAAGTACAGATAATGTAACTCGTAATGATGGATTTTCTTGTGCTGCTGCCTCTTCATCAATAGATCAGGATGATGATAATAATTTAGATCCATTTGATTTAGATCTAGATGGTGACGGAATTACCAATATTGATGAATCTCCTTCCGATCCTTTTGCAGATATGGATGCAGATTTGGTTCCTGCTTATTTAGATGATAATGAAACTACTGGCGCTATAGGAAATGTAGATGGTCAAGTAGAAGCTACTTTTGATACTGATGGTGATGGAATTCCAGACTTTTTTGATTTGGATAGTGATAATGATGGTATTTATGATGTGATTGAAGCTGGTCATGGACTGCCACAAACCAATGGGAAAATTACCGGGCAAGACACTGGTTCTGGTGCTAATGGACTTTTTGATGGAGTGGAAACTCCCGCAGAATCAGGAATTGTTAATTATACAATTACTGATACAGATAGTAGTGGTCCTCCAGACTTTCAGTCTACAGATGCAGATGGCGATAGTTGTCCAGATGCTGTTGAAGGGGCAGGAAGTTTTAATACCTCAGATTTAGACATAGATAATAGCTTAGGAGATATAGTTGATCTAAGTGGAGTACCAACAATTACAGGTAGCCCACAGGCAACAACCGCTGCTGTAACCGATGCTGGAGATAGTAGTTCTTGTGGACCGGTAAGTTTATTAACACCTTTCACCTGTGAAGGGATATTTTATCAGATTATATCTGGAGAACTAAGAAGCTATGATCCTATAACCGGAGAATATTCAACTCCAATAGCGACGACAGATTTGTACAATGCTGCAGGATATAATAGAATGGATGATTATGTCTATGCAATCGGTAAAGGTGGAGGAACAAGTCCTATAAACAATCATTTAATAAGAGTTGGAGGAGATGGAGCTATCGAAGATCTTGGTGCAATTACTGGTTTTACAAGTGGTGGAATATCTGGGGATGTAGATGACAATGATAATTTATGGATTAATATCGGACAAGAGTATCATAGAATTGAAAATATATCAACCATTGTAGCTGGTGGACCAGCTCCTGTTTTGGTTCCGGTTACATTTACGGGACCAGGCGGTACTGCCATTCCAAGTAGTACTGTAAACGATGTAGCTTTTATTAATGGAAGTTTATATGGAGTAAATGATGCACAACAAGTAGCTATTTGGAATCTTACCACCTTAGAAAAAAGCTTGGTTGGTGGATTAACAACTCCAACAGCTACGAATTATGGTGCTGTTTATACAGATGCAGAAGATCGATTGTATGCATCTTATAATGATGGAGGTTTATATCTGATAAATGATTATGATACAGGTTCACCTTCCGAATCTCTATTAAATAGCACAGCTATAACTACAAGTAATGATGGATTCGCTTGTCCTTTAGCGCCATCAGCTATAGATGATGATAACGATATTGCATTAGATCCGCTAGATTTAGATGCAGATGGAGATGGAATTCCAAATATTGATGAATCACCTTCAGACCCATATGGTGACGTTGATGTCGATGGAATTTTTGCATATTTAGATGATGATGATACTATGGGGGTAATTGGAAATGTAGATGGTCAAGTAGAAGCTGCATTTGATACCGATGGAGATGGAATTCCAGACTTTTTTGATTTAGATAGTGATAATGATGGGATTTATGATGTAATAGAAGCTGGTCATGGGCTACCACAAACCAATGGTAAAATTACTGGTCAACAAACCGGTTCGGGAACAAATGGACTTTTTGATGGAGTTGAAAACCCGATAGATTCTGGAACAATTAACTATACAATTGCAGATACGGATAGTACAGGACCTCCAGATTTCCAATCCACAGATTCAGATGGCGATGGTTGTCCTGATGCTGTTGAAGGAGCAGCAAGTTTTATAGTGGGAGTTTTAGATGCTGACGATAGTCTGGGAGATGTGGTAGATGTAGATGGAGTGCCTACAATTACGGGAAGTCCACAGAATTCTACTGCTGCGGTAACTGATTCGGGGGATAGTAGTGCTTGTGCAGTGCTCGATGATGGCGATGGGGTAGATGCAGCAACTGAAGATGCTGGACCCAATGGCGGAGATGGGAATGATGATGGAATTCTAGATTCCCTACAACCAAATGTAACCTCAATTGTAGATTCTAAAGGGAAAGGATATATAACCTTAGAAGTTGTAGTAGCAGGAGATTGTTCTACAATAACCGAAATGAGAGCAGTTCGTGAAATTGATTTGGCTTCCTTAGACGATAATTTCGATTACCCAGTAGGGTTGGTAGATTTTACGTTACAATGTGGAGCAGCAGGACAGTCTGCCAATGTAATCATATACTGGCATAATACAACTTCTATTAATGTTTTTAGGAAATACGGTTCTTCAGCTCCTGGAGCTGGAGATGCAGACTATGATAATTATACGGTAACACAAGGAACACAATTAATCAATGGAAATACGGTTCCTACTACTTCTTATACACTAACAGATGGTCTGGCTGGTGATGAGAGTGCAACACCTGCTTTGATTGTTGATCCGGTTGGTCCAGCAGATCTATTGGGAGATGAAGATGATGATGGTGTGGTAAATGCTTCGGATTTAGACGATGATAATGATGGTATTTTGGATACTGATGAAGGGTGTCCAGAACCAATTGCAGTAGCCTTTGGTCAGGTGTCTGCAATTCCAGCTTCTGCGTTTTTAGCGGGTGGAGGGACAATTCCAGATGGTTCTCTAGGAGTACGTATTGCGGATGCTTCAGGAACATACGCAGTAGATATCTATCAAGGACCGGGAACTGTAAGTGCTGGAACTCCAGTAGCATTTAATACTACGACAGGATTAATAAGTAATCAGGATCCTTTAGGAGATAATGAATATGTAGAATTGGTCTGGACTTCTGAGAATTCTCCAACAGCTTTTAGTATTCCCAATTTAACCATAAACGATATCAATAGTTTAACTTCTCCAGCTAATAATACGGATGTAAGAGATTCGTATGCTTGGAGCGAATCAGGAAGCTGGACTATAGATACAGATCCTTTGAATGCGGCACCTGGAGGAGCAATTGTAAGTTTTAACGATGCAGCAGCGAATGATGTAGGTACCTTTATTGTAAATGATGAAGATGGTTCTAATGTAATCAGTTTAATAGGGAATTTTAATTCATTAGCAGCTTTAGATACAACCCCATCAAATGTATTACTAAATATGACTGGAAATGCAAATGGTCATACAGCACAGTTTGAATTTGATAGCCCTCAGTCAACTGTGTCATTATATATTTTTGACAGTAGAAATATAGGCTCTTTTGTAGCTATGTTTTGGAATTTCTTTCCACAATCTACAATTACAATCTTGCAGGATGGAGCTGATGATGATGGTGATGGAATTTTTAACTGTTTTGACTTGGATAGTGATAATGATGGTTGTCCGGATTTTGTAGAAGGAGGAGGAAGTTTTACTGAAGCTGCAAATGGACAGACTGCTCAAGGAACACTGTCTGATGGTAATGGAGGTATAGTAACTACTAACCTTGGAAATGTTGTTGGGGGAACAGCAGTGGGAGTACCAGATGTTKCCGGTGCTGGACAGAGTGTTGGAGCAAGCCAGGATGATAGTGATGCAACTGCCTGTGTACCTCCTGTTGACACAGACAATGATGGCGTAAGTGATATCTTGGATTTAGATGACGATAATGATGGTATTTTGGATACTACGGAAAATAGTTTAGGAGTTGACCCTTCTGCAGATGCTGATTCTGATGGGATACTCAATTATCAGGATTTTGATGATAATGGAACAGCTACTGCTCCTGTATGTATAGATGGTGATCTTAATGGAATTTGCGATACATTGGATCCTGCATTTGATAATGATGGAGATCAAGTGCCAGATTATTTAGATTTAGATAGTGACAATGACGGTATTTATGACGTAGTAGAAGCTGGTGGTACACCTAGTGGAGCCACAGGACAGGAAGGAAGAGCAGATGATGATGATAATAATACAGATAATATTGCAAGTAATGGAATTCCAACAAGTGCGGGAGCTGGTAATACTCCTACTAATACGATAGGTGCTACAGATCCAGATTATCTCAATTTAGATAGTGATAGCGATGGATGTAGTGATGCCAATGAAGCCTATGCAGATGCAAATGCTGATGGAGGAGATGGAGGAATTTATAATCCGGGAAATACAGCTACTGAACCATTAAATACAGGTGATGGAACAATAGATGCTAACGGAGCTGTAGTTGCAGCTTCTTATACAGATCCTGTGGATAGCGATAGTACAGGAGGATTGGATTTTCAGCAAATTGGTGGTCCAGATGCAGATGGAGATGGTATTGCAGATGCCTGCGATGCTACTTTTGATGATATAGATGGCGATGGGGTTGGTGATGCAGTAGATTTAGATGATGATAATGATGGTATTTTAGATACTGTTGAACTGGATTGTCCCACTGGTTTTGTAGATTTAGGACAGACATTTACGCAAGTGAGTACAGGATCTACGGGTTCTGCTTCAGGTACTGTAAATAATGTTTACAATTATGGAGGAGTAACAGGAACATTTGATTTCCAAGTACTAAATAGTGCTACTTGGAATGGAGGTATAAGTAGTACATCCAATGTAGGAATAACTGGAGATTATATAAACACCCAACCTGAAAACACTAATTTCCCAGATGGAAGTTTTTATCCGGCTGATGCAGCTACAATCAGTGTAGCTGTATATACATTTACTTTTGATCAACCGATTCTATTATCTCAATTTAAGTGGGGAGGAATTGACAATTCGGATAGAGTTGATTTCTCTGCCTCATTGGGAGGAAATAATGTGCCATTAACTGTTAGTAATATTAATATTCCGGGTGCTAATTTTTCCCAAACTAATGGACCACAGACAGTAACAGGAACTGGAGGAGGAGCAAACGCACCGGATAATGCCGTGGCTGTATCGTCTTTAGGAGCAATTGATTCATTAACAATTGTAGCAGGAAAATCAAATGGAAACGCTGGCAATGTAACTTTACAATTTTATGATTTTAGTTACTGTGTAGCACTAGATACAGATGGAGATGGTATTCCTGATTATTTAGATTTGGATTCTGATGATGATGGAATATATGACTTAGTAGAATCTGGACAATTAGAAAATGGAGCTACGGATGTCAATAATGATGGTGTTGTTGATGGGAATACTTTGGATTTTGGGGATAATGGTTTGGCAAATGCTTTAGAGTCTGATGATACTTCTGCAGCAACAACTGCAAATCCTCTTAGTACAGATACAGATGGTTTAGCAAATTATATTGATATCGATGCAGATGATGATGGTATAGTAGATAATATCGAAGGTCAGACCACAGCGGGTTATATTGCCCCTATTGTCGATGATCCTTTAACACCTTTAGTAGATGAATCTGATACCGATGGTAATGGAGTGAATGATGCTTATGATACCAATGGTACTGCTTTAGATCCAGATGTAGTTGATATAGATGGCACTGGTGGTGCGGACTATGTGGATACCGATGCTGATGGCGATGGTATTCCAGATGCTACCGAAGGGTATGATACCAATGGTGACAATGTTCCCGATACC
>NZ_WEKL01000074.1 GCF_019295435.1 Aquimarina litoralis
GATGAAGGTCCTAGTAGTACATTATAAGCTCCATTGGTTGTGTTTTGACCAGATTTAGCACCTAAGAAGACATTGCCAAAACCAGTACTTTTTGATCCTGCTTGATAACCAATACTTGTGTTTTCGTTACCTAACGTTCCTGCGCCTTGCCCTAAAGAAGTTGTAGTTTGTGCAATGGATTTTTGATTTGTGATTATGGTAGTAAATAGTAAGATCAGTGATAGATATTTCATTTGTGATTAATTTTAAAATTATCAATAAGTATTAAGTGATTGTTAATTAGTTTTTAGGGGCAGATTGGATTGCATTCATCTCCCGGAATTTCAACATCCAAAGGCAAATAGTTATCATAATATTTAGGATAATTTTCACTAAAATGAGGATGTTGAAATCCTCTTCTCCAAGGCCATTGCATGATAAATCTCACATTGAGGTTATTGCTTTTAATTCCGCTTATAAAATCTCTATACTGTTGTTTATCATTATAATACGTTTCTTGTATTACTATAGATTTTCCATATTCACGATTTTTATTTAGTTCATTTTTGATGGTTATAAGTGCTTGAGAAGCATTTTCATAGATATCAATTGCATATTCGTCAGCATTTCGACCAGTCTGCTTTAAATTTTTAATTAAACGATCCAATCTACCAGGCGCATAAGCAATGGAGAACCCATAACTTTTCAGATTTGGATAGACATAGGAAAAATTTCTCCAAAGTTTGTCCATATATGGTACGGTTTGTCCATCAAATCGGCCACCCATTTCTACGTCTAGATCATACATTCTTTTAAGAGAGGAGTTACCAAGTGTATTTTCTGCAGTATTAATGGCGTTATAAATGAAATTCCAGTTTTCTTGAAATTGCGTTTCATTCCAGCTTTGCCAACCTTCTGGATGTGCCAATCCTTGTGCAGCAAAGCGGATGGTCACTTCGTTATAACCAATACTTTTAATTTTTTGAAGTACATTTTTAAAATTTTGTTCCTGTTGATATGGTAAGCTGGAATTATTACTTCTGATAGTATGCAAATGTGTGTTTGAATTAGGCCAGTATGGTGGAAAATGTGTATACCAAATTACTAATCCTATTTTGCGTTGTCCGTTTTGATACATTTGCTGAAGCTGTGTATGTACTTTTGTTGGATTCAAATGGTAATGGCCTATAACTAATTTTAAGTTATCAGGACTACTCCAGATGCCCGTATTTCTATATCCTTGAGTATCATACATAGTATAATTTGATCCTCCTACTTGTTTTGGAGTTACAATAACTCTGGTATGCTTCTCCTGAGGTTCAGTAGTTGCGTTTTCATGAATGTTCTCTATCTCATTTTCGCAAGAAAGTAAAACAAAAGCGAGAAGACAKGTAAGTAATATTGATAAGTTTTTCATCTGATATTTTAAAGTTTCGTTTGTGTGAAAAGTTTGGATTTAAAATGCATCGTGCAGTCTGCATGATGATTCAGTTTTGAACATCATAAGAGTATATGATCACGAACAGAATAAAATTTATGTTGATTTTAGTAAGGGAAAACTTAGGATATTTTGTAATGCTAAGGTTTCCCTTACTATTAATTTTTATTTTTTCTACTATCTAATTATGGACAAATTGGATCACATGGAGGTTCTTCAAAATCTCGAGGTCTTCTTACGGTTCTGCCATCAGCCCATTTTCTTGCTTCTGGGTTGACAACCCAAATTCGCAATCCATTTTGTGCAAATTGTTGTCTTTCGAATTCTGATCTTAAACGAATGGACATGGTATCATCACCGTTTGCTGATATATTTATTTGTCTATCAGATCCACGATAAGTTCCAATAATGGTTTCTCCTGTAGTAGTTCGAACATCTATATATGCTTCTGGCTCGAAATTTTCTCCTACAATCCAAATACAATAGTTATCGTTACAACCTGCACCTGCTCTAAAAATCTGGGGAGCATCATTTCTTTGGACTAAGGCAGCGTTAAAACCGCCAGGGAATAAATTATAATTTGGGCATCCACTTACATTAAGATATTGTACTAGTTCAAAACCTGGTGGAATACCTTGTGTAGAACAAACTACCAGAAAATCTCCATTACTTTTATCTGTATTTAATTCTATTTCATTAATATTAGATTCTTCTAATAGAAGATCTTCTTCTGGTTGACAACTGATCGTTATTAGAAAAGTTAATAACAATAAGCCATAAAAACTCAAATGTTTTTTCATAAGTATTGTTTTAAATTAAAATGATGTGTAATCTGAAAAGATGAGAGTTCACTAATGAAAGAGCTCATATAAATTGCTGATTGCAAGCTCTCTATTTAATTGTATGGATATTATGTAAATTGAAAAAGAATGATTTTCATATCTAATAAACCTCTTTTTATAGATCGTACTGGGAAGGGAAAAGGTATAAGTTTCTTATATATTTATACCCTTTTCCCTTTTATCAGACTTGAATAATGTCTTTTTCGTTATTAATGAAAACGGTCGGTTTTAAACACTTGGAACACAGTCTGTCATACAATTCATGTATTTTGGAAAATTGCCATCGTCTCGGAAATCATCTTCGCAATTTTTTCTACAAGTAGCCATTTCTTCTGCTGTTCGACCATGACCTCCAACAATAATAGTTTGTTCTTTCTTTGCAATTGTTTTTACGTTTTCTAGTTGCAGAATGTTTTTCATCATTTGTTTAAAGTTTAAATATTACTATTAATTTTTGTCATCTATTAATGACGAGATAAATCTTAAAATTCAATTTATCGGTTCGAATTTTTAGCTAAAAAATCTTTGATAAAACTATGTGTAATATTCTGTATTATAAATTGTTATGGTGTCAATTTTATAAATTTGATGTTATCGAAAAATAGATAGTTGTATTATTTTCAATAATTATTTTAGTATTAATATATTATGAAATGATATTTTCTGGACTATAGCTCGAAGAAGGTTTTATATTAATTATTTTGATGCTAATTCATGCAAAAAAAACACCAAATTCTTAATTAGAATTTGGTGTTTTTGAGTATGTTTTTAGAATAGCGATAAAACCCTATCTAAAGTAGTGTTAATTTCTATTTTCTCAAGTTCTCCTCATAGAGATTACTGCCTATATTGTTAACTTAATTCCTGGAATATGCAGATTTACATTTTAATAATCGTTCCTGTAGAAGGGAAATATATGGTATTGTTTCTTCCTAATAGAAAAGAATAATGATATACCCCATTAATTCCATTGTTTAATTCGTTTGAGTAAATTCTAAATTTAAAATTTCCTGTTTCATTGTGAAATTTACTGTTTTGATACCTAAGAAAACCTCTTTGATCATAGATGTTTAATTTAATATCAGTATTTGGATATTTAACTTCATAATTAAAATCTACATAGGATGAAAAAGGATTAGGAGACACAGTTACCAATGTAGGATTTTGATCAGAATCGTTTAAATTTCTCGGAATATTAAATCTTTTTTCGTTATCAGATTCATCAATTTCTATTACATCATTCTCAGCATCTGCAATAACAATTAAATCTCTTCCGCGTAAGACCAATGAAAAATATTGCCAGGTTACTAGGGAATTTACTTTATAAGATGCGTTAGGTTGTAAGGCAGGAACAGTGCCTCTAGCCACAAATTTTCTTGGATACTTTTCAACATAAAAATCGAGTTTAGATAATGCTGACGGTGAATTTCCCTTATTTGTAACAGTACTAGACAGAATTACATTATTATCAGGTGTCTTGTATACTCTTATATCTGTGATTCGTAAATCTGGTAAAAGCTGTACCGGTAAAATGTTATTCATTTCATTGTATTCATAATATACATTATCCGGATCGGCTTGCGCAATAAAATATTTACCTTCTGTAGTCCAATATTGTACAAGATTTTTCCCCAAAGTGAAACTTACATTTTCACAAGTATCATAGTTTGGAGGAGTATAGGCACTCTCAATAAATATCGATTTCTTTAGCAGTAGATCATCGCTTGAATCTAACTGATCGTCATCTGATAGATATAAGCTTACTGAAGTATTTCCACCTCGATATAAAAAATCCTCATTATAGGCTCTTTCGCAAACTTTATATGTCAGTTTAACTGTATCATTTTGTATTTCCTTGTATTCTACAAAACTTGTTTCTAAATCAATATCTTCATAAACATAAAAGGTAGTAGATTTTTTCTCAAAAATATCCTCTTTGTCTATATCACACTTGTAGCAATCACAATGTTGATAATAGTAACAATCTGAATTTGGGATATCTTCTCCTTCAGCTGGGCAATCATTGTTACCAATATTTTGCGCATTGTTTGGGAAACACTTTTCTAACATAAAATCAATAGAATTGGTACCTAATCTAAACGGAGTTTCTCCCTCAATTACTGAAAACCGTATTTCCGGAATTGTTTCATTTTTGGCTCTTTGAGCATCATCATCTGGTGGTGGAGGTGGTGGCGGAATTTTAACCGGAATTAAAGATGTATTTGGTAGGTCTATGACCAATCTAAAATTATCAATATTACTCTTATTTGTATAATAACGTATAACAACCGTTATACATATTTGATTAACATAATGAGAGATAGCTATATTTTGATCTTCAGGAATCTTGATTATAGAAGTATCATCATATACTTCTATAATGACTTCCATATCACATTGGTTAGAAGATACTGTTTCTGTTTTTTTTATTGAACTAGCTTTTGCCGTATCAAAAAACAAAACTAAAAATATACATAGAATTGTATAAAAAAGTGATTTCATTGTGATTGGTAATTTTGGTGTCATAAAAATATAGTTGTAATTTTTTTTCTCAACTTATTTTTTCTTTTATATCGTCATTTTTATAAAATTGATATTATTTTTTAGCTTTTAAAGTCCGTTGGTTCTAATTCGTAGCAGGATTCGATAATACTTGTTTTATATAATAAGAATGGGTAAGGCCCGTATGTTTTTTAAATGCAGCTCCAAAGGTGTTCACACTTTTATAACCTAACTCTCCAGCAATTGCTTTAATCGTATAGGAACGAAATTTTGAATTACTATTTAACTGTTCACGGCAGTATTTTATTCTTAATTCATTAATATACTCGTTAAATGAGGAACCTCTATGTGTATTCATCATTTTTGAAAGATACGTTGTATTTGTATTAATAAGTTTTGCAGTGCTATGCAGACTACAATCTTCTTTTAAGAAGAAGGATGTTTTTTCTAATTCTTTAAGTTTCATAAAAAGATCATTTGCTTTTTGATCTGTTACAAATTCTTTCTTTGTTGAAACTTGTTCTTTCTTAGATGTGATAATTTGAGTACTTTTCTGAAGCTGATCAAACAATGCTTTATTTTTCTTTTGCTTTTGGAAGTGATAAATAAGAACGAGAAATAATATAATTATAATGCTAACCAAACAGATGATATATAGATTGTTTTTTGATAATAGTAGATCCTTTTCCTCTTCTAATTCTATAAGATCAGCATTATATAATTGATCTCTTGTATTGATATCATCTTGGTGACGAAAATCTTTAATTTTGTTGTACGCCTTGGTATAGTAAAGTTCTTTTTTAGAATCATGTAATTTTTCTGAGCATTGTCTAGCTAAATCATACATTTCATCAATTTTTTCTATTTGTCTCTCCTTTTCTTCAGAATCAATTACCTTAAAATTTTCTTCCAAAATAGAAAGGGAGTTTTCAAATTGCTCTTTTTTAAAATAAATATTGGCAAGATGAAAATTGGTTGTATATAATGTCTGATTAAAAACTTTATCGTTTTCATTTATCAAAGCCTTTGCTGTGTCTAAATGTTGAATCCCAATTTTATATTCCTTTTTAGCGGTATACACCTCTCCAAGAGTATTATGAAAAGTTGATATAGTTTCATTTAATTGAAGTCTCTTCGCAAGCTTTAATCCACCATGATAAAAAGAGATGGCTTCGTCATATTTTTGTAATTTATAACTACAAACTCCAGCACCAATTTGAGTAGACAAAAAATTAGAATAATACAAATCACCTTGATATTCCTTTTGAGTCAATTTTTTATTTATTTCTTCAAAAGATTGAAGCGCCTCTTTGTAACGATCTATTCTAACCCAGCAATTATTAATATTAATTTGGCTTGCTATTTCATCTTCTGTATTGCCTATCTTTTTTGCTGCATTTCTGGCCTTTTGATATTGTATACTTGCATTATTATAATAGCGTATTGCAAAAAAAGAATTACCATTAAGTGTATAAGAAGATAATTTAAGAGTTTCGTTGTTTGTAATTTCTGCAATCTCTGAGGCAAATTTACTATAATTGATAGCATTAATATAATCACCTCTGTTGTATGCATTATCTCCTAAATAGTAATAAGAATTAAAAACAATATCATTATTGTCATTAGTAATTCCTCTTTCTAGATAGATTTGATATGCCTTTTTTGCAAGAATAGGAGAGGTAGAGGCCTTTGTTTTCAGGAAGGCCTCCACGCTGTCAATTTGTTTATGATTTAAGATAAAGTCTTTTTCTTCTATCGAAATTGTATTTTGTTGAAAAGCCAATCCCTTAGTAAAAGGAAATAAAAGTATAATCAACAGTATGTTGATAGAAAATGTCTTCAAAGTAGTAATCTTAAATTGTTTGGTAGATATAGTAACGCTTTCTATTATACCTGTATTACACCAAGATTAAAAGGTTTCTCAATAGGAGCATGATCAGCGGCTTCAATACCCATAGAAATCCATTTTCTAGTATCTAAAGGATCTATAATAGCATCGGTCCAAATTCTGGCTGCTGCATAATAAGGAGAGATCTGCTTATCATAACGAGCTTTGATTTTATCAAATAAAGCTTTTTCATCTTCTTCCGAGAGTTCTTCACCCTTTTTCTTTAAAGAAGCTGTTTCTATCTGTAATAAAACTTTTGCAGCTTGTGCACCTCCCATTACGGCTAATTCAGCACTTGGCCATGCACAAATAAGTCTTGGATCATAGGCTTTTCCACACATTGCATAATTACCAGCACCATAAGAATTTCCTACAACAACTGTAAATTTTGGCACAACACTATTGCTCACAGCATTTACCATTTTAGCGCCATCTTTTATAATTCCGCCATGTTCACTTTTACTTCCTACCATAAAACCGGTTACATCCTGCAGGAATACTAAAGGGATCTTTTTTTGATTACAATTCGCAATGAAACGAGTAGCTTTATCTGCAGAATCAGAATAGATAACACCACCAAACTGCATTTCACCTTTCTTGTTTTTTACAACTTTACGTTGATTGGCTACAATTCCAACTGCCCAGCCATCTATACGAGCATATCCAGTTATAATGGTTTGTCCATAACCCGATTTATATTCTTCAAAATCAGAATCATCTACCAGTCGATAGATAATTTCCATCATATCGTACTGCTCATTTCTAGCTTTTGGTAAAATTCCATAAATATCATCTGGATTTTGTTTTGGTTTTATAGCTTTTATTCTATTGTAACCTGCTTTGTCAAAATCTCCAATTTTTGACATGATATTTTTAATGGTATCTAAAGCGTCTTTATCATCTTTTGATTTATAATCCGTTACCCCAGAAATTTCACAATGAGTGGTGGCGCCTCCAAGTGTCTCATTGTCTATGCTCTCACCAATAGCTGCTTTTACAAGATAACTACCCGCAAGGAAAATACTTCCCGTTTTATCGACAATCAAAGCCTCATCACTCATAATTGGAAGATACGCACCTCCAGCTACACAACTTCCCATCACGGCAGAAATTTGAGTTATTCCCATGCTACTCATAACTGCATTATTTCTAAAAATTCTTCCAAAATGTTCTTTATCAGGAAAAATTTCATCCTGCATCGGAAGATAAACACCAGCACTATCGACTAAATAAATAATTGGTAATCTATTTTCAATAGCAATTTCTTGGGCTCTTAGGTTTTTTTTACCCGTAATAGGAAACCATGCACCAGCTTTTACGGTAGCATCATTTGCAACTACGATACATTGTTTACCACTTATATGTCCAATTTTGATAACCACGCCGCCACTTGGACAACCTCCATGTTCGGGATACATTTCATCACCAGCAAAAGCTCCAATTTCAATAGCTTTATCATCATCATCCAAGAGATATTCGATCCTTTCTCTTGCGGTCATTTTACCTTTGGCATGTAATTTTTCTATCCTTTTTTCTCCACCACCTAATTTGATCTTTCCGAGCTTTTGGCGCAGAGCAGAAACTAAAAGTTTATTGTGGTCTTCGTTCTTATTGAAGTTTAAATCCATTTGTGTGTATTGTTTGCACGAAAATACAAAAATCAATGAGTTTTTAGATTATTAATAAAGAAAGCAAAATCAGCATATAATCATTCTAAAAAAAGTTTCTAAAATGTTAATTAATTAATTCAAAAATTAAGATTTCCTAACATTTCTATAACAGTTTACTAACTTTTGATTATCAGATACTTAACAATAGTCAGGTAGATTTATCAATATTTTAAATGCCACTATAACAGTTTATTAACTAATAATCAGAATCAATTATGAAATTACTGAAACTAAATCCCATTTTATGCCTACTATTTTTTGCTATTTACGTAACTAGTTGTAATGTAGATGATGACAATTTTGAAACTGAAATTCCATCAATTCCAAATACTATTGCTGGAGAACTAAAAACTAGTACTTTTTTATATGATAATGAAGGACCACATGATTATAGTTTTCATGGTAAAGTACAGGATGGCTTCATTGAAACTTATGAATCCGGTTCAAAATCAAGCTATGCTGCTGCAAGTGTTAGTCTTGCATCTGGTGATTGGTATTTGAGTGACGCTTTACTAGGAAGTTTGGCTAATGATCGTAAATATCAATCTAAATCTGTTAGAATCAGAAATACAGGATATGCAATCATGTCCTTTAATATGGACAATGGAGCTGAAACGATCAGAGTTCGTCATGCAAAATATGGTAATGATGGTACTTCTACTTGGCGATTAATTGCGTCTTATGATGATGGTGCTTCTTGGTATTATGTTGGTAATACCATAACAACTAACTCCACAACCCTTAATACAGTTTCTTTCGATGTAAATGAAACGGCAAGTGTACGATATGGAATTCAAAAACTTTCCGGAGGTTCGAATAGAATAAATATTGACAATGTGGAAGTAATAACCAGTGCCACTGGAGGAGGTAATGCAGGTATTGATAGTAATATAACCTTTGGGAATCCCTCTGATGCCGGTACAAGTTCCACTAATTATTACCTTTCAAAACCAGATTTTTCTTTATCCTATAATAATAATACAGGAACTTCCAATTGGGTAAGTTGGCATTTAAGTAGTGCTTGGTTAGGAGATACACCAAGATGTAATTGTTTTAAAAGGGATAATGATTTGCCAAGCAGTTTTTTTAGAGCGACATCTAGTGATTATACAAATTCAGGTTTCGATAGAGGACATTTATGCCCTTCCGCGGATAGAAATGGCTCAGAAGATTCTAATGAGAATACTTATTACATGAGTAATATTGCACCTCAAGCACCAGATAATAACAGGAAAAGTTGGGCCAATTTTGAAAGTTATCTACGATCACTAACATTGGATGGTAATGAAGTGCATATTATTGCTGGAGTTGCTGGTAGCGGAGGAACGGGAGGAAACGGTTTTGCAAATACCATTGATGGAGGGAATATTACGGTTCCTGATTCTTTTTGGAAAGTAGCATTAATTCTACCAAATGGTTCAAATGATATTAATCGAGTAACAACATCTACTAGAGTAATCGCAATCAATGTGCCTAATGATCAGGGAATTAGTAATGATTGGACACAGTTTAGAACATCAGTGGATGCTATTGAGAGTTTAACCGGTTATGATTTATTCGAAAACATCGCTAATTCTGTAGAATCAGTTATTGAATCTACCATCGATAATGGACCTTCTAGTTAAATACAAATTTGTAAAGAATAATCATGGGGACTTACATAATAAGTCCCTATTTTTATATATAAATTATTATAAGTGTTTGTTTACCAAACAGTAAGGTGGTGATTACAATTAAGAACTTCTTAAAAAGCTATTTTTTGATGATAAATTAACGATATTTGTATGCTGTTTTTGATTGAAAAATCAGAAAGTATTAACTAAATAACTTACTTTTTATGGGAATGAATAAAAATACAGTGTTAGCTTGGGCTACTTTTATAATGATTATTGTAGGATTAGGTCTGATAGCCATGGGAGCGTTTAGATATAGACATGTCTCTGGATGGGGATTTGCGGCTGTTGGAGTTGGTTTTCTTGCTAATGCATGGGTTTTTAATGCTTTAAAAGGAAGGGTATAGTTGCCTACTTTTTGAGTTATATCATATACACAATATTATTTAAAAAAATTAGGGCTTATGTCAGACGATAAAAAAATCATCTTTTCTATGTCTGGAGTAACTAAAACTTATAAAAGTGCAAATACTCCAGTTTTAAAAAATATATATTTAAGCTTTTTCTACGGGGCTAAAATTGGTATTCTTGGACTTAATGGTTCTGGAAAATCAACCTTACTAAAGATTATTGCAGGAATTGATAAAAACTATCAAGGAGATGTAGTATTTTCATCCGATTATTCTGTTGGTTATTTAGAACAGGAACCTCAGTTAGATCCAGAAAAAACTGTTTTAGAAGTTGTTAAAGAAGGAGCTGCAGAAATGGTAGCGRTTCTTGATGAATACAACAAAATCAATGATATGTTTGGTTTAGAAGAAGTTTATAGTGATGCTGATAAGATGCAGAAATTGATGGATCGTCAAGCAGTACTTCAAGATCAAATAGATGCAGGTAATGGATGGGAGCTAGATACCAAACTAGAAATTGCCATGGATGCTCTAAGAACTCCAGATCCTGATAAGAAAATCGAAGTGTTATCTGGAGGAGAGAGAAGAAGAGTAGCACTTTGTCGTTTATTATTAAAAGAACCAGATGTATTGCTATTAGATGAGCCTACTAACCACTTAGATGCAGAATCAGTTCATTGGTTAGAACATCATTTGGCTCAGTATAAAGGTACTGTAATTGCAGTAACTCATGATAGATATTTCCTAGATAATGTAGCAGGTTGGATTCTGGAGTTAGATAGAGGAGAAGGAATACCATGGAAAGGGAATTACTCTTCTTGGTTAGATCAAAAATCAAAACGTTTAGCACAAGAAAGTAAATCGGCATCCAAACGTCAGAAAACATTAGAGCGAGAGCTGGAATGGGTACGTCAAGGTACCAAAGGAAGGCAAACTAAGCAGAAAGCTCGTTTGAAAAACTACGATAAGTTGATGAGTCAAGATCAAAAACAACTTGACGAAAAACTGGAAATTTATATTCCTAATGGGCCGCGTTTAGGAACGAATGTTATTGAAGCTTCTGGAATTAGCAAAGCTTATGGAGATAAGCTTTTATATGAAGATCTAAACTTCAAATTACCGCAAGCAGGAATTGTGGGTATTATTGGTCCTAACGGAGCTGGTAAGACCACCATCTTTAGAATGATAATGGGGGAAGAAACACCAGATAAAGGTACTTTTAGTGTTGGTGAAACTGCAAAACTGGCTTATGTAGATCAATCTCATGCCAATATTGATCCTGAAAAGTCAATCTGGCAAAATTTTAGTGATGAGCAAGATTTAGTTATGATGGGTGGAAGAGAAGTGAACTCTCGAGCCTATTTGAGTCGTTTCAATTTTGGTGGTAGTGAACAAAACAAAAAAGTTTCTACATTATCAGGAGGAGAGCGTAATCGATTACATTTGGCAATGACTTTGAAAGAAGAAGGTAATGTATTACTACTAGATGAGCCTACTAATGATCTTGATGTTAATACGTTAAGAGCATTAGAAGAAGGATTGGAGAATTTTGCGGGTTGTGCTGTGGTGATTTCTCACGATCGTTGGTTCTTAGATCGTATATGTACTCATATTTTAGCTTTTGAAGGAGATTCGCAAGTATATTTCTTCGAAGGAAGTTTCTCTGATTATGAAGAAAATAAGAAGAAACGTCTTGGAGGAGATTTAATGCCGAAACGAATTAAGTATAAAAAGCTAGTTAGATAATAGATTGTATTTGTAATAATAATAGTATACAATACTAAATGTTGAACAATATTAAAGTAATTGCATTTGATGCAGATGATACCTTATGGGTAAATGAGACTTTTTTTAGAAAAGCTGAAGAAGACTTTTGTGAATTGGTTTCAGAATATATGTCAAAAGAAGAAGCAAACAAGCTTCTTTTTGAAATAGAAATGCAAAATCTGGATTTGTACGGTTATGGTATAAAGCCTTTTACACTTTCTTTAATAGAAGCAGCCATTAAGATTACCAATGGAAATATGAACATTGAATTGGTAAATACTTTAATAGAAAAAGGCAAAAAGATGCTGCAAGAGCCTGTAGAGCTAATTGATGGTATTGAATATACACTCCAATATTTGTCAAAGAAATATCGTTTGGTGATGGCAACAAAGGGCGACTTGCTTGATCAAGAACGTAAGTTAATTAAATCAGGTTTAGAAAAGTATTTTCATCATATTGAGATTGTTTCCGACAAAACTGAAAAGCAGTATCAGAAGTTAGTAGATCATTTGGATATTGATAAGACAGAGTTTTTAATGGTTGGAAACTCCTTAAAATCAGATGTATTACCAGTTTTAAATATTGGAGCTCATGCTTTTCATATTCCATTTCATACTACTTGGGCGCACGAAGTGCATAATGGAACTGTAGACCACCCAAATTTTAAAAGTTTGACTCACTCGAAAGAATTATTACAATATTTGTAATGAGAAAAAAGGAACTCGATATTTCTAATTGGAATAGAAAAGAACATTTTGAGTTCTTCAATAGCTTTGATGAACCTTTTTTTGGAATAGTTTCATCAGTAGATTTTACCAAAGGCTATCAAAAGGTAAAAGATAATAAGTATTCCTATTTTTTGTACTACTTACACAAAGCTGTAAAGTCTGCAAATACAATTGAATCATTTAGATATAGGATAGAAGGAGAGAAGGTTTATGTGTATGATGAAGTTCATACCTCTGCTACAATAGGAAGAGATGATCATACTTTTGGGTTTTCTTTTATTGAATATGATACGGATTTTTTAAAATTTGCTGAGCATGCAAAAAAAGAAATAGAAGCTGTTAAGAATTCTACAGGATTGCGTCATAATGATAATGCAAAAAGGCTAGATAGTTTACATATATCTTCAATTCCGTGGTATAATTTTAGTAGCCTTTCTCATGCGAGACATTTTCAATATAAAGACAGTGTTCCAAAAATTTCTTTCGGAAGATATACCAAAGAAGGTGATAAAATTAGTTTACCTATTTCCATTCATGTACACCATGCATTAATGGATGGATATCATGTAGGTTTGTTCCTTGAAGAGTTTCAACGTTTATTAAATGAATGATTTTATTATGATGACGGTGACCAGCTTTTAAATGTGGTCCGATTGAGAAAATGATAAAGTGGGTATTCTAAAAAGATAAACTATTCTATAACATTTTGTGTTTCAAAAATGGTACATTAATTAATTTATCCATTTATAAAGTATGTAGTTTATGAGAAGATTTATTTCATTAATGTTTTTATTTTTGTTTTCTAGTGCGGGAATAGCCCAGGATTATACTGATATTTTGAGGCTTAATGTATCAAGGACCAATTTAGAAGATACAGAACAAACGTTTGATACGGATATTACCAATATAAATTTCGAAGTTTTATATCCCAAGATTTTAAATGATAATTTAGTTTTACTGACAGGTGCTACCGTAGAGAATACAAATCTAAAACTTTTTGAATTTGCAACGTATGAAAATTTAACGATGGCACGTATAAATGCCGGATTTAAAATAAAACATTCAGAAAAATGGTCAGGCACATATGTGGTGTTACCAAAATTAGCATCAAACTTTGACGGTTTGGAGTCTAGAGATTTTCAAATAGGAGGGATAGCACTTTTGGATTTTCAATATAATGAAAAAATTAGAGCAAAATTCGGATTGTACTCCTCATCAGAAAATTTTGGTACTATCATAACACCACTGTTAGGAGCGTTTTATAGATCACCAAACAAGAAGTTTCATTTGGATGCAGTGATTCCAATACGTGTAGAAGCTAATTATGTATTGACAGATCACTTTAGTGCAGGTGCAGATCTGAGAACTTCTGTGAAGTCTTATAATTTTGTAAATGAAAATATAAATTTTTATGTTCAGGAAGAGTTTGGATTAGATGTAATATATAGATTTGACATTTCTGAAAATCAGTAGTTATATGATATATATATACATTTAAAATAGTGGTGAGATTATCTTATAAAATTTTATGGGATTAGATCATTTTTCTTTAACTCGATCACTTCGCCAACTTCCAGGGTGTTTAGTTTAATATTACCAATTCGTACTCTCACCAGTCGTAAAGTTGGAAAACCAACAGCAGATGTCATTTTTCGTACTTGTCTAAACTTCCCTTCTTTTAATGTAATTGACACCCAACTTGTAGGGCCATGTCTGTCATCTCGTATTTTTTTTGATCTTTCGGGAAATAGTGGAGTGGTTTCTATTTTGAAAGCTTTACAAGGATTAGTGATGTATTTTTTTCCATCAAAACCAATTTCAACACCATTTTGTAACTTGGAAATTGCTTCCTCAGTAATTGCTCCATCAACTTGTGCGTAATATTCCTTTTCTATAGAATTACTACATATGTAATTACTTATTTTACCATCTGTTGTTATTAATAAAAGTCCCTCTGATTTTTCATCCAATCGTCCTATCGACATGCTTCCTAACGGAAAGTCATATAATTCTCCCAATAACTTTTTTGAATTTTGTTTCTGACCATTATTTACAAATTGACTCAGATATCCATACGGTTTATATAGTTTATAGTGCCGATGTTGATTCATTTAATGTATTTGGGATAATCGATGTTTACTGATGTGTATCTTTTTTAATGTCACAAATGTAGTGATATACCTTAAATATGAAAGATCTAAATGTTTACTTTTAATTGTTATGGATTACTAATAAGTAATAACCAACGTTTTTAGTTATTTCTTAATATTTATAGTTATGTCGATTCAATTTATAGGACAGCCATATCATCAAGATATTATAGTTGGAGGCTATGGTACTGGGGAAGACAGAAATCAAGCTCCTAGCTATTTTGGTCCAAATCCATTGGAGGATTGGGAAAGAGATTCTGTTCGAGGATACTACCAAAGTGTGTCTAACGAACATCTAGTTAATATTAGGTATACATCCAGAGATAATGTGGAGATAAATGTGTATCAGGTAGTTTTATCAGATGTTGCTATAGTTGAGAATACTTTAGATTTAATTCCATCAGGGCATCTTAGATGGTTAAAACAAAGAAAACCAGCGGGTATTATTTTTGCAAATGTTGCAGGAAGAAGAAATTCTGCAAGATATACAGGTGGCTTAAATCCGATATATGATGATCCTAGCACTGATTTTTTTGATGAACGTGAAGGTATTATTATTACCTATGGAGCTCTATGGAAAAATCAAAATTTACGGATAGTACCAACATTGATTCATGAAATTGGTCATGTGATGACACATGGTGGAAAGATCAGTTATCGTTATTTTTCTCCAGAAGATAGAGATACTTTATCGAATACTAGGGTGTCCAGAAATCCAGGTAGATTGGAAGCTCTTTGTAATGCTTATATGTTCTTTATTTGTTACAGCAGTTCATCATCGTCCATTCATCTTTTTGGACATAGACCTTCAGATTTACAAAGAAGCCGAGAAACTCGATCAGCTTTAAGAAGATGCCCTGCTTTTACAAGGAGAATGTTAACTGGATCAGAAATGCATCGTTTTAGAGAAAGGTAATATCATATGTTTAGTCTACACATGATAAAACACATTTTACTCATATTTATTAATCAATCCGAAGTCATAAGGTGTCCAAAGACACGATTTTAAACCACTTTCTTTGAACGCAGTGTTAACCCAACTGTTACAGGTTTTAAAGCAAGAATAACTTCCATTAGCTTTATAAAAATCATCATTTCTCGAATATCCTTGATTCTCAAGAAGCATCTTTAGTCCTTTTTCGTTTATCCTAAATGTCCCAAAAATATAAGCATTTAACTTTTTTAATTCTGTTTCGCTAACTTTTACTTTAACCCAATCTGAACGTTTAGATGAATATCTGGTGACATGCATTAAAGTTGAACTTTCTAAAAACATTGCCCTAAATGCATTTTTAAAAGTTAAATCACTCCAAGAAGGA
>NZ_WEKL01000010.1 GCF_019295435.1 Aquimarina litoralis
GAGCTTGTAGGTTCGAGTCCTACTACTTCCACTTAAACAAACATATGCGCTTTTAGTGTAAGGGTAGCACGAAGGTCTCCAACACCTTTAGTCTAGGTTCAAATCCTAGCGAGCGCGCTAAGTTAAATGTTGATTTATTTTAAAAGCCCCCTTTTCAAGGGAAAAATAGTATCGTAGCACAACGGCTAGTGCACCCGACTGTCTCTCGGAAGGTTGCGGGTTCGAATCCCGTCGGTACTGCTGTAAAGAATAAAGGAATCAAACTTTATTCAGTACATCTTGTCAATCATTTCTCATTGACAAAAGAAATAAGGAAGAGCAAGTCAATTGACGGTAGCCGCAGTCTTGACCCGAGCCGGGCAGGCGAACAGATGAACACTTTTATAAGTAGAACTGATGTGAATAAAACTGTTAAGAGCAAATGACTTGTGTGGTTTCGACTCCCACTTCTTCCGCTATTATTCTAGAGGTATAACAATGGTAGTTTACCTGCCTTGGACGCGGGAAGTTGTAGGTTCGAAATGTGCGGCATTGGCTTCGCCGAATCTTAATTTGGCAAGCAAATCTACGATTTCATGAGTTCTAAATTATCAAATATCAATCTCACGAACTAATCCTGCTCTCTAAACAACTATATCTATGGTGTAAATGGAAGCACAAGGGATTTCTAATCCCTAAGTCTAAGTTCAAGTCTTAGTAGATATACTCATTTCTGAGAAGATAACGATGGTTGTTTACCCGCTTTGGAAGCGGGAGGTTGTAGGTTCGAATCCTGCTTCTCAGACAAACTGCTCTGTTCGTATAATGGTTTAGTACACCTCACTTTCTATGAGGAAATAGGAGTTCGATTCTCCTACAGAGTACAATTTTAATACAGGAATGGCGGAATTGGCATACGCGCTTGACTTAGAATCAAGATCCTGAGAGTTCGAATCTCTCTTCCTGTACAAACGCTCCGCTAGCCCAAATGGGAGAGGCATCCGGTTTAAGCCCGGCTCAGTCTTGGTTCGAAATGAACACATTCACGATTTCGTAAAACAATAGGAATTGATGAGTAATCCAAGGTGGAGTACAAACTTAGGCTCATGGTGTAAATGGAAGCACCCAAGGTTACGACCCTTGAAGTATAGGTTCCCCCGAAGTTTCGGGACTATTGAGCTTACAAATTGACCTGTGATGTAAAGGTAGCATCCAAGACTTTGACTCTTGGTGTAAAGGTTCGAATCCTTTCAGGTCATCGTGACTAAGGTATAACTCAGTGGTAGAGTACCGCGGCCATATCGCGGGAGTCTTGGGTTCGATTCCCAATGCCTTTGAAATAATGCTGGAATGGCAGAATAGGAATACACACTTGACTTAGCATCAAGATCCTAAAAATTCAAATCTCCATTCTCGCACAAATGCTCCGCTAGCCCAAATGGCAGAGGCATCCGGTTTAAGCCCGGTTCAGTCTTGGTTCGAATCCAAGGTGGAGTACAATTTAATAAGTCGTAGTACTTATTTCTTACTACGAATTCCCAAAAATATCGCTAATCCTCCTGTAAAAAACATTAGTAAACTATAGACGGCTGGAGCAATAGCGTATGATGTACTATGTAGGATGGCAATTGCTATCGAGATTGCAAGTGTTCCATTTTGAATACCTGACTCTATTCCTATAGAAATAGCACCTCGATGATGCACTTTTAAAAGCTTAGCAGAATAATACCCTATTGCCATGGTTAAAATATTCAATAAGAAAGCTACTAATCCAGCTTCTCGTAAATAGGAAACGAAATTGTCCTTTTCCTTAACCAAAATACCAATAATAACCAGTGCTAGTACGATTGCAGAGGCTATTCTGACTGGTTTTGCCATTTTCAGCGCGAAACCTTCATTATATTTTCTAATAATCATACCTATAGAAACAGGTATAATGATAATAACAAAAATCTGGATGATTGTTTCTACGACATTCAATTGTATTGTTTGATTCTCTGATAAAAAATGAAGTAAAGAAAAATTGACTATAAATGGTATAGTAATAATAGTAATCAAACTACTAAAAGCCGTAAGTGTAACAGATAATGCAGTATCACCATGTGCCAAATGAGAGATTAAATTAGAAGTAGCTCCGCCAGGACAAGCAGCCAATATCATAATTCCAATTGCAATTTCTGATTCTAAGGATAATACAGATACCAAAGTAAAAGCTACTAAAGGTAAAATTAAAAGTTGATTTATAAGGCCAACCAGAATGGCTTTTGGGTAGATTAGTATTCTTTTGAAGTCAGATGTAACTAATGATAATCCCATCCCTAGCATAATGATTATCAAGGATGCTGCCAATATAATAGTTGAAATGTTATCCATTTAGGTTGTTTTCGAATGTATAGCCTAATATAAAGATTTATTTATCAAAATGCTTAAAATCAAATAATCAAACACAAACATTTTAAATATGGTGTCTCTAGCTTATCTGGTAAAGCATCTCACTGTGAATGAGAGGAACAGGGTTCGAGTCCCGGAGTACACCCAAAAAGGAATAGTAGCAAAGTTGGTCAATGCGGCGGATTGAAGATCCGACGATACAGGTTCGATTCCTGTCTGTTCCACTAATTTTTAAATTTTACAACTATGAAAAATAATTTATTACAAAGGTTTTTATGTAGAACTGAAGATACAGGAAGATTCATAGTTCAATCCAAGATTACTGGTATTACCTATTTCGTAGAACCAATAGATAATGGGAAACCAGATAAACTTTGGGGTGACCTGGATCCTGCTACCAAAAAACTTACCGGTGATTACGGTAATGTACGAAGAGGTGCGATTAAAAAAGAAGAGTCTTTAATCTCTAAAGAAAATGGGTTTAAAAACATCTCTATTTTCAAAGGAAGTCCTTTAGGAGAAATCGATAGACGAGATCGCGAATATGAAATATCATATAACCCGTGAGACAATTTTAAAAATTAAAAAAAATGAAAACACAACATATACTTACCAAAGAAAAAACAAAAACTGGTTTCCAATTCCTATTCTCAAAATGGGTAACGAAATATGTAGATTCCATGACAAAGGCCTTATATCCGGATACGGATACACCTAATGTAAAAAACGACCAAAACCGAATTTTTTACAAATAAATAATTACTACGCAAATAGATTGCGCTAATACATTACACCTTTGTGTAGTAATTAAAGCAAACCCTTTTATATGGGGGAAACAAATGGGGTTTGAAGTAGTGCCCTGCTATAAAGTGAGGATGAAAATAGCAGGGCTTTTGATAAAATAAAGTTGAAAGCATAAATTATTAATTAGATTCCAGCCTTCGCTGGAATGACAGTATCAATCAAGTCTTGTTGGGTGTTTCTGTATAGCACTATTGTATGGAGAGTTGCAGTTTTGTATGACCTCTTTATATACAACTTGGTTTGAAGGTTAGGCTATTAACCAAATAATAGTCACACTCTATAGGACATGGGTTCGATTCCCATCGGGACCACTAAAAACAGATACAAAATGGTCCCGTAGCTCAGTGGCTAGAGCGATAGATTTTTTGTTCATGTGGGTTCGAGTCCCACTATCTTTTTAGAGATATGGCGGAATTGGTAAACGCACTAGATTAGGGATCTGGCGAACAAGGCACTGAAAATGCCTTTTACATTGCATGGGTTCGAATCCCATCGAGACCACCAAATTAGGTTTCGTAGCTCAGTTAGGTAGAGCACTACACTCATAATGTAGGATAAAAGCTAATCATCTTATAAAACTGATTGACAAAAACTGTGAACTCAAATCTGTTTTTATAGTGCTCTTGCTATAAAAACAATCTTGAAAGTACTTTGAAATATTAGCTATGCTATGATTGGAAATAATTACTTTTTTCTATCCAAATATGAAATTATTGTATATAAAATACAGATCTTTTATTTCGATATTAAAAACTACTTATGACCGATATAACATCCTATAATTTCCGTATTGGAAAGATGATTTGTTTTCACTGTTTTTTAAAAAATGAAATCGATAATACCTCCGTTACAGGATTATCATCCAATTAATGTTAAATCTGTCTGTTCATTAACAGACATAAAAACTAAGAAAATGAAACGAGTACGAATCAATGCTGGTACAGTGGGATTGGTTTTCAGGAAAGGTGACTACAATCGTGTAATTACACAAGGAACTCATTGGTTAAGATTTGATGAACGTATAACAAAATACGATCTTTCTAAACCTTTCACGACTCCTGTAGCACTAGAGATCTTATTGAAAGATACAACATTGGAGGATATGCTACATGTGATTGAGGTAAAAGACAATGAAATTGTTTTGGTATATGAAAATGGAAATCTCAAAAGTGTTTTTCCTGCAGGTAGATATACGCTATGGAATAGTTTATACACTTATAAATTTATAAGAATAGATCTTAGTAAAATTTATATCACAGAAAAAATTGAAAAGTCATTGTTCAGTAACTACTCCATCAGCAAGTACATTAGAACTTTTGAGGTAGCAGCCTATGAAAAAGCTGTACTTATCGTGGATGATGTATATAGTAAAACACTGAATAGTGGTACATATCGTTTCTGGAAAAATGATACAACCATTAAAATTGCCAAAGTAGATCTACGTCAATTACAACTGGAAGTAGCTGGTCAAGAGCTATTAACCAAGGATAAAGCTGCTATTCGAATCAATTTCGATGTACAGTATAAGGTAGTAGATATAGAAAAAGCTTTGCTTGATAACAAAGACTATTCAAGACAATTATATATCGCGATGCAATTAGCACTAAGAGCTTTCGTAGGAAATTACACGTTAGATGAATTACTGGAACGTAAAGATAGTATGGCAAATGCAATACTAGAATCTACAAAAAACCAAGTAATCAAACTAGGTGTAAAAGTATTGAATTGTGGTATCAGAGATATCATTCTGACTGGTGAAATGAAAGAAATCATGAACCAAGTTCTGATTGCACAAAAGAAAGCTCAGGCTAATACTATTACCAGACGTGAAGAAACTGCATCAACCAGAAGTTTGCTAAATACTGCAAAGCTTATGGAGGATAATGCTATGCTCTATAAGCTAAAAGAAATGGAGTATGTAGAGAAAATTGCTGATAAAATTGGTGAAATAACAGTTTCTGGTAATGATGGTGTAGTAAAACAATTGAAGGATATATTCTCTACGAATAAATAATACTAAAAAATGTGTGGATCCCTAGGGTTTACGCATTTTTTTTATTCCTGAATAATATTCACATGAAGATTTATAAAATCATAGAAAAACAAAAAAGAGCGTCTCCACGCTCTTTTTCTTCACACAAATCATCTTAATTTAGGGGCTTATTCTAAAATTAAAACTCACTTTTTTAAAATTGCTTTCACCTTGGGGAAAATGAAAGCACTAACTCATTAACTCTGGTGTAAAGATACAATCATTTTTTAATCCACCAAACAAAAAAGTGTATTTTATCCAAAATAAACGCTTTTTAACATTTTTAATAGCCTAAATTAATTTATTTTGTAGTCTTTTTCTTTCAAATTTAAAATATTTTGATAAAAGCCTAAATTTTGGTAGGGTATATCGCTCTTACTTTGTTTTAGAGTTGTAAATTTTATGTTAGCACCAATACAATTAAAGTTTTCTAGAAATGTGGATTTAATTTAATTTTTTCACATTGGATAACTTGACATTATGTTTTAACATTACATAAAATGAACATTTATAACTATTAATAGAGAATTAAAGTATCTGATAAGCTATCATATTTATGATACTATTTTATCTGTGCGTACCAAATAATCTATTAACTTATAGCCAACTAAACAAAAAAGAAATGCCGGAACAAATAAGTGTATGTGACGAAAAGGTATATGACGAATTATATAGACAACACGCTGAAAAGATATGCTACTATATTTATTACAAATATGGTGATATGGAAAAAGCTCAAGATATAGTACAAGATAGTTTTGCAAAACTTTGGGTTAATTGTTCCAAAATTATTTTTGGTGCTGCGAAAAGCTTTTTATATAAAATAGCCAATAATGCTTCTATTAATGATGCAATACATCAAAAAACAGTATTAAAATATAAATCAACACCACAAAAAACATATACTAATGAATCTCCTGAATTTCAAATGGAAGAAAAGGAATTCATGGATAAATTAAATCATGCCATTAGTGATTTAAAAGAGGGACAAAGAGAAGTTTTTCTTCTCAATAGAATTGAAAAGAAAACCTATAAAGAGATTGCAGAATTGTTAGGAATCTCAGTAAAAGCAGTTGAGAAACGAATGCATTTGGCTTTAGTAACGCTTAGAAAAAAAATTGGAAAAATCTAGTCTTTTATAATTTGAGAGTGACTATTGGAATTGCATAAAAACCTGTTCATAAACAGGATAGAAAAATATAAAACATTCATTAGATGAATAAAAATGATGATAATTTCTTAGGACGTTGGTTAGCAAATGACCTCTCCGAAAAAGAAAAAAAAGATTTCGAGAACACTCCCGAATATCTTGCATATAAAGATATTCTAAAAGGCGTTGAAAAATTCGAACGTCCAGAGTTTGATATAGAAGGGAATCTGCAAAAACAGAAGGAGTATAATAATATATATACATCTGCTAAACCAGCAACAGCCAAAGTAATCAAATTACGTACTTGGTTATATACCGCTGCTGCAGTTGTTGTTATTTTGATTGGTTTGAGAACTGTGTTTTTTAATACTACAACAATCAATACGGAACTTGCAGAAACTAAGACTTGGACCTTACCTGATAACTCCATTGTGACACTTAATGCTGAATCTTCCATTGAATATGACGATCGTTCTTTTACAAAAGATCGCTCGATTATCTTAGAAGGTGAAGCTTTTTTTGATGTTGCAAAAGGATCTCAATTTACTGTTAGAACTAAAAATGGCAATATAAAAGTACTTGGTACGCAATTTAATGTGTATTCGAGAAATACCACAATAGAAGTACAGTGCTATGAAGGAAAAGTATCGGTAAGCAACCAAAAGAATGACGTTATTCTAACACCTGGCAAAGGTGTTATAGCTTCTGATAATAACAAGCTTAATTCCGTTGAAATCAAAGATTCCAAACCAAGTTGGATGCAGCAAAAAAGTACTTTTCATCAAGTGTCATTAAATCGACTTATCGAAGAACTTGAAAGGCAATATGATATTACCATAGAAAAAGGCAATGTAGACACCAATCGTCTATTCTCAGGTTTTTTCATACATACGGATCTTAGTATAGCGCTAAAAACATGTTTTGAACCTATGAATATTGACTATAAAATCAAATCTTCAAAGACTATTGAATTGAAAAATAAGTGAGGGGTTTACGACTAACATTATTTTTATTTTTTTTCTGGTATAATCACATTTGTTCACAAGACGTAGTAGTAGTTACTACTTCAGAAAGACCATCATTAGTAGACGTTTTAAACGCTTTTATAGATCAACATCAATTTAGTTTTTCTTATGATGTAAAAGCTATCGAACATATTACTTTAAAACTTCCGAATACAGATATATCCTTCGAGGTTCTTCAGAAAATAATAACGCTTCAAACACCTTTCTTACTTCAAAGAGTAAGTAAAACAGACTATATATTAGTCAAGAATACAGAAAGGGTTACTATTTGTGGCGTAATTATAGATGCCTTCTCTGAATTTGAATTACCACAAGCAGATATATTACAAAATAAGAAGACAATTGGTCTTACTAATAACAATGGAAGTTTTGAATTACAACTTCATCCATGGGATTCTATTTCGATATCGTATTTTGGTTATCAGAATAAAACTATAAAAGTTTCCGAATTTTCTTCTTCAAAATGTGACACTATTAATCTAAGACCAGAAATTCAAAATTTAGGTCAAGTTTTAGTGAAAGAATACCTTACCCAAGGAATACAAAAAAATCAAGATGCTTCTGTAAATATATCTACAAAAAAACTCCGAATCCTTCCTGGACTTGCAGAACCTGATGTACTACAAAGTTTACAACTCATACCTGGAATCACCAGTCCTACTGAAGATCCCGCTTCACTCTATATTAGAGGAGGAACTCCAGGACAGAATTTAGTGCTTTGGGATGGAATCCGAATGTTTCAAAACGGTCATTTTTTTAATCAAATATCCTCATTTAACCCTTTTATTACGGAGAGTATCCAAGTCTATAGATCTGGAACTAGTGTAAAATATGGAGACAATTTATCAGGAGTAATCAACATAGAATCAGACAATGATCTTACTGATAAATTACAGACCGGCAGTGGTTTAAATCTTACTCACGGAGATCTATTTATAAAGCTGCCTTTGTCTAAAAAGTTAGGTATTCTCCTTGCTGGTCGAAGATCTACTACTGATATCTATCAAAACATTGCCTTTAACAATTTAGTTAGAAAAGTATTTCAAAATACACGCGCTGATATTCCTGAACCCAATTCACAAATAACTGCCGAAGAACGACTAAGACAAGATGACTTTTCTTTTTCAGATAGTAACTTTAAACTATTATGGAAACCAAACAAAAACAACACCATAAAGTTTAGTACAATTTTTACAGAAAACAGACTGGATAATAAAATAACAACTCAATTACAAGAAGCTTCCGGTCTATCTGATGTACAAGATATCCTGAAGATTATTAATTGGGGTTTTAGTATAAATTGGGATAAAAAATATACTAACAACATTAGCCAAAATGTTAATTTATACGGATTATCCTATGATCAGCGATATGGTTTTGTAAATATTCCCGAAAATGATGATGATCCATTTATTGACGAAATACGCATTGACACAAGAAATGAAGTTTCCGATATAGGGTTTCGTTATGCACTGCATGTACCGATCCAAAAAAAGCATGCTATCGATGTAGGATATCAGTTTAGTAGACTTTTTACGAGGTATGAACGATTCAATAGAATTGAACCAGCAATAGGAGACTTTTCTGTATTTGGTGAAGGTAGTAATCATATCATATATTCTCAATACAGCTATAAAACCGCAAAAAGTTTTATCAATGTTGGTATAAGAAGACTTCTTCCAACTTATTTTGGTTATAGTTACATTTCGTCAAACTATTTTGTGGAACCAAGATTATTTGCTTCACATAAATTTTCGGATACATTTACGCTAAATGGATCAGCTGAGTTAAAAACTCAACAGATTAATAGCTTCAACACTAATGGAAGCACGAATAACTCACTACCTTCGTTACCAGTAGCTGATAATATCTGGATTCTTTCTTTTATGAACTCGGATCAAGATGCTCAAATCCCATTTATTGAAATAGTAGAAAGTAGGCAATTTACACTTGGAGGATTATATACATACAATGGATGGCATTTTGATCTTGAAGGATATTATAAGAAAATAACGAATTTAAGTTCTTTAGGAAATCTAATTTTTAATTTTGCTGTTGAAGATAATATTGAGAATGCCTTTTTAATTGGAGAAGAAGAACGAATAGGGTTTGATCTGTTAATTAAAAAAAAATACAGAAACTATAGACTTTGGGCTGGTTATTCATTAAGTAAAACGATATCTTCATTTCCTGTAATTCAAAACACATTCTTTCCTGGTAACTTTGATCAACGTCATACGTTTAATATATCTCAAACATTGCAACTCAATAATTTTGAATTTGCTTTAGGATGGAATTATGCTACCGGAAGGCCTTTTACAAAAATATTTAGTGATGTTAATGATGTAGATGGAGCTGTAATTGATCCTAGAGGTATTAATACCAGTCGTTTTCCAGACTATCATCGATTAGATGCTTCGGCTACATACCGCTTTTTATTAGATAGAGATAAAGATTGGAGTGGAATGATTGGACTATCTATTAGAAATATTTACAACAGAAAAAATATAATTAGTCAAGGATTCAGAGGTATTGTAGATGAAAACTTTGATAGATCAATCGAAAGTTTTGACAACCAATCCTTGCGTTTTACTCCAAACATTACGCTCAGGTTTAATTTTTAAAAAAGGCAACAACTATATTACTAAAGTTATTGCCCTTTTAATTTCTTTATCTTTTAGACTCTTGTTAATACCTGTTTAAACTCTCCTTCTTCATCATTAATTATTACAGTCATCGTATTTCCAGAAAATGTAACTGTTGCTTCTGTTGAAGTTGCTTCGGGATCATCAGAAGTAACTTTGTACTTATTATTTCCTAGATTTTCCCAAGTACCAGTATAAGTGCCTCCCACTGTGCAACCAGAAGTTCCCATCATATAATAAGTACCGCTTAATTTCATATCATCTTTAATAATGATAGTTTCTTCCAGATCGCAGGCTTCTTGCATAACTTCAACTCCGTTTTCAAACTCTTGTGTTATTTTCCAGGTTCCAACAAATGGATCTTGCATATCAACAGGCCCTGCCCCATCATCATCTGATTGACAAGAAATCATTATTGTAGAAATAGCGGCAAATAATAAAACAATTTTTTTCATGCTTTTTTTTATTTTTTTAAGTTTATATTTTACATCTCCTAAAACATACAAAAGCAAAAACACCCTACTTTTTTTTCTGCTTTTAAAAGATTATTAATACTCTTCGTTTTCATAATAAACAATGCTTTCTTTGAGAATCATTTATAATAGTTATCTTTGAAATCTTAAAAAATATAGCGCTCAGAAATAGGTGAAATTCTTTAAACTAACTCTATTATTACTCTTCTTTTGTACGGCTATTTCACATTCGCAAGAAATAAGTTTACCGGAAACTACCGAGAAACAATCATTAGCTTCAATCCTTGATATTTTTGAAAATAAGTTAAATTTTAGTTTTTCTTATGATGTAAAAGCTATTGAAGGTATTACGGTAAATATTTCTAGTACAAAACTATCGTTCAGTGACTTACAAAAAGTAGTACAGCAACAAACCTCTTTCCAGATTCAAAAAATAAGTGGAACTGACTATATTATAGTAAAGAACACAGAAACAGTTACTGTTTGCGGAGTTATCATTGATGGGGTTTCTAAATTTGAACTACCCCAAGCAGATATAATTCAACGTAAAAAAACTATTGATCTTACCAATAATAGTGGAGCTTTTGAGTTACAACTTCACCCATGGGATTCTATTTCTATCGCATATTTTGGTTATCATCAGAAAACTATTAAAGTCTCAGAGCTGTCTAAAACCTCATGTGATACTATTAGTTTACGTCCAGAAATTCAGAGTTTAGGACAAGTTCTAGTAAAAGAATATTTAACTGGTGGAATTCAAAAAAATCAGGATGCTTCGGTAAATATATCTACTAAAAAACTTCGTGTGTTACCTGGACTTGTAGAACCAGATGTATTACAGAGTTTACAATTATTGCCAGGTATCAATAGCCCTACTGAGGATCCCGCTGGACTTTATATAAGAGGAGGAACTCCAGGACAAAATTTGGTATTATGGGATGGTATTAAAATGTACCAAAGCGGACATTTTTTTAATCAAATATCTTCATTTAATCCTTTTATTACTGAAAACGTTCAGGTTTATAGAGGAGGCACCAGTGTTCGCTATGGAGATCGTATATCTGGAGTAGTAGTTATTGAATCGGATAATGATCTTACCGATGAATTACAAGTAGGTGGAGGTTTAAACTTTACTCATGGAGATGTTTATATAAAATTACCATTATCTGATAAACTAGGAATTATGTTGGCCGGACGAAGATCTACAACGGATATTTATCAGAATATTACGTATAATAATCTGGTAAGAAAAGTTTTTCAAAACACAAGGGCCAATATCCCGGATGCCAACGATGATCCCTTGCCGAATGAAGGATCTAGAGAAGATGACTTTTCTTTTTCTGATAGCAACCTTAAAGTACTTTGGCAACCCAACGAAAATAATACGGTTAAGTTCAGTGCTATTTTTGCAGAAAACAGGTTAGATAATAATAAAAATCTACCTATTCCAGGAACAAATGAACTAACCAACATTAAAGATATTCTTAAAATAAGGAATTCCGGTTTTAGTCTTAATTGGGATAGGAAATATCAGAATGATATATCACAAAATATCAACTTCTATTTTTCATCCTATGATCAACGCTATAATTTTATCAATAGCCCTCTGGTATCCGATACTGATAATGAACAAAATTTAGCTATTAATAATGAAGTTAATGATATTGGCGGTGAATATGCACTTCATCTTCCTATTGCAAAAAAGCATAGCCTTAATTTAGGATATCAATTTACTTATAATAGAACAGAATATGAGATTATTGACAGCAATTTTCTAGATGACGATATTGGTTTAAACGGAAACGGCACGAATCATACCATTTACTCAGAATATAAGTACAAGACTCCAAAAACTTTTATAAATATTGGAGTAAGAGGTTCGCAACTAAGTAATGCCAATGCCTTTTTTGTAGAACCTAGAATGTTCTCCTCTTACCAATTATGGGATAATTTCACATTAAATACTTCGGCAGAATTAAAGAATCAACAACTTAATAATTACCTTACTTATAACAGCACCAGTGGTGTTTTTCCTACTTTACCTGTTTCGGACAATGTTTGGATACTATCTAATAATTCTACAGAAGGTTTAGATGAAGAAGATAGATTTATTCGGGTTGTAAAGAGTATGCAATTTACCTTAGGTGGATTGTATACGTATAAAGGCTGGAATTTTGATTTAGAAGGATATTATAAAAAAATAACTGACGTATCTTCTTTAAGTGATCTTATACTTGACTTAGCGCTACCAAATGACGACGAAAGTGATATTTTTTACGGAGAAGAAGAACGCTTTGGAATTGACTTACTTATAAAGAAAAGAATTAATAATTATAGATTTTGGACAGGTTATTCTTATAGCAAAACAATCAGTACATTTCCTTTAGTTCAGGATTCCTATTTTCCCGGAAATTTTGACCAAAGGCATGTGTTCAATTTTTCTCAAACACTCACCATCAATAATTTTGAATTTGCTATGGGGTGGAATTATGCTACAGGTAGACCTTTTACTAGATTGTTTAGAGATAATAATGATTTTGACGGTGTAGTTACCGATCCAAGAGGTATTAATACCAGTAGATATAAAGATTATCATCGATTAGATGTTTCAGCTTTATATCGTTTTAAACTTGATAGAGATAAGGATTGGCAGGGCATGGTAGGAGTATCGATTAGGAATCTTTACAATAGAAAAAATGTTATTAGTCAGGGATATCGTGAAAATGTTGATGAAAACTTCAATTTCTTCATAGAAAGTTTTGACAATGAATCTCTTCGTTTTACACCTGATCTGGTTTTACGTTTTAATTTTTAATATAAACAAGAAATCCGCAAATTATTACGGACTCCTTATTTATCTGAATAATTTTAAGATCTGGTTAGTATTTCCTTCAATTCTCCATCTTCATCATTTGTTACGATAGTCATTGTATTCCCAGAAAAAGTGATAGTAGCCTGTATTTCTTCTGCTTCTGACAAATCTGGTGTAATTTTATAGATATTATTCCCAAGATTTTCCCAACCTCCCGTTAGGGTTCCTTGTAAAGTACAAGTTCCATTTTCTAAATCGTGAGAAGTTCCACTAAATTTCTGATCAGATGTTACGGTTAATGTGTCTTCAGCGTCGCAAGCATCTAAAGCTATTTCGACTCCATTCTCAAACTCTTGTGTTATTTTCCAAGTTCCGACAAATGGATCTTGCATATCAACTGGTCCAGGTCCAGCTCCATCATCATCTGATTTACAAGAGATCATTATTGTAGAAATTGCGGCGAATAATAAAATGATTTTTTTCATGATTGCTTTTTTATTTTTATAATTTATGTTTTACGTCTCCTAAAACATACAAAAGCAAAAACACCCTACTTTTTTATTCTTTTAAAAACCAATTACAACAGAAAACTAAATATCAATCATAGAAAAACAAAAAAGAGCGTCTCCACGCTCTTTTTCTTCACACAAATCATCTTAATTTAGGGGCTTATTCTAAAATTAAAACTCACTTTTTTTAAATTGCTTTCATCTTGGGGGGAATGAAGGCGCTAACTCATTAACTCTGGTGTAAAGATACAATCATTTTTTAATCTACCAAACAAAATTATGTATTTTATCTAAAAAATATGTTTTTTAACATACTTACTTGTTAAAAAAATATATTTTTGTAGTCTTAATACTACATATGTTAACAAACATAATTATTACAACTCTACACTCCTAATAGCATAAAACTTTATAAAAACAAAAAAGAGCGTCTCCACGCTCTTTTTCTTCACACAAATCATCTTAATTTAGGGGCTTATTCTAAAATTAAAACTCACTTTTTTTAAATTGCTTTCACCTTGGGGGAATGAAAGCGCTAACTCATTAACTCTGGTGTAAAGATACGATCATTTTTTAATCTACCAAACAAAATTGTGTATTTTATCTAAAAAATACGTTTTTTAACATATTTACTAATCAAAAAAATATCTTTTTTGTAGTCTTAATATTACATATGTTAACAAATATGGTTATTACAACTCTACTCTTTTAATAGCATAAAACTTTATAAACACAAAAAAGAGCGTCTCCACGCTCTTTTTCTTCACACAAATCATCTTAATTTAGGGGCTTATTCTAAAATTAAAACTCACTTTTTTTAAATTGCTTTCACCTTGGGGGGAATGAAAGCGCTAACTCATTAACTCTGGTGTAAAGATACGATCATTTTTTAATCTAACAAACAAAATCGTGTATTTTATCTAAAAAAAATGCGTTTTAACATTGTTAATGATTTAAATTAATATATTTTGTAGTCTTTTTCTTTCATTCTAAAGTTATTTTTCTAAAATATAAAATCCTACTTCTCATCAATTTACAATTTTATAGTTCGTAATCCTCCCATTCCGCTATATTCAGAAATATATAATATTTTCTTTTGCTTGTTAGAAGATATTCCGTTTGGATTGCTAAAAGAAGCTTCTTTTAAAGAGCCATCTACTTGCTTTGCCTGACCATTACCTGCTAAAATTTCTATTTCTCCTTCCATAGAGACTTTAAAAATATAGTTGACCGCTATTCCGGTCGCATAAATTACATCTTCAATAACCGTTATATATCCTATCCCAAAATTCTGAACTATAATATTAGGGATATTTGTGATAAATGAGACTTCACCATCCGGAGTGATGGTATATATATCGGCTGTTACAAAATTTGAAACAATAATATTTCCTTTACTATCTAAGTCTATTCCTACTCCTCCGGTTAGTCTTTTATCATTTACTAATAGAATTACTTGACCATCTGGTGTAATTTTATGTACAGTTGGCGCGGTATAATTAGATATATACAAATTATCTTCTGCATCAATAGTCATACTACTTGGCCAGCCATCAATAGTAGCTACAACTTCTCTGACTCCTGATTTTGAAATTCTTAGTATTTCTCCACGAACTGTGTTATTGTTGTTATTAATATAAAGATTCCCTTTGGAGTCTATAGCAGTTCCCATTGGACCTGATAACCCTGCAATAGTATCTAAAATTTTTCCTTGTGGATTTATTTTAAAGACTCTAGATCCATTTCCTCCAGTATTGACATACTTGCCATATTCAGATACATAAATCATCCCTTCTCTATCTACAGATACAGCTCCGTTAGCTGTAAAATTCTTGATTAAAGTTTCAACTTTGAGCTCCTGACCTATACTATGATTACTATTAAAAAATAAGCAGTAAAGGGTTATAAATTGAATACAAATTGATAAAGACCCATAATATCGTTTCCTAACTATTGTTTTCATAATCGTATGTATTTAAAGTTTTATGCAACTACTTTAAAACTGCTATGAAAATCGACCGTTTGTATATAGAATTACTAAATTCCTCAAAATTCTTACCTTCTTTTACCACCTTAGCTGATAACAATACTTTTTCTTTTGAACTGAACTTTTGATATCGAAAATAAAAAACCTCATCTTTCCTGAGATTAATGAGGTTTTTATTTAAAGTTTAAATATGTATTGTTTTGAAGAATAAATAATAATCTTCTAAAATGAGTAAAGCTGAAAAAACAAATTATAGTTGAAGGAACATCTATTGTGAAGACTAAATTCCGACAAGAAATTTTATTTAATATTTCAGCAATTCCTCGATTTTATCTTTTACCTTTTCAGTTGAAGGAATCATGGTTTGTTCTAAGGTACTATTTAGTGGAATAGCTGGCATATTTTCTGATCCAATTGTCATAACAGGTGCATCCAAAGATCTAAAACATTCTTCCTGTATTTTACCTGCTAAAGCTCTAGCAAATGAATTATTTGAAGGCTCTTCTGTAACTACTAAACATTTTTTAGTTTTCCTTACAGACTCCATGATTGTATCCTCATCTATTGGGTGTAGTGTTCTCAAATCAATAATCTCTACAACCTTAGCTATTTCTTTAGAAGCATTCAGTGCCCAATGAACGCCCATACCGTAGGTAACGATGGTTATAGTTTCCTTTTCATCTTGTGCCCAGATACGTTGTACCACATTGGCTTTTCCAAACGGTAATACATAATCTTCAGATGGTTCAATAGTTCTTGCAGCATCTGTACCTTTTACCTTTGACCAATACAATCCTTTATGTTCAAAAATCACTACTGGATTAGGGTCATAATATGCTGCTTTCATTAAACCTTTTAAATCAGCTCCATTACTAGGATATGCAATCTTTAATCCTCTAATATTAGTTACTACCGATTCAACTGAAGACGAATGATAGGGTCCTCCACTTCCATAAGCTCCTATCGGAACTCTCAAAATCATAGATACTGGCCATTTACCATTAGACAAATAGCAAGAGCGACTTACTTCTGTAAATAATTGATTCAATCCTGGCCATATATAATCGGCAAACTGAACTTCTACGATTGGTTTTAAACCAACTGCAGACATCCCAACTGTGGAACCAACAATAAAAGCTTCTTGAATAGGGGTATTAAATACACGTTCATCTCCAAATTTCTGTGCCAAGGTAGCGGCTTCTCTAAAAACTCCTCCCAATCTTCCTCCTACATCCTGCCCATATAATAGACACTCTTTGTGTTTTTTCATCAGTTCTTCTACAGCGAATAAAGCACAATCTACCATTACTACTTCATCTTTATCATCAGGAGCTCGTTCACCAGATTCTTCGACGATTGGTGTGGGTGCAAAATCATGCGTAAAAAGATCCTCTGGAGTTGGATCTTCAGCTTTCATAGCTTCTTCTAAATCCTTTTTAACAGCTATTTGCGCATTTGTTTCAATTTGCTGAACTTCTTCTTCTGTAAATCCATTTTCTAGTAATTGATTTCTAAGTACTGGATAAGGATCTCTTGATCGAGCTTCTTCCAGATCATCGCGATACCACTCCATCCGTACACCAGAAGTATGGTGATTTAATAACGGAACTTTAGCATGCACCAACATAGGTCTACGCTCTTCGCGAATTGTTTTGATAACTTCTTGAATAGCTAGATAACTTTCCATAAAATTAGCTCCGTCGATAGTAATTGCTTCTAATCCATGAAAACCCGCAGCATATTCATAAGCACTTTGTGCTCTCGTTTCCTCTTCATTAGCAGAAATATCCCATCCATTATCTTGTACCAAATATAATATTGGTAACTGTTTCAATGCTGCCATTTGGAAAGCTTCCGCAATTTCTCCTTCAGTAACCGAGGCATCACCCAACGAGCACAGCACCAAAGGTGCGTTAGGTATATCACTCTCCATCAGGGATGGTTCTATTATCTCACTCTTGCCGGAATCGTCATGCGGAATACTTAATAACTCCTTATACTGCATCCCTAAAGCCACACCGGTAGCTGGAATTGCTTGCATTCCCGTCGCGGATGATTGATGCGGAATCTTAGGCTTATCTTCATCTCTTAAACTTGGATGTGAGTAATACGTACGACCACCAGAAAAAGGATCATCTTTTTTTGCCAATAATTGCAACATCAAATCATACGGGCGCATTCCTATGCCCAATAACATGGCATCATCTCTATAATAAGGAAATGCATAATCTTGTGGTAACAGTTGCATTGCTGCTGCTATTTGAATAGCTTCATGACCACGAGAGGTGGCATGTACATATTTGGATACTACTTTAAAATTATCCTCATATAATTCAGCCATAGATTTAGCTGTACACAATAGTGAAAATGCTTTTTGCAAAACTTCTTTTGCTACTGTTGTTGATACTATCATACCATTTAGATTTTTGATGTAGGATTTACGAGATACTATTACTTTTTACGTTTTACTTCGTAAATCTAAAATCGTAATTCGTAAATTAACTTACCTTCTCTTCTATTTGCACCGGAATAATCCAACCGTGATTATCTGGCTGTTTTTGGGTTTTGATCTCGTCCATTGTCTTTTTCATATCCTGACTTACCGGATTTTCAGATGGTAATGTAATTACCTCATCCTTATACCCTATTGCTTCTACCATAGCGATAGCAACTGCAGTACCGGTACCAAAAGCTTCTTCTAATTTCCCTTGTTTTGAAAATTCTATAACCTCATTAATTGTAATTGGTCGTTCTGTTACCTCAAATCCCTTATCTTTTAATAAAGTAATGGTACTATCTCTGGTAATACCCTTCAGGATAGATCCATCTGTACGAGGAGTAATAAACTTCCCTTCTACTTTAAAGAAGATATTCATAGTTCCTACTTCTTGTACATATTTATGTTCATTAGCATCCAGCCACAATACCTGATCATACCCTTTGGCTTTGGCTTTTTCTGTCGGTAGTATTGCTGCTGCATAATTACCAGCAGCTTTTGCTTCTCCTGTTCCTCCATCTGCTGCCCTGATGTATTCAGTTTCTGCATACAGTCTAATTTTTTTGGTAAAAAACGGTCCTGCTGGAGAACAGATCACAATAAACTTATAACTTGTCGCTGCTCGCATTCCTATAAAAGGCTCATCTGCATACATAAATGGCCTTAGATATAGTGCACTACCTTCCATTGGTGGGATCCAAGAATGCTCAACTCCTACAATTTTTGCTACGGCATCCACAAACAAAGATTCTGGAACTGTTGGCATTCCCATTCTTCTAGCACTATGATTAAAGCGTTTTGCGTTTTCTTCAGGTCTAAATAACAATGGGGTATTATCATTTCCTACAGTAGCTTTCATTCCTTCAAAAATAGCTTGCCCATAATGTAATGCCATAGCAGCAGGATGTGTAGGAATTAATTTTAAAGGCTCTATTCTTGGGTTATTCCAATTTCCATTTTCGTATTCACATATAAACATGTGATCCGTAAAAACTGTTCCCAAAGGAATGTTATCAAAATCAACGTCTTTTAATCTTGAATCTGAAGTTCTTGTAATTTTGATTTGTTGTTCCATAATTATGTTTGTTTTGGGCACATCCCACTTCGTTCCTCATGGGTCGGGCTATCCGCTTTTACTCCTCGCCTTGACTCCTTCGACAAGCTCAGGATGACAATTCTGCGGGGTAACCGCTACTATCCCTTGTGCTATATTTTTCTTACTAACTGATTAAATTTCTCTATTGCTATCAAAAGCTTCTAGTTCATCTCCAACTTTTCTCAAGAAAGATCCTCCTAAGAAACCATCTACTACCCTATGGTCAAATGACAAGGATAGGTACATCATACTTCTTATGGCGATTTCATCACCTTTATCTGTAGTAATAACTTCTGGGCGTTTTTTGATAATTCCTAATGCCAGAATTGCAACTTCTGGTTGATTAATAATGGGAGTCCCCATTAAACTACCAAATGTTCCTACATTAGAAATAGTAAATGTACTTCCTTGAATCTCCTCTGGTTTCAAACTATTGTTTCTAGCATTATCCGCTAGGTGATTTACTTGTTTTGCCAAACCTAATAGGTTTTTCTCATCTGCTTGTTTCACTACTGGCACGATCAAATTACCACTTGGCAACGCTGTGGCCATCCCTATATTAATATCTTTATGTACTACAATTTTGTTCTCATCAACAGATACATTGATCATCGGATATTCCTGAATAGCTTTTGCTACTGCTTCTACAAAAATTGGAGTAAAGGTTAGCTTCTGTCCATATTTTTCCTGAAACTTAACTTTATGATTGTTTCTCCATTCAACCAAGTTTGTAACATCAGCTTCTATATAACTGGTTACATGAGGCGAAGTATGTTTTGAATAGACCATATGATCTGCAATCATCTTACGCATACGATCCATCTCCACAATCCGATCTTTTCCTTCAACAAAAGAGATCGGTGGTGCTTTATAAGTAGATTTTGAAACTTGAGGTTGTTGTGGCCTACTAGGTAATGGATATTTTCTATTTTTCAAGTAGCCAATAATATCACTCTTACGAATTCGTCCTCCTTCTCCCGTTCCGGCAATATTTTGAACTTCTTCTATTGTCAGATTCTCCTTTTTTGCAATACTCATTACTAATGGAGAAAGGAAACCATCATTTTCAGAAGAACCAACTGCTTTAAATTGCCCTCGCTGTCCATTTGAAGTAGACATCTCTCCTAAAGGGAGAGAAGCTGAATTTGATTCCTTCTTTTGAACTTTCTCTATAGAGTTTTCTTCTTTTTTAATTTCTTTTTGTACCACTTCACCATCTGCATCGATAATTGCGATAATACTATCTATTGCTACTACTTCATTAGGCTCAAAAAGAATTTTAGAAATAACACCATTACAAGGAGCAGGCACTTCAGAATCTACTTTATCAGTGGCTACTTCTAGAATAGTCTCATCTTCTTCAACAGGGTCTCCTACTTTTTTCAACCAATTTAAAATGGTTGCTTCAGAAATACTTTCACCCATTTTGGGCATTTTCAATTCTATTGTCGACATCTTTATATTACTCGATTTCTATGTATCTAAATTTACAATTTTAAACGAACTAATGTTTGTTAGTTTAATTAAGAAATTAAATTTTCTTATACTATAGTACTGTTTTGAACACTTCCGAAATACTACTCCATAGCGTTATTCGGTTTGCTAAGGCCATCTTGCTATATAGTAATGCCTCTTCCCATTGCTGTTCAGTTTTACAAAGTGAAGAAACCATTTCTAAACTAAGTGGTCCGTGTTCATCTCCATCCAATTCTATATGCCTTTCCAAATAATACACTAGTTTTTCAAGGTTTACATCAGAATTATTTTGAATTCCTTTTACGATTTCTATAAACATATCTGGAATTAGATCTTCTCTACCAAAAGTAAACACAGCCGCTATGATATGGGGTTTGTTAGTTGCGATTACATCAAACGTAAACTTCATAAACATTTTAACGCTTTCTGAAATGACTAAATCATTTATAGCATCTTGTACTTTTTCTCCTTCAGAAACTCTTTTAATCAAGGCATTAATCTGACCAGTATCTGCTCCAACTTCTTCCATAGCATCAAGGTACATCTCAAAGTGACTAACGGATTTCCCTGATCTATCTATATCACTTTCCTCACCCAAAACGATTTCATTTACAAAACGTCTTATTTTTGGATTACTGGAAGGTATCCATGGAAGATTTACAGTAGTTAAATGTATTTGCAGGCTTTTCAGTAAAGACATAAAATCCCAAACGGCAAAAACATGATTCTCCATAAATACTCTGACATCTTCAACCTCCTTCATTTGATTATATAAAGGATGCTTTTCAAGTTGCATTCGTAATGGCTCTAATTCCCTTGTCAGCTGATCTATATTCATCCTTTTCGTTTAAATTCTTCTAGTGTTTTATAAAAAGCTTCTTGAGTTGGTCTATTTACGGGTACTTCTCGTAACGGTTCTACTTCCTGTAAAGATTCAAAACAATCAGCAGGTAATTGCTGATATAATTGAGTCCCTTTTGTTTTCCAATGAATCATCTCATCAGATACTTCTTTGATAACTTTCGCAGGATTGCCCACAATTAAGCTCCTCTTGGGGAAAACTGTTTTCGCTTTTACAAAAGACATAGCCCCTACAATACACTCATCTCCAATTTCAGCATCATCCATGATAACCGTATTCATGCCAATCAGACAATTACATCCTAAATTAGCACCATGAATCACTGCTCCGTGACCCACATGAGCACTTTCTTTAAGCACAATAGATTTACCAGGAAACATATGTACAGTACAGTTTTCTTGCACATTTACTCCATCTTTTAAAATGATCTCTCCCCAATCACCACGAATAGCTGCTCCAGGGCCTATGTAACAATTTTTTCCGATAATCACATTACCAGTTACTGCAGCCAACGGGTGTACAAAACTACTTGGATGTACTATGGGTATATATCCTTTAAAAGAGTAAATCATAATTTATTTAAAACGTTTCAAAGTTTCTTTTGTAAAATCACTCAGTACTAATCTACCACTGATTACTGCTCTTTCTGCTAATAAGGTATCCCAGTGTTCAGTACCTGTCCAAAATGCTTTTTTCATTTCTGACATGGCTTCAGGATTATATGTACATAGATGTTCTGCAACGGCCTTCACCTCTGCATCTAACGTTTCTGTATCTTCAAAAACTTTGGTAAATAAACCTTTATCACGAGCCCACTCTGCTTCATAAAAAGAATTTGCATCAATGGCTATTTGAGACATGGCGGATAACCCAATTTTGCGTTCTACGGCAGGACCAACTACAAAGGGGCCAATCCCAACATTTAGCTCACTTAATTTAATTGAAGCAAACTTGCTAGCCATACAATAATCCGTTGCAGATGCAAGTCCAACTCCTCCTCCAACTGTTTTACCTTGTACGCGACCAATAATAAATTTTGGACATTTACGCATTGCGTTTATCACATTAGCAAAACCAGAAAAAAAGACTTTACCTGTCTCCGCATCATTAATATTGATCAACTCTTTAAAACTGGCTCCGGCACAGAAGGTTCTGTTACCACCACTTTTCAGAACAATTACCTTTATTTGTTCATTCTCACCAGCTTCTGTAATTGTTTGTGCTAGTTTTGCCAGAATATCTCCTGGTAATGAATTATGTGCTGGATGAAAGAACTCTATCGTTCCAATTCCATTCTCTATATCGATATTTACGTAAGGTGCTGTCATAGTTTCTTCCCGCGGAAGCGGGAAACTTATTTTAATTTCTAAATATTTATCTTAAATCTCTGCTTAGATCATCCCAATCTGGATTATGTTCTTTAATAAGTTTAATCTTCCATTCTCTATTCCACTTTTTCATTTGTTTTTCTCGAGTATAAGCTTCTTCTTTTATACTATAATCTTCAAAATACACTAATTTATCAAGGTTGTATCTTGCAGAAAAAGTTTTTGGATGTACTTTGTTTTTATGCTGATACATCCTTCTTTTCAAATCTTTCGTAACTCCTATATAAAGAACTCCATCTTTTTTATTAGTGATTATATATACAATCCAAATTGTCATTTTAGCTTTGATTCATAAAAGATTCCCGTCTTCACGGGAATTTTTGAGCAATTCAATCCAATAGATTGAATTGCTCAAAATGATGATTCATATGCTTCACATTCAATAGATCCCATTCGAACTTATTCATTTCTCCAAAAACTGCATTTTTGGTCACTGCTTCTGGATTTTCTTTAAAAAATACTTCTAGGTTATCCAATGCTTCTAGCAGTTTTGATTTAGCAGTAACCAGATCTTCATGTTTCAAAGCTTCTAGATCTCCTTTTTTCATCAAAGGATGTTGGTGTTCTCTAGGCATTGGTTTATGATTATAGATCATCTCTTGTACTTTCTCCAAATACTCTTCTGGAGTAGCAATTTCGAAATCTTGAATTTCCCCTGCTCCTATCCGTACTGTGTATTCTAGATGTTCTACCATATGTTGCGGAGTCATCATTCCCCACTTAGGTTTCATATCATCAGTAAGCTTTGCTAAATATCCTTCAATATTTGAACGATTCACTTGTACAAATGGTGATTTTTTTTGTACCATTGTCAAAATTGTAGCTATTGCAGCTAATTCATCTTCTTGATCGAATACTTCTACAAACCATTTTACAATGCCACTTGGTAACTCTTTACCTCTATGATCACGATCAATCTTTTGCTTGCAAGTTAATCTTACATATACTGTATCATTATGATAAATTGGACGTAAGAATCTACATTCCTCTAATCCATAATTTGCAGCAACCGGACCTTTGTTAGGATATACAAAAAGACCTGCAGCAGCTGCTAAAATAAAGTAACCATGTGCAGTTCTTTTTTCGAAAATACTTCCCTCTAGTGATGTGATATCTGTATGGGCATAAAAGTGATCCCAAGTAAGATTTGCAAAATTTATAATATCGGTATCAGTAACTGTCCTTTTATGAGTTTTTAAAGACATTCCAGGTTCGATATCTTCCCAATGATATGCAAATGGATGCTTATCCGTTTCTTTATACTTTGAATTGGCTTGATAAATTCCGGTTACTTCAGTAAGCGTTGTTGGAGTACCTTGCACTGCACATCGCTGCATGTAATGCTTAATACCTCGCATTCCTCCCATTTCTTCTCCACCACCAGCGCGACCTGGACCTCCATGTGTTAACATCGGTAATGGAGAACCATGACCTGTACTTTGTTTTGCATTTTCACGATTTCCTACTAGAATACGTCCATGATGTGAAGCTGCTCCTACTACAAATTCTTTGGCAATCTGATCATCATAGGTAAAAATAGAAGACACTAAAGATCCTTTACCCATATGAGCAAGAGTAATAGCATCATCTAAGGTATCATAGGGCATAATTGTAGAAACTGGTCCAAATGCTTCAATAATATGCGCTTCAGTATTCTTGAAAGGATCATCTTGTCTCATTAAAATTGGACTTACAAAGGCACCTTTTTCTGCATCAGCACCAACTGTTTCTATGGTATCCAAACTACCATACACCATTTGAGCCGTCTTTGCTATTTCAGACACATTATTACGGAAACTTTCTACTTGTTGTTTACTAGCCAAGGCGCCCATTCTTACTTCCTTCAATCTTGGATCACCGATCGTAACTTTATCTAATTGTTGTCCCAGTGCAATTTGAACATCTTCTACCAAATTAGACGGAACAATAATTCTTCTAATAGCAGTACACTTTTGACCAGTTTTAACGGTCATTTCCTTTCTTACTTCTTTGATAAAAAGATTAAATTCTGGAGTACCTGGTATTGCATCTTTTCCTAGGACAGAGGCATTCAAAGAATCTGCTTCCATTGTAAAAGGAACTGACTCTTCAATTAATCTAGGATGCGCTTTTAACAATTTACCTGTATGCGCTGATCCTGTAAAGGTGACTACATCTTGAGATTCTACAGTATCCAAAATATTTTTGGTCATACCACTTAGCAATTGCAAAGAGCCTTCTGGTAAAATTCCAGAATCAATAATTACACGCACCACAGCTTCAGTCAAATATGCTGTCTGCGGTGCTGGTAAAACTACTGCAGGCATACCAGCCATCCAGTTCACTGCGCATTTTTCTAACATACCCCAAATAGGAAAGTTAAATGCATTTATATGAACCGCAACACCTCGTTTTGGCACCAAAATATGATGTGCCATAAATCGTCCTCCTCTAGATAAATCCACAGGATCTCCTTCTACATGATAGGATTGATTAGGAAACAATTTTCTTAACGAAGCATTGGCAAACAAGTTTCCGAATCCTCCTTCTATATCTATCCAACTATCTATACGAGTAGCTCCAGTGCGATAGCTTATCTCATAAAATTCTTCTTTACGCTTGGTCAGGTACAATGCTAATTTTTTAAGCATATTTCCTCTTTCCTGAAAGGTCATTTTTCTTAAAACCTCTCCTCCTTTACTTCTTCCGTATTGTAATACCGATGGAATATCTAATCCATCAGTTGTAGAACGACCAATTACATCTCCTGTTACTGCATCATGCATAATGATACCATCACCAGCTCCTTCTGCCCACGTTCCGTTGATATAGCTTTGTAGTGTTTTCATTATTATATTTTTTCTGTATTCGTAAAAATATCAGCTCTTATATTTGGTATTATTATACTCTTTCGATTACACATGCGTATCCTTGACCAACTCCAACACACATAGTAATCAACGCATATCGTTTGTTTTGTTCTTGTAATTCTAAAGCAGCAGAATACGCAATTCTAGTTCCTGTTACTCCAAGAGGGTGACCGATCGCAATAGATCCCCCATTCGGATTAATTCTAGGGTCATCGTCTTTCAATCCCCATTCTCTTATACAAGCTAATGCTTGCGATGCAAAAGCTTCGTTTAATTCTATAACGTCAATATCATCCATAGTAATCCCTGCTTTTTCTAAGGCTTTGTTGGAAGCTTGTACAGGGCCTATTCCCATAATTCTTGGCTCCACCCCAACTACTGCCGAACTAACTATTCTTGCAATCGGATTCAACCCATATTGTTGAACGGCATCTTCTGAAGCAATAATGGTCGCCGCTGCTCCATCATTAAGACCTGAAGAGTTACCAGCAGTAACACTACCTTCTTTCTTAAAAGCGGGGCGTAGTTTTGCTAATACCTCTTTTGTTGTCGTTGGTTTTATAAATTCATCTGCGGAAAACAGGATTGGGTCTTTTTTACGTTGTGGAATTTCTACTGTAGTAATTTCTTTTGCTAACCTTCCAGATTCTCTGGCTTTTGTAGCTTTCATCTGACTCCAATATGCAAATGCATCTTGATCTTCTCGTGAGATATTATATTTCTCCACTAGATTCTCAGCTGTATTCCCCATACCATCAGTTCCATACAGTTCATGCATTTTTTTATTCACAAATCGCCAACCAAAACTGGAATCATACATTTTAGAATCGTTACCAAATGCCGAAGATGGTTTTGCAATTACGTACGGCCCTCGAGTCATATTTTCTACTCCACCAGAAATAAAAAGATCTCCATCTCCTGCCTTGATTGCACGATTAGCATGAATAATTGCTGATAATCCTGAACTACATAAACGATTTACAGTTTCTCCGGGAACGGTAAAAGGTAAGCCTGCTAACAAAGAGCACATTCTAGCTACATTTCTATTATCTTCACCTGCCTGATTAGCACAACCCATTATGACATCATCATACGCTTCTTTTGGAATATTAGGATTATTTTCTACTAATTTTTGAATTACCAAAGCGCCTAAATCATCTGTTCTAACAGCTGAAAGTGTTCCTTTGTAATTACCTATTGGAGTTCTTACTCCATCAATGATATAAGCTTCTTTCATGTGTTTTTATTCTTTCAATTTTGCTGATAGCACCGATTTTTCTATCAACGGTAAATATTTAGATTCTTCAGATTTCATATAATAAGAAGAAATCATAATTGTTTTATTCTCTCCGGCAGCAAACGCATGCATCATCATCATCATCTCTTCTCCAGTTTCATCTTTTGTTGTAGACTTTTGAACTAGAACTGTTTTTCCTCTCAGATCTACTTCTTCTATTCCTAGAGAAGTAACTCCATTTTGCTCTTCAGGTTCTTGTTGCATTCTTGCTTTAAAAGCTTCATATGGTTGTGGAGCCACCATTTTCATTATACCAGCAGACATATCTTCATTGGCACGGTTCGTTCCATTATCAATTACGAAAACTGATTCATCAATCTCCATGTCTATTTGGTCATTAAACAGATCCCCCAAAGCACTTTCTACTTCCTCTGAAGTTTGTTCTGCAGTTTCAGAAGTAATAGATTCTGTCCCCTCTAGTATTTCCTTTTTAGACTTTGTTTCCTTCCCACAAGAAAGAAATGATAACAGGATTACTGCTGCTAATAATATTCTCATTTGTTTGTGTGTATGATAGTTAGTTATAAACTATTCCCAATCTTTATTCGTTCTATAAACGACTCCTTTAAAAAGTGCTACAATTTGCTCTCCTCTTTTTACTTCTACAATATTAAATCCAACTTTTGTTTTTGAAATATCCGTAACTGCTTCGGCAGTTAAATAATCACCTTTTTCTAGTGCTTCTATATGGTTAATGGATGTTTCGATAGAAACCGCATATTTTCCATGTGTATTTGCTGAAAAACCAAAAGCAGTGTCAGCCAAACTATAGGATATTCCACCATGTGCTTTCCCCATACTATTCAACATTTCGTTTCGTATAGTCATCCCAACTTTGCATCTACCCTTTTCTACCTCTAAAACTTCAATCCCTAGCCATTGACTAAAGGGGTCAAGGCTTATCATTTTATGCGGTATATCAATTCCTTTAATCATTAAAAAATTGCTTATTTTCTTCCAACATTCTTCTTAGTATAGGACTACAGCGATATCGATCTTCATGATATTCGTTGTATAGTTTGTCTAGTTTATTAACACACCAATCAATACCTTTTTGATCAGCCCAAGCTAACAATCCTTTAGGATAATTAACGCCTTTGGTCATTGCATTATCAATATCTTCAGCAGAAGCTATGTTCCAAAACAGTGCATCAGCAGCTTCATTGATTAACATAACTAAAACTCGATTGAATATATATTGAGGAAGTTCTTCTTTAGATATTTTTTCAGTTCTATTAGAACTTGAAGCGCCACCTACATTTTGTGAAGTTACTCTTCCACCATCGTCATAATTGTAATACCCTTTTCCTGATTTTCTTCCAAGATACCCAGCTTCAGATAATCTTTTTTGAGTAAAAGAAGGTTTGTATCGAGGATCATAATAAAAAGCAGTGAATACAGTTTCCGTAACCGTATAATTGACATCATTCCCAATAAAATCCATCAACTCAAATGGTCCCATTCTAAAACCTCCTAGTTCTTTTAAACTTTGATCTATAGTAGAAATATCCGCAATACCTTCTTCAAAAATTCTTAATGATTCTCCATAAAACGGTCTAGCAACCCTATTGACAATAAATCCTGGTGTATCTTTTGCCAATGCCACTACTTTTTTCCAATCAGTAATAATACTTACAACTTTTTTAGTAATATCTTCTGAGGTCTGTACTGCTGGAATTACCTCAACCAACTTCATTAATGGAGCAGGATTAAAGAAGTGAATTCCGATGCATCTTTCAGGTTTTTTTAAGGAAGCTGCAATGGAAGCGATTGACAAAGAGGAAGTATTAGATGCTATGATGGTCTCTTCTGAAACATATGACTCCAATTCTGAAAATACTTTTTGTTTGATTTCCAGATTCTCGATAATAGCTTCAATTACCAAATCAGTATCGCTTAAGTCTTGTAAAGAATCAACATATTGGATATTACCTTGAATATTACTTTTATCGCCTTCTGTTATTCTTCCTTTTTCTATAAGACGAGATAATATTTTTTCTAACGCTAGTTTGCTTTTTTCTAAAGCTTCTTTTTTAGTATCAAATACTTTTACAGCATTACCAGCTGTGGCAGCTACTTGCGCAATACCACTACCCATTGTTCCGGACCCTATAATTCCTACTACCATTTACTTTCCTTTAAAAACAGGTTTTCTTTTTTCTATAAATGCGTTTACTCCTTCTGCATAATCTTCAGTTTCCGCAGACTCTATTTGAAGGTCGGATTCTAGAGAGAGTTGTTGCTCTAGATTATTAACCATAGATTGATTAAGTAGTCTTTTTGTCAACCCTAAAGCTTTGGTTGGCATTACTGCCATTTTATTTGCTATTTTTCCGACTTCTTCCACAAAACTTTCTACTGGAGCTACTTTGTAAACCATTCCTAAAGATTCTGCATCGTTAGCGGAAACTTTATCTCCTAACATCATCAAAGCTGAAGCTTTTTGAAAACCAATTAGTCTTGGTAAAAAGAATGTACCTGCACTGTCAGGGATTAAACCAATTTTACTAAATGCTTGAATAAAACTAGAGGCTTCTGAAGCAATCACAATATCACAAGCCAATGCAATATTTGCTCCTGCTCCCGCTGCAACTCCATTTAATGCAGCAATGATTGGTTTTTCAATACTTCTTATTCGCTGTACAATTGGGTTATAGTGTTCTTCTAAAATCTTTCTAAAACCAGGGTTTAATTCTGGAGATGTAACTTCTTTCAAATCCTGTCCTGCACAAAAAGCTTTACCATTTCCAGTTAATACAATAGCTCTTACCTCATCATTACTTTTGCAATCATCTAGTGTACTTTGAAGAGAAAGTGCCATTTCTCTGTTAAAACTGTTGAATGTTTCCGGGCGATTTAGTGTAATCCAGGCAACTCCGTTTTCTATTTTTATTTGTATTGAACTCATAGATTATTGATCCTCATTTTCCACAAAAAGAGAAATTCTTAAGGATTATTTTTTGGTTATTGTGTTTCTATTTTAAAGTACGGATTATATATAATTCCGATGATATTACCCCAAGGACATTTTACAGTAGCTACCATTAGCTCACCTCCAACATTCGTTGGTTTTTCATGAGATATTGCTCCTAAATCGATAAGTTTTTGATATGCTTTCTCTATATCCTCAACTCCCCAATAAGAAAGTACATTTTCAGTTTTATTAGTAGCACTATTCTCTTCTGGTTGGAGACCTAATTCGAATCCACCAATATTTAAGCCCACATAATATGGTTCATCAAAATAAGGTTTTACTTCAAAAGCTTTTGCATACCACTCTTTGGCTTTATCCAGATCACTTACTTTATATATGGTAGTCCTGAGTCCTAGTATCATCTTGTCTTACATAACATTGGGATCCTGATTTGCATCAGGATGACAGCAAGCTGTCATTTTAAACATTTAAAATAATCAAAAGGTTCTAAACAATCTTCGCATTGAAATAGTGCTTTGCAAGCTGTAGAACCAAACTGACTAATCATTTTGGTATTGGTTGAACCGCAATTTGTGCACTTTACCATCTTTTTTCCTTCTAATAAGACTGCTTTATCGGCTTCTTCTTCAAGAGGTGCAGCAACACCATATTCTTCAAGTGCTTTTCTTCCTTTAGGTGTAATCCAATCGGTTGTCCAAGCTGGTGAAAGAACTAATTGCACATTAGCATTGATTTTCTCCTTTTCGAAGGCACTAACAATATCATCTCCAATCACATCCATTGCAGGGCATCCACTATATGTTGGAGTAATTTTTATTTGAGCCACGTTATCAATCATTATTGCAGAACGCACCACTCCCATATCCAAAATTCCTAAAACAGGAATTTCAGGGTCATGAACCTTCTCCAGAATTGGAATCAGTTTTGGATCGATATGTGGTTGCAACTGTATGGTCACCACTTCATATTTGGATAGGATCGTTGCATATATTGTAGATCAGATAATAAATACCCCATGTGCTCACTATGAATTCCTTGTTTACCTCCTTTTTGGTAATATTTTATTTCTGGAATAGTCAATGTTGATTCTTCAAGAATTTCTCCTACTATTCTAAAATAATCACTTCTTAACTGACTAACATCGATTCCTACTCCTTCATTTGCAGCAATAGTATCATTATCTGTCATGTGAAAAAGTTCGTCTGTAAATCTCCATAAATCATTAACTGCTTCCTGAACTTTATGATGACTCACTTCTGTTCCATCTCCCAATCTTTTCATCCAATCAGAAGAGAATCTTCTATGATAACTAACTTCTTTTATTCCTTTTTTGGCAATTGCAGCTAATGTTTCATCTTTACTATTTTGCAATTGTTGAAGCAATAAAAGATGAAAAACATCGAATAAGAATTGTCTCGTTATCACATACCCAAAATGGTTATTAGGCTGTTCTACCAGCAATACATTTTTGTATTGCCTTTCTGTTCGTAGAAATGCTATGTCATCTTCCGTTTTTCCTTCACCAACCAAACTTGCTGCATATTGGTAATAACTACGAGTTTGACCTAACAGATCTAAAGCTATATTGGTACCTGCGATGTCCGTTTCTAAATTAGGACCATGACCACATAGTTCTGACAAGCGTTGACCTAAGATTAGCGCATTATCTGCTATTCCGTATATATATTGAACTAAATTTTCGTTTTTCATGATACTGCCCGCAAAAGCGGGTATCTTTTAATTAACGTCAAAATTCACTTTAAAAGTTTCCCGTCTTCACGGGAATTGTAATTATTGTATTCACAATAATTACATATGTTTTACCTCATCTGGTAATTCATAAAAAGTAGGATGTCTATAGATTTTATCATGAGCTGGTTCAAAAAGTTCTCCATTATTATCTGGATTTGAAGCATTAATATGCTTTGATTCCACAACCCAAATACTTACTCCTTCACTTCTTCTTGTATACACATCTCTGGCATTTTCTAAAGCCATTTCTGCATCAGCAGCATGTAAGCTTCCAAAGTGTCTATGTTCTAAGCCATTTTTACTTCTAACAAACACTTCCCAAAGTGGCCAATTATTCTTCATTTCTTATGTTTTAGATTGCTGCTTTCAATTTTTTATCTTCTTTCTTTTTTGCATACGCCATTGCGGCATCTCTTACCCATTCTCCTTTTTCCCAAGCATTTACTCTAGCATTCATACGTTCTTTATTGCATGGGCCATGACCTTTTACTACCTGCCAGAACTCTTCCCAATCAATTTCACCAAAATCATAATGTCCCGTTTCTTCATTCCATTTTAAATCTGGATCTGGAACTGTAAGACCAATCAAATCAGCTTGCGGTACTGTTTGATCAATAAACTGCTGACGTAATTCGTCATTAGTTTTGCGTTTCAATTTCCACTTCATTGATTGTTCTGTATGCACTGATTCTGCATCCGTAGGCCCAAGCATCATTAAAGAAGGCCACCACCAACGATTTAAGGCGTCCTGCGCCATTTCTTTTTGTTCTGGAGTTCCCTTAGCCAAAGTCATCATTATCTCAAAACCCTGTCTTTGATGAAAGCTCTCTTCTTTACATACTCTAATCATAGCTCTTGCATAGGGTCCATAAGAAGTACTACATAAGGGTACTTGATTGATAATGGCAGCTCCATCTACCAACCACCCTATTGCTCCAATATCAGCCCAAGTAATGGTTGGATAATTGAAAATACTGGAATATTTAGCTTTTCCTGTATGTAACTGATCGTATAATTCATCTCTTGAAATGCCTAAAGTCTCGCATGCGCTGTATAGATACAATCCATGTCCAGCTTCATCCTGCACTTTTGCTAGCAAAGCTACTTTTCTTCTTAAAGAGGGAGCTCTGGTAATCCAATTACCTTCTGGTAACATCCCTACTATTTCTGAATGTGCATGCTGAGATATCTGACGAATATGTGTCTTTCTATATTTCTCTGGCATCCAATCTTTCGGTTCAATCTTTTCGTCTCTAGCAATCTTTTCTTCAAAGATTTCTTCGAGGTTTTTTATTTCCTTTTCACTCATAACAACAGTTTTTATTATGATTTAGACTCCATTATCTCTAAGAGTCACTACTAATTTTTAGACATCAAAATCTACTACTACTTTTTCTGTAGTAGGAACAGCTTGACAAGAAAGCACCAAACCTTTTGCTACCTCATCTTCTTCTAGCGCGTAATTAATTTTCATCTCTACAGCACCATCTACAACTTTACACTTACAGGTACTACAAACCCCTCCTTTGCATGCAAACGGAAGATCCGCACCTGCGGCAATTGCTCCATCAAGAATATTATCATGATCATCATCCATGGCGAAATGAAATTCTTTTCCTCCATCGATAATCGTTACTTCGGTACCGTCAAATTTCTGTTCAAGTACTTTTGCTACTTTTTTCTGATCACCTTCAGTAGTACCAGAGAAGAAAAGCTCATAATGAATTTTTTCTTTAGACAAGCCTGCTTTTACGAGACCATCTCTTATCAGAAATATCATTTCTTCGGGACCGCAAATAAAGCAATCATCGATCGAATTTACATCGAAGACTTTGGAGGTTAATTCTTCTATTTTTTCTTCAGTAAACCTTCCATTTAAAAGCGGTATATCTCGATGTTCTTTGGTCAATAAATAGAATATTTCTAATCGACCAAAATACTTGTTGCGTAAAGCTTCTATCTCTTCCTTAAAGATAATAGATTTCACATTGCGATTCAAGTAAAACAACTTGAATGAACTATTGGGTTCTAATGCAAGATGCGTTTTTATAATGGATAGTATTGGAGTAATTCCACTGCCTGCAGCAAAAACAATATAGTTTTTGGGTTTTGTAACATCTGTTTCCACATAAAAATTTCCTGCAGGTGGCATTACGTCTAGAATATCTCCAGAACTAAGTTCGTTATTCGCAAAACTTGAAAAAAGTCCTCCTTCAATTTGTTTTACCGCAACTTGCCATTTATCCTCCACAGGACTTGAACATAAGGAATACGACCTTCTTACATCTTCTCCATTAATTGAAGTTTTGAGTGTAAGATATTGACCTTGCTTATATTGAAATAAAGATTTTAATTCTTCTGGAATCTCAAAAGTAATTGCTACGCAATCCTTAGTTTCTTTCTGAGTTTTAGCAACTTTTAAACTATAAAAATCAGTCATAATCAATTTTACTACAACGTTATAGTGAAACAAAACTAACAATTGTTAGTTTGAGAAACAAATAATTATTTGTTAATTCTGAAAACCCAGCCTTATACTTTATCAAATGACCCCTTTTAAGAGTACTGATATCATATCTTTTTTGAGAATATTAGCATCTATATCTTTCTGTTTAGGATACCACAAATAAAGAGTTCTTAGCGTAGAAAGTGTTGAAAAAACAATAATTTCAATATTGTATGGTTTTATTTCGTTTGTGTCAACTCCTTTTTTCACAATATCTCTAAAATTCTCTTCATAGTCTTGTCGCATTTTTTCGAAATAAATAAGATTATCTTCTTCAAGATGCATCCAATCATTGTTTAGAGATGCTAAACCATCAGCATTTCTCAAAGTAACGTCAATATGAAGGTCTATGATATTTTCTAACTTTTGAACGGTTGTTTTTTCTGAGTCTACAATCTGATTCATTCCTGTAGTAAACTCTTCTGCCAATTCTATAATAATGGTAGCTAAAATTTCTTGTTTAGATTGAATATGATTATAAAGACTCGCTGCTTTAATACCCATTGCAGTAGCAAGATCTCTCATTGTAACCGCACTGTAGCCTTTTTCTTTAAAAAGAATAGCTGCTGCATTTATAATTTCTTGCTTTCTACTTTCCTGTTTCATAGGCATAAGGGGTTTATTGCTTTTTTACAGAACAAATATTACGTTCTAATCTACATTCTCATAAGTGATAAAAAACTAAAAATATAATAAATTTGTTATATTCGAAATAAAATCACATCTCTTTGATGTTCCACTTTAAAACCAAATCATCATGAAGCAAGTAGGCTTATTATTATGCTGTCTTTTTTTGTTCGCTAATTGCAACAGTACAAAAAACACTAATTCTGAAAACAACATCAATAAAAACCAATCAGAACCAAAAGGAACTTATGATGTTATAACCCTATATGGTGAAAATGTTTCTGAGCATAAACTCACTATCATTATTGATCCTGAAAACAAAACGATGTCTGGCTTTTCTGGATGTAATACATATACATGTGATTATACAGTAAAAGAAAAGGTGTATTCTGCAGGTTTCCCAATGGCAACTAAACGATATTGTGAAAAAAGCGGTAATGTGGAAAAACAATTTTTTAAGGCATTATCTGAACTACAAACATGCAATACAGACAATAAATCATTAGTTTTTAATGATGCAAATAAAAAAGAAATCATTACTGCAAAAGAACAGTAATTATATAAAATATGCTATTAAAAAAGGGTTTTTAGATATCTAAAAACCCTTTTTTAATAGCATATTTTCTTTTAATAATTTTACTTATTGATCACTACTTTCTTACTTATTGTAGCGCTATTTGAAGTATTTGTAATTGTCACAAAATATACACCACTAACATTAGATGACATATTAAGCACAGTATTTTCATCAGCAATCTCTCCTGCTCCTACCTTTTTACCCGTGATACTAAAGACAGTATATGTTAATTTGCTTCCAGAATTGTTAGCAACATTAAAAATACCATTGGAAGGGTTAGGATAGAATGTAGTCTCACTGTCCAATTTGTTTTCTTCAACACCTAAAACAGTGTTATAAGAAATAGAGTTAAGCACTGTTACTCCTGTATTATCTGGATCTAACCAATTAGAAAGTCTTGTTGCATCTGTAGTACCAAAATTCCAAGATATATCAAAACGTCCGTAAACATCAAACTGATTATTATCATTAGTTCCATTACACGCTGCAGCACCTCCTGCTAACTGACCTATAATTCTTCCATTAGAATCAAAAAGCGCAGAACCAGACGAACCTCCTTCAGTCACACCCAAATCCCAGTCAGCTACATTCCACATTTCGGTCGAAGTGTTTCCATTAAAATTTATAGCTGTTTTAGTAACGGGATTATTTTCTCTACATACTTTCATGATATCCCCACTTGGATGATGTATTCCAATTGTAAAACTTGGAGGAGTATTTCCTGATCGATCCCATCCAGCAAATTCTAAATCCCAAAGATCATTTAGTCCACCATCTAATCGTAATAACCGAACATCAGATTCTGAATTGGTAGCTAATCTAGTTGCACCACTTGTGGTTTGGTTCACAGGTGCATCGGTACTTGGTGTTGTTGTTGAACAAGAAGGATTTGGACTTATCCAATTAAAACGGAATGCCCAAGTTGATTCTGGACCAGCATCACAGTGATTCGCTGTTAAAAAGTAAGGAGTTCCATCATTATTCACATTATTTATTAAATTACCCGAACATACAAACCCTTGCATGATAATAAAAGCAACAGAATGCTTTAAACGATCTTTGATATCATCAAAATCTGCACCTACAGGACAATCTACATCTTGGTTACAGTCTCCAGAATCATTTAGTGCTTTTTCCTGAACATCAGCATCTGTAATAGATCTATATCCATGGATAACTCTTCCTAAATTCAAATCTCCCTGACCGATCACATTTTTAGGCTCTCTGTATTCTATCCATACTTTCTCTCCAGCAACCATCCAAGTTCCTAGCATTTCATCAGCCCTATTAAACACATTGGTATAGGCTCCTAACACATCGCTTTTATCATCATTATATAGATAGATGGTAGCACCAGTAGGAACTTTATATTTATTAAAAACAAAGTTTAATGTTTTTGCTCCTTTCGAATAAATTCCTAATCTGTATACATGGTCTCCGTTAGGCAACACATCTAGAGTTCCTTCTTTCTTAATATTCAAATCTACCTTAAACTCATGACCAAACCTGTACGGCTTACCCATGATTTGATCATTCACTTTGTCTTCTTCCTTAATTTTTTCTAAATCAAAAGAGGGCATACTGATTTCAGAAGCCGTTTTTTGAAGAACCATGGAGAAACTAGCTGGATTTCCTTGATTAGTAACTTGTGCCTTAACAATGAAACTACAAAGACATAATGCAGCGAAAAAGATAATTTTTTTCATAATATTTTTATAATTAGTGAATTTGACTTTTAATTTTAAAATTCAAAATAACAAATAGCTTTTTAATAATAACAGTGAATATCATCAAAACCCTACCGATTCTTAACAAAATTAGTTAATTAATTCTAATCTTAGCTTTAAAACTAGTACTTTTCGGAATCCGAAATTAGCTCACAAAATTTAATTAACAAATGTCATCACAAATAGAATCTAATCCTTTACTTGACAGACTACCACCTCATCTTAAGCAATTCATCAAACCACAGAATTATGATGAATACACGCCTATTGATCAAGCTGTATGGAGATATGTGATGCGTAAAAATATTGCTTCATTAAGTAAAGTAGCACATAAATCTTATTTAAAAGGATTAGAGAAAACAGGAATCTCTATTAATGAAATACCTAGCATGTACGGCATGAATAGAATCTTAAAGGAAATTGGGTGGGCAGCCGTTGCGGTAGATGGGTTTATTCCTCCGAATTCCTTTATGGAATTTCAGGCGTACAATATTTTAGTGATAGCTTCAGATATTAGACAACTTGAAAATATAGAATATACTCCTGCTCCTGATATCATACATGAAGCCGCCGGACATGCTCCTATTATTGCAAATCCAGATTATGCTGAATATTTACGCCGTTTTGGAAAAATAGGTTGTAAAGCTATTTCTTCAAAGAAGGATTATGATATGTATGATGCAGTTCGAACACTTTCCATATTAAAAGAATCTTCAGATACAGATCCTAAGGACATTGAAAATGCAGAAAACAGAGTCAATGAATTGCAAAACCAAAAATCAGAACCTTCTGAGATGGCTCTGATCAGAAATCTACATTGGTGGACTGTTGAATATGGATTGATTGGAGCTGTTGATGATCCAAAAATTTATGGTGCTGGATTACTTTCTTCAATTGGAGAAAGTGAATGGTGTATGACAGATAATGTGGTTAAATTACCATATCATCCAGATGCTGCTTTTCAGGATTTTGATATTACAAAACCACAACCTCAACTATTTGTTACTCCAGATTTCGCATATTTATGTCAGGTATTGGAAGAGTTTGCAGATACGATGGCATTACGAAAAGGAGGTCATCGAGGGCTTGCAAAATTGATTGAATCCCAAAACCTTGGAACTATCGAATTAAGTACTGGATTACAGGTTTCAGGCGTTTTTACTCGAATGATCAAAAACGAGGATAATGAAGTTATTTATTTCGAAACTGAAGGGCCAACTGCACTTTCTTTTAGAGAAAAGGAATTAATTGGTCAAGGAATCGATGCTCATCCAAATGGTTTTAGATCTCCTTTAGGCAAACTTAAAGGGATTAATCTGGCTATAGAAAATATGTCTCCAAGAGACTTGAAAGCCTATAATTTTTATGATGGAGAATATATTGAGTTTGAGTTTGAAAGTGGTATCACTGTTGCTGGAATTAATATTACTGGAATGCGTAACATCAAAGGAGAACTTATTCTTATTCAGTTCAAAAAATGTACTATAAAATACAAAGATGAATTCTTATTCGAACCGGAATGGGGAACTTTTGATCTTGCAGTAGGAAAAGAAATTGTCTCTGCTTTTTCGGGTCCAGCAGACGATTATTCTTTTGATTTGATTACTCATAATCCAAATATGAATACCATTAAAAGGATTTATACAGACCAAGAAAAAGAACTACATTCCTTATACCAAGCTGTCAAAAATGTTAGAAATGGAGAGAACACTAAATTTTCTTTAGAAGCTGTTTTTGCGATTATTAAAAAAGATCATTCTGAAGATTGGTTATTACCTATTGAGATATATGAGCTTATTCATGATCGAGACCCCAATTTTGCGGATCATATTTTAAAACATCTAGGTCATATTAAAACAGCAAAGCCTTCTATAACGCATTTGATTGATAGCGGCATTGAAATTATTACCAAAAAAGCATTAATCAGTTAATCTTATATACATTATCAGACCAAGTTTCTTTTTCTAAAACTTGGTCTGATAGTATAATCAATTTATTCGGACTCCAATACCAACATTATGAGTCACGGTTGAAAGTTGATTAAAATTCATTCTGTAGCTTATAAACCATTTTCCTTTTCGATTATACTGCAATCCCAAACCAATATTACTAAACCGTTCTTGATTTCCTCCAGCTTCTGCAAAACCATACAAACCACTGCGATATGTTTTTGGATGTTCTATTGTTGTAGTCGTTTTAATTTCGCGAGGTACTTTTAATTTGTAAGATAGACTACTAGACAGCAATTCTCCTTTTAATAAATTATAACTATAAATTTCCAAATCATCATTTTCTAAAGTATCCAGATACTCTCTGGCTTCTTCAAATAAATACAATTCTGTTGCTTTCGGTGCTTTCTTTGTCTTAATTTTGGATTCAGAAAATTCATTAGGAACATTTTTAGGCACATACACCGTTTTATATTTTTCAGTCTGAAGATAAAAAGTATCTATTTTTATCTGATAAATAGTATCACGTTCGATTGTAATCTTAGTGCTTTTTGATACTGTTTTTTGATCCGAAGCACATTGTTTTTGCGCTAATATGTATATAGATAATATTGCAATAATAAGTATCATCACCTTATTGCTGGACATTTTATACCACATTTTCCAAAAATTTTAAATTAGAAATTAACCAGGTTGAAATCATTCAACCTGGTTTTTTCATGATCTATTAGACCAATACAGCAGTACAGTTTAAATCACATTATCTAAAGCAATCTTCAAACTCTTAAGAGAGATTTGAGCCACTATTTTTCTAGGATTTGTTGCCGTAGTTAGTTGTAAATTACCATTTACAATATCTATATTTTCTATAGCACGATCTTTTATGGACGCAATTTCATCTACTCCTGTTTCAATATGTATTAACTCAAATTTTAAAGACACATCTTCCAGAAGCTTATTGGTAATTGGACCACTATATGATTGCATTCTATATCCCGTATAATTGCTATAAGAAACTGTTTCCTTTGTGGTATCTACAATTAAAGAGAGAGGATGCCTATTTGCTCTAATCTTAATTTTACCTTTGTTTTTAAAATAAGCAAATGCTCCTGTAGACGATGAGTATACATTTTTCACAAAGAAAAAACTTCCTAAGGATTTCCCATCAGTATCCAATAATTTATCCACTTCAATAAAATCCTTATCGAATGTAATTTCGTCTGCTTTTACATTTGCATAGGTTCTTACATCATGTTTTAAAACAGAATTCTTTAATGCTCTGTATTCTCCATCATTAATAGAAACTTTATTATTTAGTGCTGTAGTAATCGCGTTATTTCGAACAGGATTTAAAGACGCATCAGATAACGTGCTATCAACAGTGATATTTCCTCCTGTAGATGACAAGGAGGCTAATTTTTGTTTTTCAACAGTTGTAAAATCATTAGACGATAACCCTTTTCCATCTTCAGTCGTTACTTTATTGGAAAGTGCTTCTAACAATCCATTCACTTGATCAATATCCCAAAACTTAGGGATATTCAATGAATTACCGTTTGTAAATTCAATGATAACAGCTTCATCATTATCCTTTACTACTTTTTTAACCAGTTCTCCTTCATTCTTATGGTAAAAACCATCTATCAACTCCTCATATTGCTGTTCTGTAGGAATATCTCCAGTTTCGAAATATGATTTTAGTTCTTCTTTTGTTTTTATAGACATTCTTTATGTATTGTTTCGTTATTATATGTGGTTTGTAAAAACCACTACACTTTGATTCATTTCCATTTTAGAATAATCATATAATTATCCACGCAACCACCTGCCAGGTCTTGCATATTTGCTAATGCTCATTAAAATGAAATATTCTAAATCTACATCCTCAAAAGTGTAGTGATTATAATTATCTCACTATTTTTTTCCTTCTTTGGAGATGGTATTTATAGTTTCAGAAAGCCCTCCCAATTTTAGCATACTTACTAATGCTTTAAAAAGGTCTATACCATAAATTTTATTGAAGTTTTCTAAAATTGATTTTATCTCTGTAATGGCAATAAAACCAGCAATTATTCTAAGAAAAGGAACTTCATTTACAATAAAAGTTTCCAATAAAAAAGATGCTAGAATTACCAAATTATAGATAAAAAACTTAGAGATCGTATTACTTATTCGTTCACTACTTATAGGAACTTTGTTTTTATAGGAAGCATACGAACCAGTAATGAAATCTACCAAAATTAGGAAGACCATAGTCATCATTACCCCATTTACGGGTGATAGGATCGCAAGTAACCAAAATAATATATTTATAATTTTATCCATTTTTAGTTAATTTTTTATACTCTAAAACTCGATTTTTAGGATATGCTTGAATACATACCTTATTGTTTTGATTTCCTCCAAGAACATATACAAATCCCTTCGTTTCTTTAATAAAAAAACCAACATGGCCTTTCCAACTGGTTCGGCTTTCTCTCCATAGAACGACAACATCTCCCACACCTGGAGTGTTTGTAGATTGTCCAACATTGAGCCAACTTCTAGCATTAAGCTTACCAGAATAGGAATAACCAGATTTTTTTGCTACCCAATTAGCAAATGCACTGCACCAAGCAGTTTCATCATGCAATTGAGCGCCATCAAAGCCAAGTTCATTAAAATAGGAAATGATCTGTGGATGATCTTTGGAGCCATTAATCTCCGTAACGCCATACTGAGATAGCGCCATTTCTAAAATATTCATCTGTTTTTTATTTTTTTAGTTTATTTGACTATCATACCATCTCTAATATTAAATTACCCAGTTAAAATGTGTCTTTTTGCACTCTACTTCAAAATAAAAATGACTCGTAGCTATGGCTATGACTAATTTTTCTTTTTACTATATCACAAAAATCCATTATTTCCCTTTTGTATAATTTAATATCAGAACTGGCATCAGATGTAATTTGCCATAAACTATGTAGCTATCTATCGACATAGTAGTCATGGCTTATTTCACATGTTAAAAATGTTTTGATTACTTCCACGTAAATAATTATGTTCAAAAAAACATCTAATACACTCCGAAAATTGGTGATAGGTTTGCCTTTTTTTTGAATCGTTTTAATTACGTAGAACTTGGTTAATTGTACTTAAAAGAGTAAAGATTTTCAGGCTTAATTATAATACCTGCAGGAGCCTAAAAACCCTTTCTTTTTTTGTACATCATACAGTAAACTGTTAGCGTACTTTATTCATTGACATGTCATCAAAATCAATGATTTACAGTACTTTGAAAAGCGTATACAAAGATACGAATACACCAAGGTTTTAAGAAGAAAATTACCTATTAGCTACTGCAACTACGGGACAAAAAAAGGTCAAAATTCAAAAGAAAAACACTTTGAATTTTGACCTTTCTAAAAAAGATTTTTTTACTATTTACCTATAGCAAAATTATTGCACTACAAACCGTTCAATTCTTTTAGTAGAATTATCTCCAACTTGCAATAAATATAAACCGTTGGATAAGTTACTTACATCTATTTTTCCATTGTTAAATTTTGAATGTATTAGTTTTTGACCTGCATAATTATAAATCGTAATTTCTGTTTCTGAATCAGTAACTCCATCAATAAAAAGGGTTCCATTCGTTACAGGATTAGGATATAATCGAAGTTTTGTATTACTATCAAAGCTATCAGCATTACCAATAGTTGTTGAAGCTTTTGTACTACCAATATTTACTGTATAATCCTCTACCTCTCCATACGTAAATGTTTCACAAGGAGTTGCAGTAGCATTGTATTTCAAGGTTACTCTCATTCTAGTTGTTCCAGATAATGCGCTAGAAGGCACTGTGAAATCATAGGATTGATTTGCATCACTTCTGGTAGACTCTGACACGATTTTTTCTGAGCTTTCAAAAGTTCCACTTTTATCATAATCTATCCACACGTTCCAATATTCTGTATATACTGTACCGGTATAATTCAGGCTTAATATGATCGTATTTTGACCGTAGGCAATAGCTCCTGTTTGATTTGTAAAATCAGAATATCCAGTAGTTGCTGCAGAAACATTGTCGATTCCTCCTATACTTACATAATCAATAAATTCATCGTTCACATTATTCCCTTGACTATCACAATACGTGATGACTACTCCTGTTGTTGTAATAGTAACTTCATTACTTTCGGTTGAGCTATTACCAGCTGCATCTTTTGCTATCACCACGAATGTGTAGGTTGTATTAGGGTTTAGTCCACTTACGGTAGTGTTTACAGAGCTTGAAGTAGCAAAAAGTGTTGTTCCTTGATAAATTTCATATTCAGACACTCCAATATCATCGGTAGATGGGTTCCAAGATAAATCTACTGTAGTTCCTGTAACATTTGATGCTGTAAGATTGGTTGGTGCAGAAGGAGCTTGTGTATCTGGTATGCTAGACATAATTGCAAAATCATCAATTGCTATATCACTTCTGAATCCATTTCCTGTTGTACCTTTAAACTGAAACTCAATTACTGAACCTGCATACGAAGACAAATCTATAGAAGCCTGATTCCACTGATTTCCTTGACTTCCATTTATTGTCCATATCGTTGTATAACTTGCTCCTTCGTCAGAACTGACTAGGACTTCTAAAGATCCCATATTCGTACCGTTCATATGATAGGCAAACTCTAAAGTGGCACCACTTAGGTTCCCTAAATCTATACAAGGACTATTTAACAAGGCAACTTTTCCCGGATATCCACTTCCATTCCCAGAAGCTTCTGTGAACAGATAAAAAGATCCTTCCTGAGCAGAGGATGGTCCAGTACCATTCGACGGAGTCCCATTACTATCTCGTGTCCAATTAATATCATCATTATTGGCATTTACCCAAACACCCAAATTAGTTTCAAACCCTTCTGTATATGGGAATGTATTAATTCCAGCACAAGCTGGAGTTACGGTTGTCGTAAATGATATTGCATCACTATACGGAGATGTAGTAGCTCCAGAACAAATGCTACGAACTTGGGCTTCATAAGTAGTCTCTGATGATAATCCTGTGAGCGTAGTTGTATTTGTAGATAGGTTGATTACTGTCCAATTCGTAGTTCCTATTTCTCTATATCTAAGATCAAAAGTAGCTCCGGCACTGCCCGTCCAGCTTAAACTAGCACTACTAGACTGCACTGCAGATGCTGTTAATCCTGTTGGCGCTACTGCTCCAATCGGAGTTAGCTGCACATTTTGAATAACCGCTTGATCATCTGCAATCACAACATTTGTAATGGTTTTAGACTCATAACATTCTGCTTCATAAAGTACATCATATACTCCAGCTTTGATTGGTCTATAATAATCCCCTTCCGGCAATTCTGTAGGAGTCCAAGTCTCATAATTTTCTTTTCCAACTACCGTTATTTTAGCATCAATAGCCTGATTAGTCACAGCATCGGTGACAACACCTCGAATTCCATAATTGACTTGTTTCAAAAATCCGATAAGTGCTTCCTGATTATAATTCCAAAAATTGACTAATTGATTTGCTGGTGGAGCTTTTGTATTGGAAAGCTCTACTGTTACTTCTCTTCCTTTCTGAAAATACACCTGATAATCCTGTCTTCCTCCTTGTACTTCAAACCAAGCATATCCATTTGTAATTCCATTATTTAAAGCATCAAAATATCCGTTAGGACTATTTTCCTGGCAAAAATCTCTGTACTCTTCAGAAATATGAATGAAATAATCTTCATCTGGATGCGCTCCAGCGTAAGTATCCCATGGATAATTAATAAGTTCAATCCCTCCATGAAAATTTGCAGATAACACAAAATGTTTGGAATCGGCAAAGTCCATAAAACGCTGCGTTTCTACTTGATAACTATTTCCATCTGGATTAGGTCCATCGTCTGGATCTGGATAATTTCTATTCAGATCTACATTATTTGCATTTCCTCTTGTAGCATTAGCTACTGAGGTATTACTAGCGCTATTTCGATAGGTTCCATCTGGATTAGCCAATGGATTTATCCATACTTCGTTATTATCTAATAATTCTTTTATTTCCAGATGTCTTGGGTGCGAAGTATCGTTATAGGTGTTCAATAAAAAGTCAATTAAATTAAGCATCATTGGGTATCCTGCGATTTCATCTCCATGCATAGAAGAAGTATACATCACTCGCGGTTCTTGCTCATTGGCAGCAACATTATCCGAAAGTTTCACAAAAAGTATTGATTTATCACCTTCTGTGGTGGTTCCAATATTTTCTACCTGGCAAATAGTAGGATTATTACTTGCAAACTCATTCATCATACTCACATAATCCGCGTAGGTTGGATAAGCTGTTAAGGGATACGTAGCTGCTTTTACCGAAAGGTCGGATGTCATGGTTCGATATCCTATGATATTTTCTTCTTTATTGACCGTAAACGGAATATTTCTTTGCAAAAATTGCTCAAATTGTGATCGATCTGCCATGAGTTTCAAAACTCCGGTTATTTCATCATAATGAATCATGGAAACACCTGGAGTAATGGACTGGATCTGTAGCGGGTTTTTTACGACTATATCAAATATTACCTCTCCTTTTAGATTTAAATACTCAATAGCCTGTTCTTTTGGAGTTTGCTGTGCAAATGCTGGATAACTTAGGATCATACAGACCCATAAGATAAACGGTAGTGTTTTCTTCATGGTTTTAAGAGAATTTGTGTAAGTTCTGCTTTGGTTAAGAAGCAGTGTTTAATTTTAAATTGGTTTAATCATCCTAAAGATAGGATAAAAAAAGTCAAAAATCGCTCAACAAAATTCAATCTTTTCAACTACACACACCCCACTAAATCAATAGATTAACTATTAAAACCATTCATTAACAGCTATAAAAACAGCCATCAATCAAAGGGAAATATCATAAAAAAACCGCTCTATTAGAGCGGTTTTTGAGACTATAATTTTGTTTTATTACAGCTCTTGTTCTTCACTTAAACCTTTGATAAACTCTTTAAAAGAGTTAGCTAGAAAATTAGTTTGACCATCGGAATAGGTTATATATATTTTACCGTTATCCTTTTTGTTCAAAGCCATATAAATAAACCCTCCTGTACTGTAAGCAAAAGGAATGGATTGATCTGGTAAAAATTCCGATAATGAATCTATATCATCTTCCACTTTATGATTCCCGTATTTAATAGATCTAAAGCCATCAATTGGATATCTATCAAAATAAACATCATTTTCTGGATAACCTCCATTAAACACTAACATATGATTAATGTACTCTTGCGGTAGTTTAACATTATATTTTTTCTCAAAAACTAAAATATCTTCTGGAAATAACTTTTGTTTTATATTTTCAAATCCTATCATTCTTACAAATAATTTTCAATGTTTAATAATTCTGTAAATTGTTTTGCAGATCCTAAATGCGTTAAGGTATCTCGATGAGCAGTACTTAAAACAAGTTGCATAGTGCACTCTAGGTTTTCATCTAGATCATCTAAATGATGCCAGGTAAACTCTTCATTTATTCTTTTAATTAATTTACGATCTGTGATCCCCATTTTTTCAAAGGCTAACGCAAAATCTGCATCTCTTGAACCTGTAACTTTTATTTTTACTTTTCCAAATTTATCATTTCCTTTATACAAATACTCAATCAGCCCATCAAAATCTGGAGAAGTTCCACTCTTGCTAATTGGTATATCGTATCCTTTATCAATAGCACTTTGACGATTGTATTTTCTTGGATTAGATTTAAGATTTTTTTTCATCAAGGATATCAACCTCCTTCTTTCTTCCAATGATTTATTAATAAACTCCAAAAATTTCGGCACATCATCCGGCAAACCTCTAAATACAATCTTACCATTACGATCCACTACATCTAAGGTTTTTGTTGCTCTTGGTTTTCTTTCTACTTTTAGTTTTTTCTTTTTAAGAATTGAAAGCATTTCTTCATTTAATCCAGAAGCAATTTCATCCAAACGCTGTTTCAGTTGGTTTCGATTAACTCCTGCTTTTTTATTAAAATCCGTTAAAGCATCAAAGAAATTCTGAAATGGTCCTTCGTAAATAACATCTCCATATTGGGTTACAACCGCTCTTTCCGTTCCATTGAGTAGGGTTCTAGCAATATCTACTCCTAAATCCTTTAGTGCTCTTACCAAACCTTTAGCAAATTGGGCATAAGCATCTATTTTCTTCCCCACTTGCAAAACCTCATCCAACCATTTTCCTAAATCATCTAAAAGCTTTGGAAAGTTGTTCAGCTGTTTTTGTATTTCTTTGATAATGGTTAAAATGCCATCAATAGTAAATTTGATAGTCCTTTTGGTTGCGCGATATACGCCCCTAACTAAACTTTTATACGAATCTGCAGCCAGTTTTAAGGCAGTTCCTACTGTTTTTGCACCTCCTGTAAGTATTGCAAAAACTACTTCTTCGATAATAAATCCAATTAAATATCCTATTCCATACCCTAATTTATCAGAAGAAATAGATGGTGGAGACGTCAGGAATTTCACAAAAAGCCCAATCATAAACTTAAAGAACGCTTTGATATTTTTTAGCGTAAATAACTTCGCAGTCGTTTCCATGGTATTTTCGAAAAGCTCTACAAATAGGCTAAACATGGATGCCGGAGTTTTGGCTGTTTGCTCTTGTGCTTTATTGATCCCAATGACAATCTTGCAGATCAAACCAATTAGATCAAAAATTCCTTTGATTACATCAACTAGACTATTGATCAATCCTACTAAAAAAGAATTTAGAAAAATGAAATAGCTTTTCGTAAAAGACAATATCTGTGACGCTACTTCTTTTAAAAAGGATTTCCCTTCATCGATAAAATCAAAAAGAACACTTACTTTTTCTTTTACAAAATCACGAATTAGCTGAAATGGTATTTCATCAATTCCTGTTTGTAACTGACTTTCTAAAGCATCTAACTTTTGGGTAAATCCACTTAATAATTGATCATAATCGGTCTTTTCATTTACTATTTCTAATTTTTCTATCAATTCAAAACCTGGAAGTATTGGACTATAGGTTTTTTCTGGATTCCCATCTTGATCGTAAGCCTTCCAATATTTATTTCCAATTTTTAGATTATCTTCAATTCCTTTAGCAACTGCATCCATCGCATCTGCTACTTTTTCTAAGGCAAAATTGGCAGGAATATTTACTACTTCAATCCCTTTTTGAAATACATTTCGAATTAGGTAAAAAATACTGTCTTTATCTTTTACATGATCTTCTAATACTTCTTTAACTGCTGAAGAATTAACACCGATTTCAAAGGTTTTGGTCAATTTCGCAATGTCATTGTATGGAATATCGGTACTTTCAGTAATAGCTTCACCTGAATTTACACGAATTACAGAACCAAAGGTGTTGTAAGCATCATCTTTTTCTACAAACATGACAATCTCATTTGCACCAAACTGATCAATTTTCTGATAAGCACGTTCTAATTTTGCTCCATCTTTGGTAACAAATAAAATAACGGACAATTCTGAACCCTGTAATTGTTCGTTTAACAAGGTTAGATCTGGTGGAAACTTTTTCTTATTCCCCGTTCCTTTAGCAGTGACTACTACCTCATCTAAAATCACAATTTCAGGATTGAAAACGAAATAGTTTCCTTTAAACTCAAACACTTCTCTTTGCGATGAAAACCCAACAATATTTCTTATTTCTCCCGTAGAAGAAAATTGACCGAATTTCTGCAAATATTCTTTTACAAAAAGATCAGAATATTCAATTCCAGAAGTCGTAATTCTTGCGTAGGAATCATTATTCTCATCTAATGTAACTTGTTTGTAAATAAGGACTTCTGAAAATAATGAATTCGATTGATCTAATACTTCAATTTGATCGTTGAAAACAGTTATATTGGGAAAGGGTTGATATTTTTTATCAAAATTCCTAACCCCATAATCATATGCATACATACTTATTTTCTTTTGTATTAACACTTATTTTAAGGCATACAGCATCCCTATCCCCAAGAATAGGGACACTTGTATGCGATGAATAGCAAACCATTTTTCAGGTTTTATAATTCATCATTCCTTTATAATTGTTGAGATTATGAAACTGCCGTTTCTCCAATAATATCAGCACCCACTCCTTGTGAAGTCTCGTTTCCACCAATAAGATCATCTGTTTGCTGGATAGGATTACGATCAGAGTCAAACTGAGTCCAATCTGCACACTCATCATCACATGGTAATCCTTCAACATTTAATCCTATAGACCCAGCTTGAATTACTGTAAGTGAAGTTGGCACTCTAGTTTCCCAGGTTTCTTCTACCACGCTTTCAGGATTACGTAATTCCTCCACGATAGATACAAACTCTGGATCATCAATTGTTGGTACTTGACCACCATTCCAGATTTGTCCTGTAGCGAGATACCAGTTGACCATTTCTTCGAATCCTGGTCTCACTGTTACAATAACTCTCGCCATACCACTTTGTAAGAAAGCTTTAAATAATGGATCATTATTTTCAATAATGTATCGCTTTGACCAATTATTCTTACTTGCCCAATAGAACGGATAAAATTGATAGCTCATAATATCCCATTCGAAAGCTTGTTCGAAGAATTTTACTTTAGCAGCATAAGCATCTAATCGATCGTTGGTATGATCTGGACGATATTCATCTAGCTTATTCTGGTTACCGGTAAACATATTGAGTCCCATATTCTCATGACCTAATAAATATGTGACGCAATTTTTACGTAAAACAGTCTTCTCAATTTGACGATAAAATCCTGGATTGGTTTTAAAAGTATCTTCTTGTAATTGTTTCTGTTCTGCTAATTTTTCTTCATATTCTGCTAACTTTGCTTCATATGCTTCGATAATTTTAGCAAAAGAATCCATTTGCCATTGCTGTTTAGCTTTTTCAGTTAAAACACATCTAGCAACAACGTTTACACGAATCCCTCCAACATCTGAGCCTATTACAGAAACTCCTAGTTCATTTTCTATTCCAGTAAAATAAAATGTTCTTCGCTGATCCCAATTTGCTCTACCCGTAACTCCGAAATTCTGATCTCCTACAGAAATTGTTGCATAACTTAGCTCAATTCTGTTCGGGACAAAAACATAACCACCATTCACATTAGCTCTTGTAGCCTTATAACCTTCTGGAATTCTGAGACTAAAATCACTTGCTCCAGGATAGTTATGAGCGCTTAAATAACTGGTTCCAGTCACACTGAATGAATCAGAAACATTTATTTCATCCGAAATACTATCAACTTCTACATTGTAGATTCCAGCCCAATGTGCTAGTGTATTATTAGTGATTTTTCGAAAATCTTTTAGATTCATTGATCCTGATGCTGTTCTTGGATCTAAAGGTTTTACCAATACTTCTGAATCGCTATCCCCTTTTAGTTTCACCGCTAAATCGTGAAAAGCAGCTGGCTCAGGAACCATAAACTCATACATTAATCGCTTCCCATAATTTAGGATTCTATTATTGTAGATTTTATCAACCCATCTGTATACCCCAGAAATGTGTTTGTCTCCTTTTCTGTTATCGAAGCCATGTGAACTATTTTCTTCGTATTCTTCAATTACCTTAGTAACTCGTTCTTCTCTTACTTTTTGAACCACACGATCTAAAGCTCGTTCAGTAATTTCTCTTGCCTGACTCACAGCTTGGATATCAGATTCTTCTTTGCTTGTATTACTTGCAAAACTTGCGTTAGCACTAGCACTAAAACCAGCATTTGAATAGGATACTCCAGCGGCAGCAGAAAATGATCTATCTTCAGCAAGAACGGAAGCAACTTCTTGATTCATCTCAAAACGACTGGTAGAAGTAGTTTCTGTTAACGTTTCTAATTCCTGCTCTGTAGCAACTGTAACAGTATCTTCTTGTCTTCGTAATCTTCGGGTAGATTTCTCCTTGTACTCGCGTGCCATAATATTCTCGATATGAGAAACTTCCCCAGGCACATAACAGCAAACCTCTTGTTCTACTTTACGATAGTCAGCAATTCCTAATCGTTGAATTCCAAAACCATTCGGCGCTTCATCTACAGGATTACCAGAATCATCTCCTCCTGAAACAAGGCTTAAAGAACCTATAGCACACTGTGTTGGTGTAAAGTTCTGGATATTGAATTTATATTTCGCACCATTTGAGAATGTTATATTCCCTTTAAAATTGCTCACAGGTTTATCTATTACAATACCGGAGTACAGACTCAATGAGATACTGTTATTCAACTTTCGTTGTCTAAAAAATCCATTGGTATTAGAGGTCCCATCAGCAAAATTCATATGATATAGAGTACTAGTTACATCTAATGATGTATCTGGAACTTTGATCGTCATGATTACAGAGTATCTGTTGCTTCCAACTTCTCCCAAAGAACAACAACTAAAGGTAAATGCTTGTCCAGGATTGATTTCAGATACCGGTAAAGTAGCTCCCAACACACTTACTTGCTTGGTTCCCGATGAAGTATTTTCGGAAATAATCGTATCATTTTCCATGATTTCATTATTTATTACTTCCTTTACTTCTTCTAATGAATCAACTGCAAAATCTGTTACTAACGAATCAATATAGCTTTTACTTTTATCTCCTAATAAAGCCAACACCTTTGGATCTTCCAACTCATTAGATGTTGTAAAATCATATTCTGGAATGATCAGGTTGTCATATTCCTTAACCACAATGTTATTTCCAGATTCTGGATCTTCAATTATTTTATCAATAATCGTAGCATCTTTATACGCTTTAGAAATCAATCCATCATAATCTTTCTGATAAAGTTCTCTGGCTTTCTGACTCTCTTTGGCATATACTATTTCTGCGCGTTCTACCTCTTTCAAAATTAAGTGAAGCTCTTCGTTTTTCTCTATAGCCACGGCTATATCCATTTCTTTCTGAAAATCTTTTTCCATCACTACTGTAGTGGGAAGAGGGCCAGATCCATCTCCATCATCATCATTCTGCTCAAACAAAGATTTATCAATAATCACCCGTGATTTTGCTATTTTTCGATAAGCTTCATCTGTTTTTTCCAATCGTACGGAACGTTTAATGAAATAATCTGCTACGATAATTGAAAGTAATAAATCTCTTAGATACGGTGAACCGCCTGTAAGGATACTATTATGTAAATCATCCCAAACTGATTTTAAAGCTGAGTTTGATAAGGTTTCACCTGCTACATCAATAACTTTGGCATCAGTTTCTTCAACTGTTAATTTGGTTCGATTTGTAATTAACCATTTTGCAAACTCCGCTAAATCCGGGAATGCTTTTTTAACGTCTTCAATAGTTCGAAACTTCGGAATATATACTGAAGTGGGATTTGCCACTTCTGGAGCAATATCTGCGCTATCTTGAGCTCTCACAACCGCTTCTATTGCAGTATCGGTTTGGGAATCTGGATAACTAATAAATCCAACTCTTTTTTCCTCATCTCCAATTAGCTCAGCAGAGCGCATAGTAACAAATCGATACAGTGTATTCTTAATGTTTTGACTCATGTTTAGTCTTTTAAAATATTATAAATTGTTTTTTCGGAAATGAAAAGCTGTTCAATCAGCTCTTCAACGATGACTTTCATTTGTTTTTCTGAATTGTTTTGAACATAATTCTGAACAAACTGTTTACGCTTTTCTAATAACAGTTTACTTCTTTGCATAGGTCTTTTATTTTAAAATTAGACACAAAAACACCCCCCTATTCAAACAAAAGTTTGAATAGTTACCCGTCTAAAGTGACTTTAGCACGACGTCTTATACTATTTCACCTGAAAATGTTGCAATAAGATTAATACAAATGTTTGATTATGAATTCTTTTTCGTACTTTAGCAGCTAATTACAGTACAAATATACAACATTTTACAGAAAAACACAACAAAATACAGAAATATTCCGTAAAATGTTTAATTTTGTTTTCATCATATGTTTTTAACAAAAAGAGTGGGAAAATGGTAGAAATCGACACAAAAATAAGGGAAATAATAGATTTTTTCGGATTAAACAATCATTCTTTTGCCAAACGCATAGGAGTCACCAGCACAACTATAGACAGCATTACCACAGGAAGACTACAGTCAGACGGGTCTAGAAAAAGAACTAAACCTGGTTACGATTTATTAGAACGTATGATCGATGAATTTTCTATAGATCCAGAATACCTTTTTGGTAAGAGCAACCAAATTTTAAAACAAAAACAACAAGAAATTACAACATATGGTGGAATTCCTCAAGTTGTTGCTGTAAATCAAGAAGGAGATGAAAATGTGGTGTATGTACCTATCAAAGCTCGAGCTGGTTACTTAGATGGATATGGAGATACTGAATTCATAGAAACGCTCCCTTCCTTTAATATGCCGCATCTTACAAATGGAACTTTTAGATGTTTTGAAGTACAAGGGAATTCTATGGTTCGTACTTTTTTTGATGGAGATTTGGTTTTTGGTAAATATGTCGAAGATTTACAAGACATAAAAGACGGCAGAGTATATGTAATTGTAAGCAAAAATGACGGTATTGTATTGAAGCGTGTGATTAACCGAATTGAAGAACGTGGTAAGCTTATTCTAAAATCTGACAATAAGGATGGTAACTACCCTACCTATACTATTAATTCTGAAGAAATCATGGAAGCCTGGTATGTAACTATGTTTGCTTCCAAACAAATGCCAGAGCCTGTTGATGTTTATGACCGATTACATGATTTAGAGACTAAAATTGTCTTATTAGAAGAAGAATTACGCAGGACTCATTAGATAAAGATCGGGCACAACCACCGTAGCTATAACCCGATCTCACGTAAAAAAACCTCACAATAAAGACTTTTATACTTATATCTATCCACTCTTTTGTCTTTCTTAAAATCAAAAGGTTAACATTTATACTGTATATTTATGGAATATTTTTTGATGCATCTTTTTTCTACAAAATCTGCTAATCTTTGAAGTATGAAAAATTCTAAATTTTTATTCTGTGTAATATGCCTTATTTGTATTCAAATGTTACATGCTCAATCTATACAACATCCTTCTTTAACTAAGAAAAAAGCCATTCAAAAAACGTTAATTATAGATTCCATACCGGTTTCTGTAGCCAAGAACTATCAATTAACGGGAATCAGCAATGATAATGTAGACTACCGATTGTTTTTTGGTGCCTCAAGAATTTCTGACTACCCAGTTTTTGGAATCTCAAGATCTCGTCCTTTTGTAGCTGTAACTAGAAATGCATTTACACACGAATTCCTATTTGATCCATTCACATCTTATTCTGTAGATCGAAGAAATTGGGATAATCCATACAACACTTCTTCTCTTGGTGCTGGGATATTAGCAGGCAGTTTACAATTATTATCTAGTTTTTTTAACTAACCCAGTTTAAAACTTAATAAAAGAATATTGCTGCTGGATTTGTTGCTTTTTCTGTTCTAGTTTTTGAAGAAATGCATTATGCTGCTCACTATTAGGATTAAAAGGTCTATGTGCCATCCCATTCTGAATATCATTCACCTGATCCATTATTGTTAAAGCATTTTCAGAAATCCAAGTTTGTTTGAAACGTTCCCATATATAATCAATAGCTAGTGAACTAGGATGAATCATATCTTCTTTATAGAATCTATAATCCCTAAGCTCATCCATCATAATCTCGTAAGAAGGAAAGTAAGTACTATTTTGATCAACACCAATAACTTCATGTATTGCTGTGATAAGATGTGATTTGCTCTGATTATTTTCTATAAAACCGTCTTTATGATGCCTAACAGGAGACACTGTAAATAGAATTTGAACATCGGGATTCAAACTCCTAATTAAACCAATACAATTATGCAAACATTGACTGATTTCATCAACAGATAATATTTCTTTAGAAAATTCCTTTTGTGAAACTTTATGGCAATTGGCCACAATCATATCCAGAGCCTGTAAACGGTATACCCAAGCTGTTCCTAAGGTAATACTTATATGAGTTGCTGATTGAATATTCTTATAAGTCTTTTCTAACCCTTCGTTTAAGGCATTTAAAACTATTTTCTGATCTGAATTACTTAACCTAGAATGCGCATCAAAACAATGCCATTGCTCATTATGAAAAAACAAATCCGTTTCGGTATACTTTTCCTGCTGAGTAGCCATCCATAAAAAAGTTTCTATTGCTTTGGGATGAAAAAGTATACCGAAAGGATTTATTAATGATTTATATTTAAAGTATGAGAACTTCTCTCCAATGTTTTCAGCAAAACATGACCCTAATAACACTAGATTTGCATCATAGTCTATTTTAGGTTGCTGAGGTTTTAAGGGTATTTTGGTTTGTAAGTTCATAGGCTATCCAGTACAACTACAAAAAGAGTACTGGTATTGTATTTGGTTACAAATATTCTTTTACTTTTTCTAAGGCCTCATCGATCCCTGCTGGATTTTTACCTCCTGCAGTTGCAAAAAACGGCTGACCGCCTCCACCTCCTTGAATATATTTTCCAAGTTCGCGAACCACTTGACCTGCATTCAAGCCTTTCTCTTCAACAAGATTTTTAGAAATATAACAAGACAATAATGCTTTACCATTATTATTTGCTCCAAAAAGCATAAAAGCATTAGCGACTTCGCCTCCTAATTCAAAGGAAAGATCTTTGATTCCTGCAGGATCTAGATCTACTTTTTTACTTAAAAACTGGATTCCGTTTACCTCTTCAAACTCAGCTTTAAGATCTCCTTTTAGATTTTTAGCTTTGTCTTTAAGAAGTGCTTCTATTTGTTTTTTAAGGCTAGCATTTTCTTCTTGCAAACTGGTAATTGCTTTTACGGGATCTTTTGCATTTTTCAATACAGCTTTTACCTCAGAAAATGCTTCTGATTGATTGGTAAAATAATCCTTAGCAGCATCACTTGTAATCGCCTCAATTCTTCGTATTCCTGCAGCAACAGCACTTTCAGAAGTTATTTTAAAATGCCAAATATCACTTGTGTTTTGCACATGGATTCCTCCACATAATTCCATTGATTCTCCAAAACGAATCGCTCTTACCGAATCTCCATATTTCTCTCCAAACAGTGCTATTGCTCCTTCTGCAATTGCTTGATCATAGGATATATTTCGCTTTTCTTCTAACGGTAAACCTTCTCTTATTCGTGCATTTACAAAGTCTTCTACTTGTTGTAATTCATCTGCGGACACTTTAGAAAAATGAGAAAAATCAAATCTCAAATTTCCACTATGTACCATTGATCCTTTTTGAGCCACATGCGTTCCTAAAACTGTACGCAATGCCTGATGCAATAAATGCGTAGCAGTATGATTAGAAGCGGTTCTTGTACGTTGTTTTGTATCTACAACAGCCTTATAGGTTTCTCCTAAATGTTTAGGTAAACTTTTAGCGAAATGGATAATCAGGTTATTCTCTTTTTTAGTATCTATGATATACACCACATCTCCATTGGCAACTTCTAAATATCCTTTATCACCCACTTGGCCACCGCCTTCAGGGTAAAATGGAGTTTGATCTAATACTAATTGATATAATTCTCCATCTTTCTTACTATTTACTTTTCGGTAACGAGAGATTTTAGCATCTCCGATGGTATGGTCATATCCGATAAATGCTTCTTCAGCGTCTGGCAATAAAATTTCCCAGTCTCCTGCTTTTACTTCAGAAGCTGCTCTAGAACGATCTTTTTGTTTTTGCAGTTCTGCTTTAAAAACATCCTTTTCATACTCATATCCTTGCTCTGATAAAATCAAAGCTGTAAGATCTTCAGGAAAACCATATGTATCATATAATTCAAATACTTTTTCTCCCGAAACTACTTCACCTTTGGTGTTTTTAATAACATTATCTAACAATACCAATCCTTGATCTAATGTTCTAAGGAAAGAGTTTTCTTCTTCCTTAATTACATTTACAATTAAGTTTTTTTGAGACTTCAACTCTGGAAAAGCATCGCTCATCTGATTACTCAGTGTATCCACCAATTTATAGATAAAAGGTTCTTTAGTATTTAAAAACGTAAAACCATATCTAATAGCTCTTCTTAAGATTCTTCGAATTACATATCCAGCTCCTGTATTACTAGGCAACTGCCCATCTGCAATCGAAAAAGATACTGCTCTTAGATGATCTGCAATTACCCGTATAGCAACACTCACCTTACCACTCTCTTCAGTTGGGATACTATCTTTATCGTAAGTGCTATTCGTAATCGTTTCAATTTCTCGTATCAACGGAGTAAAAACGTCCGTATCATAATTGGATTTAACGTCTTGTAATGCCATACACAAACGCTCAAATCCCATTCCAGTATCCACATGTTGCGCAGGCAACTTTTCTAGAGAACCATTGGCTTTGCGATTAAACTGCATAAAAACCAGATTCCAGATCTCTACAACTAATGGATCATCTTGATTTACTAAATCGCGTCCTGGAACTTTTGCTTTTTCTTCTTCAGATCTTAGATCGACATGAATTTCAGAACAAGGTCCGCAAGGTCCTTGATCTCCCATCTCCCAGAAGTTATCTTTCTTATTTCCCATGATAATACGATCTTCAGGAACTATATTTTTCCATAAATCGTATGCTTCTTGATCCATTTCAAGGTTTTCATCCTTAGCACCTTCAAAAACAGAAACATAAAGAATGTCTTTATCAATCCCGAATACATCTGTTAACAATTCCCACGCCCACTCAATTGCTTCTTTCTTAAAATAATCCCCAAAGCTCCAGTTCCCTAACATTTCGAACATGGTATGGTGATAGGTATCCATTCCTACCTCTTCTAGGTCATTATGTTTACCACTTACTCGCAAGCATTTTTGTGTGTCAGCAATTCTATTATTTTTTGGAGTTCCGTTTCCTAAAAAGAACTCTTTAAACTGGTTCATCCCAGCATTGGTAAACATCAGTGTAGGATCGTCTTTGATCACCATCGGTGCAGAAGGCACTATGCTATGTTTTTTGGATTCAAAAAACGCTAAAAATTGGTTTCTGATGTCTTGGGATTTCATTTTTTTCTATTTTATTTCTTATCAGTTAGTTATCGCTAGTTTTTACTTCCCTTTACTATCGATAATTGTCAGTTTTTTCTGGACTTTGCGACAATTTACTATATTTGTTGCAGCCTCAAAGTATAAATCAGCCTATTTTCGGCTAACATCCTGCAAAAATAGTATATTTTAGATTATGTCAAAGGTTAAATATTACTACGATAGCGAGACGCTATCTTATCGTAGAATTGAGCAAAAAAAGGGACGTAAATTTGGTTTTGCCATTTTAGGTGTTCTCGGTGCTTTTTTAGCCGGTTTTATCCTACTCGTAATTTATCTAAATATTCCACAATTAGAAACTCCAAAAGAAAAAGCATACAAAAGGGAGTTAGATAATATGAAATTGCAATATGAACTCATGAACAAGCAATTGAAAAAGGATCATGCGGTTCTAGCTGAGATTGCAGAAAGAGATGATAATATTTATCGTTTGTATTTTGGTGCACCACCAATTCCTGAAGAAGTACGAGGTGCTGGATTTGGAGGAGTTAACAGGTACAAAGGTTATGAAGGTTATGATAATTCTGAAATGATTATCGAAAGCCAAAAACAAATTGACAAATTGACAAAGCAAATTGCAGTTCAATCTATATCCTTAGATGAAATAAAAGAATTGGCAGAACAAAAAGAAGAATTGCTTGCTACAATTCCTGCAATCCAACCTATTCAAAATTCTGATCTAAAACGTATGGCTTCTGGATATGGATGGAGAAGTGATCCATTTACCAAAGCGCGAAAGTTTCATTATGGAATGGATTTCTCTGCCGCAACGGGAACTCCCATTTACGCTTCTGGAAATGGTACAGTTACACGTGCTGATGCCAATTCTAGTGGATACGGTAAACATATAAGAATTGACCACGGTTTTAATTATATAAGCCTGTATGCGCATTTAAGCAAATACAATGTAAAGAAAGGACAGAAAGTTAAACGTGGAGATATTATTGGTTTTGTAGGTAGTACAGGTCGATCTGTTGCTCCGCATCTTCATTATGAAATATTTAAAGATGGTGAACGTATCAATCCTCGAAACTTTTACTATGGAAGTTTAACTTCTAAGGAATTTAATGAAATGCTAAAAGCTTCTTCTCTTATTAATGAAACTCTAGACTAGTTTATATGCGCAAAGCACTTCTTTTTGTAATTCTAATCGGTTTTAGTTATACAATACAAGCTCAGAAATTTTCAAAAGAAGCTATCGACTCGATGACCACTATTGTGGAAGATTTCAAACTAGAAATGGAAAGACTTTCTGCCCCCAAAAGCATCAAACTAATGGCTGTTGGGGATATTATGATGGGCACCAATTTTCCTAACGACAGTTATTTACCTCCTAAAGACAAGGGACCTTTTGATGATGTCAATGTTGTTTTACAACAAGCAGATATCCTTTTTGGAAATTTGGAAGGTACACTGACCGATACTGGAGAAAATGCAAAACGTTGTTCTGACCCTTCCAAATGTTATTCGTTTCGATCTCCAGAATTTTTTGGTGAATATTTAGAAGAAAGTGGATTTGATGTGATGAGTATTGCTAACAATCATATAGGTGATTTTGGTGCTATCGGTATTAAAAACACTGCCAAAACCTTAGAGAAACACAATATCGCCTATGCTGGAATTTTTGCACAAGAATCTACCATTTTCGAAAAAAATGGAATCACGTATGGATTTTGTGCCTTTGCCCCAAACAAAGATTGCGTAAAAATTCATAACTTAACCAAAGCAAAAAGGATAGTAACGGAACTGAAGGAAAAAGCAGACATTGTAATTGTTTCTTTCCATGGTGGTGCAGAAGGATCAGATCACACGCATGTTCCCAGAAAAACAGAACGTTTTTATGGAGAGGATCGCGGTAACGTCTACCTATTTGCGCATACATTAATCGATGCTGGAGCAGATATTATTTTGGGGCATGGACCTCATGTATCCAGAGCATTCGAAGTATATAATAATAAGTTCATCGCATATAGTTTAGGTAATTTTTGTACGTATTCCAGATTTAATTTAACTGGAATTAAAGGATATGCTCCTATCGCAGAGATAGAAATAGATCCTAAAGGTAATTTTATCCAAGGCAAGTTACATTCTGCTAAACAGATCGATGAAATCTATCCATTTATGGATGATAAAAAAAGAGCATTAAAAGAAATTAAAAAATTGACAGAGGAAGATTTTCCAGAAAGCAATTTGGTATTTAAAGAAGACGGGAGTTTTACCCAACAAAAAGAGAACTAACTATGTACGTAGACTTACCAAAAAAACTGTATTATGGTATTGGTGAAGTAGCTGATGCATTTAATGTAAATGCTTCTCTTATTCGTTTTTGGGAAAAGGAATTCGATATTATCAAACCGAAAAAAAATGCCAAAGGTAATCGGAAATTTACTCCAGAAGATATCAAAAACCTAGAACTTATTTATCATTTGGTAAAAGAACGTGGTTTTACTTTAGAAGGCGCTAAAATTCATCTCAAAGAGCAAAAACAGGAAGCTTTAGACAGCTTTGATATCATCCGAAAATTAGAGTCCATTCGCGCTCAGTTATTAAAAATCAAAGAACAGTTGTAGTATCACAAATCTAAATAACTTCCTTTCTCAATTATATAGACGGAAGTCAGAGGTCAGAAGAAAAACATCTGTCTAAAAAAAACATTCAACACCTAACCCAATTAAAAGAAATTCTAAAAAGCATTTCGATAAGCTCAATGTGACACAAATCCTTCGAAGTTGCAAACTTCGAATAGCTTGTAGTTAAAGTGAAAATTGGACTAGTAGTCTATTTTTGTTTTCTCAAATACTCTTTATAGATATCTGATTCGATACTGGAAACATCTGATTGCATTTGGGTAAGTTTCGTAATGCTCGCTACTAATGGAAAGTCTTTAAAATTATAGATTAGCCAATTATGTTTTTTTCCTGATCTATCAATCACATCATTTGTGCTTATTTTTTCAGAGATAGTAGTTTTTATATCAGTATCATCTACACTTTTCAGTATTTCTTCTCTAAACTGATTGATTTTATTTAGGAATTCTTTTCCTTTTTCAGAAAAGCCATTTTCCGTAAAAAACATATTGTTAGCCTGATCCATTTTTTCATAATCTGTAGGATTTTTAATTCCCAACATTTCTTCTTTAATAGACTCCAGATATTTTTTAAAATTATCAACTAAAGTATCTACCTCTTTAGCTTTTAGTATATGTTCTTCATCTTTTATCAGAGTTAATAAAGAATCGTTATCTTTTGCTACAGAAGTGGAATGAGTTTCTAATCTACTATTCATTGTACCAAAAGCAGTCAACACTTCTCGTGAAGCATACATACCAAACCAGATCAAACCGGTAACAACAATAATGCTAAACACCAAGAAAATCAATGTAGATCTCTTCATTTCTAGGATTTATTTTTTCCTAAAATATACAGCAACAGGTACTCCATGAAAATCAAATTGTTTGCGCAATTGATTTTCGATAAATCGCTTGTAAGGATCTCTGATGTATTGTGGTAGATTACAGAAAAATGCAAACTGTGGCTGAGGTGTTGGCAATTGCATACAGTATTTAATCTTTACATATTTTCCTTTGTACGCTGGCGGAGGATTATGCTCTATAATAGGGAGCATAGTATCGTTCATAACACTCGTTTTGATCTTCTTAGAACGATTTTTATATACTTCTACCGCTGTTTCTATCGCTTTAAAGATACGTTGCTTGGTTAATGCAGAGATAAATACAATAGGTACATCTGTAAATGGCTCTATTTGTTTCCGGATATATTTTTCAAAATCTTTAAGTGTATTGCTTTCCTTATTTTCGATGAGATCCCACTTATTTACCAGAATCACAATTCCTTTTCGGTTACGTTCTGCTAACCAAAATATATTCTGTACTTGCGAATCAAATCCTCGTGTCGCATCTAGCAATAATAAACAGACATCACTATGCTCTATAGCTCTTACAGATCTCATTACGGAATAAAACTCCAAATCTTCTTTCACCTTTGATTTACGACGTATTCCTGCAGTATCTACTAGGTTAAATTCAAATCCAAAGCGATTGTACTTAGTATCAATAGCGTCTCTAGTCGTTCCGGCAATATCGGTAACGATGTATCGATCTTCGCCTATAAGAGCATTGATAAATGAGGATTTTCCTGCATTTGGCCTTCCTACTACAGCAAAACGTGGTAGTTCAGAAACCTCTTCTTCTTCCTGTTCTGGCAAGGCCTCTACTAATGCATCTAGTAATTCTCCAGTACCACTTCCATTTATACTAGCGATGGTATAATATTCTCCTAATCCCAGATTATAGAACTCAACAGCATCGGCAGCTCTTTTGGCATTATCGACCTTATTTACAGCTACAAAAATGGGCTTATCTACTTTACGTAAAAGATTAGCCACTTCTTCATCCATACCAGTAATACCAGATTCTACATCTACCATAAAGATGATAGCATCTGCTTCATCAATAGCAAGTTCTACTTGTTTATCGATCTCTGCTTCGAAGATATCATCACTACCTACTACATAACCACCTGTATCGATCAAAGAGAATTCTTTTCCATTCCAATCACTCTTACCATAGTGACGATCACGAGTAACTCCGCTCACCGCATCTACGATAGCTTCTCTCCGTTGGATCAGTCTATTAAAAAAAGTAGATTTTCCTACATTAGGTCTCCCTACAATTGCCACTATATTGCTCATTATCCTGAATTTCTAAAATTTGTGCAAAATTAGTCTTTTTATTCTTCCTAAACTATTGATCCTGTAAGATGAAGTAAATAAAATGTGATGAAATAGGTACAAAAAACGAAAAAGCTCAACGGTCAGCGCATCGACCTATTGAACTTTTTCATAATTGATAGTCAGTCAGTGAAATAATTACTTATCTCAAAGATATAAACAAATCTATATAAGTTGGTTACTGTAAAACATCAAAATTTTTATGGACGTTTTTATTTCACTTCATAAATCGCTACAGAGTTTGAAACTTCATGTGTAACAATCACTAAAGCATTACCTGTTGGGCTATCTTCAGCTTTTACAGTAATTAATCCTTCTGGAGAGATATCTGATGCATCTCGTAACCAATCTATAAATCTAGGACTAATTGGGTTAGAAATATCATATACCATTATACCTCCTGTTCTTTCTAATCCTACAAACAACAATGTGTTTCCATCAACTTTTAGCACCTCTACAGCTTCTGGTTCTGCACCCTTATCATCGGATCTATTATCTACTCCGCTACCTTCATTACTATTAAAAACACTAGGATCAAATTCAAACACAGTTCTAGCAATCTGATCACCACTATCGTATACCTTCACTCCTGTTGTTGTCCAAATAGTAAAAGATCTTCCTCCATATGCATAGATTTGATCAATATCACCATCACCGTCCGTATCACCATTAGCAGTAGTAGTTTTTAAACGCCCAAGATTTTCATCTAATTGTAATGTTTCAGCATCTGGATATGCGATTGGATCCAAAGTTAAATCCTTAACTCTTTCTTCTTCTGAGTATCCATCATAATCTCTGGCATCACCTTCATTTGCAGTAATTAAAAATCTTGCTCCTCTTATTTTGGCAAAAGTCATAGCATCTGGATGATAATATCCTAATACTGGCCAATTCTGAAAGTTCCCTACGATATCATCTCTATCACTCGCATCAATTTGATTTTCTGGCAGTGAGTAATCCTTTACTCCTAGACCGGTAATATATCGTACAGTTTTAGTTCTTAAATCAATTACAGCGATCCCATTATTTTCTTGTAAAGCTACATAAGCGGTTCTTGAATCATCAGAGACTGCAATGTATTCTGGTTCTATATCTTGGGCTAATGTTGCGTTTGGACCAAATACTCTAAAATCTTTTCCAATAGTACTACCATTAAACCTTGTAAAATCTACTTGACTTACTTGCCCTGTAGCAACCTCGATGATAGTAACAGAACCTTCGGGATCTACTGTATATTCATCATTAGGTTCTCCTTCGTTTGCTGCGATGATATATTTACCATTTGGACTAAATGTAACCATATCCGGTAATGCTCCAGCAGTATATGTTTCTAATAGCGTTTGCGAATCTGCATCGTATGTTGCAATGGTACCGTCTGCCTGTTTATTTGCTGCATTTTCTAATGCTACCGCCACTAACCCATCATGAACTGCCACACTATTTGGAATTCCATTTAAGGTAATATCTGAACCTGCTACAGGAGTAGAAGGGTTCGAAAGATCCCATACGGAAAGTTCTACATCATTAGGATTCACGACAAACAGTTTTGCAGTTTCTGGATCAAAAGCAGAAATTTCAGCAAAACCTTCATCTCCAGTTCCATTTATAAAACCTCCAATTTTGTTAAACGTAAGTTCGTCTGTAGTACCTCCACCTCCTTGATAATCGTCAAGGTTACAAGAATAAAATAATCCTAAAGTCCCAATTACAACAAGACTTGATTTGTTAAAGATTTTCATTATTAATTTGATTTGCGTTAGCTAGCTAAATTCAATAATGTGTATATCCTTAATGTTACGAAAAGAATAAATTAAATCAACTTTATAAATTCTTATGGTTAAGAAATTGTTAGATATAAAAAGCCCATTCGCTCTTAAAGCAAATGGGCTTGTCTTATGATAGTTTGAAATAAATTATTTCACAACGATCTTTTTCATTATTTCTCCTTCAGCATTCGAGATTTTTACTAAATACATTCCAGCAGATAATGTTCCTACCGTACTTAGATCTACCTCAAGTGTATTCTTTCCTTTTTGAATATTCATTACTGTTGTTTTCGACATAAATCTTCCAGATAAACTATAGAAAGTAACCTGAACATCATCTTTATCTCTTGTTGTAAACATATCTAATGAAACTTTATCTGTTGAGCTTACTACAGTAGGATATAAAGCATTCACACTTGTTGGGCTTCCACCAAGTCCAAGTCCTCCACCACAATCATCTACAAATACAGTAACTTCATCTCTATCTAAACAACCATTTCTAATAATCGTAAGAATGTAAGTTGTAGTAACGGTTGGCGTAACTGTAACAGATTGCGTATTTCCGGCAGACCCTGATGGTGATGACCATAAGAAAATATCTCCATCGGAGGCTGTTAATACTGCAGATTCACCTAAACAAATTGTTTGGTCTGGTCCTGCATCAGCAGTTCCTACACAACCAATCAGTACTCTAACACTATCAGTATCTGAACATTCTCCTCTAAACGCAGTCACGGAATACGTTGTAGTTACTGTAGGAGCAACTGTAATAGACTGTGTAGTCTCTCCAGTTGACCAAAGGTAGGTATCTCCTCCTGTAGCTGTTAACACTACCAAAGCACCAGCTGTGCTTTCTACATCAATTCCTGCGTTTGCATCTATATCCACCACAAACACGGTTACATCATCACTATCAGTGCATCCATCTTTTGTAACTTCAACAGTATATGTGGTAGTAACTGTAGGTTCTACAATAATAGATTGCGTTGTTTCTCCAGTTGACCAAAGATAGGTATCTCCTCCTGTAGCTGTTAAAACAACAGATTCCATCATACTTTTAGCAATACCATCTGAATTAATTTCTGTAGGGTTGCTATCAGAAACATTACAAATAGTTTGATCTGGTCCTGCATCGGCTACCACTGTACAACCTTCTACGAATACAGTTACATCATCTGTAGCAGTACAACCATTTGAAGACGCCGTAACAGTATAGGTTGTAGTCGCATCTGGAGAAACATCAATTGTTGCCGTAGTCTCTCCGGTTGACCAAAGGTATGTATCTCCTCCAGTAGCAGTAAGTGTTGCTGTTTCTCCAGGAGCAATTGTTTGATCTTCTCCGGCATCTGCAGTTACAGAATTTACTGTTACAGTAACTTCATCCGTTGCAGAACAATTTCCATTAGTTACTTCTACTGTATATGTTGTAGTAGCATCTGGTGAAACTTCAATGCTAGCAGTAGTTTCTCCTGTAGACCATAAAATATCTCCGGTTCCAACTACAGTAAGTGTTGTAGTTTCTCCAACACAAATATCCTGATCTTCTCCAGCATCCGCAGTTGCAGAATTAACTGTTACAGTAACCTCATCTGTTGCAGAGCAATCTCCGTTAGTAACTTCTACTGTATATGTTGTAGTAGTATCCGGTGAAACTTCAATGCTAGCAGTAGTTTCTCCTGTAGACCATAAAATATCTCCAGTTCCAACTACAGTAAGTATAGCGGTTTCTCCAACACAAATATCCTGATCTTCTCCAGCATCCGCAGTTGCAGAATTAACTGTTACAGTAACCTCATCTGTTGCTGAGCAATCTCCATTAGTAACTTCTACTGTATATGTTGTAGTAGTATCCGGTGAAACTTCAATGCTAGTAGTAGTTTCTCCTGTAGACCATAAAATATCTCCGGTTCCAACTACAGTAAGTGTAGCAGTTTCTCCAACACAAATATCCTGATCTTCTCCAGCATCTGCCGTTGCAGAATTAACTGTTACAGTAACCTCATCTGTTGCTGAGCAATCACCATTAGTAACTTCTACTGTATATGTAGTTGTAGTATCTGGTGAAACTTCAATGCTAGCAGTAGTTTCTCCCGTAGACCATAAAATATCTCCAGTTCCAACTACAGTAAGTGTAGCAGTTTCTCCAACACAAATATCCTGATCTTCTACAGCATCTGCCGTTGCAGAATTTACAATTACTGTTACTTCATCCTCACCAACACATTCAGTACAACCGGTTACTGTCACTGTATATGTAGTATCTTCTTCTGGTGAAACTGTAATGCTTTGTGTAGTTTCTCCTGTAGACCATAAATATTGAACTTGTCCTTCTTCTTGAGAAATACAATCCCCAATATTAATATTAAAATCTCCAAATGAATCAGGGTTTCCTTCTAAGTTAAACCATCCTGATCCTCCATAAACTGCCGGAGTATATTCAAATACATTTGCTCCATTTCCAACTTGGAATGCTTCTCCTCTTCTGGAAATATCATAGCTTAATGCTCCGTCTATTTGTGTAATAGTTCCGCTAATTCCTGTGTAATATATCCAACCAGTTGGATCTTCAGTCTGGCAAGAACTTGCTTTAGGACTTCCTGCAGGTGGTACATCTGTAAATCCAGTAAAAGTAGCATCTACCATAAAGGATGTGTTTGTAGAATTGTACTCAAAAACTTCTCCTTTTAAAGTAGCAGTTCCATCTATGGCATTTTCACTCCAAACTAGATCTACATTTCTAAACCATAATCTGGTACCATTATCATTTATAAATACTACGAATTGGTGATGTCTTCCTCTACAATAGTCTGTATCTTTAATTCCAAACTCTACGCAATCACCACAATTATCAATTCCTGTAGCTTGCGCTGTTAACGTTACTTCTTCTCCTAAGCAAATTTCTTGATCTTCACCTGCATCAACAATTACAGGATCATTTACAACAACTGTTACAGAATCAGTTGCTTCACAACTACCGCTAGTTGCTGTCACTGTATAGGTTGTCGTTTCTGTTGGAGATACTGTAATACTTTCAGTAGTTTCTCCTGTAGACCAAATAAATGTACCTTCACCCGTAGCTGTTAATGTTACCTCTTCACCTAAACATACATTTTGATCATCTCCAGCATCTACGACAGCAGACTTAACTATAACTTTTACCTCATCTGTAGCTGTACAACCGTTACAATTGGTAACAGTAACTGTATAAACTGTATCTTCCTCTGGAGATACTGTTATTGATTCCGTTGTTTCTCCTGTAGACCATAAGAAAGTTGTATCATTTGTTTCAGAACTAATACAATCTCCAAAGTTAAAATTGAAATCTCCAACTGGATATTCATTATTATCAGTATCAAACCAACCACAAGCTCCGAATTTTCCTAATTCAGTTTCTGTTTGATTAGCACCGTTACCCATTTGGAAAGCAGGGCCTCTTCTAGTTAAAGTAGTAGACCAAGATCCATCTTCACTTATAATCGTTCCTGTAAATTCTGTGTAATATTCCCATCCTGATTCATCTTCATCATTACAAATGTGAGATTTTGGGCTATTAGCAGGCGCTGTAGTTACTTTTCCTGTAAATACTACATCTACTTCATAATTAGATTGAGTAATTGTATAATCGAATACTGTCCCTTTTAAGGTAGCAGTTCCATCGGCTAACTCATTCCATTCTAAATCAACATTCGAGAAAAATCTTCCTCCATCCAACCACAATACGTAGTTCTGATCTCCACGACAATAATCTGTATCTTGAACACCATATTCGATACAACTTTCACAACTTTCATTATTGTTAGTAGTTGCAGTTAACGTAACTTCGTCTCCAAGACAGATTTCCTGATCTTCTCCAGCTTCAACTTGTGGCGCATCGTTTATAACAACCTCTACTGAATCAGAAGCTTCACAATCTTCACAATCTTTAACGGTAACTGTATATGTTCCTCCTTCGTTAACTGTAATGGAAGGTGTTGTTTCTCCAGTAGACCATAAATAACTTACTTCTGTGTTTGTAGTTGTTACACAATCTCCAAGGTTAAAATTGAAGTCTCCTCTATTATATTGACCATCGGTAGTATCAAACCAACCACAAGCTCCGAACTTTCCTAATTCAGTTTCTGTTTGATTCGCACCATTACCCATTTGGAAAGCAGGACCTCTTCTAGATAAATTAATAGACCACGATCCATCTGTACTTGTTACGGTACCTGTTAATCCTGTATAATAAATCCACCCATTCTCATCCTCATCATTACACACATGAGCCTTAGGACTATTTGCAGGTGTTGTGCTTGTTCTTCCAGAGAATACAGCATTAACTTCATATGTAGTTTGTGTTAATGTATGGTCAAAAATAGTACCTGTAAGTGTCGCCGTTCCATCTGCTAACTCAATCCATTCTAAATCTACATTAGAGAACCATCTTGGATTGTTTCCATCAGTTAACCACATTACATAATCTTGATCTCTTCTACAGTTATTCGTATTTGCTACATCATATGTCCCAATACAATCTTCACATTCAGAAGCTCCTCCCACAGTAGCTGTAAGTGTTACTTCTCCTTCTCCGCAAAATTCAGAATCTTCTCCTGCATCAACCGTAAGTTCACAAATATCATTATCAGTACAAGCATCAAAAACATGTTGATGTAACTCTCCTTGAACATGATAATAATTAGCTGCTATAACCTGTCCATTGATATTACCAGATGAATCCTTTGTAACATCAGATTTTGGAGCAAATAAACTTCCTACAATTGTTGAACCACCTTTTAGCGTTAAACTTGTATTGTTATAAAAATTCCATATAATAAAAGCTCCCTGAGGATCTCCGATACCTGCAAGATTTAGAATATTCCATTCAAAACTACCAGGTGCGTCTACGTTAATAATTAAAGGAGTATCTTGACTTGGAGCATTTTCAAATGTTAAATATGGAAGTGCTTGTAATTCTGTTCCTGTAAGGTTTAGAACATTTACTGTGTTTTGCGTTAGGGAAATTTTATTATCGCTACTCACCGTTAAATTTGGTGCCGTAGTGCTATAATTAGCCGAAACAGCTTCAAATTCAGTAAAAGCAGCCTCAAAGTCAATTAAATTTCCATTACCTACAGAACCTTCTACCTGTTTTCTTTGTACTTGAACTCTTGGTTTAGCATCATAACTACCCGAAGTAACTCTTGTATTTACGGATGCATTATTTCTATCTAAATCAAAAACTGATGACCCATTTAGATCTCCAACTTTTACATATCCTTGATTTAAATGAATCCCTTCTCCAGAAGTATAGATAATTCTTCCATTTACCACTAATGATGATGGCTGATCATCACCATTAAAAAAATTAGAACCTGCAGTTTGCGCTGCTACAGTAATAATTCCTTCCATAGTTAAATTTCCTCCTAGAGCAATAGGGCCTTCAGTATCACCACCTTTAAGAATGGTGTTATATCTAACAAACGCATTATATCCTAAAGCGTTTGTTAAAGGATTTTCACATACTGGAGTTGAGGTAAAATTACTTTTACCTTTTTCTGCTACAGTATTAAATCCTGATGTCATTATAAAAATGACGATCATAGCTACGCTAAAGAGAGAAAACCCCATCTTTTGACGTAACGAGTTAAACTTGTTAGTAAATTTTGACATTGTGTAGTTTGTTTTTTTCATTTGAATTCGAAAATTCAAATTGGTTAATTATTTTGGGTTTGTTCCATAAACAATAATCGACATAAATCCATCCATCAATTCTGAATCATGGTTTTGTGTGATTTATTATTTATTTGATTTTAAAAGTAAGCCGTTATAGAAAAACGTGTGAAGATAAAGTAAGTTTCATATCATATTTTGAGGGCTTTAGATATTATTAAGAATGCTAAATTAGCTGATTCACACCAAAAAAGCATAAAAAAAAGTATAAAAACGTTTAAATGCAGGATTTTATCTTCAAAATACAGTTTTCCCGTAATTGACGAAATTGAAAAACTCAAAAAAATCTTACAAACTAATTCCTAGGGAAATTTCACAAGTTTACAATTATTGGTTGTAGCCAAATCGTTTTAACTGTCTTTCGTTGTTTCGCCAGTTTTTATTGACTTTTACATACAGCTCTAGATAAATTTGTTTTCCAAAAAACTTCTCTAATTCTTTCCTAGCCTCTACTCCTACTCTTTTTAGTGCAGATCCCTTATGTCCTATAATAATTCCTTTTTGGGAGTCCCTTTCCACCATAATTACAGACCTCATCCTAATGATTTTTTCATCTTCAAAAAACTCTTCCGTTTCCACCTCTACGGCATATGGAATTTCCTTCTTGTAATGCAAAAGAATCTTTTCACGAATTGCTTCATTCACAAAAAATCGTTCAGGTCTATCTGTTAACTGGTCTTTAGGATAAAATGGAGGGGATTCTGGTAGTAATTCTATGATTCTGTCAAAAACTTCACGAACATTAAAATTTTCTAAGGCAGAGATTGGATACAATTCTGCATTAGGAACTTTATCCGACCAAAACTGTACCTGCTCTTCTAATTGTTCCTGATTAGATTGATCTATCTTATTCAAAAGTAAAAACACAGGGATTTTTGCATTTTTTATCTTATTAAAAAATGCTTCATCTTTAAGTTCTTTCTCTCCTATTTCTACCATGTAAATAAGAACATCCGCATCTTCAAAAGCAGATTTTACAAATCCCATCATAGATTCTTGTAATTCATACGCAGGCTTTATAATACCAGGTGTATCCGATAAAATAACTTGAAAATCATCCCCATTTACGATTCCCAAAATTCTATGTCTGGTGGTTTGCGCTTTTGAAGTAATTATAGATAATCGCTCCCCTACAAAAGCATTCATTAATGTCGACTTTCCAACATTAGGATTCCCGATGATATTAACAAAACCAGCTTTATGACTCATAAATATAATTTTAATGCAAAGTTAGTTCATTATTCCACAAATCTATCCAACCTAATAGACTATTATTTTATAGTAATAATGGATCTTTAACCTTACCAAATTGGCAGCTATCCATCATAAAAGAAGGTTCTTTTGTTAATTTTTTGTAAATTTAATTCCAGTATATTTTCAAAACCCCACGAAAATACATTAGTGATAACAAAATACTGGGTTCATTTTGGGAAACAATTCTATATCTTTTTTGACTAATTTTAAAGTACGTCCTATAACATATTTTGTTATAGCGATAGCTTTCCTATTATCTCAATATAGTTTTTCCCAGAGTACAGAAAAGCAACTCTCTAAAGCTGATAAAAATTTTGAAGCGCTAGCATATATCAATGCTCGAGATATCTACCTTGATGTTGCAAAACAAGGATACTCCTCTGCGGATTTGTTTAGAAAATTAGCCGATTCTTTCTATTTTACAGGAGAACCGGAAGCTTCAATAGAATGGTATGAGAAATTAATTTCTAATTTTTCTGACCAAGTGAAGCCTGAATATCTATTTAGATATGCACAAAGTTTAAAAAGTGCAGAGCGTTACGCCGATGCTGATGCTGTTATGGAAAAATTTAATGTAATTACTGGAAATGACAAGAGAGCGAAATCTTTTATCAATAAAAGAGACTATTTAGATTTTATTGAAAAGCAATCCGGCAAGTATGACACCTACACCTTAAATATCAATTCAGAGTTTTCTGATTATTCGCCTAGTTTCGATCACAAAGGAAATATCGTATTTGCGTCATCAAGAAGTAAAAGTTCTAAAATTCATGAATGGAATAGAATGCCATTCTTAGATCTTTTTTCATCAAAAATAAACAAGGATAATGTCTCTACTGGCGAATCCAAAAAATTAAAAGGAAAAATAAATACTAAATATCACGAATCCTCAACCAGTTTCACCAAAGATGGGAATACAGTGTACTTTACTCGCAATAATTTTACTAATAACAAACTTGGCAAAAGCAGAAAGGGAGTTGTATTGCTAAAATTATATAAAGCTACTCTTATTAATGAAAAATGGTCTGATATCGAAGAATTACCTTTTAATAGTGATAACTATTCCATTTCTCATCCTGCATTAAATGCGGACGACACCAAATTATATTTTGCAAGTGACATGAAAGGCACTAGAGGGAAATCTGATTTGTTTGTTGTAGATATTTTACCAGGAGGAAAATATGGAAAACCTAAAAATCTGGGCGACAATATTAATACCGAAGGAAGAGAAACTTTTCCTTACATCAGTAATAATGGACGACTATACTTTGCAAGTGATGGTCATGTGGGACTTGGTGGGTTAGATGTTTTTGTTGCTGTTCCTAAAGAAAATGACAGGTATGAAGTATTTAATGTAGGGAAACCGATTAATAGTTCTAAAGATGATTTCTCTTTTGTTATTGACGAAGAAAATAGCACAGGATATTTTGCAAGTAATCGCAAAGGAGGAAAAGGTAATGATGATATTTATAGTTTTAGACAAACTGAAGAGCTTATCACTTCTTGTAAAGAATACCTTTCTGGAATCATAACCGATAATGAAACTAGTGACACCATTGCAAATGCTGAGGTAACCTTATTAGATACCGATGGAAATATCATTGATAAGATTAAATCAGATTACGACGGAAGTTATAGTTTTGAAGTAGAATGTGATAAACAATATATAATAAGAGTAGCTATCGAAGGATACAATCCGAATGATATTATTTTCAGATCCAAAAATACGTATGAAACACAGAATAATGTACCTATAAATTTCACTAAAGAAAAGTTACTATCCACATCTTCTGAGCCAGTTAATATTGGAGACGATATTGTAGATCCGTTGCAGTTAAATACAATATTCTTTGATTTGGACACTGATGAAATAAGACCTGATGCTATTGCAGATTTACAAAAAGTTATTACAGTAATGAAGCAAAATCCAAATCTTAAAATTGAAGTACGTTCTCATACGGATAGCAGGTCAAGCTACTGGTACAATAAAAAGCTTAGTGTGAAGCGTATGCGTGCTACTGTTCGATACATTATACGAAAGGGTGGTATTCACTGGAGAAGAATCCGAGGAAAAGCTTATGGTGAGAGAAGACTTAAAAACAAATGTGCAAATGGTGTTCCTTGTACAGAAGAAGAGCATCAGGAAAATAGAAGAAGTGAATTTATTGTAAGGCAATAAAATTTATTTAAAAGAATCTGTCTTTAGTTTTTCAAAATACAATTTCGCTTGTTTATTAACTTTAGGAGCCAATAACAGTCCTGATATCACCGTTGGAATAGCCATTAGTGCAAATGCACTATCAATAAGATTAATGGCAAAATCTATTTTTACAACAGCAGCAACAATAATCGATAAGATATAAATGTAATTATAATACTTCCCGAATTTAGGTTTGGTCAAAAAGCCCAAACAAGTAACCCCATAATATGAAAACGAAAATAAGGTCGAAAAAGCGAAAACAAGTACCATAATAATCATAATCACATCTCCAATACCATATGGCAACACAGAATTAAAAGCTGCTAGTGTTAATGAAATTCCATTATCATCAGATTGTTGCCAAACACCGGTTGACAGAATTGCTAGAGCAGTTAATGTACATACCAATAGTGTATCAATAGCAGGTCCTATCATCGCTACTAAACCTTCACGGATTGGCTCATTTGTTTTAGCAGTTCCGTGCATCATAGGAGCGGTTCCTATTCCTGCTTCGTTAGAAAAAGCAGCTCTTTTAACTCCTGTTTTTATAAGATATCCCAACGCACCTCCAGCGACGGCTTCTCCAGAAAAGGCATCCGAAAAAATCAGAACAAACATTTCGGGAACCTTATCAATTTGTAAAACAAGAATCGTAAATACCGTAATAAAATACAAAACCACCATAAAAGGCACAAGCTTACTAGCAACCAAACCAATTCTTTTAATTCCTCCAAGAATTACAAAGGAGGCTATAATAGCAAGGGCAATACCTATATACAGTTTAGCACTATCTTCCCAATTCAATACATCTACTAATGTTTGCGTTAATTGATTGGCTGTAAACGCCGGCAATGTTCCTATTAATCCTGCAATGGCAAAGAAAACAGCTAAAGGTTTCCAACCTCTACCCAATCCCTCAACAATCACATACATTGGTCCACTAAGTGTCTTTCCTTCTTTGCTTTCTGATCTGTACATAATAGCTAGCGTACAAGTATAAAACTTAGTAGCCATTCCAATGATTGCACTTATCCACATCCAGAATATTGCTCCTGGTCCTCCAGCTACCAAAGCCACAGCTACTCCACTGATATTTCCCATACCCACTGTTGCCGCAATGGCTGATGATAATGCCTGAAAATGACTTAACTGTCCAGGAGCTTTTTCATTATCGTATTTTCCACTAAGGATCTGTATAGCATGTCTGAAATATAAAAAAGGTGTGAACTTTGAATAGATTAGAAAAAATGCACCTCCACCTATTAATAGAATTAATAGAGGCCAATCCCATATCCAGGAGCTAAATGAGGTTATTGCAGTTTCTAAAGTTTTAATCATCGAATGATACTATGGAATAAATGTAGTAACAAAAATTGACAAAAATTGACAATCAAAAAGTATATAGTCATAAAATGACGAATTCTAATACTAAACTTAAAATTTTTATTTCACGGCATTCAGTGGTTGCCAAATTCTTTATAACATCTTTATTTGTATAAAAAACAACCAGTAATGAATAATATATATTTTGCTTTACTACTTAATTTAGCCTATTTTTCATCCTACTCTCAATCATCAGAAATAATTGGAAAATGGGAAACTTTAAAAATAATAGATCCTAAAAATAAGGTGATTAAAGGCAATGTGTGGTTTCATCTATCATCCGAAGGATCAATAAAGATTGGTTTCTTAGGAAATGAAAAAGCTTTTGAAACACGCTGCTGGAATTTAGATACTAAAAATAACATCTTATCTTTTGATCAGGGAACAGATTTGGAAATTGAGAATCAACGACCTGATCACATTACTTTAAGAGATAAATATGATTACAGAATATATCTGAAAAAAATAAAAAGTCTTTCAGAAAGAATAGAATTAAAAAAAGACAATGCAAATACAATAATTATTGATAAAAAAAACTTTATTGATTACCCTGCTGCTACATTAGACTTATCAACCAATAAGATTACGATCAATTATGTAGAAAAACAAAAACCTTATACGGATACACCTGGATTATTTATTGAACCTAGAGATCGTGAAGTTAGTATATCAAGAGGAAGAAATGGTAATTTTACTGGAGATTTATGTTTCTTTTCTAATAACTTAGATATTATAGATTACAATCTATTAAATGATATTCCATTTAAAGAAAAGTACCTGCCAAAAAATGAAATAAAAAATGGGGCAATATTCGTAGTTAAAACGAACAATAATTTACTTTTTAAGTTCAAAATAGAAGCTATTAATTATGAAAAAGAGCAAATAATATTAACTTATATAAAACTAAATTAAATCACCTTATAAACCTTGGTTTATCAATTCCTCTATCATACATCACAATGCTACCAGCTACCGCTACGTTAATGCTAAGTTCTGAGTTGAATTTAACCAGAAAGTGAGATTTTTCGATAGCTAGTTTAGATAATCCATGATCTTCTGCTCCTAATAAGTACACACATCGTTTGGGATGATTAAATGTTTCTAATGGAACGGCTTCTTCTGTTAACTCTACTCCTACTAACATTGCTCCTTTTGGAAGATGATTATAAAAGTCTTCAAAAGTTTTATAATGAAAATAAGGCATTGACTTTACTGCATTGTGCGTATCACAAGCTTGTTTCGCATATCGGTTACCAATTGTGAAAATATAGCTTGCTCCCATATTCTGTGCCGTCCTCCATAGAACACCCAAATTCTCGGGTGTTTTTCCATTTTGAATTCCTATACCAAAAAACTCATTCTCGAAATTATCTATCATATCGCAAAAGTAATTAGATAACCATCTAATAGCAATAAAAAGAATTTTTAGCCACCAGAACAAGTCATAATTATGTTAAAACCGTAGTTAATGATACGAATTCTAAATTGATTCTAACGAATTCTAAATCCAGTTCATTTTAATCGTAAAGCCCCTATAAATTTGTAGCAAATAATCAACCTCAAAATAATACTGTTATGAAAAAGATCATTGTTTTTTTCATCCTAATTTTAGGATTTCAGTTTATGAAGGCGCAAAGTTTTCAGCAAACAGGAAAGTATAAGGCAGTGACCGAAATTAAAGAGAATGGGGCAGAACAACTGACTTGCATTGTTAATCTGATTCGTTTGGGGGGAATTTCGGAAAACGTTTTTACTTTCACAGTTAAAGACATTGAGCTTTTTGAGGACATCTTTATCACCACCTTAGAGAACCCAGGTCTGGAAGGGATCTCTGAGGTGATTAAGATGGAAGTAGAATATTTGGCATGTTGTGCAGAAGTAGATTCCTATTATTTCATGGTATCTGAAGAAACTAATGAACTAATTGAATTACCACAACTTACCAATGTTTATTGTGAAAATTCGAATACTGATTCTCAATATACATTTCCTAGCCAAGAATATGGAATTGTGGGAAATATATTAGAAACAGAAACATTATATAAAGAAACAGCAGAAATTAAATACGTAAATCTAAAACAAAGCTTTACCTGGAATGACAACAAGGTTACTACTCCAAAAAATACAGCAATTACCAGTTACTAGTCTATTGAATAAAAGACAATTCGGTTTTTATTATTCAATAATATTATTCTACTGCATTGTTCTATTTTTATTCTTAGTTCTATTAAGCTTTAAGATTTTATACTAGCATATAAAACCATTGTATACGGCAGGCGCGTCCAATTATTTCCAATTTGTTTTTTCCCAAAAAAACTGCCTGCTTGTATACGGTTTTGTTATTTATTTCTTTTTATCACAAGTATTTTATAGGTATAGCTAACAAGAAATCCAGTTTGATTATATTTGTTATCAAACCAAAAGTTTATGAGCCCCACTCGCTTTTCATATCTACTATTCCTTTCATTATTAGTAGGAATCCACATTCCTTATAAACTATCAGCTCAGAATAATGGATTAAGAGCGTATACATTAGAAGATGGACTACCACAATCACAAGTTTATGATATTATTCAGGATGATATTGGATATTTATGGTTAGGAACTCGTGGTGGTGGATTGAGTAGATTTAATGGTGAAGAATTTGAAATCTGGAATGAAGATGATGGGCTTTTATCCAATTATATTCATTCACTCCAATTTGCCAATGATAGCTTATTTATTGGTACACGAAGAGGGCTTTCTATAAAAACAAAAAAACAATTTCATAATTATGAAGGTCTACAGATTAATAAAATTTTTAGAATTCATAATAAAACGTATCTAGCATCTAATGTTGGGATCTACACATACAGTCCTAAAGATGGATTAAAGAAAATACAACTAGACCCAAAAATTAACACCAGTATTGTTAACGATATTGTTTATGATGGCAAATTATTTTGGATTGCTACTAATAAAGGGCTATGGAAACTAAGTGATATCCGTAAGAATGCAAAAGTAATGGTTAGGCATAGTGCTTATAAATTTACTGCGGCCTTATATCATAAAACAAAAGTGTTTGTCGCTGCTTCAAATCAAGGAATTTTAGTACTAAATACAAACGCTAAAAGTTATGGTAATAAATGGATACAGGAATCACTAAATGTAAACAGCATTTCTATTTTAAATAATGAGCTTTGGTTTTCAACGAGTAATGATGGAATTACCATTTTAGATGCTACAAACTATCGATTAAAGAAAAAAATAAATAGAAAAAATGGTTTAGCAGTATCTAATATTCAAAAAAGTATTATCGATCGTCAATCTAATATTTGGATTGCCAGTTCTGGAGGAGGATTTTATAAATATTCTCAAAACAATTTTACACATTATAATCAAGATACAGGATTAAAAGGAAATCGTGTTTATGCTGTGCATTATAGAGATAATGAAATCTGGGCATCTAATTCAGAAGCAGGTCTTATTAAAATCGACAGTGCAGGGATTCATCAGATCAAACAAGATAAAAAATTATCTGAGTTAAAAATTAAAACCTTAGCCAGTGACAGCCGTGGAAACATCTGGGCTGGAACTGAAGGAAAAGGTATCATTTTAAAAGAAATAAAGCTTAAGGATAGTATCATAACTATCAAGAAAGGCTCTAAAAGAGTTAAGAAAGATACGCTGACTAAAGAAGTTATCAAAAACTACGTCATTAATAAGAAAAAAGGACTTTCTTCAAATTGGGTTCGATCAATTCATATTAGTAATGACACTATATGGGCAGCAACATATTCTTCAGGAATCACTCGATTTATTTATGACTATAGAAGACATAAAGTAAAATCTATACGAAAATTTGCTAAAAGACGTGGTATAAAAGACCTGGAAATAAAGCATATGACTGCTGATGCAAAAGGTAAAATATGGTATGCTACAGAAAATGGAAGTCTTGGATATATCAGAAGAAATAAAGTAACACACCTTGGTAACGTACTAAAACAAAAAGTAGCCATTAATGCCTTTGTTTTTAAGGATAATAAAATATACCTAGGAACAGCAGGGCAAGGTATCTGGTGGGCGGATTTAAAGGAAAAAGAGCTTTCATTTAAAAAATTGAAAGGAGAAAAGAATCTATATTCTAATAATATTTATCAAATGATATTTGATAATGAAGAAAACTTATGGATTGGTACCGAACGTGGTGTGGATCGAGTAGAAATCAATTTACTTAACCAAATTCAAGATGTTTTTCATTATGGTAGAAATGATGGTTTTTTGGGTATTGAAACATGTTTGAACGCTATTACTAAAGATGATGATGGTAATCTATGGTTTGGAGCCATTTATGGTCTTACAAAATATGAACCAGGAGAAATAGATAAAGCCCCTGTTAAACCGGAAATTCATTTTGAAAATGTTGAAATAGCGTATGAAACATTAGATTCTATTAACCCAGATTTGTGGGCAAAAAACAATTATGTTTTACAACTAACTCCAGAGCAAACAGAGCTATCTTTTAGCTATAAAACTATTGATCTGGATCATCCAAATGATATCGAATATCGTTACCGTTTGAATAGTACAGCTTGGAGTCCTTGGTCATCAGAAAAGAAGCAGAACTTAGCCGGGTTAGCATATGGAGCACATTCTTTTTCTGCGCAGTCCAGAAACTATCGCTGGGAAGAAAGTCAACCTATCACTTTTAATATTTTTATCGACAGTCCTATTTATGAAAAATTATGGTTCCAACTTACCATGTTAGGAATCATATTATTAGTACTAACCATCATAGCACTTCTATATATTCGCAAAGTAAAACTAAAAAACAAAGAAGAACGAGAAAAGTTACAAATGCAGAATCATCTACTCTCTTTAGAACAGAAAGCTTTGCGCCTTCAGATGAATCCACATTTTATTTTCAATGTATTAAATGGTATTAAAGCGATGGGAACCAGTAATCCATCTAAAATGAATAGTACTATCAATACTTTTGCTACGTTATTAAGAGAGACCTTATACAACTCCAGAAAAGATAATATCACGCTGGATCAAGAAATGAAAACACTGAAGCATTATATAGAAGTTGAGAAATTAATGGCTACTAAGCCATTTGATTATACGATTTCTATAGATTCAGAATTCGATCCTGAAGAAGTATTAATCCCACCAATGCTCATCCAGCCTTTTGTAGAAAATGCCATACGACATGGTATTCTAAAAGGAAATAAAGATGGAAAATTAAAAGTCTTTTTTGATACTAATGAAGAATTCTTACATTGTAAAATATTAGACAATGGTATGGGAATCTTTCAATCTCAGAAAGCAAAAACTAAAACAGATCATCAATCCATGGCGCTTACTGTTACAAGAGAAAGACTGGAATCCATTTCAGGAAAAGATGCATTACAAATAAAAGAAATAATAGATGAAGATTCTTCTGTAGAAGGAACAGAAATTTCGTTTAAAATCCCTTTACTAACTGATTATTAACTAAACCTATGCTTACAGCAATTATTGTAGAAGATATGCCAGACGCTCTTCAGCTTTTAAAGAGTGATTTGGAAACTAACCACCCCGAAATAAAAATCATTGATACTGCTCGAAGCGTAGTAGAAGCTGCAAAATCATTAAGAACGCATAAACCAGATATTTTATTCTTAGACATTATGCTTGGCGATGGTACTGGTTTTGATGTATTGGAAATATTTCCAGAACTAAAATCCAAAATCATCTTTGTGACAGCAAGTGATGAATATGCTATAAGAGCTTTTAAGTTTGCAGCTATAGATTATGTACTAAAACCTTATTCTAATGAAGAGCTTGCACAAGCAATTAGCAAAGCCAAACAACAAATTCAACCTAATAAAGAACGACTTAACATTCTTAAAGATACCTTATCAGCTCCAGAGCAAAAACCTGATAAAATATCGCTACACACCTTAGATAAGATTATCATTGTTAGTCTTGATGATATTGTAAGATGTGAATCGGATAGTAACAATACAATATTCTATCTGCAGGATGGTCAAAAAGTTTTTGTGACTAAGACTTTAAAATATTTTGCAGACATGCTTAAGAACTATCAATTCTTACGTGTCCATCAAAGTCATTTGATCAATTTGCAATGTATCAGTGCTTTTATAAAAGCTGATGGTGGTTATCTTATGCTAAAAAATGGTGAAAATGTGCCCGTTTCTGTTAGAAAGAAAGTAGAGGTAATGGAAATTCTAGATAGAATGCACCGTTAAAAAAATATACAAAACTGTACAAAAAAGCCTTTCAATATGAAATTGAAAGGCTTTTTCATTTTATTTAATATGATATGTTTATTATTCTTTCACTAGCTTAATCGTTTTAACTGCATTCTGTGAGGTAAGCTGCACAAAATAAACTCCCGCTGCCATTTCCTTAACAGATACCGATTCTGCAACGATATTCTCAGAAATTGATTTTACCAATCCTCCATTAATATCAAAAATTTTGATATCGTCAATGATTCCATTTGCTCCTTTAATGGCAAAACTAGTAATTGCAGGATTTGGAACAACTGTAATATCACTAGAAAAAGCCACCTCTTCTACGTTAAGTAGTGGATCTGCCAATTCATAAAACACTAGACCTGCAAAGTTATTTCCATAAAACTCTGAATCCATAATAGGTGTGCCATCAATGTCTGCCGGAAAAGTATTTGAAAAATTAAATCCACCAGAAGAGTTTGTAGCTAAATCCACAATAGTTGCATCCGTATTTTCTGTTAAGGTAATATCTCCTGTTGTTGGCATATTATCTACAACAAATGAAAATAAAGGAATTTGCTGTCCTGTAGTATGAGAAGCTATGTTTAATGGAGAATCAGAAGTTCTATTAAATGCCCATAGATCTCGTGTTCCATCTCCAGCAGAAAAGGAATTTAGATTAGCTGCATTAAAAACTGTGCTCTGCCAATTATTCCCATTTATCTGTGTGAAATTGCTAAAAGTATTCCCTGCTGTTATAGAAATAGTAATTTGAGCAGCGCCTACCAAGACATTTCCATTATCAAAATCTGGAATTATTACGAATGTAAACTCATAATTTGCTCCTGTATTGTTATAATCTCTAACCAATCCATATCGATAACTCTGTGCAGAAATCGTCCATATAGAAAAGAATAATATAGCTAAACTTAGTAGTTGTTTCTTCATAATTTCTAAAATTACTGAGGTTCTAAGGATATAGCAGTACGCTTATGTTATCCATTAATCGTATCATCTTCGATTTACTAATGAAAAATCTTAAGCTGTATCACATGCCTTTTTAAGAAGTAACTCTTACGTATAACATTTTATAATTCTTTGGTGAAGCAGAAAGCTTTGAAGCAGTTTGTAAAGCTATTCTTACATAACTAAAAAGAATAGTAAATACTAAAAGTGTAAAAGTTATGATCATATATACTGTGTTTGGGGGTTTCTTAATTTTATGCTAAAATAGCCAATTAATTGATAAAACCTTCAAAATAAGGAATATAATCGATAAACGACACCTGTAAAGTACAGTTATCCACTCATTTATTCGATTAAATAGTTGTCAATATCAAAATGAATAGGTCAAACCATTGGTCCATTCATACTGTGTATCAGGTATACCAGTAGCAGGAAAAGAATCAAATAGCAAGGTAAAGGTAGATTTAAAGGCAAAATCCTTGAAAATACCGAATACAAAAGAAGTTTCCGTAGAAATACGATAATCCTTAAGTAAATTTACTTTAGGTTGGTAATACGTAGTGCTTATGATAGAAACTTGATCCGACGGATACAGATTTACCGAAATATAGGTACTTCCTCGTACATCAGAATTCGTAATGATTTGATCTGACTCTTCGGTTTCTTCATATTCATACATGACTAATGTTCCCACATAAAAGCTATGTTTTGTAGAAGGAATTACTTTAAATCTTGGACCAGATCCTAACAATCCTCTAAATTCAATATTAGAAACAGGATCATACTGCGATTGTGCGAAAACTTCCCAAGCGATTCTAGGATGAAATTTGTAGTTGTACCGTAGATGCTGAATTCCTCTATTTACAAATCTTTCAGAATCTAATTGCTGCAAATTAAGGTCATTAATGAAAAGAACTAAATGCTTATTCGTTTTGTATTGAATATGCGTCCTATTAGCTATTTTAAAAATATCCCTTTTATTTTTTATCAATGCGACATCCAAACTTACAAATCCATACCATCGAGAAGTATCCGACACTTTTCGTAGGGATTCTACATTAACAATTTGACTGCTAGCAGATAAACAAAAACAACTAAAAATAAAAAGTAAATACTTTTTCAGCATATACCATGCATTTAATCAAATAAGGATTCCAAATTTAAAACTGAATAAAGAACACATTAAAAATGTTACTCAATATTGTCGCAAAACTAGCCATATAACTATAGGCGACCAAAAATATATAAAATCAAAATTTATTGGGTACACTCATCTTGATTATAGAGTGAAAAAGCACATATAAATCGACAAAAACTTACCAGAATTTTCGAGTATCTTTGAATGTATGATTGCTAATAGAAAAACAGAAAGGTGTACTTTTTCTTCTATCTTATATATACCATATAGGCGTAGCATCTATTCTTTACTATTTGTTTTATCTTTTTTAACCGGCTGTAGCTCCAAAGAACATATACCTCCAAAAATAGAAAATGCAACTATCGAAATCTCTGACTGGGATTTTAATAAACAGCCAAATCTTACCAAAAACGGATCTGGAGATTTGTTCTTATTTGAGAATGTCTTTTTGGATAGAAAAGAAATAGCTCGTTTACGCTTTACATCAACAGAAGCTGTAAAAAAATCCAGAAGTCGTTTACGAAAACGAATGCATCTTCAGGAAAAAGAAAGCTTGGAGAATTATATTAAATCTATTTGATTAAAATTTTAACTGTTCATCTCTGTCCCAAATTCCCCAATAGGCACCAACATCACCTTCTGCTCCTACTTTCCAGGATTCATCAAAGGATGAGAAATAAAACAACTCTATATCCTCTTCTGCCACCCACTTTTGAGTATTCATAAAGTACTTCATAGCATTTTCATAGGATGGAAAAGCACCTTCTAGATTAGTTCCTTCACTAGGCCAGCCTGTTTCTGAGATAATTACCTTTTTACCTCTCCCAGCCCGCAAAGCTCTCTGATACATATCTTTCATATATAACAAGGAATAGTCCAAATCACAGCCTTCCCAAAAAGGGTAGCAATTGGCAAGAATAACATCACAGGCATCACTAATTTTTGGATGATCCACGAACTCATAATAGGCATCGACATAACCCACAGGAACATTTTTAATATTGGATTTTGCATATTGTATAAAGTTCAACAACTGATGCTCTGTTAGATCACCTCTATATAGTACTTCATTTCCAACTGCAGCAATATCTACAAATCCTTCATTACATAATTTGATAAGCCCTTCAACTTCTTTTTGATTGGTCTCATCATCATCTCCTAACCAAGCACCTACTAAGGATTGTATACCAAACTCCTTAGCTATTTTTGGAATTAGCTCATTTCCTTCTGTAGTAGAAAACGAACGCACCCATTTGGTATAAGGCGCTATAATTTTCATACGATGACGTATTTGATCTTCAGACAATTGATCTCCTGGTTGTTGTCCTTCTTCGTATGGGCTAAAACATATTCCATGCATTCCTTGAGCCAAAAACTTTCGAAATAAAACTTGTAATTCTTCTGTACTCTTTCCTGCATAATCCGTAGATGCTAGTGCTAAAAATTTCTCAGTTCTGATTGACATGGCTGTAGGTTATCTTTTTTAGGTTTATAACTCTCCTCTTCTTTTTACTAATTCTGCTTTAATTTCTCTGGCTCTATTTTCTGTCAAGCTGTATTTCCACATTACCCAAATCGCTAAGGCTGCAGTAACTGCGGGTAACACAATATCAGTAATACGCATTCCTGTTAATGCTTCTGCAGTTTGCGTAGATGCTGTAGGATCGTACCCCAGTAATTTTAAAATAATTCCAGAAAAAACTAATGCAATTCCTTGACCCACTTTTATCATCCACCAATAAATGGCTCCAAAGGTTCCCTCTTTACGTGGCATTCCATTCTCTAATTCATCTAGGTCACAAACATCTGCAGTCATGGACATCATTAAAGTGAATAAACACCCCATACCAAAAGCCATTAAGGGAATCGGAAGAAAAATCATGTAGTAATTTTCAGGATCAAATCCCCACCATTTTAAAATATATCCTACTATAGAAATAACAGTCGCATAGATAAAGGCTTTTCGCTTTCCCATTTTATTAGCCATCCAGTTAATAATAGGAATAGCAATAAACGCGGTATAAGCAGCAGTTACTGAAGGAAACAGTGCTACCCACCATTTTGAAGCACCCCAATCCCCATCAAACATATAAAAGTTGATAATGAAAACTCCAAATTCTGACACTATCTGAAAACCGTTAAATACTAGAAATGTCGCAAGACATAATTTTACAAAGGGTTTGTTTTTAAGAACCAATCGGATTCCTTTAAAAATTTTCCCTGTACTATTGAAAACACTTTTGAACGTAATTTCTTCTCTACCAGCCATTTTACTAGCATCAATTCCTCGACAAAAAATAGCAGGCAAGATTCCTAAAATTATAATCACAAATCCTGCGATTAAGGCTATCGTACGGACTCCTTCTGGTTGTGATGCAAATAGATCACCATCTGGTATTAAAACATATAAAAAAGGTACTAACATCCACGCGATTTGACCAATCGTATTGGCAAAACTCATTAGGCGTGTGCGTTCATTATAATCCGATGTCATTTCATACCCCAACGCTATCAAAGGCGTAGAAAAAATGGTGTTCCCGAAAATTAGTAAAATAGAAAAAATAAGAAGGTACCAGAAATTATACATCTCTGGATTGGTATCATGTACTTGCCATAGAATCATAAAGATAATACCAGATAAAATAGCACCTATAAAAATATAAGGCCTTCTTCTTCCAAAATGGGAACTCGTATTATCCGAAATATATCCCATTACTGGGTCTGTAATGGCATCAAACAATCTTGGAACACCAACTATAAGCCCTGCAAGGACAGTATCCATCCCAAACCCATCAGCAGATTTTAGGATTACTACAAAAACTCCTAAAATACCTGGTATTAGATTATTAATTAAATGACCCGCACCAAAGGCAGCCTTTTGACCAACGGGAACTTTATCTTTTGCAGCAGTTTGAATAGTTGACATAATTGTAATTTTAGTTGGCAATAACTATTGTTTGAATAGCCTTTGCGTTAATAGAAATATCTTTTATTTTTTCATGGAGCATTAAAGAGAATTGTTTTGTTTTTTCAGTAGGATTAAAAACGATCACTGCAATCGATCCATCAAGATTTTTAGCTGCAGTGGTCATAAGTTCTGAATCCGAATTTTCGACCTCAATGATCATAGCTTCAGGACGTATGTATTTACTGAAATGCGCCATGATATAGTACAATGGTGTAAAATACACCTCATCATTTTCAGGGTCTACAAGTACAGGAGCAACACACCAATTTTTAAACCAGTTAGGTCCTCCTTGTCTATCCAATACCATATTCCAATCTACCCATCCATCAACCCAATTATTTAAGCAACCTATGATATCCCTTGCATACCGATACGTAGGAACATACTTGGGATGTAAATATTTTTGTTCTTCTGGCGCCCAATCCCAACCCCAATCGGTTGCTTCTTTGGTCCAGTACCAATCATCATCCTTCCATTTAGGGACTTCTGCATCGATACAAGCTTCGGTTTGAATCAAATATTTGTTCGGTGCTTTTTGATGAGCATATTGCAATGCTTCTGGAAAAACTTCATATGTACTTTCATACCAATGGATAGCAGTACCATCATAATATTGTGAAGATGCTTTATCTTTAAACATTACATCTACCCATTCCTTTAATCCTTCTCTATTCTGGTCATATCCCAAAACTTTTATGGCTCCTTTGCCATCTTTCTCTAATTGTGGCCCTAAGTGATTTTGCACAAAGTCTGTCATTTCTTGTGGTGTAAAATGCATACTTTCCCAATTATCTCCATTTCCATGAGGTTCATTTTCTACCGTAAAACCCCAAATGTTTATTCCTTGCTTTTGATATGCATCTACATACTTTGAAAAAAATAGTGCCCAAGTATCATAATGCTCTGGCAAAAGTTTCCCTCCTACCCAATCTTTGTTGTCTTTCATCCATGGTGGAGCCGTCCAAGGAGACGCGAAAATTTTAAAGCCATCTTCAGAAATAGCCAGCGCATCTTTAATCATTGGGATGAGATCATCCATATCTTCTTGCACTGAAAAATCTTTGAGTTCTTTATCTTCCTTTGGAGCATACGAATACTGACTTAAAGAAAAATCGCAGGAATTCATATGTGTTCTGGTGAGTGAATAATTAGCTCCTTCTTTTCCGAAATACGCCGTCAAAATCTTATCTCGATTTTTAGGGCTTACCTTATTCAATAAATAGGCTGAAGATTCTGTAAAAGCTCCTCCAAAACCGGTGATTTTTTGAAATGTTTTAATTGGGTTTACAACAATACTAGCCTTTACTTCAGTGATAGGGAACTCGGTAATTTCAGATAATTGATGACCACTTGCAGAAGTCTCATAAACAGCCACTTCCAAACTTTGTTCTTTCGCACATGAACTCATAATTAAAAAAACTAATATTATGTAAATCGTTTTTTTCATTTTTAATGATTCGTTACCGTCATTTCTTTGATCGCTGGTAATTCTACGTCATTCATCATTGCACTTTTATCTCCACCGTACGTTTTTGTAATAGGATTACCTCCTCTGGTTAGTCCTTCAAAAACACCTTCATCTAATTTATCCCATAATGCGTATTTAGCTTTTCCATCTACGGTTATCAGACCAAAATGATTTTCTGAACCCTTTTGATTATGAGCATCTTTCCAAGGTTCATCAAAAGCTTCAAAATAAAAACAGGATATTCCTTCTTTTGTCGTCCATTCTCTCATGTATTGATGATAGAGCGCTTCTTTAAATTCATCAGTAGCTTTGGATCCATTAGGCCCATAATGTCCATTAGAAATGGTAGCCCAACCGGTTTCTCCGATATGAATAGGTTTTTGAACTCCTAAACTGGCTACATATTCAGAAACTGCCTTGTATTGTGATTGTGCAAATTGCAAGGCTCTTTTCATAGCAGCTTCTATTTTTTCTTCGTCGGTTAGACTTTCTTCTGTTACATCAATTCCCCAAAACTTAGGATTATAGTGGGTATTATGATAGGGATACGTGTGCATTGATATGTAATCTACCGCTTTGATTAGATCTTCTAAATCTTTTACGTGGTAACTTTCTTCTCCACCACCCCAAGAGGCAAAGTCATCTGATGAGGTGATCCATACATCCTTAGAAAGTTTTCCTTCCTTTTTTAAATTTTGTAGATAGTTCACCCATTTTAGTATTACATTAGGTTGTACATAATAACTTGTAGCCCATCGGATCATAGCTTCGTTACCAACTGCAATAATCTTTACAATGTCTGGATATTCATTTGCTAAGGCTACAGCCCGTTTAATCTCTCCTTCATTTTGTTCACTTTCTACCGTATGATCCGGCTTTTTATCAGTCCATGCATTTTTGCAATCAATCCAGGCACCTAACATCACATACATTTCAAAAGTTTCATCTTCTTTCTTTAGCTGCCTGATCGCTTTTAACAAATTAGAAGCTTGCGCTAGTTGAACATTATATGTTCTTAAAACTTTGATGTTCATAGCCTGAAGAATTTTCATATCTTCTTTAAGCTGAGCTACAGTAGGTTGATACTCTCTTGAAGATTTTCGATAACCTCCATAAGATATCGCCTGATACTCTGGGTTTCCCAATATATCTTTTGCCGAAATACTTTTTTGGGGATGCATAGGTGGTTCGGTTTTTTGTTTTTGATTACAAGACAGCATAAGTACTGCAAATACTAATAATCGTACTATGTTTTGTCTTAACTTCATCTCTCTACTTTAAAATAGTTTTGTCAATATTTACTTTCACACTTTCTATTTCTCCAGTTCTTTTAAATAGTTTTTGAGAGATATCTACAGGTAATCTTACATCTGGATACGTAACCAGAGATCCATCTACATAAGTAATTTCTATACCTTTTTCTGCGGATAATCCATAAACAATTGGTACCTGACAATAGGTAAAAGCTAATTCGTGTCTATATAATTGTAACTGTCTTCTATTCAGATGTACATCTACATATTCGAACATCTTTGGATCCTTTATAAACTCTCCTATTCTTAATAAACTGGGATAGAATTTTAGCGTTCCTTCCTTTACCGAAATTCCTAGTTCGCCCATTCGACTAAGAATATCTTCTTTTACTTGCCCAGTCATTCCAGGCTGTTGAGCTCCTTTTCCTTGTGGTGTATGAGAGTATGGATCTGTTGGAAAAGCTCCGTACAATTCTGGAGATTTATGAACTCCAATACCTTCATTTATTTCATAATAATGCTCTAATAATCTTCCAATGATCTCAGCACTTTCATTTTCTTCTATAGCTTTTAAGCAACATTCTTGTACCGCTAATAGTAATTTGGATACCATATGCCAGTAAATAGATCCTAAACCTTCATATCCAAAAAAAGTACCTGATCTACCGGTAAATGCTTTATGATTAAAAACTTCTTCGAAAATTTCCAATACCAGTGATTCATCTTTTTCTATTAAACTATGATACCCTTTTAAAGCAAGTTTTTCTAATGCTTGTTTTAAACTATCTGCATTATTAAAATTTCCATTAAAATGAAAATTACCTTGTATATCTTTTTCTATTATTTGTGCATTTCCATCGGCCAATAATTGCTTTAGTAATACAGATTTCTCTATTTGATTTTCTGAAACAACATTCTTCTCTATAAACTTTGGTAATTCTTTATTTGGGTATAATAAATAGCTGTATTGATCTTCTCTGAATAATGCGCTTCTTTTTAAGGCATCTAAAACAAGAAGATTTTCTTTAGATGACAAATATCCTGAGCTAAGCACGGCAACCTGTCCTTCTAACATTTCACTTAGATATGAAATTGAAATTTCTTCATCGTTAGTAACAGTCATTAAATTGTAAGCATGATATAGGTTATCAACTCTCTTATTGGCTTCTATCGAATGTTCCAAATACAAAAGACTAAGACTCACAAAATTTCTAAGATCTTGAGCTACTATTTTCTCCTTTTTACCAGAGAATCCATGATTATAAACATGTAATCTATAATCACTTCCGGCAGTACCTAGTTTATCTAAAATGAGTCTTCTGTCAGTATCTGATATTTTACCTGAAAGTATCGATTGAGAGTTATCAAAAGTTTCATACACTTCTATAAAAAAATCTTTTAATTCTGTGGAAATTTCAATTTCTTCAATCGATGATGTTGCCAATAATTCTTTAAAAAAGAAAAGAAACCTTCGTAAATAATATAATGTTACCATAGAAACTCCATTACCAACTAGAGCATTATTAGCATCATTCCATTCTGGACGTTGCGTATTGAGCCAAATACCGGCTTCGGGAATAAAATTAGAGAGCTTGGCAAGCATTGTCACTAAGATTTTCTCAATGAAATTCACATGATGGATAGTCTTATGGTTACTTAGTAACAATGCTCCGTCGGCACCAAGCTCAGTTCTTTTGTTTCGTATACTTCTATCAAGTTCATAATCAAACACTATTGTATCTTTTGGATCCTGTAAAAGTTCTTGATATGGTTTAATCTTATAAGGTACATTAGCGTATACGAACATATCTTGACCTAAAAAGTCTTGTAATCTATTTGGATAATAGTCTTGAAAAAATTCTAAAAACTTTAATAGGTAAATAATTTGATGATCACCCCAATAGCCGATGTATGACCATGGATCGTGTTCTTCAACAATTTCCCAATCGATACCACCTTTTGTAATTCTATAAGGATTATACCCGTCAAAAGTGCTGGCATTTAAAAATTTGTGAATCATACTTTCCACAAATTCGGGATACGAATGCGCTAAAGCTTCCCAGTTCTGAAAAATATCTCTCCAGTTCCCCTCATAATCTAGGATTTTGGACCCGTCTATTTCGCTTTGAGTATTTATTGAGAATCTATTCCAAGGGCGACTTGGATCACCATGCCTTCTACTAAATTTTAAAGGCATATATTCTAAGGCAAGTCTAATAAAGTCTTTGTCATTATTTTTGTACGCTACCTCTTTTAGTTCAAATAGCGTAAATACATCTGGAAAATCTTTTAAAAGCACTTCACTTTTATTGTACACATCTGTATTAGCAGTTTCCAGATAATTGGTGAAATCTATTTTTTCTATGGTATAGTTAAAATCAAAAATACCACCTCTCATTATATTAAATAAGGCATTAGAATAATGCCTAGCATTTCTTCTTTTATCTGCTGTAAGCTGAAAACCGTCTGATGCAGAAACTAGATTTATTAGTTGTTCATTTCCTAACGAAATATCATTATGTATTTCTTGGATAATATCATCATTCAAGTAGAGCTTTTTGGAAATCTCTGCTACCTGTGATGGCCCTTGATTGACATTCGCGACAGTTATCCAGTTTTTAGTATTATTTGATTCTAAATTGATCGTACTATTGATAAAATACGCTCCTTTTTCTGCCTTTATATCAATTTCTTCAAGGATATCTTCTCCTTTTCTATAAGCATCTAGTTGTAATGATGATACTAAGTATTTAGGCTTTTCTAGACCTTTAGACCAAACTATATTTGCTTTTAAGGCTTCACTAGGCTCCGCTCGATCAACTATAATGGCACTTAAAGTATAAATACCAAGACCGCTTGTTTTTACAAGTTCATTTCTCTTATAAGCATCAACAAGGTTGCTTCTTATAGCTTGTAAATCGGTATGAACTCCATAAGGCATTATGTTTTGTAATCCATCTAATATTTCTATTTCAATGGCATGATCAGAGTTATTAATCAACGAACTTTTCTTTACAAAACCATATTTATTGCTAGAACACCACATATAGGTATATGTAATCTCTAAATCATGATTTATTTCTTCAAATAACACCTTATTTCCATATACACTTTTATAAATATTTCTAGAATACTTATAAACTCCTGTATACCTTTCGGAAAACGGCTCCCATATATGTACTCTTCCCTCCTTTTGCAGTCTGAAAATCGATTTACTACCTGTAATATCCGATGATTCAGTAATCTTATCATCGGTATAATACGGAAAAATGGAATGATCAGAATCTTTTCTTCCTGCTGATAATCCTCCGTTGCTAGATATAAACATCCAATGATTGGAATCGCTAACAATACTCATAAAAAAGGGGCGCATGATATCATTATTAGCTATCATATAAAATAGCTCATTATCTATCGTAACGCTTTGAAGTTTTACCTCTTTAGTTCCTATTCCTTCTGGTAATATTACTGCATCTTTTACCATTATTGTCTTTGATTTTGGTATTTAAATAAGGCCAAGTGTGTTAGCTCTCAGCCTTATTTTGTTCGAAAATTTAAAATATTAATTTGGGGTAATGTTAAAATCATCTAAGTAGAAAGTAACATCTGCTGGTGTTGTTCCTGGATCTACATTTCCAGGTTTTACAACAAGCATGGTATACACAGATTCATCAGCAGTATTCGGAAATCCGTTGGCTGATAAATCAAAAGACATTTCCACCCAGTCATTATCAGTGGTAAGTGTTTGAATATACGGTGCCGGATTTCCAATAGAACCATCATTAGGAATCGCTACAATTTCTAAACGAATTTCTTGGTTTGGTAACGTAGCATATATCTTAAAGGTAATGGTTGCATTGTTTGAAAAACTACCAGCTGCAAAAATATTTTGAAAACCTCCAAAACCATCTGCTCCTGCAAGTTTTGTAAATCGATATACTTTATCAGAAGTATTGATTCCTCCAGAAACAGGATTGTCTATAATTTCTCTAGATTGATTTGCTCCAAAGGAAATATTAAAGCCTTCACAATTTTCGAAATCTACAGGAAAAGAGGTCACATCTGCATTAGGTCCTCCAGTACAACCACCTCCAGTACCTCCAGAACTATATAATCTAAAGTCATCTATAAAATAGGTTTCGGTGGTATTAGTATTTAATTCAAAGAACAATATAATTTTATCATATTTCCCGCTTTCTCCAGGAGCAAAATCAAAGGTCAATTCTTCCCAGCCACTTGCTACAGTGGTTACCGCACCAACCTCGATATTAATGGCAGCATTCGCTTTATCTTCTAATTTTACAAGCACATTGGTACCAGCATTAGGAGACCATACTTTCAATCTAAAGCCAGAATTTGCATTAAAGTCAAACTTTGAATCAAAATCAATTTGATTATTGGCAAATAATGCAGCTCCTGATCGATCGATTTGACCAACTTTACAAGATTTATTTACGTTATTATCAAAATCAGGATTATCTACCCAAGATAAACCAGCATCAAAGGAGCCAATACTTGCCGTTGGATCAGTTTGGAATGTAAGATCAAAATCAGCAGCATTTAGAGATTGACTAGTTTCAGGGACACAAGGATCCGCAATCATAACAGAAACTTGCTCAATATCATCTACATAAAAAGTTCCAGCTGCCGTACCTGGACCATCCACAAAAATTACCATATCATTATAAGAAGCAGAAGAATTTAATGTGAATGTCAATTCTTCCCAACCGGTACCTCCATGATTCTGTGCATTTTCTACTGGGGCCTCGGTACCATCCTCAAATTTTAATAAAATTGGTAGCGCCTGATTAGAAAACAATTTCATTCGTATTCCTTTATCTGATGAAAAATCAACAGCTGTATCTAGATTGAAAAAAGCATTTTCCCAATTTGCACCTACATTAGTGATTTGTCCAACCATGGTTGGTTCACTATTGACTCCTGATAACTCAGGATTTTCAACCACTGTAAAGGATACGTTACCCACAATTTTCGTTGCATAATCGATTCCATTGCAATCAAAATCTATTGGAATTTCTAACAAAGTCTCTGTACAAGGAATATCTGCCGTATCAACTTGTGAAATATCATCTATATAAAAGGTTCCAGATGTGGTACCAGGTCCATCTACAAACATCGTAAACCTTGAAAACGAATCTCCAGAATCAAACGTAAAATATATTTCTTCCCATCCAGTTCCTCCATGACTCGCTGTGGTTTCCACATCTCCACCAGTTCCTTCTTCGAGCTTCAATAAAACATCGATTGGAATATTCGACCAGAATATCACTTTTACAGATTTTTGTTCTGCTAAACTTAAGGGTTCTCCTAAATTAAAAAAGAAACCTTCAAACGCAGCTCCGCTATTTGTAATTTGTCCTACATTTGATGTACTTGGATTTGCTCCAGTAGGATCTGGATTTTCGACAATTTCGAATGCTGCTCCATTGAATGTAGTAACATCATAATTGACATTGGTATCATCAAAATTAATAGGAAATGTAATGGGCAAAGGAATATTTATAAATATTTCATCTTCAAAAGTACCTTCTGCCCCAGCTACATTTTTTGCAGTTAATATTACAGTATAGTTTCCTGTTGGATATATTTTAGTTGGATTAATTTCGGTAGAAGTTGTACCATCTCCAAAATTCCAAGTATAACTATCAGCATTTTCCGAGAGATTGATAAAAGATACAACACCTGTGTCTTGGTTGATAGTTTGTGCGAAACTTGCAGTAACCTGTGGTAAGCTAGCATCATCATCATCTTCGCATCCCAAAAAAGCAACAGCCACTATTAAAATCCAAATTATCTTTGTTTTTGTGATAAACTGTTTCATATGTTCAAATTTTATTGTTTTTTATATGTCATATGTAATTCGCCATTAAAAACCTTGGTGAGTATTACCATTTGAATCTTATGGCTCATTTCATAGATATTATTGTTTTAGAAGTTACATGCAACTTACCAAGTAATCATTGTAGCGTGTATCAAGATCCTCTTTAATGGTTCGTTTCATGTTTTCGTATTGATTAATTTTAGTTTGTATTTATAGATTCATATACTCGTACATAGTCTACCACCATGGTTTGAGGAAAGACTGTTTCTTCGCTTGGCGGTCCAGGTAAGTTACCACCAACTGCAAGATTTAAAATAATGTAAAACTCTCTATCGTTAAATACCCATTCTCCTTCTCCATCTGTTTCTTCATTCACTTCTTCAGGAGTAATTTGATAGTATAATACATCATCGACATAATAGTTTATATAATTTGGTCCCCATTCTATTCCATAAATATGGAAGCCTGTGTCTACCCTATCGTTTTCTAGTGTATATGTTTTTGATATAGAGCTTGCCGCCGAGTAACCTGGTCCGTGGACTGTTCCAAATATTTCTGTAGGGGCATCACCAGTATTCTCCATAATATCGATCTCACCTATCTGTGGCCAAACGCTACCGTCGCTATCATCTCCTAAAAGCCAAAAGGCAGGCCACATTCCCTGACCAAATGGTAATCGGATGCGCGCTTCAAAACGCCCATAACGCTGTTGGATTTTTCCTTTGGTTTGTAATCTTGCAGAGGTATATTGTGCTCCATTAAAATCTTCTTCTTGAGCTGTAATCAACAAAAAACCGTTCTCTACAGTTACATTTTCGGGTCGATCTGTATAAAATTGCAACTCATTATTTCCCCATCCGGGAAGCCCTTGTTCTGAGCCATCACCAATGTCAAAATTCCAAAAAGACGTATCAATCTGGCCATCTATATCAAAATTATCTTCTGCTACCAAATTATTAAATCTGGCTACCGTTTGAGTATCATCAGTTCCACAGCCAATTAAGAAAAGACACGGTATAAAAAGAGCTCCTATTATTTTATTTAAATTCTTATTCATTTTTAAATTGTTTTTACTCTCTGTAGAAATAAATATTATCAACTATAAAAGAACTGCCATTTGATATCAAAGCAACTCTTGCTATATTGTTCAAATTGGGAGAACCAGCAAATCCACCTCCTGTAGGTTGGGTAAAGGAATTGATAGGTATATCTATTCCAACCCAAGTACCTTCTATTAATTCTGAGTTGGGTACAACGAATCCTCCTCCTGTATCATCTCCACCTCCATCTGCGTCATTAGCTCCAAAGTCAATTAATTCAACAGTAAGTGCTGGACTTGTAGGACTACTAAGCTGTACATCTATGTGTAAATGTGTCATAGCAGATACATCATTTGTACCATCCCAACCAAGTCCAACAAAGCCTAAATTATCGTACGTAACGATCTGATCATTATTGAAATTTTGTGTTTGGACCTGTACATTTGGATCATTGAATACAGCAAAGTTCAAGTTGTTAACACTGGTGTATGCATCACTAAATATGGATATAACATCTCCAGGATCTCGTGCTGGAGGAGTATCTGCTCCAACAAAACTACCGAGTACCTCTAAACTCAAAGATCCCTCAGCCAAAACACCATTAAGTTGACCTGTAATGGTTGTTGTACCTTCACCAACAATTTCAATTGATCCTAATTCATTAATAAAGGCAACATCAGTATTGGAGGACGAAAAATCAAAATACCTTGGTGCAACACCTACGGTAATATCTTCTCCGGTCGGAGCATTAAAAGTTGCTCCTAAATTGTTAATTAATCTATTAGACCCTACAAAACCTTGCTCGGTTAGATCTTCACCGGAAAATATAGATGGTCTGAGTTGAGCTATTGTGCCTAGGTTCTCAAATCGTAACTCATCAATCCAAAAGGTAAAACCAATCTCATTTCCATTAGGCACTGAATCGATTATATCTAGCCCTCCAGCTGAAAAAATAAACATCCCTCTTTCTTGTATTAATTTTGAAGGATCAGGAATCGGAACAATGTATTTTCGCCAATCTGTAGATAATTGAATATTCTGTCTTTCAACTGCAAACTTATTTTCTTCAAAATCGGTCCCAAAACCTACTAAACCTATAGTAGCAGTTACAGAGCCCTTAGCCCAAAAGGATAAAGCTGTATACCCTGTTAAATCTCTTCCTACACCTCTATCCAGAAATATACCTCCTACGAAACTCCCATTCGGATCATTTGCTGCTGGCACATCAATTCTTATGGAAGAGTTTCCTTCAAAAGCTACATCATCATCAGTTCCAAAAGCTTCGGGATTAGCGCCTAAAGCAGGGTCAAATGATCTAAAAAATTCGTCTGTAAGACTTACAGGACTATCTGTGAAAATGTCAGCAGTATTTGGAAAGGTTGCAAAAACCGCTTCGTCTGAAAGGTTTCTTTCACAGCCAACGAGTAGTACTAAAACCAATGTCAAAGAGAATATGGTTTTCAAGTTAATCTGTTTTCTATTCTTCATTTTCATCTGTTTATATTATTGTTTTTTCAAAGTCAGATGGAATCGCCAATAATCATTTCAATTAGTATCCACTTCATTGTTATGGCTTATTTCATCTGTTTATTTTCCTATGTTAATGTGTATGTACGTTCTGATCTCCCATTCGTTACCGTCGTCAAATCCAACTGGACTTAATATAGGTTCTGGAGGGAATGTATTTGGTGGTACTGCTGTGGGCGAATATCGAGGAGAAAACTCATTTAAAGAACGCCAAGTACCGCGAAGCCCAATTCTGGTGCTTGGTAGGATAAACCAATCTGGTTTGCCAATAGATGTTGATATATCCAACATTAATTGTACTGGATATGTTAAGTTAAAATCTCGATGATAATCATAAGGTCCCCAATCATCTATTTGAAAGGTATGTTGAAACATCCACTTTTTATAAATCACACGTATATCTCCACCGATTCTATCGATTTCTCTAGCATCACTACCATTTGCCTGACCATTACCAGCATATACATTTGCAACCATCCCTAAATCAGGATTTATTTTAGATACGATTCGTGAACGTGCTTCCCATAAATCTCTAGCTGGTACAGAACCAGGAAACGCAAATATGGTACGATCTGCTAAGAATCCGATGTGTGCATCCATTGTTGTAGGAAGATGCCAATAGGTAAATCCTAAATTAAAAGCCAATTTAGCATCTTCCTTTCTGTCATTATCCCATTGATAAAACCAAGATCCAGGAGTAGGATCATAAGTAAATAATATCTCTCCTGCAGTTGTTTTTCTGTTTGCTCGCACTACAAATGGATCTACAAGAATGTTTCTTAATCTTGCGGTTCCACCTGCATCATTTGGTATCGCATCGACTAAGGGCTCTTGCCATAGAAAATTCGGTGCTATCTGCCAATTCCCAACGGTGTATGTAAAACCGGTTAGAAAACTATTTTGGTTTCCACTTCCGTTGTCTCTCAGTTTCCAACCAGCAAAAGATTGAGTTTGATCTGCTCCTCCATTTGCTACCAATCCAGTGGTAGCACCTTGGGCATACCAATTGAATTTTCCTTTAGAATATGTTATTTTTGCTTTAGCTCCCCAATTGTCTTTGCTATTTATCTTATCTTCATATACTACTCCATCTCTTATATCTTGATAGCTAATATCGTTTAACGGACTACCTGCCCATATACCTCCGAGTGCAAAACCAAATGCGCCAAGATCTCTTTCTACTACCAACGTAGCTCTTTCGGTTGGCCAAGGTGGAATTACACCACTTCTTACCTGATTTGCATCCAATACACGGCTTCCACTTTCGTCCAATGCTATATCCGTCTCGAAATCTCTATGGTAAATACCAGTGATATCGAATTTTTTTATGTTGGTTCGATATTTCAATAACGCAGTAGGATTAGCGCCCCACCATACTTGTGGACCAAATGCGGCTTTTAAACCATCTAAACTTCCTTTACCATTTATTTCCATTCCCAAAATTTCACCATTATAGATATCTAGGTTTGGGCCATAGTTAGCTTCTGGGTACAATCCAAAAAAATCCCCTTCATAACCCCAATGATAGTGACCGGTTCTGTAGAATCCTTTGATGTCAGCAATTTTAGTGTTCCATTCATATTCTGCATTATACACCCGTAACCTATTAAAATCAGTTATTTCAACACCTAAATCATTTACTCCTTCTACGCCTTCTACACCTTGCACCACCACAGGTCTCCCCACACTTTCATAGAATAATTCATTAATAGGATTTCCAGCTACATTACCGAGGATATTAACGTTCACATTGGCACGCATATTAGGAGCGGGTCTACCTTCTACACCTACATAATAGGATTGCATATGATCAAAACCTTGTTGGTTTGGAAATACATTTGCATTAGGATCTTCATTTTCTGGAGTGGTGATCAGTTTACCACCAGTATTAAACGTAGTGAATTCCGCTCTTAACTGGCTTAATCTTATCTTACTGCTACTTTTACCTTCGAGAGCAGCTTTATCTCCTCTTGCTCTTAGCATTGCATCAGTTATCTCAATATTGTTGAAATAATTTCTCATAAAATCAAGTGACATTCCCGATTCATAAGGATTTAATCGATGTACTTCTTTTAAAGCATAGTAAGCTGCTCTTGGATATAACTCATAAAGACCTCTTTCATTGGTGGGTCCTTTGGCACAGATACCAAACCACTCTTCATTCATATTATTATCGCCTTCTTTCCCTTGATCACGACTATAACCTCCATTTGCCCAAGAAGCTGCATTGTCATGAACACTCAGGTTTTCAGTTTGTTTGTATTTCCACCAACCATCGCTAAATTGAAAGGTAAATCCACCTATAGAGTTCCCACTTTTTCCTAAACCAGCGGCATTTTCATAGATATCTTTCCAATTTCCAACATCATAATACGCCTGTGAATATTGATCTTCTTGATTATCTCTTGCATTAAATGCATCTGCACCAAATTCAGAAAAAAGAATAGGAAGGTTTAATTCATTTTTCACTCTTTGAAAAGCATCTCCAAAAGAAATTCCACGATACATATTGGTTCCATAGATATCAATATCAGTACATTCTTCTTTGACAATATCTAAAAAGCCTAAATCACCGTTACAAATAGCTACTGGAGTATTCGGATCTATTTTTTTAACCTCTTTCGTAGCATCATTAAATGCTCTGTATAAAAATCGAGCAGCCAATCTTCCAGTATCTCCTTTATCTTCTACCGGTATATCTTCGGTTTCTGCTCCTGACCAAAATAAATGATAGTTGTTCTCATTACCGATCATGTATATTAATAAACCAGGAGTACCTTTATATGTCTTTGCCATATCTCTGGCCTCTTGCATTAATACTTTTTTAGTATCTGCATTTGCATAATCAGTTTGTGGTACCCAAGCTCCATTTATGGTAAGTCCATAGGCTCCAAACGTAATATTAAGCATTGTATAAATGCCGTAATTCTCATAAATATATTTGATCCATTTAGGTTTCAAATTATACGTTCGAATGGCATTGACTCCCATATTTTTAAGTAAAGACATTTCGCCATCTATAGCAGCTCTAATGATATCATCAGATTTTGCCCAAATTCCGGGATCTGTTATGGTAGAGCCAATTGGAACATAATCCCAATTAACACCATTTACCATGAAATCCTTTCCATTGACTACTAATTTTATTCCTTGTTCATTGTTTACAACAGATACTTGATTAGCTTGTGAGAAACCAAGTGTTGTTAACAAAAAGAATATGATTAATGCTAGAAAATTATTTCTCATTATATCTATTGTTTTTAAAAATGACCGTAAAAATTGTGTAGAAACTTTGCTTTCTGTATTCGCCCCAAGTATCATGTAACATGACTTTTAAATATTAAGTTAAGTGATTGTTTGTGATGTATTCCGTCTGTAGACTGGAGTAAACTTATTTTAAAAAAATGCGAAATCATCAAAAAACACCTCAACAAAAAGCATACAATTCAAATAAATACTTATTTTTTTGAATTATTATCACTTTAAAGCCCGTTAGTCAACGGTTTCAAAGGCACATTAAACAAGCGTTAAAAAAAAGAACAGCGTATTGCTGTATAGGTAATGTATAGGTAAAAAATCTAGCTGTATAGGTATTATAATTGTAGGATATAGTTTACAAGATTCTCTTCGTGCTGTAAATTTAGTTTTTTACGGAGTCTATAACGCTTAATTTCAACACTACGAGCAGATATATTAAACAATGGAGCTATCTCTTTTGATGATAAATTAAGTCTTAGATATGCACATAACTTTAAATCATTTGGTGTTAAATCTGGATGGTGCTTTTTGAGTTTTTTCAAAAATTTTCTGTCTACATTATTAAAAGCTTCTTTAAAAAATTCCCAATTATCATTATGATTAAGATTCTCATCAATTATATCTACAACAGGTTTAATTGCTTTTTGGTCAGAAATATGTGTAAGATGATTTTTAATTTGAGTCAGTAATTCATTCTTTTTTGCCAAATCTATTGTCGATGCAGCCAATTCTTTACTTTTTCCTTCAAATTCTTTCTCTAGCTGTTCATTTTTAATTCTGATAATTTCCTTTTCATTTTGAATATTAGTCAATTCTAATTTTCTTTTATTCTTTTCTATCAGCTCATTTTGTTTTCGTTTATAATACTGTCTATACATTGTATGCATAAAAATGGAAAACAAGATGATTCCTAATATGTAAATTCCTAGCATCAGGTTTGTGATATACCAAGGTTTGGAAATACTAAAGGAATAACTAGCAGTATTCTCAGAAATTTTATTGCCAATTTTAGAACGTACATTAAAGGTATAATCTCCAAAAGGTAGGTTTTGAAATAAGGTTGAAGATGCTTCTGACCATTCACTCCAATCATCATATATACCAACTAACTGAAATTGATATCTTGGTTTTAAATATCGATTATATTCTGGTGCATAATAGGATATTTCTAAGTTGTTTTCTGAGCTCTTAAAATCACCTTGTAACTCTTTATTAAGAAATGTTATCGTTTTATTTTGTTTCTTATTGGGTTGCTGAATAACGTTTTCCAAATAAACCTTAAAACTTTTCACATTCAATTTATTGATATCTGCTGTAATATAACCATTACTAGTTCCAAAAAAGTATGAACTTCCATCTTTGAGGCTCATAGCACTTTCGTAACCAGTAACACAGTTTCTTTCTTCCTTGGTAAATGGTATTTTACTAACTTTTGGAGTTCTGGTTAATGTTCCTTGGGTAATAAAACTGATATTAGACTTGGTAAAAACCCATAAGTTATTATTCGATATATCTAAAATTAACTTCCCCGAAGTGTATTCTTCCTCTGTGTATATTTTGCTCAAAACACTGTCCTTTACGAACTGCTCTTTTTGACCATTATATTTAAAAATCCCTTCTTTAAAAGCATATAATAACTCTTCATTATACTTTATTAATCCAGAGTTTGAACCAATGATTGTAGTATCGTTATGAATATTTTTTACCTCATAAAAACTAGAATCGACTTGTATTCTGAATACTCCTTTATATTCATGATTTACAAAAATATCATCTCCAAAAACCTCAAAATACCTAGATGAATTATGAAACCCTTCAATCCTATTTCTTAATTGCCAATCGCTATCTGTCTTTTCTAAAATATATAAACCATCATAGTTACCTTGTAACAAAAGGTTTGGCCTATCTTTTAATTTACGAATATTCCAAGTTCCCTGAACATTTGATATTTTTTTTGCCTGATTATTCTGAATTGTAAATGTACCGTTGTTATGACCACAAAATAATGTTCCTTCAATTTTATGTAAACACCAAACTTGCCCTTCTGTACCCTCTATAAATCGAAAATCCTCATTTCCGTTTAGTTCTTTATAAAAAAGACCTTGATTAGTTCCTAGATATAAATAATCCTGATAAATAGCTGAGGCATAAACGCTTCCTAAAACACTTCGATTATTCTTATATATCCTAAATGGAGAATCTACATTGATATAACTTATTCCGTTATCTAGTCCTAACCAAATATTTCTGTCAACATCTTCAAAAACCGACAAAACTGTATTATTAGCTAATCCATTATTTTGATCTACTTGGTGCAACAGATCTCCATTACTATCTAAATAAATAAGTCCATCGGCAATAGTTCCAAGAACAAAACTATTGTCTTTAGTTTTAATTGCATTATAAATACTTACTTCAGTGAGTAATTTTTCTGTTTTTGTATTCCACTTTATTAATTGGTTATTTTTGAACTTATAAAAGCCATCATCTCTTGTTAAAATAAGTAAATCATTTGTGTTCCCTGTTATAGAAACGACCTCCTTATTTTTAACAATATCATTATCAATAACACGAAATCCTTTACCATTTTTTATTTGAAAAATTCCTTCTGTAAGAATCTGGAAATAAATACTATTATCAACTTTATATATTTTCGTAATTGTATGATCTGAATCTACAGTATTCACTGAAGCATTCACTACATCATAAATATAAATGCGATTTAGTGATTGAAAAACAATCCAATCTTCAATCTTAATAATATTCCAAAATTCTTCATCTTCGATTAAGTCTACAGCAAGGTTTTGTGATAACGATGTGTATTTCAGTTCTCCCAAATCATCTTTCTCCCAGAACCCAAATTCCATGTAGCAACCCGTATAGATTCTATTTCCATCTGCTTTTACAGATCTTAAAATAGATTCGTTAGGAGAAGGATATACCTTCCATATTGCACCATTAAATTCTAATAATCCTTTATTATTGGCTACATAGATTCGTTTGTCTGAAGATTGACAAACAGCCCAATTTTGACTCTCACCTTTATAAGTTTTTGGTGAATAATTTTGGATAGGAGGTAATTCCTGCGCATTTAAGGACACACAGTAAAGAATAGCTAATAAAAATGATATAATTTTATGATATCCCAATGAATAAAAGAAGTATTTTATCATTACAATAATACGAATTATTAATTCAAGACTCATAGTATCAGTTTACTATTCCAAAATTCAAATTACCAATCACCACAATTAGATCACTAAAAAATACTTCTTACAAAATCTAACTCCAATTATAAAATCTCCTACAATTTAGTCTTTATAAGTACAGTCATTTATATCAAATATGATTAAAAATCCACTCCAAAATATATTTATTTTTTCTAAAACCTGAAGAAAAACGACCTCATTTTTAAAAAAATTATTTTTTATTAAAAATAAAAAAAGAGCTTTTACCAGCTAAAAATCTAATATCATACAACTGTAAAAAACAAAAATAAATACAACATAAAACATTGAATATCAGATAAAAAATCAAGAAAACAGTTCACCATTAATTGAACAAAAAAAGGTTTAAATAATTTTTTGCGAAAATCACATTTTAAATATTTTTAAACAATTTAGCGAACGTTCGCTTTTTTTATCAAAAACTTTTTTCTAATATTGTCCTGTAATTAATCTACTAATACACTTAGTAAAGAAAATTACACAGTAGGAATCTGGTTGAAGCCTGTAAGTAGCAATTAGGATTCGGATTATTAATGAATACTAAAAATTAAAAGATGATGTCAACAGCAAAAACGAAAACCTTGGTCACCAACTGGGCCGTCAACAACACGATTGATTACAATTCAGAAAAAACCAAATAACGAAACATAAAAAAGTAAACCCTTAAATAAAATTTAAAAACAAAATTATGACTACTTATAATTCAGCACTTGATACAGTACGTACGTTAAAAGCTAAATATGGAAATACTTGGGCAACTATTAGCCCAGAAAATGCTGCAAGAATTGCAGTACAAAATAGATTTAAAACAGGTTTAGACATTGCTAAATATACTGCATCGATTATGCGAAAGGATATGGCTGAGTATGATGCTAATAGTGTTAACTATACACAATCACTTGGTTGCTGGCATGGTTTTGTGGCACAACAAAAAATGATAGCCGTAAAAAAACATAAGGGTACAACGAATAAAACCTATTTATATCTTTCTGGTTGGATGGTTGCTGCATTGCGTTCTGAGTTAGGACCTTTACCAGATCAGTCAATGCATGAAAAGACTGCTGTGGCTAACTTAATAGAAGAGATTTACACCTTTTTACGTCAAGCTGATGCTGTAGAATTAAATGATCTTTTCCGTCGTTTGGATGCAGGTGAAGATGTACAAGATGAAATTGACAATTTTGAAACACATGTAGTGCCAATCATTGCTGATATAGATGCTGGTTTTGGAAATGAAGAAGCAACATATCTTTTGGCAAAGAAAATGATAGAAGCCGGAGCATGCGCACTTCAAATTGAAAATCAGGTTTCTGATGCAAAACAATGTGGACATCAAGATGGTAAAGTAACAGTACCTCATGAAGATTTTATTGCAAAACTAAATGCTCTTAGATACGCTTTCTTAGAATTAGGAGTAGATGATGGTATTATTGTAGCAAGAACAGATTCTGAAGGTGCTGGTTTAACACAAAAACTACCAGTTTCTAAAGAAGAAGGTGATTTAGCTTCTCAGTATATGGATTTTGTAGAAGCTGAAGAAGTTCGCATCGATGAGGTAAATGAGAATGATGTATTATTTAAGCGTGATGGTAAATTAGTAAGACCTGTTAGATTACCTAATGGATTGTATAAATTCAAAGAAGGATCAAACATCGATAGAGTTGTATTGGATTGTATTACAAGTTTAGAAAACGGTGCTGATTTATTATGGATTGAAACTCCTACACCAAACGTGAAGCAAATTGCACACATGGTAAATAGAGTAAAAGAACAAGTACCAAATGCTAAATTAGTATATAACAATTCTCCATCATTTAACTGGACGATCAATTTCCGTCAGCAAGCGTATGATCTTATGGTGGAAGCTGGCGAGGATACTTCAGCGTATACTCGTTCAGAGCTTATGGATGCTAAATATGATGGAACAGAATTAGCTAACAGAGCGGATGAAATGATAAGAAATTTCCAGGCAGATGCTTCTAGAGAAGCGGGTGTCTTCCATCACCTAATTACATTGCCAACATATCATACTACTGCATTACACATGAATGATTTAGTAGAAGGCTATTTTGGTGATAAGGGAATGTTAGCATACGTAGGATCTGTTCAACGTCAGGAAATAAGAAAAGGAGTTTCTTGTGTTAAACATCAACGAATGGCAGGTTCTGATCTTGGTGATGATCACAAAACATTCTTTGCTGGTGATAAGGCTTTAAAAGCTGGTGGTGCTAAAAACACGAGTAATCAGTTTGAAAGCAAAGCAGCTGTCAAAGAACCAGAAATGGCATTAGACAAATAATTTATTATACATTCAATTAAAAAGGCGATCTAATTAAAGATCGCCTTTTTTCATCTATAAATCTTATACTATTAGAATTATGAATAGAAAAAGGCTGTTTAACAGGGAAGAAACAGGCTTTTTGCAAGCAACAACTAAACAATTTATGAAAACAACACTACTACCAATTCAGTTAACCATTGTGTAGAAGTGATTTACGCTTATTGAGTTGTGTCTTTAGGCTTTTTATAGTCTCATTGAGAGCACTTAACAAATCACTATTATGTGAAGAAGCATATAATAAAGGTCCAGGACTACTTAGTCGAATTCCACAGATGTATCCTCTCCCTTTTTCCTTCAGACTAAGTTCTTCTTTAAAAAACACATAGCTTTTTATTATAAAAGGATACTTTCTAATCAATCTTTTTAATTTCTTAGTCGCCATTGATGACACATATCCATTACTTCTTGCGTTATGATATTCAAAAATGATTTCCATACTTTTTTTGTTTTACATTTTACTTTTTAATTAATCATCTCCCGCTATCAAAAATGGAGCCTTCCCATCTGTAATGATCACTTTACTATTGGGAGATTCTGAAAGCTTGTTAAATGCTTCAATACTACGAATTCGAATAATTTCTTTGGTCAAACCTTCTGCTAGTATTTTCTGAGCATCTCTTTCTCCCTTTGCATCAATGATCTTTCTATCAGCTTCTAATTTAGCCTGATCAATTACAAATTTCATTCTCATGGCATCTTGCTCTGCTTGTAATTTTCTTTCAATTGAATTTGCCAAACCTCTTGGCAATTGAATACTTTTCATTAGCACTGCAATAAGCTCAATCCCATCCGCTTGTTTCTCGAGATTTCCTTTCATCTTCACTTTGATCTCTTCTTCTATATTCGCTCTCATTCCAGAGTGCATATCTTTCGCAAAAAACTTCGCACATACATCAGAAGAAGCTGATCTGAATACACTAGTTATAATAGATTCATAATCTCTTCCCAAATTTTCCAACACACTAGGTATTTTATTTTGCTCTAATCGGTAAAGAATTGAAATTTCAGAATTTACACTTAATCCTTCCTTACTTGGAAGACTCAATATCAACTTTATATTATTTGTCTGAGTAGACTCCTTTATTACTTTACTAATTAAAGGATTATAAAACATCGTGCCCTGAGTAGCAACGTTATCCGACAGTTTTCCTAGCGTCTGTTTAACACCTGCTTCTCCAGGTCTTATCACCGCACAATTGGACAAAAACAATATAAGCCCAACGTAAATTAACACTCTGATTTTCATATTACTATTCTTTTAATAAGTTAACCTTTTCCTACTAATTTACCTCTTAATATTCATTAGTTATCATTTATATTTATTATGATTTTTATAAATATTATTAATGATAAAATTATTTATATTTTGTTTAACAGAACCTCTTGAAATATGTTAAACAAAAAAATATTAGAAATAAATTTAAACACCTTATTATCAATTATTTATATAGATAAAAAATATAAGATCGATTATAAAATGTTAATATAAAACATGAACAATTACAAATACAACAACTCATAATTTTTAGTTATTAAAATTATGAGTTGCATAAACAAAACTAAATACAAATTAATACAGAGTTTTGATGGTGAGTCTAAAAAGTTAAAGAAATGACTATATTAAAAAAGGCGATCTTTCATTAGATCGCCTTTTTAACTTTTAATTGCTTATTTCTTCTTTAATTCTTCTATTTTTTGCTTGGCAATGGAGTTGTAAGGTTCTGGATTAAACTCTAAGGATTTTTCAAATGCTTTTAATGCATCTTCTTTTCTTCCAAGTTGTATCAAACTCTCTCCATAATAATTCAATATTCGATGTGTGAAGTAGCCGTGATTTGGATATAATTCCAAATTGAGTTCAAAAAACTTAATAGCATCTTCATGTTTTCCTTTATCCGCAAGGGATTGCCCATATTCATTAATCAAACGTTCTGAAATAGCATATTCAGAATCCTTAACGTATTCTTGTTTTATGAATGTGATTATTTCGTTAGTTGATTTGGTGGCTTCTAATTCTGAGATGTTTTTTCTAGTTAACATTAAGTTTCTTAGAATCCACCAGTATCTCCATTTTGGTGTTCTTGCTCGATCAGAGAGACCACTTAACGTGAGTAAATCTCTAGTAGTTTTGTGCGCAATCACTACATTTCGTTTAGGGATAACAGTAATAAAATGTCCATATGCTCCAGAAGCTGTATATGCTCCTTCAAAATCTGGATTATCATAGAATCGTTCAAACGGCCACCACATATAACCATAGGAACGTTGCATTGGACTTGAAGGGTCAATTCCATATCTGCTATTTACCGTATCTTTTGGTGTAACACTAGTTGTAATTTTCTCAATCCATTCTTCGGATATTAATTGTTTTCCTTTCCATTTCCCTTTTTGCAACATTAATTGCCCCACTTTTGCCATATCTCTTGTAGAAAGATGCATATGATGTGCCGGATATCTGGATTTTTTTCGATTTACTGTTTTCATTTGATTCTCAATATTCCAATCTTCAAATCCTAATGGAATAGCTAATTGATTTTCGAGTTCCTGATACAAAGTATTTCCAGATTTTTTTTCCAAAATGTGGCCAGCTACATTAAAATCCCAATTATTGTACACATAATATTCACCAGGTTTTTTACTTCCTCTTTCTTTCTTGTTTTGAGGGTCATCGCCTCCATTTGCCGCTTTATGAAAAACACCAGATCGCGATGTGATCAGATTTGTTACTGTAGCTTTCTTTTCAATCTCTAACAATCCATCATCTTCATCAATTCCAATACTTCCTATAGTTTCATTTAGATCAATAGTACCATTCATCACATATTTACCATATAACATACTCACTATACTTTTTCGAGCAGAAGCCAAATAACTAATCTCTGATACATCTCCATATTCTAGAATAACTTTACCATTTTCTAAAACTAGCATACTGGTGGTTTCCGATTCTTCTTTAAGATAATCTTCAATCTCTATCAACTTTTCTTTTGTAAAACTAGAACCAGAAAGAGATGCTACTTTTTCCAGAGATTCTCCTTTAAAAGCAGCTTCTTTATAGAACCAAGTATGAGCACTTGTAAAAGAAAGCAAGAAAGTTACTCCTGCTAACACTAGCAAAGTAATACTGGCTTGTTTGATATAAAATCTTCTGTAAAAAGAAATCAAAAGATCTTTTTTATGAATCGATAGATAGACTAATAACGTACTTGGAATCCAACTTGCCCAAACAGAAATCCCATATGCTATTTTAAAACTGGTAACCAGCATCAATAATGGAAGAATTAATCGTAATACAATAGCAGCGCAAGTACCCGTATAACTGAGCATCATATATTCCTTATGCTTTTCTACATTTCCTTTTCTAATCGCACTATATCCCAGAAATGTAAATAAAATCCAAATTAGAGCTCCAAATGTAAATCCTATTTGAGTAACTAATCCGCCATACGCAAAAAAGCCTAGATAAAATGCGAAAGGCCCACTAATTAAAATAGAGATGATATAGATTTTCCCAATAAACCTATGGAATTTCGGATACTTCTCTCTAATTTTTTTGACAAACTGCATCCAACCAATTAGCAGTGCAATTCCTCCTAAACTGATATGTGTATAAAAGGATATTAGATACATATAGCTATCCAGAGGTTTTGATCTTAACAAACCGACGGGATCATCAGCTAGGAAATATTTTACAGGTTGGAAACTAAATAACAAACAGCAGCCTACAAAAACTACCCATGCAAGTTTTTTCATTTTGATAACATTTTATGATTGATGAACTCAAACTTACTATCAAAAAATGACCTCAAATTGTCGATCACAAGAGAAGGTATAAAAACGTTGTTTTTAGGTTAATTTGTAGAGCTTTGGTATAAAACCCTCTTTTTTTGGTATGGAAATTACAACCCTAAAAGCTGATTTTTATAGCTTTTAGAAACTGGAAGTTCAACTTGTGTTAGTACAACCGTATTTGAATCTTTCCAAGATCTGAAATGAGAAGGATTGATTAAATGAGAACGATGAATTTGGATCAAAAAATCAAATTCTAATTGGATTTTCTTTAATGAACTTCGAATCAATTTTGTGTTTAATTGTTCGTTCTCCATAAAAAAAATCTCAACGTAGTTTTGTGAGTTAGAAATGCAGATGAGTTCTTCTTTTTTAATCTTTAAAAAGTCCTTTTTATTATCACCTTTAAGAATCATAAATTCTTCTTCTGAAGGTATCAATTTTAGAATATATCTTCTGGCCAAGAATATAATTGGTGTCAGTATTAACGTAATAACTAGAATGATTTTGGTTACAAACTCATATAGATTATAAAACCCATCTACTATATCACTTAAATAGTACAGATAGGTTATGAAGGTATATAAGAGATAAAACAATATATAGAAAGAAACTTCCAACTTACGATTCCAAGAAGATAATTTCTGGTATATAATTTTCTGAAAAAAACTGATAATAATGTATGATAAGGTAATTGCAATACTAAAACCAACACTAACAACAATCCATTTGTTGGTGTCCATTTTTCCATGTTCAAATGGTCTTACAAAAAATCCAAATACAAAACCCCATATACCGGTTAGTAATCCGATAATAGCATGATGTTTTATAGAAGGGTTTACTTTCATAAATTATAGAAATTACTTGCGTATTTTACATTAAAATATCATTCTTAATTTTTACACTTGGTGGTAAATCGGTTTCACCTAACATTTCTCTAAGATCTATTTCTATAACCCTACAAAGAGATAACATCGGAATATCATTTGCCATTCCTTGAAAAGGATTTTCAGAATAATCTCCTACAAGTTCCATCATTACATACACCCATCCAATTAATGTTGTAATCGGTACAGACAGCCAAAACCCTGTTTCTCCCAAGTTCATTAATTCAGGTATCATACTAAATGGTAATAGGAAAATAAATATCCAAACAAAAATTCTACTCATATTAGCATATTGCCTCGGTAACGGAAACTTTTTAATACGCTCATTTTTGCCTTGTAACGTATAGAAATTTCTAAGTACATCTGCCATTTCCATATGACGGAAATCTTCAATGAGCCCTTGTTCTCTAAGTTCTTTTAAATCTCTAGATTGTTCGTTGATAATTTGTGTAGCTGTATTTACATTTGCTACTAATCGATCATGCTCCTCTTTTGGTAAAAAGTTTTTCAATTCTGTTCGTGTATATTCATCATCTACCAAGCCTATTCCGAACTTTTTTTGATAATATTTTGCTTTTCTTGCAACATGTCCTCCTTGACTTACATGTTCCCAAGGCGTAGCAACTAATAACTGACTTCTATGTGCATACAGCCATGCTATATGTCGATAAATCAATCGTTTTTTAATCTCCTGTATTTGTTGTTTGGAAACTTCTGTTTTCGCAAATAAACTTGTCACAAATCCATCTACATACATTCCCCAAGTACGACTATCGTTTACAATTCCACCCCATATTTTACGAGCTTCCCACATACGATCATAGGATTGGTTATTTTTAAAACCAACATAAAAAGCAACAGCAGTACCGATGACAGAAATAGGTAGCCACGGGATACTAAATTGTATAACCTTAAAATAATACAAAGCAGCAACACCTCCAGAAAAGAGAAGTAACCAAAGTATATGAAATCCCGTCCACTTAATGATTTTAAAAAAAGAAATAGTTTTTGCTGTTTGCATCGTTGTATATTTTAGCTATATAACAAATGTAATTTTTATAAATTTTACAGCCAATTTTTGGAATTAACCACACAAAATGGAACGTTTTTGATATTGCAAAGTCCTAAAAAGAGAAAAAAAGATCCTTACATACTGATCCTAAAGAAATCCTCAGCTAATTTAATCGTCTCTTTGTGAATAGCTTTTCGATTTACTTTTGGAGGATCAATTGTAAGCTCTGGTAATATTTTTTTACCAAATTCAGTGCCTTCATTCAAAAATACATAATGCCCTACTGGTGCATCGAAGAGATAAAGTGTACTTGTTTTAATTAAACGATGATAATTTTCAGCATTGTATGGAGTAGGTGTATTCTTATCTCCTTTTCCTGCTACTATAAAAATAGGAGCTATAATATCTTTGGTTTGCTCTTTAGAATGAAAACCAAAACCTATCGCAGGTGTCATTACAAAAAAAGCCTTTATCCTATCATCCTTTACCAGGTCTTTATATTTTTTATAAGATGCCAGAATTAAGGGATCTTTTTCAAAATCGATTTCTTCTTCACCTTCAGGAAACTCTGGTGGCAACTCTGGAAGTTTTGTTCGATTACTATCTCGATCTACATATCCTCCAGCTAGAGCAATTTGCGTATATCCTCCTAATGAAAACCCTACACCTCCAATTCGAGACTGATCAATTTTAGCTCCTATTTTTTCATCCTTAAGTACATTTGTGAGAACAAATTGAATATCAATAGCTCTTTCCCACCATTTTACAAACTCTCTCGGTATTTTATTAAAAGTAGAATTCCCATAATGATCCAGCGAAACAACTATATATCCTTTTTCTACCATAGATTTGATAAACCAGGTTAGAGAGAATCTATTCCCACCCGTTCCATGCGACACCAGAAGAATAGGGAATTTTTCATCAGGAATTGATGCATTAGGAATTGTACGAATTGTTTGAAAAATTTCTTTTCTTGTTTCTTTTACCCTCTGTTCAGAAGGATTATCGGTTGTAGGATACCAGATTTCTACGTCTAATGGTCTATTTCGAGTTGCATCTACATAAGTTAGCGATTTTTGTCCTATTTTGTAAGCTGTATTTGCTTTTGTAGCAACAGAAAAAAAGAAAATTATGACAAGAATTTGTATGTGATATCGTTTCATAGTATTTTGATCGATGTAGTTTACATTGTATAGATAACTAACAAACGGTTTTGTTACAGTTTAAAAAGAAATAAAATCGGAATTTTACATTTTACCCAATATTAAGTCTCAGTGAGATCAAAACTTTAATCCAAATGGAACAAACACTTCAACGAATGTTTACTAAAGAAGAGCAATCTCTTCTAGAAGAAATATTAATGCATCGTAGAGATGTGCGTGGAAATCGTTTTATTGATACCCCAATATCTGAAGATGCAATTGATAAAATTTTAAGAGCGGCATTAACGGCTCCTTCAGTAGGTTTTTCACAGCCTTGGGAGTTTGTTTTAATCACAGAAAAACAAACCAAATTAGCTATTAAGCAGAGTTTCTCTGAGGAAACTACGATGGCTGCTGAATTGTTTTCTGATCAAAAGCAGAAAGAATACATTTCCTTAAAATTAGAAGGTATTCTTGAAGCTCCTTTAAATATTGCCGTGTTTTACAAACCTAAGGAAGGTCCTGTCCTTGGACAAACTAGTATGCCTAATATGGGAAAATACAGCGTAGTTTGTGCAATTCAGAATATGTGGCTAATGGCACGATCACTTAATATTGGAATGGGATGGGTAAGTATTCTAGATCCTGAAAAAGTAAAGACTATACTGAACGCTCCGAAAGAAAACCAGCTTATCGGATATTTATGTTTTGGGTATACGGATATGTTCTACAACAAACCTGAACTGGAAATAAAGCAATGGGAAAGAAAAAAGAAATTACAAGAAGTAGTGTTTAAAGAAAGGTTCAAATAATCCATTTTAAAACTTAGAATTTAAATTAACTCTAAAGGATCCGGATGGATATAAGAGTATCCTAATATTTTTTTACTCTTAGTGTTATCAATAATTTTATATGCAGTTATATCCTTTTGTTTAAAAGTGGGAGGAACTAAACCTATTTTAAGAGCAGCTTTTGTATAAAAATCTTTACGCAATGGATGTTGGTCAGAACAACCATTAATAATCTCTCCCCACACTTCTTTTTCTAAAATTGCGTGAATCAAACCAATGCAATCATCCCTATGAATAATATTTACAGGGGCATCACCATTCGACACTTCTTTTTTATTGGCTAGAAATCGACCTGGAAATCGATCTTCGCCTACTAATCCAGAGAATCGCAGTATGGTTAAACGATTTCCTAATTGATTTTGTAGCTGTTGTTCTACAGCAGCTATTGCTTTACCTGATTCCTTTTCAGGTTCAATTTTTAAGGTCTCATAAACTTCATTATTCGTATTCTGATATACTGATGTAGAGCTAACAAAAATAACTTTTTGTTTTTCAGAAATATATGGAAGTATACTCTCCATCTGTTTTTGATATATTTCTACAATATTAGGAATACGTCTTGGCGGAAAATTTATAATGACCACCTCACTGTCTCTAAGAAAATCCTTATAAATAACACTATCTCCTTCTCCTAATGTAAAAAGAAAAGGAATTATTCCTTGTTCTCGAAAAGTTTCAATTTTACTTTCGGTTGTAGTAGACCCTTTTACTGTTACGCCTCTTGAAAGCAAATATAATGCTAATGGATATCCTAACCATCCACATCCTAGTATACTTATCTTATTGAAATTCATAAGAATCTATTCTAATTTATTAAGAGTTCATAGGTCTAATTAGTATCTCTAATCCATATAATAACAATGCTAATTATGTTACTAAAATGGTACTATTTGCAAATATAGTCCTTTTAAAAACGGTAAAAATGACTCCTCTTTAATTTATCAGAACTTCTGAACGTGCTATTATGTATGCGTATACTATTAGGACACAACTATTCATGATTCTAACACGAAACCTTTGCCATGAATATTTCTTATACTTACTTGTCCCTTAGAAAGATATTTACGTAGTCTGGAAATATAAACATCCATGGAGTTGCGAGAAAATTCATCTTGACTTTCCCACAATTGCATTAAAATTTTATTACGCTCTACTAGCTGTTCAGGATTTGATAGTAACATTTTTAATAGCAAACATTCTCGCTCAGTTAGCTGGGTTACTATAGATTTTACTCTAAGTTCTCTTTTAACAAGGTTTAAATGCACATCGTTCCAACTGAGTTCGTTCTTTTCTGAAAAATGATGTTTATTACGAGCCAAAATTGTTTCTATCTTAGCCAAAAGTATCTCCTCATCAATTGGCTTCGTTACATATTCCTCAGCTCCTAATTGATATCCTTTAAGTTGGTCTATTTTTAAGTCACGCGCGGTCAAAAATATAAAGGGTAATGCAATATTTTCTTGCTTAATGGATTTAGCTATTTCGTAACCAGTAGATTGTTTTAAGTTAATATCCAAAATTGCTAAATCAAATTTTTTGGATGACCGTAGTTCAGATAATGCTTCGTTTACCGTTTCTTTCCAAATCACATTGTAATTTTTTAGTTTCATATATTCTGTCAGAACATATCCAAAACTTTTATCGTCCTCTATAAGTAGAATATTAGTCATTGTTAATAGGAAAATTTAATTGCACACTTAACCCCTTATTTTTAATCGAGTTCAATTCCACACTTCCAGAATGTTCTTCCATAATCCGGAAAACATATGCTAGCCCTAAGCCTTTGAACTTTTCAAGAGTAACATCTTTTTGAAATCCTATACCATTATCTGATATTTTAATGGATATATAATCTCCATTTTCAAAATAGTTTATGGTTAATTCGACAGGAGTTTCATTATGTTTGATAGCATTTTCCCAAATATTAAAAAGTATCAATTGCAAATGATTTTCATCTGCAAACACCTTACAATCTTCTTCCGAAGGCACAAAATTAACTTTCGTTTTATTGGTAATGAATACCGGTTTCATCTGTTTTAGTGAACGCTCGATAATGTCAATTACACTCAATTTCTTTTTAGTAATATGTAATCGATCGGCATCAGACTTAACCCAATGTAGTACTGTTTTAATATGACTTTCTAAGCGGTTACTTTCTGTTTGTATTATAGTTATTAACTCTTCATCTTTATCCTTTTTATCTGCCAATAGATTAGCACTTAATTTAATAGAAGACAAGGGAGTTTGAAATTGATGCGATAAATGATTCACAAATTCATCTTTCTGTTTAATGAGTCTGCTTTGTTTATAATTAAGATACAATAACCAAATAAATAATGAAGAAAGCCCTATCAAAAAGGTAATGGGTATTACATATTGAATCAATCCTATTTTTTTAGGTTTTGGGAGTATATGTAAATAATTTAAGCCTGAAGCATCTATCCCTCTAATATCCCGCATTTGTGCAGGTGTATGATCCAAAATATAACCAGATTCTTCTATTTCATTTTCTGTTGCCGTATTAGGGTCTATATTTTTTACCAACCCTATCATCAATAGACAAGAGGTACAAACTTTCAGATTAGACTCTTGAAGCTTTGTATTGGTTTTATGAGTATTCAAACTAGATATGGGTTCATTTAAACCATTAAAATAACCCCAAATAATATCACTATCAAACGATGCAAAGTTTTTAACCAAAATAGAATCTGTAACTTGATGCATCCGTAAAGTATCTTTTCTGAGTGATGGATCATTATTCTCTATTTTTCTAATTTCAATTGCACTTTCGATTAAAGCCTTTTGCATTTCGGTTTTGGCCAGATCGATTTTTAGTGCATACTCATCATTAATATGATTGATCTGCCAAACCACTAAACATCCTAAAATTAGCAGTGATAATAATACTATGACGATATTTTTTCTTTTCATTTCGTGATCTAAATTATAAATTCTTAAGAGATGTTTTGGCTTTTTTCAGTTTTCATTCAGCTTTTTAGGTTTTTGTTATAAGATCTTCATTTTCATTTCATCAAACTTCAGAATTGATCCAAATAGCTTTGTAGTGTAATTATAAAATCACTTTGAAATGAAACGATTAACAGTATTTATCTGTTTACTTATTACGCAAATATGTAGTTCACAGATCGACTTTGTAAAACATGCAGATCTTTTATTATCAGCACGTCGCGCTTTACAAACAAATGAAACCAAAAAAGCTCTATTCTATTACGAGCAAGCATTTGCAATCCATAATGACAACTCTATTGCTCAATATCTAAATGCTGCCAAATGCGCGGCAATAGAAAAAAATGAATCAAGCTGTAAAAAATGGATTATCCAGGCTATTGAACAGAAAAAAGCTCCTAAAAAAAGCTTATCTAAGTTCTCTGATAATAAACTTTATCAAAACTGCCTAGAATCCATATTACCTAATTACAATACCTACCTAGCCAATTTCTACACATCCATTGATAATCCTATGATTTATTTTCAGGTACAAGAACTTATCAATAGAGATCAAGTTACTCGCAAGTTAGATGATTATTATTTGGGCATTACTAAGGAAGATCAGGAAATGGCCTTTGAGTTATGGTTAAAGGCTAAAGCAAATCAGGACAAAGATGCTATGGAAAAATACAAAGCCATATTGGCTCCGAAAATTGATAAGGAGCTTGAAGTGTACAACAGAAAGGTTATGCAGCATGCAGATAGTCTTAATATTGCGAGACTAATTGACATTACTAAAGAGTTTGGATGGCAAAAGGAAGCACATTTACTTTTATGGCATCAGCGAGGTACCTATGGCGAAAAAAATTGGGTATGGAGTTTTTTCAAGCCCTATATCGATAAAGAAATAGCAACCGGAAAAATAACACCTTTTTTCTGGGCATTGTTTGAAGATATCGATTCAATTTTTAAAACAGGCAAAAGTATCTACGGTTATCATCCTGGAAAGGTAGACCCAAAAACTGTAAATATAAAAAGACGAAGTATTGGACTCCCTGAACTTACTCCACAAGAAATTGAAAAAAGAAATACCGGAAGAGATAACGGAAGTGTATTCTAATAAAAAACTATAGATCATGAAAATAATAGTTACCATAATATTCACAATATTTATGAATGCATTCTTAAATGCGCAGCACATTGACTTAAATTATTATCCTCCAAAAACCAATGCAACGACTGCTAAAGATTATAATAAAGGGGTTAGAGATCTAGCATATGCGTATGCCAATATTGAAGAGAACCCTAACCAGCTGCTAAATTATATAGATTATTGGCGTGTAGCTGTAGCATACATTTATATGGGTGTAGATAAGGAGACTGTCTATTCACTTCTTTTAAAATCTAAAGCTGATAACAAAAAGGGATTTTGTATCATCTTGCATGCACAATTAGAAGCATGCGGTGAACCTCAAAAAGATTCTCGATTTTATAAATTTTTAGGAAAGACATATTTAGAAAATCTAAGCAATTGTTTGGGTGTTGATATTGAGACTTTTCGTTAAATTATCTGATCTTTTCAATTCCATACAACTCATCAAATGCTAACTTTGGTAAAGATCAATTATCATCCAAGTCGACAGCTGTTTTAGCCTTTAAAAAAGCTTCATAACTACATTGAAGCTTTTTTCTATATATACTATTTCAGGTTTAAAAACTATGGAATCAACTGATATAAAAACAACATCTCCTATACTATAACACATTGTCATACATGAATTTATGGCATTTAAAATATGGAATGTTTTGGAGATTTTTTTATCTTTCTTATCGGAAAAGTGAAAACATATACTTTTTAGTTCTTCTTTATAGTTGAATAAATAGTATTAGTAAGAGAATTGGTAAGGGATACTTTTTGCCTGAAACTCGTTATACCGGTTTAATATATTAACCAACACTTACTAATTCTTATTTACATGAATTCACATTTTAACAATTTAACCATTTTTACAAGCAAGTATTCTTTTTCTACACTTGGAATATTAATTTGTATACTATGCATGCTAGTTCCATTTTTAAATTATGGACAGGCAACAGATCCGTTACCAGTTACGTACAAATCATCCGATGTACGATTGGAATCACCAAATAATTTAGATAAAAGTATTACAACCGTACTAACAGAAACCATATCGGAACCTGGTGCAATTTGGTTACGTCTTTTCTTTGATGAGATAAACTTAGGAAAAAATAGTACCCTAACCATTACATCAGACCATGATGGCGGACAACAAACGTTCACATCTTCAACAATTAAAGACTGGAAAAATTCCAGTGCCTATTTTAATGGAGATAAAGTTACTTTAACCTTACATATAGCTCCGACAGAAAAATCAGTTGGACTTCAGATTCGTGAAATAGGAGTAGGTATCGAAAGTCCACAAGTAAAATCTCAATGTGGCCCTAATGATGATCGTGTTGATGCAAATGACGCAGCGGTTGGTAGAATAGTTCCTATAGGCTGTACTGGTTGGATCATCAGAAACGGAAGATTAGTTACTGCTGGTCATTGTGTAGGTAGCAGAGCACAATTAATAGAATTTAACGTTCCAAAATCCAATCCTGATCGTAGTATTGTACATCCAGGACCGGAAGATCAATATCCGATAGGAAATTTTGTAACTCCTTACAGCAATAGTCCAAGTCCAGCAAATGACTGGGCTGTATTTACTGCTAGCTCAAATTCGCAAACTGGTCTTACTCCTATACAAGCACAAGGCAAATCATTTAATGTAGTTCAAAGTGCTCCCGTAGGCAATATTAGAATTACTGGTTTTGGAACAGATACAGGTATTGATAACCAAACACAACAAACACATAGTGGACCACAAACTTCAGTTAATAATACCTTTGTACGGTATAGAACCGACACTACTGGTGGAAATTCTGGAAGTCCCATTATTGATTCTCAAGGAAATGCAGTTGGAGTGCATGCATATGGAGGTTGTTCTGGATCTTCAGGATCTAATTTTGGAGAAAGAGCTACCATCCCTGCTTTTTGGCAAGCTATGGGATTAGGAAATACTGGTGGTCCTTCAGGCCCAATAGTTCGTATGGTAAAGCGTAATGCAAGTGGATTTGCATTAGATGGTGGAAATGGAGGAGCAAATGGCCAAAACGTATATCTGTGGTCTAATAATAGTACTAATCAAAATCAACATTGGATAGAAGTAAATCAAGGTAATGGGTATTATTCGTACATAAAGCGAGGTACCAATTTTGCTCTGGATGGTGGTAATGGAGGTGCAAATAGACAAAACCTTTATTTGTGGCAATACAACCAAAATAATTTCAATCAACATTGGAGAAAAGTAAATGTGGGTGGAGGAAACTTTCGATTGGAAAAACGAAATGCTTCTGCTTTCTCTATAGATGGAAATAATGGAGGTGGCAATGGTCAAAACACCTATCTATGGAGTTCCAACAATAATAATCAAAACCAACATTGGACATTTATTGCAGTAAATTCATTTGCTGAAAATAGCACAGAAACGATTATTTCAGAAAACGCTGAAAATACTTTGGATAATCCAAAAATGGAAATCTATCCAAATCCTGCAACTGAATCTTTCAATATACAAATAGGTAATCTTAGCAATAACTCGGTTAAAGCAACTGTTTTTTCAATCTTTGGAAAAAAACAAAAAAGTATTACACTAAAATCTGGAGTAAACAATATCAAAACTAGAGATTTAGGATTACATACAGGAATGTATCTGATACAAGTAAATTTAGGTACCGATGTACTTGTTCGAAAATTAATTATACACTAATCTTAAGTTATTGGTTAAGATATTAAATGTAACGAGAGAAAGCCGCCTATTAAGGTGGCTTTTTTGATTTGCATAATTCAGATTGAACCTGAATGACGTCATTGCAATAAAATCAAATGATTAAAGTTCCAAAAAATTAGTACTCCTTACACATAATTAATTCCAGATTCCATTAGACTCTGTCAAAATAATTGGAGCATTACCTGTTACAAGTATCGTATGTTCATGCTGCGTAGTGTAACCACCTTTGTTTCCTACTAAAGTCCAACCATCTTTTAATTCCACTGCAATAGTTGATTTGGTTGAAATAAATGTTTCAATAGCTACTGTAGTATTTTTTTTAAATCTTTCGCGGTTGGTTTTAACTCGGTAGTTTAAAATGTTTTCAGGTTCTTCATGTAAACTTCTGCCAACTCCATGGCCTGCCAAATTTTTAATTACTTTATAACCAAACTTTTTAGCCTCCGTTTCTATCAAATATCCAATTTCCGAAATCTTAACTCCTCCTCTTATTTTATGAATAGCTTTATGCAAAATGTTTTTTGAAGCATCTACAAGAGGTTGATAATTATTTATGTCTTCTCCAAGCACAAAGGAACCTCCATTATCAGACCAAAATCCATTTAGTTCTGCAGAAACATCAATATTAACTAAATCACCTTCTTTTAATATCTTTTTCTCAGATGGTATACCATGAGCTACTTCACCATTAGTACTTATACAGGAATAACCTGGAAATCCATAGGTTTTAAATGGAGCTGAATTTGCTCCATAACTTTTTAAAATTTCGCCTCCGTATTCGTCTAATTCTTTAGTTGACATACCCACTTTAGCATATTCTCGCATTAATTTTAATGTAGTAGCTACGACTTCACTAACCTTTTTCATTCCGATTAATTCTGATTCTTTTGTTATCGACATTTTGTTTGTTTTAATTAGCGAAAAGATCTCAACAATGTGTTGTGTGAGAGTTTCAAATATATACAGTTTGAAATAACACTAAGCAAGTTGGTAAGTAATTTTAATATTTATTATTTTCTACTTACCAATATACAAATTATGCGTTTAGCAGAACTTATAAACTTTAGGATTTCCTTTCCACTTCGTAACATGTTTGAAATTTTCATTAGTTAAAAGAATCTCTAAATTCTAAAGGTGAAAGTTATGTTTTGGATTTGAAAAGTTTGCTAAATGCTTGAGATTGTTCAAAACCTAACCTATAAGCAATCTCATTTATTGTAAGATTTGTTGTAAATAATTTTTCTTTAGCTTTTGCTATTTGTTTTTCATGAATACGCTGCTGATTGTTTTGAATGATGTTATTACTAGTTATTTATTAGGAGAGAGAAACAAAGCCTCGTTTATCCACAATCAAAAAAATTATATTGTTCTTTTATTTTACTTTTAGTATTAATCATTTACAATCAGGATTAAATAATTAGTTTTTCCAATCTTACGCTAAATTTTAGAAACATCCTTTATGTCCTCCGAGTAAAAGATAGAGTCATTAAAAAGTTTTAATGTAAAAGTCTAATTTCCAAAATCTTTATACCGTTAAAATGATTCGGTCGTTAATTCCATATTTAGAGCTGCTCCCGCCAAATTACCTGTATATACTGCATTAGCCACAGAACGCATAGGCCTTGTATTGTCACCACACGCATAAATCCCTTTAACATTGGTTCTTTGCATATCATCAACTTTTAAATATCCTTGTTCTGTAAGTTCACACCCTAATAACATGGGGATTTTGGAATTATGTTTAAAAGGTAGACCGCTATATAAAGCATCAAAATAAATTTTTATACCATCTTCAAATACAACATTTTCAACCATACCTTCTTTATGTTCTATCTCCATGATCTCATTTTCAATAATATTAATATTATGAGATTTCAACTTCAGTATCTGTTCATTGGTAAAGTTAGCCTTCCCAGAAGTTAAAATTGTTAAGTCATTTGTTAAGTTATTTATCAATTGGGCGTAGTGAAATGCGTCATCACCATTTGATATGACACCCGTTTTACGTCCATTGAATTCGTATCCATGACAATACGGACAATGAATCGCTGAAATCCCCCAACATTCGGCAAAACCCTTAATTTCTGGCATAATATCCTTTATACCTGTTGAGAACAATAGTTTTTTACCTAAAAACTTTTCTCCTGATTTGGTTATTATCTCAAATCCTTCACTGGTTTTATATCCATTTATTGCGATGTCATTAAACAAGGATACTGTTTTATATTTTAACACCTGACCTCTTGCCAAAGAAGATATTTCAGATGGTGTTTTTCCATCTTGTGTGAGAAAATTATGAGAATGTGGTGTCCGCTTGTTGCATGGATTTCCTGCATCAATAATTAATACTTTTTTTAGGGAACGTCCTAAAGTCATAGCGGCAGAAAGCCCCGCATAACTACCGCCAACAATTATAACATCATTTTTTTTTAACTCTTTTATTTCTTTCATTTTACTAATTTTTGGTATTGTTTTTAATCGTACTGGCATTATTATATTTGATACTGTTAAACCTATTTTTATTGCTGTATGACACCTGATATCTTTCCATTTCTCCTATAGCATCTCATTTATATAATTTAAATTATGAGTTTACTTTTAATAACCATGTCTCAAATTTGAGACATGGTTTTGTAAATTTTTTTAAGTACTTATTCCATTAATAAATGATTTCCATGCAAACTTTCTGATTTCTATTCCATTGGATTGGTCTATCTCCTTAGCATTGACTGTACTATTTATAATTCCTGCATGTAAATTCTGAATCCATTCTATGGTCATCTTTTTATCTACAATTCCTTTATTCTGCAAATCCTTAATAATTTTTTTAAAATTACTATAGATGTAATCGTAATCTTCACAATCCTTATTACTACCAGAACGTTTATGTCCTTCTTGTTGATAGAGTTTATAAAAAAAATAGTATTTGGCTCCGCAATCGATTCCTGCATTTAGCATGTTTTCTAATTGCATTAAGGAATCATCAGAGCTTTTAATAGCAGCGATCATTGCCTTTTTACAACTTACTTCCATTTCCCGTTCACATGTTGCAACGAGTTCATCCCTGTCCTTGAAATAACGGTGTAATGTTCTCCGTGTAACATTCGCATTATCCGCAACTTTTTGAAGTGGAGCAGAAAAATCATGATTAAAAACATCAATTGCGGCTTGGATAATACGGTCTTTAGTTTTAGTCAACATAATGTACAAAGTTATGAATTTTATTAGAACATGTCACTATTTTGTGACATGTCTCTTGACTTCATATATTATTTGTAAGAAAATGAATGGATAAACTAACTTCTTAAAACACTCTTTATATAGTATAGAATGAAATAAGAATAGAACTTTATTTTTTACGTAAAAAGAACCCAAACACAAGAGAAAAGAATAAAGTAAAAACAAAATTGAGAACGAGATTTGCAAATAGCATATTCCATAAATTTCCATTTCTAGATACATGAGTATCCATATCCGCTTGAGTGTATTCCCTACCTGTCTCTTGATGACCTTCTACTAAAATAGTATAAATCTCTTCTCGATTTATTTCATAGAATTTAGTAGCCCAATCTGGTTCTATTATGAATCGAAATACTAGATTATAACTAATAATTAAAATAGAAGCCGTAAGAAAAATCCATAATCCTAGTTTGACAATTCTTTTTAACGATAAAGCACCTATAGTTCCTTTTCTGTATATGTAAATTGCAATAAAAAGAAGCACTGGCAAAAGATATGATCTTGCTTTAGAATACGATTCTCCCAAACCATCTCCGTAATGATTATAATCTAAATGCAATCCTAATATGACCAATACAATATTATAAATTGTAGGGATCGCTGCCAATAGGAGACCATATTTAATAGAAAACCGAAAAAGGGAATTTAGTTTTGTATTCATACTCTTTAGTGTGTTTTAAAATAAATGACACTGCTAAATAAGTTTGTAATTACTATTAATTGGAATTGAAGTGATATACTGCCGGTTTTTTGTTATAAAAATCTAAGAGTTTGTTACTTATAGTTCGCACCCATTTTCATAACAAAAAAAGGTGGTTTCATAACACTTTCAGGTAATTAGTAACTAAGAAAGTTATCTTTGAAGTATGCAATTCTCAAGAATAGAAATAGTAGTAAACTTTATCTTCTGGATTCTCGTAACTTGGATTTTTGTATACGGAAATGCAAGTATGGATGTAGAAGGGATTCAAATTATCGACGGACAAAAAAAGGAAATATTAGTTCGTAATCATACTAAAGTCAAAATACTTTTTGCTACGCAATTTCTCTTAGGAATCTTTTTTTATGTTGAATTATTCCTCATTCACAAACTTAAAACACCAAAAGCAATTAAAGGGTTTATTATAAAATCCATTGGTTTAATCTTTCTTACAGCGTCTCTTTATATTTCATTATTACTATATATTGGTGTATCTAACAAAAAGGATTTACCTGATGGAAATACGATTGTATTAATTCTCTTCTTTTATATTACCGTAGTAACTTGCTATGGATTTACCAAGAAATGGTTACAATACGAGCGAGATAAAAAAAATCTAGAATTAATTAAAAACCGAGCTGAACTAAACTTACTTAAACAACAGTTACAACCTCATTTTTTATTTAATACGATGAACAACCTTTTAGCTATGGTCAATCAAACGGATAATCCTAAATTGGCTGAAAGTATTCATAAACTCTCTGGTTTATTGCGCTATGTTGTTTACGATACCAAAAACGAAAAAGTGCCTATCCAAGAGGAAATAATATTCATTCAGAATTTTATAGAACTTCATTTATTAAGATTCGAAGATGATGAAATCGATTTTAAGATTGATATTTCTGGTGAATACGACACTCAACTCATCGAGCCTGGTATTTTTTTATGCTATGTCGAAAATGCTTTTAAACATGGAGTACAGCCTGAAGAAAATTCCTTTATAAATATATATGTAGATATTTCCACAAAAGACCGAATATGTTTTACTATAGAGAATTCTATACCAAAGATTCCTTTCGAAAATAAGGAAGGTGGTTTTGGATTACAATCTAATCAAGAACGATTAGACCTAGCATATGTGGATAAATACAAGCTTACTTTTGAAAAAAACAAAACCTACATCGTTCAACTAACACTCGACACTAATGATTAAAGTACTTATTATTGATGATGAACCAAAGGCAATCGAATTAGTTAGTTCTTATTTAGCACATTTTTCAGATTTTCAGTTGGTCAATACTTTTAGGAATGGATTAAAAGCATTAGAATTTGTCAATACAAATTCGGTCGATGTAGTTTTTTTGGATATTAATATGCCTCATTTAAGTGGTTTATCCTTGTCCAAAATGCTTCCGAAAGAAATTGATGTTGTCTTCACAACCGCATACTCAGAACATGCTGTAGAAAGTTATACGATTGACGCTATAGATTATCTATTAAAACCAATAAGTCTAGAACGCTTTTCTAAAACGATAACCAAATTACTTGATAAGAACACCTTACAAACTCATGATAATTCATTGAATACACCTTCTTCAACATTGTTTATTAGAAGTGGATTAGAAACACATATTTTAAAAACAACTAGCATTCAATATTTAAAAAAAGATGGAAACTATATGCACTATATTACAGACAAAAAGAAAGTTATGGCAAGACAAACTATTGCTGAAGCTTTAGAAAAACTTTCTGAAGATTTTGTACAGATTCAAAAATCTTTTATCGTTAACTTCAAAAAAATAGATACAATACAAACGGAATACGTACTCATAGACAACACAAAAATCCCATTGAGTAAACAATACAAACAACTACTTATTGACAAGATCAAATAGTTATTTAAGGAAGGCTTTTTTTAAAGGACGGGCTAGAAAAAAGTTTAAAGCTAATACGTAACTCGAAAATTATAATGAGACTTTTGAAATTTTTATTCATCTTAGCACTAGCAAGTTTTTAACCTCATAAGGAAGGGCTTTGATATAAAGCTTTATTATTTTTAAAACATAGAGATTCAAAAAACGCTAAAAAAGTAGTTGAGATCATTACTTCTAATTCAAATCATTATAAATATAAAGAGGCTGAAAAAATGTAAGAGAATTGTAAAACTACAAAATGAACATCTAATAATGTTTACAGCATGACATTAGTTTTTGACCTAGACAACACATTGATTAACAGAAATAAAGCCTATTGGTTATGGTTAAAAAACGATGTTCTATCAAAACTTCAAACTATCGATAAAAATTTAATATTGCATTATGATAACTGGGGTTATACTTCTCGCCATCACTTTTATAAATGGTTAATTAAAAAATATAAATTATCTACTACTCCAGAAATCTTAACATTGAAATGTGCTAATGAACTACACAACTATGTTGTGATGAATTATGAGATTTTAGCAATACTCGAGCGTCTTGAAAAACAGTATAAATTAATCATTGCAACGAATGGTGGAATCCAAAATCAAACAAACAAATTAAAGGCAGCTGGTATACTAAATCATATAGAACATGTATATATCTCTGAGGAAATAGGCTATCGAAAACCAGATCATAATTTTTACAAGCATATACAAAAGACTAAGAATTATTCCTCTAGCGAGCTCATGATGATTGGTGATCATTACTTGCAAGATTACCTGACTCCCAGAGATTTGGGATGGAAAAGCATATGGCTTTCACACAATAGACCACTAATTACCCATAATAATATTTCTTCATTAAAAGATTTAATATCATATCTTAGGGAAAAATAAATTACATTACGGCTGTACTCTAAAATGAACCTTAATAATTTAATACCAGATTACGATATTATCTTTATTACACTAGATTCGTTGCGATATGACGTAAGTCAGCAATTATTTCGTGATCAAAAATTACCCAATTTTTCAAAATGGTTGCCAAGTTCGGGTTGGGAAAAGCGGTATACTCCTGCTAGCTTTACTTTTCCTGCTCATCTAGCCTTTTTTTCCGGTTTTTTACCAACAAAAATTGGTCAGCAAATAACCCCTCGACTTTTTGCTAGTAGTTTTGAGGGAAGTGAATCTACGAATCAAAATACATTTGTATTTAAAGAATCAAATTTTATCGAAGCTTTAGCCAATAAAGGATATAAAACTGTTTGTATAGGAGGTGTCGGTTTTTTTAATAAAAAAAATGCAATTGGTAATGTTTTACCTGAAATGTTTCAATACAGTGAATGGACAGAACAACTTGGTGTAACTGAAAAAGACTCCACATATTTTCAATTTAAAACCGCCGAAACGCATTTACAAAATTCTGATTCTATATGTTTATTTATAAATATATCAGCAACGCATCAACCTACTCATTTTTACATGGAAGGTAAACAAAAGGATGATATTGAAACTCATGCTGCTGCCTTACAATATGTAGACTCTCAATTACCAATATTACAACAAGCTATAGAAAAAAGAAGTACGAATAAATTAATTATAGTTTGTAGTGATCACGGAACAGCTTATGGTGAGCATGATCATTGGGGGCACAGAAATGCACACGAAACTGTAATGACGGTTCCATATTTACAATACCTTAGCAAATGTTAGTTTCGAATAGTTTGGATATTACTCAGCCATATCAAGGATATACATATTCGTATCCTCACAAGTCTACTTATCGAGAATTAACTCCGATTGACTTGAAAGATGTATGGCAAAAACAAAACTCAGCCTTCTTCTACGTTCATATTCCATTTTGTGAAATGCGCTGTGGTTTTTGTAATCTTTTTACAATCTCAAACCCTAAAGAGCGTGTTTCAAAATATATCGAAACTGTACAATTACAAATACAGCAGATTTCAGAAGTACTTCCAGATCTATACTTACAAAATTTTGCTATAGGAGGAGGAACTCCAACATTTTTAGCCGTTGATGAACTTGAACTGTTATTTAAAAGCATTATTGATTTTGGCGTGAATCCGCAACAGTTTTTTGGATCCATCGAAGCTTCACCTAAAACAATAAATTTAGAAAAAATAGCGCTGATTAAAGAATATAAAATAGCTCGATTAAGTATGGGAATCCAGTCTTGGATACAAGATGAAATGAAAGCATTAGGGAGACCTCAAACCATAGAAACAACATTAACAGCTGTTGAACATATAGCTCAATCTGGTGTTGAAGAATTTAATCTGGATTTGATTTATGGCACTCATAATCAAACAAACAAATCATTTCTATATTCTTTACAAAAAACAATTGCATACCAGCCAACTGAAATTTTTCTATATCCTTTATATATCAGAAAATTAACTGGATTAGGAATTAAAAATCAAAAGCAAAGTCAACATCAATTTAAACTATATATTACCGGTAGAGATTTTTTATTGAACAATGGTTACATTCAAACAAGTATGCGATGTTTTCGAAGAAAAGAAGCCATCGATTGTCGTCCAGAATCTAAGTATTCTTCAATCACCGATAATATGATTGGGGTTGGAGCTGGTGCTCGTTCTTATACAAAAAACCTTCACTATAGTACCGATTATGCTGTAAATCGTAAAGAAATAAAAACAATCATTAATGATTACATGAACACCAAAGATTTCAAAAGTATAAATTATGGTGTTGCTTTAAATACAGACGAACAAAAGAGGCGATTTTTAATAAAGTCTTTAACTGATGGAGGGCGTTTAAATGAAAAACTTTACAAAGATATTTTTGATGTAAGTCCATTCAATGAATTTGAGGTTTTAAATGAATTACTTGAAAGAAATTGGCTAACAGAAATACAACCTGAACTTTATGCTTTAAATCAAGAAGGAATGTGCTATGAAGATGTTATTGGTCCCGCTTTATATTCAGAAAACAGTAAACGACTAATGCAAGATTTTGAATGGAAGTAAACTGGAACATACTTTATAGAGGAAGTTTAGATAGTTGTAATTATGATTGCCACTATTGTCCGTTCGCTAAAAAGAAAAATACTCGCGAAGAGTTATTATACGATAAAAAATGTTTGAACAATTTTGCAAATTGGGCTGAAGAAAGAACAGAAAACTTACGAATTTTATTAACTCCTTGGGGAGAAGGATTGATTCGTTCGTATTACCAAAAAGCAATGATTCGCCTTAGTCATATGCAACATGTAAAACTAATATCTATCCAAACCAACCTTTCTTGTCAACTCGAATGGGTAAAAGAAGTAAATCCTTCTACATTTAGACTTTGGGTTACTTATCATCCTGATGAAGTTCGTTTTGAAAAATTTATTGAAAAGTGTCAGTATTTAATCGCTAATAACATACAATTTAGCGTGGGAGTTGTAGGGATGAAAGCTCATTACCAAGCTATTGAAAAATTAAAAGCAATACTCACAGATAGATATATTTGGATAAATGCATATAAACGAGAGGTAAATTATTATTCAGAAAGTGAAAAAGCTTGGTTAACAGAAATAGATCCATATTTTAAAATCAATAACACATATCACGATTCATTACATAAATCATGTCAAGCTGGTTATTCTAGCTTTTCAATTACAGGCGAAGGAGATGTATATCCCTGTCATTTTGTAAAGCAGAAATTAGGAAATATCTATAAAAACAATTTAAAAGATGTAATCCAAAAAACAACATGCCCAAATAACACCTGTGGTTGTTATATTGGTTACATGAATCTTGACTCGTTAAACTTGAAAGAAATCTACGGAAACGAATTATTAACCCGAATTATAAAATCATAACTCATGGAAAAATATTTAGAGTATAAAGATGGTAGTTCTCAAAAATTTTGGAAAATACTGGTTAAAGGTAACATCCATTCGGTAACATATGGGAAAATTGGTACACAAGGTGTACAAAAAGATAAGACTTTTAACTCTGAAGAAGAAGCTTTAAAAGATGCCAAAAAGCTTATAGCTTCAAAAGAAAAGAAAGGATATAAAGCAATAAGTTTACCTTCCAGAAAAGTTGTAACCTACGAGTTAAATAAAGAAGTAGATCCTACACATGCTTATAAGTTTATTTCTAATGAATATGATGATGATCCTAAAATAGTAGAGTTTCTAAACAATTTTAAAGCGCAAAAGAATAGTGATAAAGTTGAAGAAATTGTTATTGGAATGTGGGAAGAAGGATATGATAAAAGCAGCCACCATATCTTAAACTTTTTCGTAGAAAACAAAAGTCATTTTTCTAATGTAAAACATTTCTTTATTGGGGATATTGAATCAGAAGAAAATGAAATCTCGTGGATACAACAATCTAGTTTTGAAGATTTCCTTAAAGCGTATAGTCATATTGAAAGCTTAAAAGTTCGAGGTGGAAATGGTTTAACTTTCGGAACTTTTAATTTACCTAATTTAAAAACATTGACTATTGAATCAGGCGGATTAGATAATGAACTTATTGAAGACATTGCTAAATCTAAAAACTCATTAACGAATTTAGAAGAATTGGAAATTTGGTTTGGAACATCAGATTATGGCGCGACTGTAACAAAGGATACCGTTAAAAAATTACTAGCTGACGATCCGTTTCCAAATTTAAAACACTTAGGACTTATGAATTCTGAGATACAAGATGATATTGTTTCTGTTCTTGAAAATCATGAGATTTTAAATAGAATCAAAACTTTAGATATTTCGATGGGAGTATTAAGAGAAGAAGGCGGTAATTCTTTGTTAAGAAATGAAGGTTTAGACCAATTAGAAAAATTAAATTGTGACTTTCATTATATGACCGAAGAGCAAACAAAAGCGCTTCGCCAACGATTTGGCAGCAAAGGAAGTTTTGAATATTCAGATTATTACGAAGAAGCTATCGAAGAAGATTGGTATTATGTTGAAGTTGGAGAATAATAATTCAAGTTTTTGAAACAATATATAATCATAGCACCTAAAAATTCAAGGCGCATTCAATTTTGGAAATCAGCTCTTCAAAAAGAGCTGATTTGTATTTCTTATATTGATATTATACATGCTAATTTTTCACTTTCTAAGAATAACTCTTATCAAATACGTTTAGAATCTGCTGGAGAAGATATAGAAACATACAAACAAATACTTCTTTTAGGGTGCAAAAACGAGTCTCAAAGAGAAGAAATAAGAAATACAACTTTTCATTTTGGTCAAATATCAAATTTTAATTTATGGTATAAAGGCTGGTGTATGCTACTCCGAACCATAAAGAATTTAGAGAATTCTTACACGATTTCTTTCATTAATGACCCACTAGAAATAGTAGCCGTATTTAATAAATCGAAGACAGCAAAACATCTTTACAATGAAGGGGTATCGGTTCCTCCTTACCTAAATTGTAATTCATATTCAGATTTGAAGCAAAAGATGTTACAACAACAAATTCATCAAGTGTTTTTAAAACCAAAAGCTGGTTCTTCAGCTTCTGGAGTAATGGCTTTTAGATATAAGAATGAAAATCATCTTCATCTATACACAGCGATAGCTATAAAAGACGATCTACTATTCAACTCTTTAAAATTAAAACATTATAAAACTGAAAGTAGTATTGATCGTATTTGGTCTAATATACCATTTGACTCACTACATGTAGAATTATGGTTACCAAAGTACAAATACGAAAACTTACATATTGATTTTAGAGTTGTTGTAATAAATGGTACAGCTGAATTTATTGTACCACGTGGAAGCAATCACACCATAACAAACTTACATTTAGGTAATAAAAAATTAGAATTAGAAAAATTAGAATTAGATTCAGAAACAATTGAAAAAATTAAATCAATTGCTGAAAAAGCAATGAGTTGCTATCCAAAACTATTTTATGCAGGAGTAGATGTACTTTTAACACCTAAGAAACAAGTGTACGTTTTAGAAATAAATGCATTCGGAGATATGCTTTTAAATATTAAAAATGCTCAAAACCTTACCACACATGAGCAATGTGCTTTACTTTTAAAATAATCTTTTATCCTCCAGAAACAACACAATTGAATTTACACTTTGACTCACTGTTTCTTCTTCGGTATTAACCGTAAAACGATGATTTTTTGGAGATTCAAAAACAGCATCAATTCCAGTAAAATTCAATATTTCTTTATTCAAAGCTTTTTTATAAAGTCCTTTTACATCACGTTTAATACATGTCTCAAGAGAACACTCAACATAAATATCAATTACATTATCTTTTCCTACTATTTCCTTAACTAAATTTCGTAGTTCTTCTTTTGGAGTTATAAATGAAGCTATTGTAATTATTCCTGTTTCAGAAAATAATTTGGCAACCTCAGCTGCTCTTCTAATATTCTCTTTTCGATCTTCTTCTTCAAAACCTAAATCTGCATTTAATTTTTCACGAAGTATATCGCCGTCTAATCTTCTTGTCAAAAAACCTTTTTTTAAAAGCCTTTTATTCAGAGCTTCTGCCAACGTCGTTTTACCCGAACCCGATAATCCAAAAAACCAAATAACATTCTCTTTTTGTAAACCCATAGTTATCTAAGTTAACATATTGCTTTTATTCTTCATTAAAAACGACATCCTTTTATTATTCTGATAGAATAATAAAACTTCAGACTATTTCTGAAGCTTTTCTTCGTTGCGGGAGCAGGACTCGAATACTGAATCAAGTTCAGCACAGGATCCGCGACTTTCGGGTTATGAGAATAGAAAAACAACAATTACAAAAAACTAAAAATCAGATAATTAAACATCTACAGGGTTCGAAAAAGGATTTAAAAGCCTACAAAACCATACAAATAGAAACATTTCAGGACTTCAAAACAGGACTTTTTATAGAAGTCCTGTTTTGTCTTTTTTAACTAAAACTATATCAATATCTATTCAGCAGAACTCTCCTTTCTAAAATTCTAATTATTTCATTAGGTGTTTAATACTTTGTATACACATTTTGTAATTATTTCAGAATTCACAAACTTAAATATTAATAAAAAAAGCTATTAAATAAGATGTGTTTGTGATAAAGATTAAATAAATGTTATCATCCTTATATTCTATTATTTTTCACCATCTCCCAAAAGTATTTTCCTTTTTTTGTTAGCTGACATGGTTTACTATTTTCTGCTGCATGATACATATACTCTTCTCCTATAGGAACTAATAACTCAAGTCTATAATATTCACGTAAATCTTTCATTATATCTTGATTATCCTTATTTGAAGAATCTAAGTCTTTATCAAAAGTTGGATTTAACGGAAACTTATAATTTTTACCTGGAAAGTAATTTGTGATTTTTTTCAGTGTTTCAAGCTTAATTTTAGGAGTACATTTGCGGAGTGAAACCATCTTAGAAACATGAGATTTAAAGATTGGACGTTGCTCCCAAGAGTTTAATAATTGATCTACATAATTATATAATCCAGACACATTAACATTTCCTAATATATCAGCTGCACCTCCTTCTAGTGCATCATAAATAATCGATGTAAACAATCCTTGATCCGAATCATTTCTTTCAAAAGAAAATTGTGTGTCTCTACTGGCTGTCAATATAGAAACGCCTTCTCTTAATAAAGCTTTACGACCTCCAATTTCTCTAAGATTTCCTAAACTTCCACCATAACAACAATCTAAAATTATAATGACTTCATTGACTTTAGAAGAATTGGCTAGTGTTATAACTTCTTCTAATGAAACCCCTTCCTGATATTTTTTAACATCTTGTGTTACAAGATAATTACCTATCTCGGTGGACGCTCCATGCCCAGAAAAATATAGTACTGCTATTTCAGCCTCTTGGTGAAATAAATTAAATATCTCCTTTTTCAACCGTGTTACAGTAATCCTTTTTTCTTGAGATTCATCTTTAGAAACTATTAACTTACAATCAAAATTAATATTACCATCATCATGTCTATTTAATACTTCGTACATGTTTTTAGCATCATTAATGCATCCATCCAAAGGACCTCCCTTGTAATGATTAATTCCTACAATTAATGCTCGTCTCATCTTTTTATTTTTTAGTATGGAGTTATTCATTTATGTATTGAGAAAGATCTACCGATTCTAGATTTATTCTAAAACTTTTCTCATTATCAATCAATGGATTAGAATCAAAGGCTTTTTCTTTGCTAAAAATCTTCTTTTTAAATCTCATCACATCAACAAATACAGCTACATCATCCGACCACTCTTTAATTAGCATACCACCTTTTTGCCTTTCTAAATTAATTTTAGCATTTACATCTAATTTTAGTTTGCCGGTAGAAGTGTTTTCTACATCACCTCCAATGGTTAATTCAGCGCTTTTAGAAATAGACTGCACAACAAATGCTTTTTTAGCTATCGTTAACGAGGTGACAAGAAAGGTATCATTTCAGTGCATTTCTTTACCATTATCAACAATTTCATTTTCAAGATTAAGAATATTATTTATGTATTGTTTATTACATTCTACAGCGTAAAAGAGTATTGCTCCTTTTTGCGAAAATGATAATTTCAATTTACCATTACCACTTGGTAATTCTTCTGTTCCCAAGTCTACTTTCCCTCCTAAATCGAATTCAAAATCAACTGAATTGTAACTTGTAAATTGATATGAATCTGAAGTTCCTAAATCTTCTTTAACCTCATAATTCGCTCCAAGATTTTGTAAATCGGTAATTTTTTGAAAACTACCAAACGGAGCAGTTCTAAACAAACCAATTCCATGAGGAAACTGGACAATATCTCCAACATTAATTTCTTCACCAGGAAGATAAACAGCAACTTTCCCCAACTCTTTGGCTATTTTTTTTGAGTATTGTATTTGTAGTGACATATTTTTTGAATTATTAATTATAATGGATTAGCAATACAAATGTGAAATAGTGGTTATTGATAAAACACATCCGAAGTATTGATTTTTTTTCTCCGCCCTTTGTTCTTTATTGAATTTTGAATAAGGAAAACCAATACGGTCCCGGGGAGAATTATATAAGACATTTCTAGTCCAGAAACTGAGTCCATTTCCATTCGAAGTGAATGAATAAATTTTGCAATAGAGCCTCCTACCATAAGGGAAAGAGCAAATAGTTGAGCCCTTATTTGGAGTTTTGGATGATCAAGAATTGATAATGCCACTGCAAATGAATATATCCCTATTGCCTGTACGAATGTGATTAAATTCCTACTGTTGATTCCTTCAACGTTACTTGTTATGGAAAAATAGCTCAATATAAGACAGACTATCAGTAAGAAAAACATCATCTTTAAATTGAACCAAGGTGTCTTTTTCTTTAGTATGTAGGTACGGTAATTCAGAATTGCTGCAAGAATATAAAGCGGATCACCAAGAATGTAATGCCATTCCTTGTTTACTTCTCCTTGGTACAGCTTTAGTAGAAAAAACAGCACAAATGAAGCAATCTGATAGTACGTACCATTTTGCATGGAGATTCTATCTCCAATTGCATAGGATGAAAGCATCATCATGATAAGAATATCAGCAATAAGATGAAACATTAATACTGTGATTTCAGCATATATTCTTTCGCTTCCATCATTATCATACTTAAAACAAAGCCATATCATTAAGGGCAATATCAGCCAAACCCACCAATTTTGTTTTGAAAAAATTTTGAGTTCTTTTAAAAAGGAGTTTATCATGATTACTAGTTATAATTTAATGCTAAATAGATATGCTTACCTAGTTCAAAAAGAACATTTTCAGTTAATGCCCCTTTCAATATTCTCATTCCTGAATCAGTAGTAGTATCAATATCAACGGTCCCCCATACCGAACCATCAGGTGCTACAATCGGCGCAGCCAAAATGTATTTAAGTTCTTCTTCTACTTCACCTTGTACTCCTTTTATAGATTCAGTGAGCGGTTCTACTTCTTGTCCACACACACGTTTTTCAAAAGCCGCCCTAACCACTACTATTTTAGTTTTCGTTTCTTCTGTGATTTTAAATCGTAAGAAACCTGCAACTTCCCGAACTGGATATTGAGACCAATAATTACTACAAACTAACTCATCATCTTCTATCTTAAAAATAAAAGCTCTTAGCCCAGCATTTGCAAATTCTGTAGGAGTACTTAATGCTTTACAGGACACTCGCAAAGCACCTTTAACAAGTTCATCGATCCATAACTTTGTAGTTTGTTTTAAACGATCCAATTCATTACATTCTCTGTAATTGTGTATCGCTTGAACAATCTCGAAAGACGCATTGCCCATTGCGGCCTGCCATGTTGACGACTCTGGTCGACGATACGTAGCCCTTACTAATCCCATAAGGTCAGAAGGCACTCTTATATTTTCGGTTTGTTCTGAAACAACGAAAGTTCTTTTGCGACCATTCATGCCCATTGAAAGTCCGATTTCGAAAATTACATTATCTCTAGTGGTGACAAGTTTATGTTCCCTTATTTGAATTAGATCATCAGCACTCACTATAAAGATTGTGAATTCGAACTTTGGTAGTTTATCCAGTAAAGATTCAAGAATGAAAGTGCTGGTAGAAAACATCCCTTGATCCCAAATTTCAATTTCAAAAGAGTCACTTTCTCTTTCCAAGTTCATTTTCACTGCTTGAGCAGCTTTTAACCCCTCTGAAGAAGAGCCAATAAAGACAGGTATACGATTTGACATAATAGCTAACTTTAGTTCTGATTTCGATTAATTTATTTCTGTTAGGCTACTTATTAATAAGATGCCTTTTCATTCTCTGTTTCAAAACCGATATTGGAGCTTATATCAAGTTTCAGCTTCCTCTCCTAGTATTTTAATACCTCTCACATTTATTTAGAAGATCAACAGTAACTTTTTTCAACTCTGTAGCTATTTTTCCTGAATATTGTATTTGTAGTGACATACGTTTTAATTCTTATTGGATTAACACTACAAATTTGAACTAAAAGTTGGTGATAAAAAACATCGGAATTATTGATTTTTCAAAGACTTTTTATCCTCAAAATTGAGGAAGGCAATCATTTAAACTTTTTAATATTAACAATAATCATGAACCTTTAATATGTGAAGTATTGTATCCAAAAGGAAATTATAACCTTCTAATTTTTTATTTCCTAGATTGATCCCAGATACATTTTGATTTAAGGATAGGTTTGGTTTTCTCGATTTATTCAAACGTTCTAATATCTTATTTAGAATATGTATATGTGGATTAGTTTGCCATTTGCTATTTGAAGTATTTCATCACAAGTAATACAAAAACAATCATTAAAATAAGGCATCGTATACCATCACTTTTTAAATTTTGTCAGATATAACCATTCTCAAAAGCATATTTCACCAATCCTTTGGATCCGCCTTTCACACCTGTTTTTTCAATTAGGTTTCTTCGATGGGTTTCTACAGTACTATGTGCAATACATAATTTATCAGAAATTATTGGAGTGGTATCACCTGTAGCTATGAGTTTTAAAACATCTATTTCTCTTTTAGTAAGTTTAATATTTTTTAGTTCATCATTTTTCTTTTTTTGACTGAGTCGAAATGTTTTTTCTACTTCTCTTCCAAAAAACTCATCTCCATCTGCAATATATTTAATAGCTAAAGCTAACTCTTCTTTACCTTTATTTTTTAATATGTATCCATCCGCTCCAATTTCTATAACACTATGAACAAATTTTTCAGTATTATACATAGACAATATTAATACCTTAACATTTGGAAAATCTTTCTTTATAATTTTTGTCGCTTCAATACCTGATAGTAAGGGCATTTCTATATCCAAAATTGCAATATCGACCTCTTGTTTACTCACAATATCCAGAACTTCATTACCATTTAGTGCCTCTCCGACTATTTCTATATGCTCTTCTTTGACCAATAACGATTTCAGTCCGTCAATAACGATTTGATGATCATCAGCAATAATTACCTTTATCTTCTTCATCTGCTTGTATTTATTTTTTATTGTAATGGGATATCAATATTGATTGTTGTCCCATTACCTTTTCCTGTATCAATATTAAAAACTCCATTCAATGCATTTACTCTGGAAGCAATGCTTTTTAAACCTATGCCAGATTTTAATTTTTCTTCTGAATTATCAAATCCTATCCCATCATCAATAACAGTTAGATTTATACTGTCTACTCTCTTCAATAGTTGAACACTCACATCCTCAGCTTTTGCATGTTTTATAACATTATGTATTAACTCTTGAATGATACTGTACAATTCCATTTCAAGGCTATTCTCCAACCTGTCGTCTAGTCCATATGTAATTAATTCCAATTGAAAGGTATTCGTTCCTTTTATTGTATTTTTTAAATCTTCCAGTGCAGCTATCAAACCAAACTTTGTGAGCACTCCTGAAACCATGTTATGCGCTATCTCCCTAACTGTATTACAAGCTTCATCCAACAATGAACTAGCCTGTGAATATTGTTCTTTATTTTCCTGCTTTAATTTATCTATATTATCCTCAATAGATTTATAATTCAATTTTACCATAGAAAGCATACTTCCTAATCTATCGTGTAAATCTTGAGCAATCCTTTTTCGTTCACTTTCCTGACCGTCAATCATTGCTTTTATGGACTTTAACTCTTGTTTTTTGAGTAACTCTATATTTTTTTGAACTTCCAATTTTTGGCTTCTCTCTGCTAATTCTTTTGCTTTTTTTGACTTGTAAGCGTAGAATATTGCAGAAAATAATAAAATCATCAAAATAACACCTCCATAAAGCGCATATAATTGTGTAGTTTTTCTTTTATTTTCAGAAATTGTACTACGTGTCTTTTCGTTACTTATCTCCAGGTCTTTTTTTAATATTTCGTACTCTCTTTTCTCCTTTTCATACTTAGATTGAATAATTTCTGCGGCTCTGTATTTAGTATCAATACTGTCTCGTAAAATGATATGTCTTTCATTAAATAGTGATGCTTTTCTATAATTGCCCAAATGTTCATGAGCCTCAGCCATCCCCATATAAATATTCAACCTATCCAAATCCCTATTATATTTTAACGCCAGTTCATGACTTTTTTCAAGATATTTTAAGGCCTTTTTGTTGTAATTTCTTTTTCTATATAATTTCCCTAAGTTGAAAAAAGTATCTAACAATTGTAGTTCGTTACCCTCTTTAGTTGCTAAGTTTATACTCTCAACATAGTATTTTTCAGCAAGATTATAGGATTGTTTCTTCTCTTGTATAACACCTATGTTATTTAAAATAATTTCCTTGTTTTTCAATCCAAATCCGTCCTTTATGCGTAAGCTTTTTTCATAATACATAAGAGCATTATCCAATTCCCCTTTAATTACGTGATTAACACCTAAGGCAATATATACCTTAGCTAAAGATGGTTTATTGTTCAATTCCTCATAAAGCTTTTTGCTTTTGTTCAAATTCAACACCCCTTCTTCCTGTTTCCTTAAAATATTATAAAGAATACCTATATTCAAATAGGATTTTGCCAGATTTTTCTTATCATCTAATTTCTCTCTTATTTTTATGCTTTCGAGATGTGATTCCAGGGCTAAATCATAAGAATTTACATCAAAATATATGGAAGCAATTGTTCCATAGATTGACCCTAATAATTCCTTATTATCTAGTTTTTGGCAAATGACTATAGCTTCACTACTATATCGTAGTGCCTCATTATAATTTCTGATTTTCTGATAAATTTTACTCAGTTGATTTTTTGCTCTGACAATACCATACAAATTTCCAAGTTTTTCCTCTATGACTAATGATTTTAAATAATCTTCTTCGGCATTCTTATAATCCCCTTTTTTCTTATTTAAAACACCTAATCGTGTTAAGCTCGTAGATAAACCTTTATAAAAAGAAGTGGACTCACTTATTTTTTTAGCCTCCAGCGCAAATGACCTCGCCAGTGAATCATTTTCTCTTAATTCCCAAGCTAATTTATTCAGTAAATTTACTTTAATAGTATCATCTTTCATTGTCTCCAAATCTTCAAAGGAAAAAGAGTTTTCCTGACTGAAAGAAAACAATCCAAATACTATAGTCGCAAAAATTATAAATACTTTTTTTCTCATTATCTTAAAATAAAAAAATGCAGGCGTATCCTAGTAAAGATAGAAAACCTACATCTTTTTAATTAGTTGTTTTAACATCATTACTGAGTATCATCCTCCTCTTCTGG
>NZ_WEKL01000075.1 GCF_019295435.1 Aquimarina litoralis
GCATAAAGGAACGATTTGTGTCTCTTCAGAAAAAGGAGTTGGCACGCGATTTGACTTAACTGTTTCTAATATGAATTGTACATTAGAGAAAAGGATCGCATCAAAACCTCTATCAGCTTAATGATAAAGAATTTAATTTAAAGAACTAACCATGACTACTTATAAAACATTTTTTCTCCTTTCTGTTTTCCTAATTACTTTGGTTGGGCAATCACAAACTAAAAAAGAGTATTGTGAACAATGGCATAAAACAATGGATACCATTCAGAATTATGAAATTGCACTTAAGTTTTGCAAGGAAATRATTCAGAAAGTTGATGAAAAGTGTAAGGCAGAAATACAAATATCTAGAGGGTATATCTTTTTGGATCAAAGGGATGTAGATTCATCTTTTTATTATCTAAATAAGGGAATCGCTTTAGCTAAAAAAATAAATGACCGAGAATTATTATCATCTGCTTATGGTAAAAAAGCGTATAGTTTTGCATTACAAGGAAACAAAGACGAAGCAGTAGAGTTTCTAAAAAAAACAAGAAGCATGTTGGTTGATTATCCAGAGAGTGAACATTGGATTATTTATTATCAAACACATGCTTATTTAGGAGATATAGAAGCGGATTATGAGAAAGCTCTAAAATACACTGATAGTACTGTAATTCTTGCCGAGCGTAATAATTTAAAAGATTTTTTAGCTTCTTGTTATGGTAATAGAGGATCCTATTACATGAGATTATCTCAATATGAGAATGCAGCGGATAGCTTTCTGAAAGCTATTGAGGTTTTGGAAAAGGAAGATAAACCATCTCAATTAGATGCTTGCTATGCTATGTTGGCATCAGCTTATAAAAGATTGGAACAGTATGATGTAGCAATAAAATATTTTGAAAAGGCCATAGAGGAGTCTTATAAAACTCAGAATAACTTTATAAGAATGCTTACCTATTCAAGAATGGCCGACGCACAACGAAAAATGGATTTAGCGGAAGAAGCTCTTATTTCTGTAGACTCCACGGTAGTTATAGCGAAAAAGTTGAATAATAATGGTTTTATCGCAGATGGACTTCATACAAAAGCTACAATTTATTTTGAAAATTTAGAAAATTATGATCAAGCAGAAATTTATTTTGAAGAGGCATATGAGTATGTTCTAAATGCAAATTCTGTAAAAATTATAGATAATATGATGTTAATTTCTGCGATAGATGGAATGGCAAAAATAAACCTTAAAAAGGGGAAATATATCAAAGCAAAAAAATATATAGATTTATTAGAAAATAAATGTAATGAATCTAAAATATTAATTTTTAGAGAGGCGCTTTATCGTTATAAAAGTGATTATTATGAACATACAGGAGAACCAAATAAAGCTTTAGAAAATCTTAAAAAATATTATTTTATTAAGGATTCAATCTCTAATAAGGAGTTGAAAACAAAAGTGGCGGATTTAGAAAAGAAGTATGACACCAAAAATAAAGAATTACAAATAATATCACTCAATCAACAAAAAGAAGAACAAGAACAAATTGCATTACAAGCTAAAAACCGACAATATTTGTATTTGGTAATAGCTGTTTTTCTATTCCTTCTCTTAGGAATTGGAGGATGGGCATTTAGAAAACTTAGAAAACAAAGAAGAGAACTTGTTTCAACCAACCAAGTTAAAAATCGTCTTTTTTCTATTATCGCTCATGATCTTAGAGGGATGATCATTCCTTTTCAGAGATCAGGTAAAATATTGAAGTATCACATCGAAAAAGGAAATCATGATAAAACAATAGAACTTTCCCAAGCATTAGAGCAAAACTCAGAAGGTTTGTCGAATATGCTAGATAATTTGTTGAATTGGTCATTAGAACAAATGAATGGATATAAGACTAATCTTCAGGAAATATTAGTTGGAGAAGAATTACAAGAAATTATCTCTGCATATCAACAACAGGCGTCTTATAAGAAAACAAAAATTGAATTGAAATATGATAATGAATTAACTATTAATTTTGATAAAGGTGCTTTTCATGTGATTTTTAGGAATTTGATAAGCAATGCGTTGAAATATACAGAAGGAGGTAGTGTTAGAATAGAGTTTACAAGTAATGATAGTTTATTTTTATGTTCAATTACAGATACTGGAGTTGGTATGTCTCAGGATCAGTTAGGACATCTTTTTAGTTTAGAGGAGAAAAAATCTACTATTGGTACGCAAGGTGAAAAAGGAACAGGATTGGGCCTTAATCTTGTATATCGTTTTGTAAATATGTATAAAGGAAGCATCGGTGTTTCTTCAGAAAAAAGAATTGGCACGCGATTTGACTTAAAGATTCCAGTAACTATAATTTTGACTGATAAAGAAAAATCTGTTTCTAAATCGTTATCAGCATAAATAAATACACAGATCATGAATATTTATATAGTAGAAGATGATATATTTCATTTAGAGGATATGAAAATCACTATAGAAGAATTGGGTTATTCTTGTATAGGAAGTTCTGATGATCCTCTTGTAGTATTGGAAGAAATAGAAAAGTTACAACCAGATGCAGTAATTTTGGATATTCATCTTCAAGGTAAAGAGTCTGGTATTTCGTTAGGAAATAAAATTAAGGCTTTATATGAAATTCCAGTTTTTTTTGCTACTTCTGATACAGATAAAAATACTATGAGTAAGGCTGCTGATATAAGACCTGTAGCATATTTAACAAAACCAATTCAGAAAGATAATTTACAAGCAGCTCTAATTTTAGCGCAGAAACAAGAAGAACTAATTATATCTAAAGATGCAATTGATAAAGAAGAAACGATTTTTATAAAAAGCGGGAATAAATTGGTAAAAGTACATTTGGATACCATACTATTTGCGCATACAGATTCTAAAAATTATTGCTCTATAGTTACAGAAGACAATAAAAAGTTAACGGTAAGATATTCCATTTTGAAGTTACATGAGCAATTAAAGAAAGTTGAATTCGTACAAACTCACAGATCTTATATTATTAACTGGAATAAAATTGATTCACTACATGAATATGATCAAACCATAGAGATACAAGGACATCATATCCCTATTGGTAGAACTTTTAAAGAGTATATTTATAAACGTTTAAAAGTGATATAATCCCGCTTATTAAATGATATCCATAAAACTACAATTCTCATTGAAATTATATACAAACACATGTTTGACCACTAATAGGAATTGTTTTTGTTGAGATATTACAATCCAATATTGTATCACATATAGTTGCCTTTGTAAAACAAATGTCCAAATTTGTATTTTCAGTATCTTCTTGTTGACCTCCTTTAAATGAATTGAGATTATCAAGTTTAGCAACTTTTATTTTACCTAGAATTAGTCTTTTTTTGCTGTTCTTTATCATAAATACAATCTAGGAGATTTTATAGTTAAAGTGTTTATAAGCATTTATATACAAACACATGTTTGACCACTAACGGGAACTGTTTTTGTAGAAATACTTTCCCAGCAGACTATCGGATTAGTTTCGCAATGTTCAGGATGAGTTTCATAAGGAGGCTCTTCATTTCCCAAACCACCCATAATATGCTTAGGATGTTGTAGTTTGGCAATTTTGATTTTATCTAAACTTAACTTATTGCTCCCTTTGTTTTTCATGTTTTCAAGCTTTATCAATTTTTCCAACTATATATCCCAATCAAATATGGGAGTATTGCTTTCTTACTAAATATCATTTGCATCAATACTACCAGTGCCTATCGGAACGGTTTTAGTAGATGTGGTACATTGATCATTAATACTTTCTAAACTGGTTTCAGAAACTTGTATAGAGTCACCTTCTTCAATTAAAATAATAGATCCGCCTTTTATGGCTCTAGCATTTGTTAATCTTGCAATTTTGATTTTATCTAAGCTTAATTTATGTAAATCTTTTTTCTTCATAGTCAATAAAAATTAATAGGTAAGTGTAATACAAACATCGATTTAAATACAATTCGCAGTATTACTTATTGGAATGGTTTTAGTAGAAGTATGTGTAAGCATACAATCTTCTTTTGAGTCTGTACCTGTACAGTTATCCAATAAAGTCGATGTAATAGTTTCCGTATCTGGATTAAATCCCCCTTTGATTTCTTTTAGATGATTTAATTGGGCAATTTTAATTTTACCCAAATCCAATTGTTTTAATTTTTCCTTTTTCATACAGATTTTGTGTGTTTTCCAATCTACGATTTTACAAAGAAATATGCATGTTTAAATACTTGAAATTTATAAATTTAAAGAGGTAAAAAGTGATTTTTATTGCTAAAAATCAGTCTTTTATGTGTTTTATGAAATAGGAAGGGTATATACCTGTTTTTTTATGAAAAGCAGAAGAAAACGATTGTGCATTTTTGAAACCAACTTCCTCCGCGATTGCCTGAATAGTATAAGACCTTAGTGCTTTATTAGTGCTTAGTTGATCAACAGCAAAGTCAATTCTTAAGTTATTTAGATAATTTGCAAAATTTACGTTTTTATAAACATTTATAATTTTAGAAAGATATGCACTATTAGTATTGAGCTCTTTGGCTAAAGAATTTAGTGTGTAATGTTTTTTTGCAAATTGATTTTTGATCTCAAAATCTTGAAGTTTCTTTAAAATAGTTTCTACAACATCTTCAGGGATATCTAGATCTTCCTTTTTAGTCAAATTAGATTTTATATTCTTTTCAATAGGAACAGATGTGTCAATTTTTGATTTTTCCTGCTGTTCAAGTAACAATTTTTGAAATCTAATTTTGTTAAGATAGCTTCTTCTAAAACCATAAACAGCAAGTAAAACTAGGACTACMGAAAGTATGATTAAAAAAGTAATAGTATTATTTTTTAAAAAAGTATCTTTCTCATATTTTGCGATTAGCTTTTCTTTTTCAGAAATTAATTCTGCAGCATCATATTTCCTTGTAATATTTCGTGTTAAATAAACTTGGTTAGCATATCTAATACTATCTAATTCTAATTGTGTATTCAGATAATCTAACTGAAGTTTATAATCGTCTTTGGATTTTGCATCTTCTTTTAGATAGTCATAAACGTCAATGATTTCAGGAATCACATCTTTGGTTTTTCTTAGCGTAGTGTCAACTTTTTTAAAATATGATAGACTTGTTTCTTTATCTCCAAGATCTTTATAGCTTCTACCAATATAATAATCACAGGTTGCAATTCTAGTTTCAATAGGGTCAAACTTATAAATCAATTCTTTTCCTTTTTGTAAACTGTCGATTGCTTTTTGATAATTTTTTAAAAGATACTGATGTATTCCAGAAGTTACGATAATATAAGAGTAGGTAGTAGAATCCTTCGTTTTAAGTGTTTGTTTGATTCCTTTAGCAATTGTTTTTTCAGCAAGATCTAAATCTTTTGTATGGATATAAGAATCTGCAAGCGCAAATAGCGCAGGGTTGTAATTAAATACAGTTCTGTATTTAGAATTTTGTTCTAAGAAGGTAATGTACTCTGCAAAAATAATTTGAGATTCTTCATAATCACCAGCCTGATTTTTTAATAAACCTACATTGAATTTGGCATCAGAATGTAATTTGTCATTTCCATTTGTTTTAGCAGTTTCAGATGCCTGTACATAGGATTCTAAGGCTCCGCTATAATCCCCTAATTCATATTTAATATTTCCTTTTTCTAAATATGCTCCAGCAGGGAATCTCGCGTAACTTTTATTTTTTGTAATGGCAATGATACTATCAACATAAGCCGATTTACGATCTGGTTTCAAAAAAGATAAAAAGTGATAGGCATTCGCCATCTTTAAGGTGTCAGAAGAATTTTTGTATTGGATTAGAAAAGTTTGAAGTAGTTTTATTCTATTCGAAGACCCTTCCTCTTTTCTTAAAAGTCCACGTAACTCTTCAAAATGATCTTGAGCCTTTGCAGAATGATTAGATAATGATAGTAAAATTATAAATATGGATAGTAAATACTTCATTTGTTATAGTTGCAAAACTTTTCAGTTTTAAAAACTTATACTTTAAAAAGGTATAAATCAGAATACGAATGTAAAAATTAAATATCTATATGTAAGAATAATAATAAGAATTTATCAGTAGTTGAAATTTATAAATTTCAACTACTGATTTATAAATGCCACGAATAAGTTTTTGTATTATATAAGGTCTGCTTCCTAGATTTGGGATAATCAACATCAAAAAATCAGCACATATGAAGACATACCAAGTAGAAGCAAATGATTCATATTTAAGAGAATTGAATATTGATATTGATGATCTTAAAAATACATCATTAAGTAATTTAGATACTTCACTGATCATCCAGAAACAAGTTATTAAACATACCTCTGAGGGTATTATTATTGGATTTTATATTAAGTCTAAGCATACAGGTCTTGGGTTATCAAAAAAGGTGAATTCTTTATATCCAAATTCAAAATCGTTGCTTGAGTTTCCGGATGTAAAAAAGATAGAAGCCAAGAAAAGTAGACCATCTCATGTTTTTGTGAAATGTGGCAATAAACTGGTTAAACTGGCTATAAGCTCCATCGTTTTTGCGCATACAGATTCCAAAAATTATTGTTCGATTGTTACCTCTGATGGTAAGAAATTGTCTGTACGCCATTCCATCACTAGTTTGTTAAAAACTTTAGATCGCGATTTTTTTATCCAAACACATCGATCCTACATTATCAATTGGCATAGAATAGAGTCGTTTTATGAGCAAGATCAGACGATTAAGATTCAGGATTATCATATTCCGATAGGAAGAACATTTAAAGAAGAATTATATAAAAAAATTAAAATTATTTAATGTTTAAAAGTGGATTGATTAAAAGCTTATATCAATTTGATCAATCCACTTTTCTACTACGCTAACACAAACAAATATCTTCTTATACTAATTTCTTTTTCCATCAAATGATACACGAAGGATTTTTCCATCAATTTYTAAATCATTAAATGACATATCGATCTCTATAGCAGAAGAATATACACCTTCAATAATTACAGAAGTGTACTCATCAAAATCATTTTTTCTTCCGAATTGGATGTTATGAATTGAAGGAATACCATTGCTAAAATCTAATCGATATGTTTTGCATCCGGTTTTTACAACTGTACAGATACCTTTCTTTGTTTCGATTTCATGAGTTTTTAATTTCCCTCGGTAAATTCCCACAATTTTTGCAGGAAGCGTACTGATTTCTGTAGAATTACAATGTAGTAAGCCTTCATATACATAATCATCGTGCAAGAAGCAACTTGCAGTGTGATCAATAGAAGTTGATGAAGTGGAAATACTAATATTTCCGGTATCTAAAGATGCACTTTCATTATCTACATAAATCTCTGAATTTCCAGTACTCAAACTCATTTCTCCATTTTCAATAAGAATATTAGTGTTACCGGTACCAAGACTTATCGTACTTCCATTAGTGACGTTAATATTTTCAGAGTCTGTATCAATATCATATTCATCGCTAATACTACCTGAAAATGCAACTGCTCCAAAGCTTGTTGATCCAATAGCTAGATCTCCTTCTTCATCAAGTGTAATTGCTAAGGTTTTGTTTCTGTGAATAATAGTAGCGGTATACGTATCATCATTTTTCATAAACTTTATGCCTGATATAGGAGAAATGCCGTTACTAAAGTGAAAACTATACGTTCTATATCCTTTCGTTTTTATGATGCATTTCCCATCGGTTTTAACGCTTGTTCTATTACCAGTTTCAGAAAGTATTCCTGTGTATTCGGTTATTAAATGTTTTGGCAATCTTATACCAGTCTGTGCGTTTAGCGTTATAGTCAGACCAGCTAATAAAAAGAATATGATGACCAAAATTGTTCTTTTTAATAATTTAATTCGATGTAATATTTCCATTATTTGATTTGTATAAAATGTTAATTGTTAATATGAATCCGTATCATAATTTGTATATCAGAATGTATTATTTTAGGATCAGTTTTATTCCTAAACCGACATAAGGAGTAAACTCTCCGATTTCACTATTTATATGATACATTTCATTAAGTTTCAGATGAATTGTAATTACTGGGGAAATGAAAAAGTCTATATCTAAACCTGCATAACCACCATATATAGTTTTGTTTGTTTCGAGATTAAGCAATAGATCGTTTGGTAAAGACGTGTCGTTATTATTTATAATCTCATAACCTATCAAAGCTCCCGCACCAGTAGATATGGCAAACGTTCTAGAGTTATTTCTGAGTAGATCAAAAAAGAATCCAGCTGTAAATGCATACGTATCCACGGGAATATCAACGTCATTTTGTTCAAAAGAAGAAAAACTACCCTGTAGGTTAAATTGTAAATAGTCGAATTCATTTACTTTGTAATCAGTAGTTATTGCTCCAGCGAAACCATCTTGAACAATACCACCAGTAATTGAAACTGCCAATCTGTGACTTTGAGCCGTTATCTCATTTGAGAGTATTATCAGTGATATTAAAAGAGTGAGTTGTAATGGATGTTTTATTTGTTTCATTCGTTATTTCTTTACACTATTTGGTAGCATTCAAAATTTGAAATAAACATTTTGAATAGTGCGAAATACGGTTTTGGGGATATTCGTAAATATTTTATGGATTCGTGTTGCGTTTTTTGGGTTTTTAGTTAGAATTGGCTTTTAAAATGAAATATAAAACTCATCATTGATTTAGCGCATTCATCCACAAAATGACGCTATTAGACCACTTCATTTACGACCACATCAGTTTTTACTACATATTTGTGATATACAGCTTAATAAGTGGTAACATACGATGCTATGAAGAATTTATATATAATACCTCTGGTTTTATGCTCTTTTTTAATTATTTCTTGTACTAAAGAGATTGATGAAGATCTTATTTCTACAACAATACCAGATGAGATTGGTGATCCTGATGATGAAAATGAAATTTTTGATGTCTTACTGAAAATTTTAGAAGACAATCCAAACAATACACTTAATTGGGATGGTAATCTTAATAATTTGAATATGTGGGAAGGATTGGTATTTGAAGGAGATAAATTAATAGAGCTAGACGTTGAAGAAAAAAACATCACAGTTCTAACACCTACTATTAGGTTGTTAGAAGATCTAGAAGAACTAAAGTTGAAAGGAAATAACTTGGTGGCTATTCCTATTGAATTATTTGAATTACAAAATTTAAAAATCTTATCATTAACAGGAACAAATACTACGATAGAGTTAGATGATTTTTTACCATCTCTGTTTTCTTTGTCTTCTTTAGAAGAATTGGTTTTAGATCAGTTTGAAATCAATACTATTGAAGGAATTGGAGCTCTGAGTAATTTAGAAACACTTGTTGTTGAGAATACTGCCATTACAACAATTCCTCCTGATATAGGAAGGCTTTCAATGCTAAAAGATATACAATTTACCAATTGTGAGTTTTTTGAAATCCCAGAAGACTTTTTTAGATTAACCAATCTCGAAACCATAATATTTCGAAATAACCTTAATCTAACTACTTTACCAGAAGCATTCAACGTATTCGAAAAATTAACTTCATTAACAATTACAGGAAGTCCAGGAATACAAGTATTTAACAAAAGTATTTTTAATGCAGGAATGTTAAAACAGTTGGATTTATCCCACAATAATATTGGTTTTTTAATGGCAGAAGATGGTATTATTCCTGATGATATAGGAATACTAACACGGTTAACCGAGTTAAATTTAGAAAACAATCATATTACAACAGTTAGCACTAGAGTGGGGGAATTGATAAATCTAAAGACTATTAATTTTAAGAATAATCAGATTACTGATATTCCAAAAGAATTAGGTGCCTTAACAATTTTAGATGTCTTAGATATATCAGGTAATTTACAGCTTAACGAAATCCCAGAAGAAGTTTGTATGCTTGAAGATCTAGGAACAGTTATAATAAGTGAAGGTGAATGTGGAGATCTAAGGGTTAGCTCTGAATATAGTTTTACCACAACCGAAGTTGGAATAAGTTCACTCTTATTTGTAGATATTGTTGTGGATGCTGTCATCGAACCTATATTTATCGACGGAGATGGACCTTTTGATGTGGATTTTGGAGAAATAGGATTCGAAATCCATGAAGTGAATACAGAAGATGTATTGGTAAGAGAAGATGTTCCTAATCAAGTATTGATTACACAAAGTGCTACACAACAGTTTGTAAATGTTGATGGAGCGTTAAACATGTCATTTGAATTGGTTTCTCCTGCTGTTCCAAATACGGGTTTAGCAGAAGGCAGAACTTATAGAGTTCGATTGTTTAATACAGAAGTAGGAACCGTAAAAACATATTTACCAGCGTATGAACTTACTGTATTGGAATAGTGTAGTATTTATTTGATATCATCGATCATTTATAAAAACCCCTCATCAAAGTAAAAATTGATGAGGGGTATACATTTCTAATTAATCAAAAAAAGACTAATGTCTTTAGTCACAATTGCTATGCGGACAAAAGAAAGGCATATTAGTGACAACTCTACAATCACATCCGTCATATCCTCCATTTACAGTTTTTTGAGCTTTTTTGTTCAGTATTTTTACTCCTTCTAAGTTTAACAAGTCTTTTTTCATTGTCTAAAAATTTAAGTTATTACTAAGGCTTGTATTATCTTAAGACACATAGTTTCCCAAATGGTGAACTAGGAACGGAAACACATTGATAATTATAACTCGCTGTAAGGTCAACACAATCGCGATTATTATGACATGGCAATAATCCTCCAGTGATTGTTTTTTGTTGCTCTTTTGTTAAAGCCGTTCCTAAGTTTGATAAGTTGTTTATCATAATGTAAAAAATTAAGTTAGTGTATTACACGATGTAATACGTTTACTTAAGATATCATTTAGAAAGGTAATATTATGAATGTTAGGGAATTTTGACCTTTACTTGTGGATAAACAACCTAATGCTGTGGAGGTAAGAAATGCGTGAGTATTTATGAGGTTTTTTCAACTACTATAGTTTTTTAAATACTAAAAAAGCTAGTGTCATCTGATGGTTTTTCTTTTTTTGATAAAGGTTTGGTTTCTTTAGATTTTGATGGAGCAGAAGGAGTTTTTGTTTTAACATTTTTTCCAATTTTTGCACCCATTTCTAAAGTAGGCTCCATTTTTTTATTTGTTTTTAAGGTAGTGCCGGTGGTTTTTTTCTGATTCTCTCCTATTTGTGCTCCCATTCGTAATGTGGGTGCTGTTTTTTTCTTAGTTCTTGAAGTTTTTTCTAAGCTTAGTAGACTAGTGTATTTGGTATTGTTTTGAGGTGGTATAGGTTGTATAACCTCTTTCTTAATAGATTTTGCAGAAGTTCTAGAAATATCAACCCGCGTAGTTTCTTTTTTTAGTTTTTTTTCAGATTCTTTAAATTGTTGAAGAGGTGATGTTTTTTTCTTCTTTTTGGTTGTAATGCGTTCTATAGATTTGACTCTAGGTTCTTGTTTAGGAATTTCAATATCACCAAGAATTATAGAAGGTTTGGAAATTTTTTTAGCCTTTTTAATTTTGACTTCATCAATAGTTTGAGAAATTACTTTTTTTATTGGAAACTCTTCTTCTTTTAATAAAGCTTCATCTTCTACCTTGAACTCTAACATTTCATCTAATGAAAAATCTTCTACTGGGACTTGAATGAAACCTTCAAAATTATCAAAATTCTCATTTGCATCAACCTGATGTATCAATTCCTGACATTGAGTTTCATTTGCATATCGCTGTTGATGAATTTGATTTGTAACAATAGGAAACTCCACTAACCATTTTTGCTCAGCTACCCAAGAGAATCGTAATACATAATTATTATCGTTGATGATACTAATAAAAGAGTTTACATCAGGTGATAAATCATTAAAATATCCAATTACTTCACCTTTATTAGCAGAGATGCCATTAAGGTGCTGTTTTTTTACGTTATCTTTTAGATAGGTTTTCATGGAAATTATACTATTGTTTATAATTTTAATATTTCATTAATTTCTCTTGAAATAGTTCGCAAATGTTCATTTCCATTTAATGTGATTTTCTCGAGAGTATTTAAAGTTAAAAAGTCGTTAGTATCGATAATAGCATTTTTACTTTTTAAAATACATGTTTTAAGTTTGGTAAGTTTTGATACTACCTTAAAATCTCTAACTTTATTAGCTTCTAGAAATAGGTATTCCAGGTTTTTAAGAGAATTCAAAAAATCTATATTCTCTAATTTTGACATAGATCTAAGATCTAATCTTTTTAAATTTTGTGCTCTTTTAATAAAGGATAAATCTTCTACAGGAGTTTTTACCAATCGAAGTTTTTCAACTGAATCAAGAGCATAACCATCTATGAAATCCTGTTTTTTAAGTCCAGCTAACGCTAAATCTTTAATGCCTTTTATATTCCATACATTTTTAATGCTCTTTCTTGACCAAGAGAAAAGTTTTTCTAGATTTGGAAAACTATCGAAATCTATTTTAGTTTTATCTCCATTATCCAAGGTAAGTATGCTAACATCCGTACAACTTTGAATTGGAGATATATCATCTATTTCTGTCCAAATCACTTTCAATTCGTTAATAAAATTGAATTTTTCCATGTTTGGTAGGCTTCTAGCTTTCCAAAACCTTCCATCAATTAAAAGATTATAAAGTTCATTATCTTTCATATGATAAGAAAGATCTTTGAAATTAGTTTCATTTAAAACACTGTAAACTGTTTCGTCAAGGTTAAATTTATAAACAGGAAATTTTTCGTTCATTATAAAAAATATTAACAAGGTTTTTTAGCAGTATTACCTGTGTTTGGAGGTCTTTTGCTGTTCGCTACATTTTCATTTCCAATACCTCCATTTTCTCTAATTGTTTCTGCCTCTCTATCCCAAACCTGCTGATCCGAAGCATTATTCATTTCTTGAATTGACAGACTATTCATATCATTAGCTTTCAAATAATCTTTTCTCATATGAGTCATAAGTCTAACTCTTAATGGACTTGTCCCTCCTCTAGTACCTGCGGAACCAGTATAATTAAGTCCATCGGCATCAGTAAAATTATAAACTCCTTTTAGAGAATTTGCATGTCCATTATTTTTAAGCCAATTATCTAGTGCTTCTATTTCCCACTTGGCAAGACGTCTTAAACCGAAAGGATCCACCCAACTATTGCTGTCATGAGTATATGCATACATCGTTGGATTATTTCCTGACAATCTGATAGGATCTTGGGAAATATAAACGCCTTCTTCGGGATTGTAATAACGAAATCTGTTATAAAACAAATCTATTTCCAGATCTTCATACTGACCTTGAAAACGAAACGGACAATCCTGCAATGAACCTGTTACAAGGTTACGAATTTTTCCGTAGATGTCATATTCTGCATGCCAGGTTTTTTCTCCATTACTGTTGTACATTTCTACAGGAGTCCCGAGATGATCTGTAATAATAGAATAGGTATCATTTTCTGTTATTTTTGCTGCAGGTTTAAAACTACCTTGATCAAAAACCCAAGTAATAAGATTTTCTATGGGTTCTTTTTGATCATTTGATAATGAACCAGATGCATCAACAATTGATTTAGGTTTGTTCTTAAGATTATATTGCCATTCATGTAAGAGGACATTCCCATTCCATACAAAACGAGTAATTAAATCAGGAGTGTTCTCTGTTTTCTTTGATGGATGCTGTTTACTAATTTTTGTTGTTCTTCTTCCCAGAGCATCATATTCCATTTCAACAATACTTCGATCTGGACGATAGATACTTTTAAGCATTCCATTGGCATTCCAATCATATTTCCAAGTTCCTTTAGAAGAGGATTTCTTAATTAAGTTTCCTTCATCGTCATATTCGTAGGTTGTATTTCCAGAGGTTAATAGTTGACCATTGGC
>NZ_WEKL01000076.1 GCF_019295435.1 Aquimarina litoralis
GCCAGATAGGGAGCATCCGTTTCTAAAACAATATGATCCATTGAAAATTCATTCAAAAATTTATCAATTTTCCCATTCTTAAAAGTAACTACACCTCCAATACCAAGCTTCATATTATATGATATTGCTTTATGTGCATCCTCAATAGTACCAGTAAAACAATGAAAAATACCAAATAAATCTGGGCCTTTCTCAGATTCTAATACATCAAAAACCTCATTAAAAGCGTCTCTACAATGAATTACAATAGGTAATTTGTACTTTTTAGCCAGTTGAATTTGATATTTAAATGCTTCTTGTTGTTGCTTGAGAAAAGTTTTATCCCAATACAGATCAACTCCTATTTCTCCTACAGCATAAAATTTTTGATCACTACCAGCTTCAAATCGTTTACTAAGCTCTTCTTCGACGTGCTCTAACTCTTCTTTATAGTTCTCTTTCACATGAGTAGGATGTAATCCCATCATCAAAAAAACATTTTCGGGGTACTTTTTTTCTATCTCGTACATTGATCTTGTATACTCAGAATCAATAGCCGGCACAAAGAATCGTTCTACACCTAATGCTATTGCTCGTTGCATCATTTCGTCCTGATCTTCGTTAAAAGATTCGCTATAAATATGTGTATGTGTATCGGTAAGTATCATGCGGCAAAAGTAGTTAAATTTTGCTCACATTTTTTTAGCTTTTTTTATAAACAAGAAATTAGTTCACGCTGATAATTCTTCTTAACGGAATAACTGTGGACTGCTTTAGTATAACAGATTTTTCAGTTACACCCCATATAGTAGTTTCTACCTTTTTTGTGCCTTGATCATCAGCAAAAATTATTTTTACTTTTCCATGTTCTAAATTGCCTAAACGCATCGCTCGTTTTACATTTATAGATCGACAATTTTTATCTTTTTTATTTTGAAGTACTTCCTGATTTGGAAAACGTAAAAATTTAATATCTTCTTTCTCTATAGCAGGTATTGATCTAAATCCATTCATAACTCATAATTATTAAAACATTCTTCCTTTTAGTGGTAATACCACACTATTAATTACACCAAAAAACCTTTTTTATTGTGTTATTTGTAATTAATTAACATTTTAAAACTATGATTTTAAGTTATTTTATAGTTTCCTAAACAACTTCTGAGCTATTTGATAATCCTCTGCTTCTTGAGGGATCAATTTTAATAATTCTTTACACTTCTTAATATTTTCTTGCTTTAATTGATTCAGAGCTTCAAACCAAATTGCTCTGTATTTATAGATAGAAGCTCCTTTTTGTAATTGAACAAAAACTTCTGWGGCTTTTTCAAATTTATCCTGTTCTAACAATGTAATCCCATAATAAAATAGATATTCAGAATTATCAGCATGGTTTTCCAGCAATTCAGAAAGATATTGCTCTGCTTTTTTATAATCCTCAGAATTAAAAGCCTTTTCAGTCTTTATATTTAAATCATTTTCATCAGACCTTTCAGTGATGGATAATTCTGGTATAGAAATAAAATCATCATACATAGGAGTACTTTTTGTAAAAGTATAAACTCCTAAAATAATTAATACACTTGCAGCTACAGCATATCCCCAAGAAGGCATTTTAATTACTTTGGTTCTTCTCTTTTGAGGTTCTTTAGAAAAGAAAGAGCTTGCTATATCCTCTAAATTATCTGATAATTCGGATTTCTCTTTATCCAAGTTTAGATTAGTAGCTAAATAAGAGCTCCATTCTTTATATGTTTTAAATTCTTCTGCTACCGCTTTATCCTCTTCGATTACCTGAGACAACAACTCTTCTTCCTCTATCGAAATTTCATTGCTAATTTTTCGCTCAAAAAGCTCGTATTTTTCTTCTGGGGTCATAACAAGTTTTTTATTTGATTGAACTTAGGAGAGTTTTGAACCATTTTTGTCAATTGACCAATACATAAAGATTTCTTTTTACGTACATAACCATATGATTTCCCTAATTTAGCAGCAACTTCTTCCATAGATTTTATAGCAAATGTAGTTTTTAATAATTCTTTACAAGCTTTTCCCAACTGCTCAAAAATTTCTGAAAAAAGTTCATTTCTAGCTTCAAAAATTAGGGTTTCTTCTGCATACCTGTCACTCTCATCATCTATAGATACAACCTCTTCATTAATTGTTACCTTTTGTTGCGTATTCTTTTTTAGTTCATTCAACCATTTTCTTTTACACAAGAGAAAAAAATAGGCATCAAAGGGACAAGTAAGTACCAATTTCTTTTCTCTAGCTTGCGAATAAATTGCGATTAAAGTTTCCTGAATAATATCACGTGCTTTAGATTCATCACCGCTATTTTTTTTGATATACCCAACTATTTTTGGAGCAAATTTCTCATAGATCTCCTTCAATACTATAGTATCATTCTTCAAAAGCGCTTCGATATATCTCTGATCAGCGTGTGCTTTATTATTTCCCATAAAAAAGATTGGTCTGTGCAACTAATTTAAAAAAGTTTTTAAAAAAAGGGTAACAAAAAATTAGAGGTATTGATATGTAGGTGTAAACAACAAGTGAAATAATTAAAAAGTACTATTAAAATTAAAAAATCATGAAGAAAAATAGTAAAGCAATTACATTACAGAATCATAGTAAGAATGTAAATCTAAAAATGACACACCTTCTATTCTTTATTCTACTAACATTACTTTTTGTTAGCTGTAGTAAAAATGACGACAATGACATTATTATTACCCCTCCAATTTTAGGAGGACAAGAGTTAGAAACCGAAATCATTGAGAATCGAGAAGAAGCAGTACAAACTTTCACATTAAATGGTGGCGGCACTGGAGAAATTTATGGAGAAGAAGGAACTGTTCTATATTTCCCACCAAACAGTATTGTAGACCAAAGTGGAGCTCCTGTAAGCGGAGCTATAACCATTGAATTAATAGAAATTTATGACAAAGCCAAAATGCTACTCACTAAAATGCCTACAAATGGGAAACGTCCAAATGGTGATGTTGAAACATTGGTTTCTGGAGGAGAGTTTTATGTAAACGCCAATCAAAATGGTGAGCAACTTGAGCTTGCTAGCGGGTTTCAGTTATTTGCGCCTACAGAAACTTTTGATAACGATATGAACATATTTAATGGAGAAAGCGAGGATTGTGATGGAGATACTATGGAATGTGATATCGTTTGGGAAGAAGACGAACAAACGGGATTAGAACCAATTCAAAGAGAAGGACCAGATGGACAAGTAGTTAGTGGATATGGAAGTTTTATTGGAAATTTTGGTTGGACAAATATTGATCGCTGGTACAATGATCCAAGACCCAAAACTATGCTACAAGTGGATGTTCCTGAAGGTTTTGACAACACAAACTGTAACGTATATGTATCCTATGATGGAGAACCAACGGCATTAGCTTTATTGGATATTTATGATTCAGAGACTGGTTTATTCTCCGAGCATTACGGATTAATTCCTATCGGATTAGAAGTACATATCATTTTTGTGTCCGTTCAAGACGATCAATACGTTTATGCAATTCAAGGAACAACAATTGAAGAAAACCATTTGGAAGTAATCGGAACTACAAACACCACAACAGAAGCCGGATTAGTAGATCTAATCAATGATCTCCCGTAAATACATCTCACACTGGAATATGCTAATTAGGTAATGGGGGTTACAGCAAATTTCAGAAAAATTCCGGAGGTTTACCTTCCGGAATTTTTATTCACCAATAACCAACATATCAAGCATATAACTTTTTGTTTATCTTTATTAACACTAACAAAAACACATGAACAGATTTTCGGCTTTATTATTATTTATATTACTACCTTATTTCTGTCTAGGACAAATTGCATTACATGATACGATTCCAAGAGTCGCTCCGATATCCTATGAAATAGAAGGTAATCAGGTAAGGTATGGCGCAAAAATGCCACCGCTTAATCAAATCGCTGGGGCGCCCAAAGCTTTCTATTCATATTATTGGGAATTTGGAGATGGTTATTACAGTTTTAAGGAAAAACCAACTCATTCGTATAAAAAAAGTGGAAATTATCAAGTGAAACTATGGGCTACTAATAATTATGACAATGGAAAACCACCTGCCAGTAGACCAAAATCAGTAACTATTCCCAACGAGCTGGACGAAGCCTCTTTAGATAATAATATCACTACGTTTCCAGAAGAAGAAGACCTTCTATTAAAAAGAAATCGAGAACCTATTCCTGATCAGGAAATGGTGTTTATAACCAGTTACAAAAACAATAATAATTATACTTCCAGTGGGAAATTATATTTGTTTTATAATGACAGACAATTCAAAAATGATAATTTCATTATTGAAGACACTCGATTGCATTACGGAGAACGTATTACTCCATTAGATGCGATTTCAACAAACCTTGAAACGAATGACGACCATACTTTACTGGCATCCAATAGTGGTTATTCTGCGTATAACAAAACACTTTTTGTTCAAGACACTACAAAACGAAAGAATCTTCCTCTCACATTAGAAGAATCAAAAGCACTATATAGAAGTTATCAGATTATTGAATTTGATAATATGCAACCTGGAGAAGAGCGCAATATTTTCAGAACACTTAGAACTACTCCAGAAATGATTAAAGACACCAGTGCTATTGTCACTTTAAGGAGTGTATATGTACCAGATAATAATTATGATAATCACACTGTAAAAGATACTGAGATGGAAATCGTAACTTCTCATGATCCTAATAAAATGTCTTCTAATGGTTGGTTAATGAATTATCGTCTTGTATGTTTTAAAAGATTAAAATTCAAAGTGCGATTTCAGAATAATGGTGAAGGTCCTGCCAATACGATTCGATTAGAGGTAGATACTCCAGAAATGTTTGACAAATCTACTTTACAAATTGACAATATATATCCAGAATGTCCAATTTGCCCGAAAGAACGAAAAGTAAACTACAGTTGTTTAGATACAATTCTTAAAAAAGACAAAATCATCTTCACATTCAATAGAATCTATCTTCCAGGAAGTGAACAAAAAAATGTTTCAGAAATAGATTCTACCAAAGGCTTTGTAAAGTACTCTATGAAATTCGGTAGAAACTTTCACAAAAAAAAGACAAAGAGCAGAACCGCCATTTACTTTGATAAAAATGAACCTATTATCACAAACTATGCGACAACTCGTTTTATCCCTGGAATTTCGATTGGCGCAAAAGCAGGATACATAACTGTCCCCGAGTTGGACAATCAAAGAGAATATTTTGTTGGAGCTACATTATCTCCTTTTAAATCTTATAGAGGATACTATCAAGCAGAATTGATGTTTTCTACCTCTTCCTATGATGAAACACGAAATTTTGAAACTCGAAGCATAAATCCTGCTGGTGCTGTAGACTTAATCCGCTTTTCAGAAACTAATCAGTTTACCAATATTTCTGTGTATGCAGTACCTGCATCGTACCGGTATAATTTCTCCAACTTCTTAGCTATGGGAGCTGGCGTGCAGCTAAAATTAGACTTAACCAGTAAAAATGATCAGGAAACTACTGGAGAAGGTTTTACTATCTTTGAAAACGGCAATCAAATTACTCCTAATCCCGATTTAGATTCTTTCAATATTGCAGAAATTGACGATAGTTTTACCAATTTACAAACTGGTGTTTTTATTGGAATGAATCTTGGAACCGTTCGCATTGGTCCTAGCGTTGGTGTTAGATATGTTTACAACTTTAACGAACCAAATTCTCAAATTCAATTTTATGGAATTTGGAAGTTTTAAAAAGGCAGTCCTCATATTGTTTCTAATCATTGGAAAACAGATAATAGATGCACAAGAAACAACAAAAGCTTCCGAAATTATATACCAGCAATTAGATAATTTCCTGAACAGTCCATCAGCTCAAAACCTAGAAAAATTCTCTAATTTTATAATTTCCAAAGAGAATAAATTATCCACTAAAGAAGACCTGCTTTCTTTGGTTATTGCACATAGTAATTTAGGATACTATTATAGTAAATATGGTGATATCCCAACCGGTATTGCATATTATGAAAAAGCTTGGAAATCTTTTAATAAAGACAATCTGAAAGATTACGACATTATTGAAAACTGTTTGCAACCACTTGGAAATTTATATGTAAAAATTGGAGATCTTAAAAAAGCAGAGGACATTATTACCAGTTATATGTATATAGCAGAGCAAACAGGAAACATCCCTAAAATAGTGTCTGCAATTACTAATTTATCAATCACCTATAACAACCAAGGTAATCATCAAAAAGCAATCAAAATTCTTCACAAAGGAGAAAAATTAGACACAAAAAACCCAAACATTCTCACCAATTTAGCAACCAATTATTTAGACATAGGAGCTCTAGAAACAGCAAAAACATATGCTTTAAAAGTTCTTTCTATAGACAAAAGTGAAGTAAACGCCTATCAAATATTAGCATCCATTGCTTTAGAAAATGCAAACATACAGACAGCACAACAACAAATTTTAATTGCAAAAAAACATTTACTTAAACAGAAGAATACCACCTCTCGAGATATTGCAAAATGGCAGTTAGCATATACAGATATCTTACTTTCAAAAAATGAGTACAAAGAAGCATTAGATAATTTGAAGGAGATCTATAAAATCTTACTTCCAGTATACCGCTCTACATTAGACATCCCCAAAAAAGAACTTCTAATTGCAGACAGAATTTTACTAAAAGCCTTAGACATACAAGCGTATATTTATCAACAAGCGAACAAACCAGATTTAGCAATTAAATCATTAGAGGCTGCTTTTACGGTAAACTCAAAATTAAATATCACCTATCCTTTACAAAGCACAAAGATTATTCAACATAGTCAAAATAGAGATCGTACAGAGACATACATTGATTTATTGTATAATCTGTACACAAAATCGAATGAAAAAAGTTATATAGAAAAAGCATTTGAAGCGGCGGAAAGCTCCAAAGCTCCATTTGTGAATGAAGCTTTGATATCAAAAACATTTCTATCCCAATATCAGAACGATGCGCTCGTTAAAAAAAACAGACAACTTAATATTCAACTCGCAAATTACGAAACCCAAATTTTAAAAGAAAAACTCAAAAACGATCAAGCTGACATTAAGCAAATCCAACAATGGACTACTCTATATTCTCAAACTTCAATAGAATTAAAAGAACTTTCAAAAAAGCTGCAAGAAAAATATCCGAATCTAATTGCTAATCGACAAATAATTTCAATTCCCAAACTACAACATAAATTACAGCAAGACGATATAACCTTAATTTCCTATTTCTATGGCAAAACAAAAGTATACCAATTCAATATGAATGCAGATACTACAAATCTGAGTGTGATAGGAAGTAATGATCACATAAAAAAAAGTATACAAAAATATATTCGATATTTCAATAATCCGTCAAATATCATAAATGATATAAATGGCTTTTCTCTAAACAGTTTTCAGTTATACCAACATCTAAAAATACCTAAAGCCAAAAAATTAATGATCATACCTGATGGATTACTAAACTTTATCCCTTATGAAGCTTTACTAACAGAAAAAAGTTCAATTTTTAACTTTGAACAGATGCCTTTTCTTTTAAAATCTAGCGCTATTAGTTATGAAAATTCTGCCGCTAAATTCATGCAATCTTCAATCAATAAAAATCGTAGAAATAGTATTCTTGGTATATTTCCGGTATTCGAAAAAACTAATTTAGAACTTCCATTTTCACTTCAGGAAAAAGAATATATAGAAGAGCACTTTAATGGAACGTTTTTACAAAGTGAGAAAGCTACCTATTCACAATTTTTAGATAACCTAAAAGACCATTCCATATTACACCTATCCACCCATGCTGAATCGGGAAGTTTTTCTAGACCAGCATCCATACAGTTTAGAGATCAAAACATACTAGTTAATCAATTGTATGGATTGCAATTAGAAGCAGATCTTGTTGTATTAAGCGCTTGCGAAACAGGAGTGGGTGTTGTTGCAAAAGGTGAAGGGCCTTTAAGTATTGCCAGAGGATTTCAATATGCAGGAGTTCCCAATGCATTATTTTCTTTATGGAAAGTTAATGACAAAACTACTTCTCAGCTTATGGAAAATTTCTACCAAAATTTGCGATCTTATAATTCTAAAGCACATGGATTATACGTTTCAAAATTAGACTACTTATCATCCGAAAAAATCACAAATGCACAAAAATCACCTTATTACTGGGCATCATTCGTATATTATGGGGTATACGAACATCCAACACAATCAGGAAGATATAGCTGGATACTGATTGCAATTTTTTTCTTATTAATTATACTATTTTTGTTAGCTGTTAGACAAAAATTAAAATGACCACACTACGCCAATTTTTACTCAAGAAAGAGTATCACCGAATCAAACTTGAATACACCAAAACAAATCATTTTGAAGTGACAGCATTACTAAATGGTGTTGAAGGAAATTTTATAGTAGATACAGGAGCTTCTAACTCATGTGTAGGTTTTGATGCTGTCGAAAAATTCGAACTTTTCACACAAGAAAGCGACGTTAAGGCAGCCGGTGCAGGCGCTACAGATATGCACACACAACTTTCTAAAAGAAACAGTATACAATTAAACAAATGGTCAAGAAAAAACATTTCTTTAATACTATTTGATTTAACACATGTAAATACTGCTCTCATCGCGCATCAAGCAGAACCTGTAGACGGAATTATAGGTGCAGATATTCTAAAAAAAGGAAAAGCCGTTATCGATTACGAAAAAAAATGTCTTTACTTAAAATAGAAAGATGCTATCACTTTTTTGAAACTACTATATTTCTTCAATCTACAATAGAAGATCAAAGTTAAAACCTATTCTTATCCAAACAACTTAAGAGCAAAAAAAATCAATTCATAAAAATTAAGGTTTAGCAACACTATTCACTCAAAAACAACTAACCACTATTTATTAGCGATTTACATAAATCACGTAGTTCTACGTATTGATTCGTTCCGATATGCTATTTAGATTTGATTCTTGGTGATTTTGGAACACTCTTCAAAGATTAAAATCTAAGTTAGATTTAATCAGAATATGGTAGTTTATAAAAATACAAACTCATGAAAACAGTACTAATTGGAAGTTTTCCAACATGCCTTACTGTATATAAATTCTTGGCAGAACAGGATTATCTGAGTGCTGTCTGTTTTCAAAAATCATTAGTACCACAACCTGAAAAAGATTTTTGGTTTACCTCCATTCAAAAAGAAGATCACAGGACTTTTCTTATCAATCAGGAAAATATAAAAACACAATTTATTCAATGGCTGAATGATATTAAACCAGATTTAATATTAGTGTGTGGTCTTTCCATCAAAATTCCGAAAGAAGCTCTGTGTATTCCAAAGTTCGGTTTTTTAAACATTCATTTTGGCAAACTACCAATAAATAGAGGTCCTGATCCTCTTTTTTGGTCGATCAAACAAGGGCAAAAACAAACAGCAATAACGATCCATCAAATGGATGAAGATTGGGACACTGGTAATATTTTGATCGAACATCCTGTCTCTTTGATACCTGGTGAAACCTTAGGCATGATGAACTCCAAAATGAGCTATATGTTAGAAAACCTAACTAAAACAGCGCTAGAATTAATAGTGGATTCAAAAAATCTAAAACCTCAATCAAAAACCAATGTATGTTATTATAAAAAACCAACTGATAAAGACATTACCATTTGCTGGGAAAGCCAGACCGCAGATGAAATTGAACAACTCATTAATGCTTGCAATCCAAAATATGGAGGAGCAACCACTTATTATCAAGGTTCACCAATTAAACTTATTGAAGTTTCTCCAGTAGATACTCAAACACTATTAGGGAAAACGGCTGGTGAAATAATCCATGCACATCCTCAAGAAGGATTATTTGTGTATTGCAAATATGGAAAAGTGCTTCGCATTAATATGATTAGTTCTGATGCAGGCATCTTATCAGGTTCAAAATATGTACATCTTGGTATAAGAACGGGGCATTGTTTTACAACAACACTACAACCAAAACAACAAATCATTTTTTAAAATCAATCATTATAATAACTAATTAAAAAACAACAACACATGGAAGGAACAATAGGAGAAATTCGGATGTTTGGTGGGAATTTTGCACCAAGAGCCTGGGCATTTTGTGAAGGGCAATTATTAGCAATCTCACAAAACGATGCATTATTTTCAATTATAGGAACCACTTATGGTGGTGATGGAAGAACTAGTTTTGCCTTACCAGATCTCAGAGGACGTGTACCTATTGGACCTGGACATGGACCTGGTTTAACCAGTCGCAGACAAGGACAAAAAGGAGGTACGGAATATAATATTCTAAATGTTACACAAATTCCTTCCCATACTCATGCTATTGCAGTAACTAATCCAGGTGAAATTACTTTACCGGTAAATACCTCTCCAGGTGATGAAGATGAAGCAAACCCGGCAGCAGGTGTTTTGGCGAATACCGGAAATGACAACTTTGCTTCTAGCCCTACTACTGGTGCAAAATACTCAGGAAATAATATACCTGTAGCTGGCACACAAATTACTATCGGAAATACTGGAGGCAATCAATCTGTAAATAATATGCAGCCTTGGTTATCGACATATTACATCATATGTCTACAAGGTATCTATCCTTCTAGAAGCTAAAAAATTAACAAACTTATACATAACTTAAAAATATAAAATATGGACGGAACAATGGCCGAAATCAGAATGTTCGCGGGTAATTTTGCCCCAAGAAATTGGGCATTTTGCGCAGGGCAACTACTACCAATTAATCAGAATCAAGCATTATATTCATTATTAGGCACTATTTATGGTGGAGATGGAAGAACCACATTTGCACTCCCTGATTTAAGAGGTCGAACTTGTATTGGATCTGGGAATGGACCAGGTTTAAGTGATCGTAGAGAAGGACAAAAAGGAGGTACAGAATATAATATTCTAAATGTTACACAAATTCCTTCCCATAGTCATGCTATTGCAATCACTAATCCAGGTGAAATTGCTTTGCCCGTGAATACCTCTTCAGGAGATGAAGATGAAACAAATCCTGGAGCGGGTGTTTTAGCTAATACCGGAAATGATAACTTTGCTTCTAGCCCTACTCCTCGTGCTAAATACTCAGGAAATAATATACCCGTAGCAGGTACACAAATTACTATCGGAAATACTGGAGGCAACCAATCCGTAAACAATATGCAACCTTGGCTATCTTGTTACTATATTATTTGCTTACAAGGAGTTTTTCCATCTAGAAATTAAAAACATTCCTTTTAAAAATAATAGTAACCAAATCAATCTATCAAAAAATACTTCATCTTGTTTATCAATAAATTATTCAATCTGCTTATTTAATATTTTGGTTTTGGAAATCAAATAAGAATTTTCAGGAGAACATTAATTTCTCCTGAAAATTCTCTAACTTGTATACTAATTATTAACTGAATTTAAATGGTAATTAATTACTCAAAAATGAAAATAATTTCAAATAACACAAGTTTTTTTTTAATCTTCACACTAATGCTTTCGTTCATAAGTTATGGACAAGTAAGGGATGGTGTTATAGATGACCCAGGCGATATCGCTTTCGTTGCGTACAATAATGATGATGACGGATTTTCTTTTGTTTTTTTAGATGATTGCCCTGATGGAACTACCATCAGATTTACAGATGAAGAATGGACCGGAACAGCTTTTTCAACACCTGATGGAGAAGGTGAAGTTCTCTGGACCAATAATACTGGTGGCATTATAGCTATTGGTACTGTTGTGGATATTACTGACGCAGATGACAATGGGACTGGTATTTTGGCATCTGTTGGTACAGCTTCAGAAGTAGAACCAGGTTTTAATACCGCAAACATAGATGAACTTTTTGCAATTACTGGAACCAGAGCAGTTCCCGGAACCTTTTTATCGTTCGTAGGTGATCTAACTGGTAATTCTTTAACAGGAACCGGTTTAACCGATGGGGTTAATGCAAACATCATTACGCAAGAAGGTTATTATACCGGATCAACCACTTGCAATTCCAGTATTGGAGATTGTGCTGCAATGATCAATGATTCAAACAATTGGACCTTGGGAGACTTCGCTTTTCCAACAATTGTTCCGGATACTTTTGATGGAAGTGCTTTAGCTGCTGACACTGAAAACCCAAGAATTCAATCTATCACAAGACAAACACCTACTACGTCACCAACTAATGCAGATGCACTAACTTTTGGAGTAGAATTTACAGAAGCAGTAGTGAATGTTAGCGCAGCAGATTTTTCTATTGGTAGTACTACCACAGCTACCATTACTAATGTTGCGGATTTAGGAAGTAATGTTTGGGGAATCACTATTTCTGGTGGTGATCTTGCAAATTTTAATGGTACTGTTACCTTAGGAATAGTAAACAATCAAGATATCGAGGATCTTGCAGGAAATGAACTAACAGATACAACACCAATTGATCCTTTTCCTGAAAATTTTGTTGTAGATAACACTCCTCCTGGAGTAACAAGTATTGTTCGTCAAAATCCAACTACAAGTCCAACAAATGCAGATACACTAGTCTGGGATGTTACATTTGATGAAGATGTTGCTAATATAGGCACTGATGATTTTTCAGTTTCTGGAACTACTGCTACTATTACCGCCGTTACAAACCCTACTGGAAACACCTATAGAATTACTGCCTCTGGAGGTGATTTAGCCAATTTAAATGGTACAGTTACTTTAAGTTTTTCTGGAGGACAAGATATCACTGATGATATTGGAAATGTTTTAGTTAACACAACTCCAACAGGAACAAATGACAATACGTTCTTAATAGATAACATTGCTCCAACTGGATACTCTGTTTCTATTGATCAAAGCCCTATTAACCTAGGAAATGAAAACGCAGTAAGTTTCACTTTCGCAAGTGCTGAAGTAGGAGCTACTTACAACTATACATTTACCTCATCTGGTGGAGCCGGATCTGTGACTGATTCTGGTGCAATCGCAACAGCTACTGATCAAATAACTGGAATCGACCTAAGCGGATTACCGGATGGAACAATAACTTTAACTGTTACACTTACTGATGTTAGCGGAAATACGGGTAGTAATGCTACTGACACAGAAAGTAAAGACACTGGTGCTCCAACTGGATATTCTGTTTCAATCGACCAAAGCCCTATTAACTCTGGAAATGAAAATGCTGTAAGTTTCACTTTCGCAGGTGCTGAAGTGGGTGCTACTTATAACTATACATTCACATCTTCTGGCGGAGCCGGATCTGTAACTGATTCT
>NZ_WEKL01000077.1 GCF_019295435.1 Aquimarina litoralis
CCATCCAGGCTGCAGCAAATCAGGCAGGTTTGGCTTTTGTTGATGCAAATTCTTTATTGGTAGATTTAGCTACTAACGGAATTACCTTTGATGAATTTCTTTTGGAAGATGATTTAGTGTTTGGAGGTGCATTTTCTTTAGATGGTGTACATCCAACAGCAAGAGGGTATGCCTTGTTAGCAAATGAGGCATTGCGAGCAATCAATACTACCTATGGATCGAATTTACCAATGGTAAAAGCTGCAGATTATCCTACATTTTACTCTCCGATGCTACAATAGCACATATTATATAAAATGAAAAGGCCAATAAGAATTCGTTCTTATTGGCTTTTTTATCTTATTTCTGAAAATACTCTGAGTTTGATCGTATGAACTTAAGAGTTCAGATTGTTAATCTCTAAGATATATTAATTTACTCAAGAAAGAATTCGCTAGATATATTTTACTTGTAAATAACAACATTTAACGAATTTAAAATCAAATAAAACTATTGTAGAAACTACACTTTTAGGCAGGTTGATTAGCTTTAAATTTGCCTAAGAAAAAAACAAAATAAAACAGGCTATGTTATTCATTTTAAAAGCCTATATTTGCAGCCTGAAAAAAGGTCGTATTTTATATGTAAGAAAAAGAGGCCTTTTTAAATAGTTAAATACTAAACATTAAATAGTTATATAATGTCTCAAGTTACGGGTAAAGTATCACAAATTGTAGGTCCGGTTATAGACGTAGCATTCGCTGCCGGTACTGAATTACCAAAAATTTACGATTCGTTAGAAATTAATAAAGCAGACGGTACCAAAATAGTGTTAGAGATTCAGTCTCACATTGGTGAAGATACGGTGCGTACAATTGCGATGGATTCCAGTGATGGATTAAGCAGAGGAATGGAAGCTGTTGCAACAGGAGCTCCAATTCAAATGCCAATCGGAGGAGATGTATATGGACGTCTATTTAATGTAATCGGAGATGCAATTGACGGATTAGGAGATCTTCCAAAAGCAGGAGAAAGTGGTCTTCCAATTCACCGTCAGGCACCAAAGTTTGAAGATTTATCAACTTCTACAGAAGTTTTATATACAGGAATCAAAGTAATTGATCTTATCGAGCCTTACGCTAAAGGAGGTAAGATTGGATTATTTGGTGGAGCTGGAGTAGGTAAAACTGTATTGATTCAGGAGTTGATTAACAATATTGCAAAAGGTCACGGTGGTCTTTCAGTATTCGCAGGAGTAGGAGAAAGAACGCGTGAAGGAAATGATCTACTTCGTGAGATGTTAGAATCAGGAATTATAAAGTATGGTGATGACTTTATGCATTCTATGGAAGAAGGAGGATGGGATCTTTCTAAAGTAGATAAAGAAGCAATGAAAGATTCTAAAGCTACTTTCGTATTCGGTCAGATGAATGAGCCACCAGGAGCACGTGCTCGTGTAGCACTTTCTGGACTTACAATAGCAGAATATTTCCGTGATGGAGCAGGAGATGGTCAAGGAAAAGATGTACTTTTCTTCGTAGATAATATCTTCCGTTTTACACAAGCTGGTTCTGAGGTGTCTGCACTTCTAGGGCGTATGCCATCAGCGGTAGGATATCAGCCTACATTAGCAACAGAGATGGGTGTGATGCAGGAGCGTATTACTTCTACTAAGAAAGGATCTATTACATCGGTACAGGCGGTTTATGTACCTGCAGATGATTTAACGGATCCAGCACCAGCAACTACCTTTGCTCACTTAGATGCAACGACGGTATTATCTCGTAAAATTGCTGAGCTTGGTATTTACCCAGCGGTAGATCCATTAGACTCTACATCAAGAATTCTTACTGCAGATATCTTAGGAGATGAGCATTATAATTGTGCACAACGAGTAAAAGAGTTATTACAGCGTTATAAAGAATTACAAGATATTATCGCTATTCTTGGTATGGAAGAATTATCAGAAGAGGATAAATTAGCAGTAGGACGTGCACGTCGTGTACAACGTTTCCTATCTCAGCCATTCCACGTAGCGGAGCAGTTTACTGGTATCCCAGGATGTTTAGTAGATATAAAAGATACGATCAAAGCTTTTACTATGATTATGGATGGTGAATTAGATCACTTACCAGAAGCGGCATTTAACCTTAAGGGGACGATCGAAGAAGCTATCGAAGCTGGTGAGAAAATGTTAGCTGAAGCATAATCTAGTTAATTGTTGGTAGTTGATAGTGTTAGATGTCAAATATCTATCGATCTATCAACCGACAACTAACAACAAACAACTATAAATATGTATTTAGAAATAGTAACTCCAGAAGCAGTATTGTTTAGCGGCGAAGTAACTTCGGTTGCTGTACCAGGTGTGAATGGAGAGTTTCAAATGTTAGATAATCACGCACCGATTGTTTCTTTATTAGGAAAAGGAAATGTAAAAGTGTATGGTGATATGAATTTGGAAGAAGAAGTAGTAGAGAAATTTACAAAAGAAAATGGTGTTACGCTTCTTGCCATAAATTCAGGTACAATTGAAATGAAAGATAATAAAGTAATAGTACTTGCCGACTAATTAGAAGCAAGATTATATTCACTTGATAAATAAAAAAGATGTCTTTTAAGGCATCTTTTTTATTTATGTCATTATGCTATGGTTTTTTAAAATAGGCTCTAACCCTATTTACTGCATTCTGTCTGGTATTGAAATAAAAGAAATTAAGATCTGGAATGTGGTAGTTTTTGGTATTGTAAAAGATACTTCCAAAAAAGACAGGTTTACTTACTTTAATAATTCCTTTATCAACCTTTGCATCTACTAATTCTGGATGAATTTTATCAAAGTTCCTTAGTATGCTACCCAGATTAGAAGTTTTAGGCATATAAATAGTATCTGTTTTCCAACTTAATGGATTTGTAGCAAGGAATGTATCACTTTGCTTTACTTTTTCAGCTTCTATATCTTTTCTATAGGTTCGCCAGGAAATAGAACAACCAATATCATTAGGATTCAAGCAAGGTGGTATGTTTTTAAACTCATCTTTCTTTACAATAATACCAATGAGATAGGCCGCAACAAGCCTAGAGCGTAATTTTTCATCAGTATCGATAAAGTCTTTAATTAATCGTTTCGCATGGGTGGTACCTTGACTATGTGAAGCTATAATAAAAGGTCTTTCTTTATTAAAATTCGTCAAAAAGAACCGAAATGCATTTTTTACATCCCGATAGGCAAATTCAAGAGCTTTTTTTCCCGTTTCAACATCTTTTGTGTAATATGCTTCGACATGAGCTTGTTGATACCTTGGAGCATAAACTTTTCCAGCAGCATTGAAGATGCTGGCTTGATTTAAAATCGTGGTTTCATCGGTTCTTTTATTAATGATAGAATCATTGGTGCTAGCGTTCCAATAAGTTTCACCTTTATAACCCGTTAGTGTAGTAGGGTGAACGAAGAAAACATCTACAGGTAGCTTGGATTGATCTTGTAAGGTTTTTTGTTCTGGCACACGATCAGCTGTATCATTTTTATTAGGATGTGCAGCCCACATATTTAGGTCACTATAATCTGTGGGAATATATGTTTTGGAGTTATCGAATTTATTAGTGGGAAAATAATATGCATTATTACAGGAAATACATAGTAAAGTAATAAAGATAACTAGTGTAGAGCTATATTTCATGAAAGTTGAGTTTGTACAAACCTATTAAAAATAATAAACAGATGGTACTTATTGTTTAAATGCTACTATTTACAATCTAGATTATTATATTTAATCCCTAGTACTTTTAGTAGAGAGTTTTTTATGTTTTTAAATAAAGTCTTTCCATATATTTCATCTTTTAAAAAGCATTTACAGATAGCTTCTCTTCTTAGTTTTGCTGTTGTATTTATATTGGAGTTTTTACAACCTTTTGGTGCTAATAATTTTAATCATCCTTACAAACATCTTTACTTTATTGGTTATGGAGTTATTTCTCTAGCTATATACCTTTTTATTCATCTTTTATCGATTTGGTATCATACAAATTTTAAAAGATGGAAATGGATTGAAGAATTACTATTTTCCTCTTTATATGTTACAGTGGCAATCGTTATTGCTTTTTTCTATACAGAGTTGATGATCAATAAGAGGTCTAACTTTATGATCTTTAGTTTTTTTATAAAGTGGTTTCGGTTTGTGTTCTTAGGCTTTGGAATTATTTTATCGGTTTTATCAGTTTTTCTAAGATTACATTATGGCAAAAAACAACTTCATGGTAACCAGAAAAAACCGAATGATAATAAAAAAATAGTAGTAAAGAGCACGCTAAAAAAGGAATCATTTTTAATAGTACCAGAAAATATTGTGTATGTTAAATCAGAAGATAATTATATAAATATCCATTATTTAGAGGATAATGTATTACAGAAAAAGGTAATGCGTAATACCCTTTCTTCTATACATAAACAACTGAATTATTTACTAAAAGTGCATCGATCTTATATCATCAATCCTGATTTTATAACTTCTGTTGAGGGAAATGCTCAAAAGGGAAGTGTACACTTAAAATATATAGAAGAAAAGTTACCAGTATCAAAAACGTATTTTGAATCGGTAAAATCATCCTTTATGAGTTGACCCCAAAATATAAGATTTGACCACAGAAAGTATTTGTATACCCCAAAAAATATGAATTCATAACAATGTTTTTTTTGTGATGTTGAGTACTTGTTTATTTGAAGTGTTTGTTAATTAAAAACATAAAAATGAAGAAGTTATTGAAATTCGCAAAGGCGTTTGCGTTGCTACTATTTTTGGTGCTATTAGGAAGTATTTTATATGTAAGATTTTCTAGATACACAGATACATTAATTTATCATGTAAATGGATTAGCATATGAACATTTTGAATCTAATATTCCTCATAAAGAATACTATTTTGAAGTCGACACAAATACTACTCTACATGGGGTTCTTTTTAAACCAAAAGATGAACCTATTGGAACTATCATTCATCATGCTGGTAAAGGAATGCATTTAATGTCGTCTCAACCCTATTATAAGTTATTAACAGATAGAGGCTTTCAAGTATTTGGCTATGAAAGAAGAGATTTTGGAAAATCAACAGGCATAGCAGATAATTCGTTGATACTAAAAGAAGATGTATTGTTTATGTTCGATACGATACTAAAGGATGATGCTGTACAGGGAACTCCAATTGTCATTTGGGGACAATCATTAGGTGGAGCTTTTGCAATGATGAATGCTGCAGAAAGGAATGATAAAATAGCAGGAGTTATTGTAGAAGGAACATTTAATTCGTTTCCAGATATTGGAAAGGAATATGCAAGAGCAATCAATATGGGAAATTTCAAGTGGATGATGCCCATATTAATGAATAATGACTTTCCCGCAGAGAAAGAAATACAAAAAATAAATAAACCAATACTCGTTATTCATAGTAATACTGATGAGCAAGTCCCATTTAAATTAGGAAAAAGACTTTATAAAGCTTCTGATACACTTCAATCAACTTTTTGGGAAATACAAGGGAAACATATTGCTGCACTATTTGATTATAAGGAGGAATATTTAAAACACTTTGAAAAGATGATAGACTAATAAATTATAACTCTTGATTCAGATTTAATCTGAATCAAGAGTTATTTTAGTTTATTCCTTTATAATACTTATAACTGGGTTATATTATCAATTCTGTTTTTATCTAAACGAGTGCCATATGGATCAATAGCAATATACTTAGGTAATTTATCCACAATGATTTTAACTTGAGATTTTTCAGTATTAAAATAATGTGATTCAAGATATAAAGCCTGATCACCTACTCCAATTCTTTTAGGGTGTTTATCAAATAACCCTATCTGTATTGGCTCTTGGATAGATATAGCAATTTCTTCACCTTGATTTTTGGTCTCAAATCGTTTGGTATTTATAGCTAAGACAACTTCAAACTGACCGTTTGGCAATTTATTATAAGAAGCCTTTTCAATTCTTAGATCGTAGGTAATGATACGCTTGAACCAGTCGTCTATGAGCATATGGTGTTCTTTAGGAGTTACTTTATAAACTTCATCAAGAAAGTCTAACGTAACAATCTCCAGCTCTTCTTTATTTCTATAATTATGTACTATGTTTTTAAGAATAAGATTGATTTTTTCGGCGCCGATTAATTCTTTTAAAGCTAACATTATAGTATAATCTTTACCATATAAAAGGTAGCTCTCTCCATCAGATAAGTACACTGCTGGCTCTGGTTCTGATGCATATGATCGTCCCGTAAAATATCGATTATTGGAATATTCTGATAGGTTCCATAAAGCTCCTTTACCATAGTGTTTTTCCATGACAACGATTTCAGTGTATTTTGCTAGTCCTTCTATAAAGAAACCAGCTCCATTTGTCATTTTAGGAGTTAATATATGTCCCCACCATTGATGTGCTACTTCATGAATTGTACGTTTAGCTACAAGATTAAACACATCAGGATTTCGCTGATCTAATAAGTAAAATTGATCTTCAACCATACTTATTGTACCAGGAAAAGCCTGACCGCCAAAAGGCCAATATGCTGGTATTTCTGCTATACGAAGATGATCGAACGGGTAATCGCCAAAATGCTGAATACAGTAATCAAGAGTCTCTCTACTGGCGTTCATAGTTGAATTAATATTCATGCTATGATCTGGATGGTAATATTGAGCTATTTGTATTCCATTGTGTTGATGCTTCTGTATTTTATATTTAGCAGAAAAATATCCTAGCATTGGTGATACTTTGCTATTTGTTTTATAATGATAATAGTTTCTGTTATGGTCTTTCCATTCTTTGATTAGATTTCCAGGAGCAATGGCAATTTGATCTGATTGTGTAGATACGATAGTTTCAAAAGGAACTTTACCGATAAGATTGTTAGGAATACTATGAAGATCTTTATCCTCAATAACTTCTTCTTTCAGATCAGGTAATCCACGTTTTTTTCGCTCTGAAACATTTCGGATTTCTTTACTTCTTCGATAGCCCAATGAAGGTCTAAAAGAGGAAAATGTTATATAACTTCCATTTTCTACAATAGATGCACGTCTTTCAAAACCATCATTTTGAACAGTTAGTTCGTATTTAAATTGTAACTGTTCACCAGTTAATAAAGGACTTTTTATTTTAAAGAGATATGTCTTAAAGATAGAATCGTATTCAACAAGAGTAGCATTTTGCAAAAAGACTTTTTCCAATGGTTCTCTAGGTGAAATAAAAACCAAATCGACAGGAGTATTACTTTTGTTTTTTAAGATGTAATCTGCCTTTACGGAGTATTTTTTGTCATCAGGATAAATAGCTACCTCCGTTTTTATATCCACTGGATACAGTTCTTCTAATGTATCATATTGCTTAAATTTACGCTCATAAGCTTCAGCAAGATCAAATTGCTTATTTGAAGCTTTGTATTCATTAACGATATTAGTATTGTAAAAAATTATACTTCCGGAACTGATAAAAAGAATAAGAAATCCAAAAACGATACTTTTTTCTGCTTTTTTCCAATTAGAAAACAATTGTTGAATTCTATATCTGAAATTAGAAATCACACCTCTTCTCCATAATTTAAATGCCAATAACACTAATATGCCGGCAAGTGCCATCCAATACAATGCGTACCAATGAAAAGGTTTAGGATAAGCACCATATCCATTCATATCTATATATACGATCGGTGGGGTTTTGCCTAATTGTATTAAGGAATGCTCGATTCCTATAAAATTACTTAAGGAACTACCTAAGACAAAAATCAGAACTCCTGATAGTAACATTCCGAGGTATTTATTAGAAACCAAGCTTTGGATAAACAACGCAACTACTCCATAGAAAATAAACTCTATACCCTGAAAATAGAACAGGTTAATATATTGCACCCATTCAAATTGATTATAGTTTCCAGCTATTTGAAAGCCAATAGCAATTAGGATTCCAGTTAAGATAAGTGTCATGGGTAGCAGTAATAGCGCTATATATTTTGAAAAAAAGAAGATACTATTAGATGCAGGAGTTACATCTGTAATGGTATTAAAATTTAAATTGCGTTCTCGCCATACTAATTCTCCACTATAAAAGATAATAAGAATCAAACCCAAAATAGGTAATGGATCACCTATTTGTTCAATTAAAAGATAGGTAGCCGGATAGAGACTATCGCGATAGGCTCCACCTTCATAAATCTTACTATAAATTTCGGTAAAAGCCATTACAATCCATAGTAAAAGTACAGTGATAAAGGGTAAACTTTTAAAAATGGTTTTTAATTCAAACTTTGTAAGAGATAAAAAGCCCCGTAATTGTGCCTTTTGAGTCTTGGCAAAAGTTAATGTAGGAGCATATGCTTTTTTCTCTATAATTTTATGTTGTACGTTTTTAGTTTTTTTAATTTTTTGAATTCCCTTTCGAAAAGAAAATAAGATATACGTAATAACTAATAATGTTACAGAAAATAATACCCAAATGATTTTATTCCACAAAAAGTATCCGGAGAAAGAAACAAGTTCATTATTTTTTTGAAAAGGTGTCCAATACATGGTTTGTTGGAAAAAGGCGGATAAGCCAAATGGATCTGCTATTGCTGCAATTACCATATTTTCTGGTGAAGGAGGTACTGCCTGAGCAAGCATAGGAGAATTAAGAAATATAGAACAACCCCAGTACAAAGTATAGATAGTAACAGCTCCTATATATACAATCAATGCTTTTTTTGATAGAGTTGCAAAGCAAAATAAAAGTGAGGTAAGGATAAATAAATTGGGTACTACCATAGTAGCCCATATGTATAAATAATGATACAGAACAAAGGGAGCAATACCGTCTGGATTGTTAGAAAAAAAAGTTCCTAACGCAAACCCTACAAGCATTAGTGTATAAACTAAAAGACCGATTAAAAACGTTCCCAGAAAACGGCTCCAGTAAAAAGGCGTCTTTTTTACTGATGTACTATAAATGATACCTTCAATTTGGTATTGACGATCTCTTATCATAGCATGTATACAATAAAACATGATAGCAAAGACCGATACCAAACTAAATACTCCTATAAAAAAACTAATTTGATACGGAGAATTGGTTTTTACTATTTGTGTTGCTCCTAATCTTCCTCCTGAAGACATATAAAATCCTAAAAGGAAAAAAATGGCAGAAAATATATAAAATGACAATTGTTTGGTGTGGTATTGCCATTCGAATTTAAATAGTTGAAAAAACATAATTAATATATTTTAATGTGAAACTATGACTGTAATGTGCTGAAGTATACATCTTCAAGATTTGGATCTACGGGTTCAAATCCTGCTTCCGGTTTTTCATCTGCTAATACATGAAGTTGGGTTTTCCCAGAAAAGAGACGTGTAGAAATAATAGTAAAGGCAGATTGATAACTTTTTAGATCCTGTTTTTTAATGATCTTGCGCCATACTTTGCCATCCAGTTTTTGGGTTAGTGATGCAGGAATCCCCTGCGAAATGATTTTTCCCTGATTCATTATGGCCATATTAGTACACAGATCTTTTACATCTTCTACAATATGAGTAGATAGTATAACGATAATATTTTCGCCTATCTCACTTAATAAGTTAAGGAAACGATTGCGTTCTTCTGGATCCAAACCAGCAGTGGGTTCATCTACAATGATCAGTTGAGGATTGCCTAATAAAGCTTGAGCGATACCAAATCGCTGTCGCATTCCACCAGAAAATGTGTGTACAGCCTTTTTACGATGTTGGTATAGATTGGTTTGTTGTAATAAAGCTTCAACCTGTTCTGTACGTTCTTTTTTATGGATAATTCCTTTTAGTACTGCCAGATGATCCAGAAGTCTTTGAGCAGAAACCTTTGGATATACACCAAATTCTTGAGGCAGATATCCCAGTTGGTTTCGTAACTCCTGAGGTTGTTTTAAAATATCCAAATCGTTAAATGTGATATTTCCATAACCTGGCTCTTGTAAAGTTGCAATGGTTCGCATTAAGGAAGATTTACCTGCACCATTAGGTCCTAATAGTCCAAACATGCCATTTTTAATAGTCAATGAAATGCTGTCTAAGGCCTTGACCCCATTGGTATACGTTTTAGAAATATTGTTTATCTGCAGTGTATTCATAATAATTAGTTTTGATTTGGATGCGAACCTATATCTAGAAAAGAGGGAAACACAATAATTTGTGCAGACACTACAAGATGTAAACAGATAGCTTGAAAAAAGTAACTAATGGGATTCGTAGTAAAAAACAATGTGTTTGTTTCAATTTTTCACCCATCTGTTCATATAATTATTATGATCTATATAGGATTATTACTTTTGAAAATATGATTCAATTTTTGAAAAAATACAGAGCAATTCCATATGGGTTTATCATACTTTTTGTGTTGGTAAAAGCCTTGGAGTATATAGATTTTATTAGGCTCGATCCTAAAGAAACATTAGTAAATATTATTGGTTTTATATTTTGGGGACTTATTGTCTCAGCAATAATAAATGCAATGCTTTTTCATAAAAAAGAAAGGGTTTTCTACTGGATGGTTGCTAGTTGGGCGGTTTCTCTTCTTGGATTTATTTTTGGAAAGCCAATGGAGTATAAAATTGTTATGATTACGTGTGCTTTTCTTTTTTTTATAACTAGTGTATATATCCTTTGGTCATGGTATATGCAACGATATAAGAAAAGAAGTTCTGAGACTTTCTTAAGAGAACGTAAACTATTTTTGATAAAATTGATCTTACTCTCCATTGTTTTTATCATAATGTTTGTAGTGGACCATTTAATGAATATTCCTGATAATCCTATCACATTTGTATTGCTTACATTATTTTGGATCGTGGTGTTCTATATTTTGGCACCAAAGTTTTTTCAGAAATATCGACTATTAATTATTGTGCTATATGCATCTCTTTTGATTTTTTTCTGGTTGTTTATCCTTTCTTTTGATAAAAGAACACACGAACAAAACATGGATTTGTTTCTCGTGTTTTTATTTCCAGTTCCCTTGTTTATCATATTGTGGATGTATGATCAATGGAAATGGTTTCAGAACTTGAAGGCTGATAAGGCAAAAGCAGAATTGGCATTGCTGAGACAACAAGTTAACCCTCATTTTTTCTTTAATACTCTTAATAACCTTTATGGGCTTGCAAAACGAAAATCCGATCTGGCACCAGAACTCATTCTGAAGCTGTCAGAAATCATGAGATATGTTATTTATAAGGGAAAAGAAACTGAAGTGACAATAGAAGAAGAAATAGAATATCTAGAAAATTATATAGAGCTTCAGGAAATACGTCATCACCAAAAGGTAGACATACAATTTACCAAAAACATAATGCAAAATGGAATAATGCTTCCTCCATTACTTTTTATTATTTTGCTAGAAAATGCATTTAAGCATGGTGTAGATTCATTAATGTATGATGCTTATGTCCATGTTAATCTTGAAATTGTAGATAACAAAATCATATTTGAGGTGTCTAATAATTATGATGCCTCTGCTCTAAATCAAACCCAAGGAATAGGATTAGAAAACCTAAAAAAAAGATTAAACATTATTTATGATCATTCCTATACACTTGATTTTAATATAGAAGAAGAGATCTTTAGTGCTTGTTTAACAATCAATATCTAATAATGAATTATCTTATCGTTGATGATGAACCTATTGCTCATACCATAATCGAAGATTATGCAGTATCACTCAATGATTTAAAATTGGTTGGTAATTGCTATAATGCAATAGAAGCCATGAATTTTCTGAGAAAAGAAAAAGTAGATCTTATTTTTTTAGATATTGAAATGCCAAAATTAAAAGGATTAGATTTTTTGAGAACTCTTTCTCATCCACCTGTGGTTATAATTACATCCGCATATTCAGAATTTGCCGTAGAAAGTTATGAATTAGAAGTTTGTGATTATCTGTTGAAACCATTTTCATTTGAAAGATTTCTTAAAGCGTATACCAAAGTGGTTAAAATAAAGGAACAGTCTTTATCAAAAAGTAAAACAATTGCTGAGGCAACGAATACCAGTATTTTTTTAAAAGGAGATAAAGAAACACATCATATCCAATTAGATAAAATCAAGTACTTAGAAAGTTATGGGAGTTATGTGAAACTGTATGTACAAGCCGAAATGTTGCTTATACATGAATCTATATCTCATTTTGAATCAATTTTACCAACTCATCAGTTTATCAGAGTGCATCGTTCATTCATGATTAATATCTATGCAATAAAAAGCATCATGGGTAATCAAATCAAACTCGATGATGCTACAGTTCCTATAGGTCAGTCTTATAAAGCAATTGTGAAAAAAAGACTATTCTAGAGAGTCATTAAAATATAAATAACACTCTTAACATTCAATCAATGATAGAGTAATACAGACTTAAGAATTAGCTAATCTTATCAATATAAAAGGTTATTACTTTTAAAAGCCAATAACCTAACTCTTCAATAATGAAAAAATCAATTTTAGTTACTTGTCTTTTAGCAATTCTTATGAGCTGTAGTACTACGGATGACCTTGAATTTGAAAACACTTTAATGTCAAAAGAAACGGATAGTTTCAAAAACCAAAGTTTTTACTTAGATCTTGCTTACCAACACGCTCCTGTACATTATCAGGATGTAGATCGTACAGGATCTCATGGTTTAAGTGGAAAAGCAGATTACATCACAGCTTATGATTTCGATGGTGATCTAAATGCTAAAAATAATTGGGATAATATTGCCAATTCCTCGAGAAAAGGTAAGGCTGTAGGGTATTATTCTGTTGTGGAAACCAGTACACATTATTTTATTACCTATGCTTTTTTTCATCCGAGAGATTGGACAGATATTTGGTTTTTATATCATTTTGATGAGCATGAAAATGATCTGGAAGGAGTGCTCACGATAGTTCAAAAGGATAATTCTACCTATGGTAAGGCAATTGGTGCAGTGACAGTATTTCACTCAGATTTCTATTCTTACAAAGCTGCTAACTCTGGATTGACTGATGGAGGAGAAGATATAGATGGTACATTGACTACACAAAATCATAATGGAATTAGTAGATTTAAGACTTCTGCAGAAGCAAAAGGGCATGGAATCAAGG
>NZ_WEKL01000078.1 GCF_019295435.1 Aquimarina litoralis
CCCATCAGTAGCTCCTATACAGGTAACATTAGTAGCTACCGCACTTGCTACAGGATCTGGTGCGGGAGAAACAACTATATTCCCTGAAAATGCTTCACATCCTAATGCGTCTGTCGCTCTAAATATATATGTGCCCGCCGTAGTAGTAGTAAAAGTCAAACCAACAATACCTGTTGTTGTATATGTAGCTCCTCCATCTGAACTCACCTCAATCGTAGGTGGTGGTGTATTACCTCCAGTCGTTAATAAATCTATAACAGCTGCAGGACTAGCACTACAATCTAAATCCTTGGTCAAAGACGCTACTAGTGTTAACTGGTCTGCTATCGTAAAAGTGATTGATGGCGTGGAACATCCATTCGCATCATTCACAAAAATAGTATACGTACCTGGAGTCAATCCAGTAATCTCAAATGTATTCGCAGGATTCGGTGGAGAAGCCAAGAACGTAACTGGAACTGGTGCATTGCCATCCAAAACATATTCATATGGGCCTGTACCTCCACTTATCGTGATCCATTGACTGGCCTGATCCGTAGTGTCATAACATGGATCTCCGCCAGCAACTGCTGTAATTGTACCAGGAGAGGTCTCTCCCACAATAACCGTATCATTAAACTCACATGCTGCTGCAGTATTTCCATCTCTTACAAAAACTGTATATGTGCCTCCTGCTAATCCACTGAAAATATTACTGCTCTGGTAAGGAACGATAACTACTACTCCAGCAGCATCTCTAAGCTCATACTCATAACCACCTCTTCCTCCGGTAGCGGTAACCGTAATAATACCTGTACTAGCCCCACAATCGGCGTTGTCAACTGCAGCGGTAAATCCTAATACCGCTGGATCTGTAATAATAACCGTATCCGTAGCTGTACAATTTGTCGTATCATCCGTAACTGTAATCGTATAAGTTCCTGCTCCTAAACTTGGAACCGCAACCGTAACAGCAGTTTGAGTAGCACCTGTAATAGGTGTCCCTACTGGGATTGTTCCTCCTGTAACTTCATAACTATATGTTGTAACGGTTAAATCAACTCCTGTAACCGTAAAAGATAACGATCCATCAGTATCTCCATTACATGTTGGCTCAGCCGTAACAGAACCATTAACTGCTATCTGATCTATATTGTCTATTGTAATACTCTCTGAATATATACAGCCATCTGTCGTTGTTCTGGCTTCAAAAGTATAGGTGTTCCCTGCTGGTAAGGTATACATGTCATTTGTACTAAATGCCGTAGCATTACCCGCTGGAGAAGTAATTCTATACTCAAAACTACTAGCTCCATTGGTACCACTAGCAGCTACGGTCACTGTAGATTCTAAAGCTGGACACTGAACCTGACTCAAGGTAAAAGCTATATCAGTAACCTCCTGCAAAGGATCAATTGTTAAGTCCCCTAAATTAACAGGACAAGCTGCTGTATCTGTATCTCGTATCCATAGCGTATAGGTACCATCTGTCAATCCTCCGAAAACACCAGTAGTATTGGTAAAATCAACTCCATCTATACTATATTCATAACTACCATTTCCTCCCGCTGGATTCGATATTGTAATCTCTCCTCCTATAAATGGAGAACCAGTAGCATCACAACGATAATCTTCAGTAATCGCTATATCAGCAGTGATCGGAGTGGCGTCATTAATGGTAACATTCAATGCTGGACTTATTACACATCCAAAAGAATCTGTAACAGTGATTGTATGTGCGCCAATTGCTACATTGTTAAAAGTAAATGTGTTTGCTGCCACAGTAGCAACCTGAGCTCCTCCATCCAAATCATAGGTGAAAGGGCCTGCACCGGCAGTAACTGTAACTAAGATTGAACCATCATCTCCTGGACATAATGGATCTGTACCCGTCGCATTTGCAGCCACTGGCACATAAGGAGTAACATCTATTGGGGCTGAAATTGCAGTACATCCTTCGCTATCAGTAACTCTAATTTCATACGTTCCACCAATACTTGTAGCGTATGGTGATCCTCCTGTATAATTAGCTTCTACAACAGCTCCATCTCTAATAATATCAATTGTATTTCCTCCGTTTCCACCACTTACTACAAACTCAATAGTAGCATCAGCATTTGGAGGACATGTTATATCTTTTGTTAGATTAGCCGTAATCGTTAGTTGCGGTTCTATATCAAAGGTTACTGCACTCGATATACATCCATTATCATCAGTAACTGTTACACTATAACTTCCTGGTACAAGATTTGGAATAGTAAACGTAGGTAAGGTAGTCACTGCTATAGGAGCACCTCCATTTAAGCTGTAAGTATAAGGAGCTACTCCTCCTGTTATTGTAATTTCTCTACTAGCTTCATCGGTTGTATCATAACATAAATCACCTCCTGCTAAAGCAATGGTAGGTGCTAAAGTTTCCGTAACTATAACCGTATCACTAAACTCACAAGCAGCAGCTGTATTTCCATCTCTTACAAAAACTGTATATGTTCCTGCTGCCAAACCACTAAAAACATTACTGCTCTGGTAAGCAACTATTACTGTAGTACCTGCTGCATCACTCAATTGATATTGATATCCTCCATTACCGCCTGTAGCTGTAACCGTAATAATACCTGTACTCGCTCCACAATTTGCAGCATCAACATCTGCCGTAAAACCAAGGACTGTTGGTTCATTAATAACTACTGTATCTGTTGCAGTACAATTTGTTGTGTCATCTGTAACTGTAATCGTATAAGTTCCTCCTCCTAATCCAGGAACAGAAATTGTAGATGTTGTCTCTCCAGCACCAGTAATTGGTGTTCCTACAGGAATAGAACCTCCAGTAACTTCATAACTATAGGTCGTTGTTGTTAAATCTACACCTGTTACTTCAAAAGAAAGTGAACCATCTGTATCACCGTTACACGTAGGCTCCGACGTTGGAGTACCATTTACCGCTATAGGGTCTACATTGTCTATTGTGAAACTTTCTGAGTATACACAACCATCTGTAGTTGTTCTTGCTTCAAAAGTATACGTATTACCTGCTGGTAAGGTATAAGTGTCATTCGTGCTAAATGCTGTCGCACTTCCTGCTGGAGCTGTAATCCTATACTCAAAACTACTAGCACCATTAGTACCTGTAGCTGAAACCGTTACTGTAGATTCCAACGCAGGACAAACAACAGCAGTAAGAGAAAAGTCTAAATCTGTAACCTCTTGTAATGGGTCAATTGTTAAATCTCCTAAATTGACTGGACAAGCTGCTGTATCTGTATCTCGTATCCATAATGTATAAGTACCTGCTGTTAAACCTCCAAAAACACCAGTAGTATTGGTAAAGTCAACGCCATCTATACTATATTCATAATTACCATTTCCTCCCGCTGGATTTGATACTGTAATTTCTCCAGCAATAAAAGGTGATCCAGTAGCATCACATCTTAAATCTTCTGTAATCGCTATATCAGCTGTGATTGCTGTAGTACCATTTATAGTTACATCTATTGGAGTGTTTATTTCACATCCAAAGCGATCAAAAACAGTTACTACATGATTCCCAACTGATACATTACTAAATGTTTGAGTAGTAGCATTACTAGTAACCACTTGTGTTCCTGCATCTAAATCATAGGTATAAGGACCTTCACCTGCAGTAACTGTTACCAATATCGAACCTAAACCTCCTGGACATATCGGATCTGTTCCCACTGCTGTAGCTTCTACTGGAATWTAAGGATTTACAGTAACCGAATTGGTATCTACAGTACAACCGGTAGTAGTATCCGCTACCGTAAATGTATAGGTTCCTGCTGTAGTAATTACAAATATATTAGAGCCTTGCTGACTTGCTGGATTTCCTTGGAAAGAATATACAAAATTCCCGGATCCACCAGTTACTTCAATTCTTATTTCCGCATCTGTACAACTTAAATCAGCATCTAATATTGCGGATGCAGTAAACGCCGCTGCCGGAGATATTGTCACCTGTTGGGTATCTATACACTCTCCATCATATGATAAAACCTCTACATCATAAACATCAGCATCTAAACCTGTAAATATATGATTCGGATCTGTAGTTGGTCCCTCACTTGCTGTAAAAGCCGTGGTAGTACTACTTATGTTATACGTGTAATTACTATCTCCATCGGTAACCTGAATCTGAATAGAGCCCTGATCACTCGGACAGGATGGACTAACTGGAGTGATAGAAACCGTAGAATCTAACTCCTCCATAAACTCTGTCGCCTGAAATACACAAGCTGTCGGCAATCCATTACTCTGACGTACATTTACCGTATAGGTCCCCTGCTCTGTTAAACCTGTAAACTCTGGTGAGGCCTGATATCCTATAACTGTACCTGATATCGGAGTGATCAACTGATACTCATACTCATTCGAAGAATTCTGAACGCGTAAGATACCTGGAGTATTACATACAATATCACGAACAATTACCAAATTAGGCTCAAAATTATTCTTAAAGACATTGAAGTAAAAATCAATCTCACAATTCCCATCAAACTCTACTCGAATCCTATATTCACCAGCTTCGGTAACCGTGAAATCCCTAGTCGTAGCTACCTGAACCCAATCAGGATCACAGGTGCTATCCAAAGTAGGACAATCCTCATCTCTCGTAACAGATGGACATGCTGCCGGATCTAATCGCTCCCAAACAATATTGGTAGCATCTACAAAACCTGAATCTAAATACTGAGAATCTGTAGCTCCACATAAGAAAATCTCTGGTAATGGATCTCCCGTAATCGGACATGTACGTACATTTCCGTTTACAGATGGATCCTGAGCTATCGGAACTATAGGATTGGTAACCGTGTTAAACGCTGTAACCGTCCATATTTCAAATAAATCAGCACAATCTGGATTACCTGTTTTATCAACGCGATAAACTCCACCTGCACTAACAGTTAATGTTTGCATATTTCCAATAACAGCTCCAGTATTTACATCCGTCCAAACATAATTTGGAAATCCGCCTCCAGCTACTAAATCTAAAGTACCTGTACATAAAAAAGCGCTGAAATTACCGTCACAACTGTCAAGATTAATCAGTGTATTTGAAGTTCCTGTAATATCAAAGCTACATACATCCTGACCTAAAACACTATCTTCTCCGGAATTGGTAATACCAGAAATAACTCCTGTATAGGTTGAACGTGCAACATTTATAATTTGATCACTACAAGCATCACGTATTTCAGAACAGCTATTAATAACCTGAACTCCAAAGCGAATGGTTAAAGGTCCATCAGACCGCTCTACAACACTATCGTCAAAATCAAAACGTACTTCTCGATCACCATTTAGAAGCGTTGCCGTAACACCTGTTGGTGTCGTAATTGTACCACCCACAAAATCTACATTTGCAGGCAAAATATCTTCAATGAAGGCGTTTGTAATGTTTTCATTACCATCATTTTGAATAGTAAGCTCATAAAATAATTGCTGACCTAACACTACATCACCACCAGTGATGTCTACGCCGTTAACATCCAGTACTCTTTTAAAAACTGCTAATTCTGGTTCTATAATTTCTATACTAAACGTATTTAGGAAAATTCGATATCGATCTCCCTGCGTACTAGCAGTAAAATCTACTTGCGTTTGATTATTTCCTATGATAGAATTACCAGTGTTAGGTACATCAAAAATATCTGCATCAAACCCTAATGTATTTTCAGAGTTTGGATTACGAGCAGTATTATAATTTCCATCAATGGAGATAGAACTATTAAAAAAGTTGGTTGCACCGTTCACAGGATCTGCAGATAACGGTATTTCAAAACCACCAAGCGGTGCTGCTTGTATTGCTAAACCATCACCCACTAATCCAAAATCACCTTCTAACGCAGCTACTCCAAATCGTGCTCGAATATCGTTAGGAGGTGGTAATGTCTGGAATCCTGTATACGTAAATGTTTCAGGTGGATTTACACAACCTGTTGGGATGTTATCTGTAAGATAACCACTCACAAAACCACCACTTCCATTTTGGGCATTAACTTCATCTATGATTAAATTACCGACATTATTCCCAATCATAACGGCAGGAATCGTAATTCCGGAGCCGTTTCCTGTCATAGTAATGGTTCCATTACCTCCAGCGTTATTGACGACAACTACTGCAACTGCTCCAGCGTTCTGCGCATTTAATACTTTCTGAGTAAAAGAACAACTACCCCTTCGAACAATGGCAATATTTCCATTAACTTCAGCAGCATTTACAACCGCCTCACAACCATCATCTGATGTAATATTTCCATCGCCATCAGGAGCACTTCCATCATCAACCACTACAAAATTGGCACTTAATAACGTTGGATAGTYTGGAACCGGAACATTCCCTGGACTAAAACCATTTTGTGTATGACTTACTCCTTGACCATTAAATAGTCCAGAAGTAATACCCAATTCAAAAGCCGATGCTGACTCACACGCTATTTCTAAAAACCCATGATTCGTACTAAAAAACTTTCTTGATAGATTAGGGTCTTCATAAATAATTACCATTACCCATCCTGCAGAAATACCACTTCCTGATTCTGTAAGCCCAGTAGCAGATCTTACATTTGCCACAGTATAAGTACCTGTTGCATTTGATTCTCCTGTTACTGGATCAGCAAGCGATTGTAATTGTGCAGTAATATCCGCATAACATACATAAGGAATATCATTGGATGCTACATCGTTTGGATTCGTAGATGTATTACGATATCCATCATAAATTGTCCCTTCATCTCCTGCTTCTGCAGTAATATCTATATAATTTGTTGCGCCTGGCAACATTAATCTTACCGTTCTAAAATCAGGTCTTGGATCTGGCAGTGGAAGACCCACTGTTTGTGGAGCATCATTTCCGTTAGCAGCATCTATCCGATCTTCATAATAGGTAGCAGACCAGTACAATCCTGCATACGCTATTTGGGCACATGATGCATTAGCATCTGGATCAGTAAGAGTAAAATCTGCACTACTCGAACTAAAAGTGGTAGGATCACTATCAACATCAATATAACCTTGCGTTAATTGATCATTAAATGCCCCTCCGTCATAGGGATCATTTGGATCATAATTGGTAGTATCTCCTGTGAAAAACGAGTTTCCTGTTCCACTTTGATCTCCGCTAAGCCCTGTTATTGCATTTGATATGATTTGCATATCTCCTGCTAAAGTTAAACTACTCGCATCGTTTAATGGAGTAGTAAATGGTACTTCTTGTGCAACTAGATTATGGATGCTAAAAACTAAAAGCATCGATACTATTACAGCTGATCTGAGGCGTACTGAAATTTTCATAAGCTGTTTCTTTTGGGGTTGAGTGTTTTTGATATTGTTAACAATAATTCATTCATCAATTATTGTATTTTTAATATATATAGGTCTCCATTATATGTGTTACCAACGTTAGAGAATAAACTCTGTTTTGCTTGATCCAGATTATCAAATCTGTCTAAGTATACATATATATAATTGTCTTTAGGGTTTCTGAAAAACTTAGGTTCTAAACCTTGATCTCTAAGTTTTGTCATTCCTCGTTCAAAATAATTTTCTCTCTTAAAAATATTGGTAATCAAATAATATCCATTCTCGATATTGTGACCTCCAATATAGGATAGACTTTCCGTTAAAACGGTATCATCTTTTACAGTATCCTTGATAAGTCTAGTCTCTTGTACTAGTCGTTTTAATGATTCTACTCTACTCTTGGCAATATTTAATATCCACATATCACCAAAATATTTGTTTCCAATATTGTTCAAGTAATTTTCTGCAGCTTCTTCTTTATTAGCATAATACTTGATGGCAACATATTGATACTGATTTTCTGGGTTCAAAATTACCTGAGCGTCATTAAATCCAAGATCTTTTAATTTATTTGTGAAACTGTCTGCATATATACCACCTCTAAATACATTTCCAATTAGATAGAAACCTTCTGGATATCCAGGGATATATTTAGTTGCATATTTAGCTTCTGGTCTTGTAGCTTCAGCAAATTTTATAAATCTATTTCTCGAAGTAAGTCTCTTAGAACTAGAAGGGTCATCACTATTCTTAACTTGTTCAGCCTCATCACTCATGCTTACAAGAGATTCTAAAAGTTTATTAAACTCTCTCTTATCAAGATTTTTTGATGATGTTAATAATGAATCTCGAGATGCTATTAATCTGTCTGTAATTCTACTACTATTATCAATTTCACGTTGAATTTGCTCTATATCTTCGTTATTATTTTGTTGAGATTCTGCTTCTTGACGTTGTCTCTCTTCCTCAGCCAATCTTGCAGCCTCAGCTTCTTGACGTTGTCTCTCTTCCTCAGCCAATCTCGCAGCCTCAGCTTCTTGACGTTGTCTCTCTTCCTCAGCCAATCTCGCAGCCTCAGCCTCTTGACGTTGYCTCTCTTCCTCAGCTAATCTCGCAGCCTCAGCCTCTTGACGTTGTCTCTCTTCCTCAGCTAATCTCGCAGCCTCAGCTTCTTGACGTTGTCTCTCTTCCTCAGCTAATCTCGCAGCCTCAGCTTCTTGACGTTGTCTCTCTTCCTCAGCTAATCTTGCAGCCTCAGCTTCTTGACGTTGTCTCTCTTCCTCAGCTAATCTTGCAGCCTCAGCYTCTTGACGTAATCTTTCCTCTTCAGCTAATCTTGCAGCCTCWGCTTCCTGACGTTGTCTCTCTTCTTCAGCTAATCTTGCAGCTTCTGCTTCCTGACGTAGTCTTTCCTCTTCGGCCAATCTTGCAGCTTCTGCTTCCTGACGTAATCTTTCCTCTTCAGCTAATCTTGCAGCTTCTGCTTCCTGACGTAGTCTTTCTTCTTCAGCCAATCTTGCAGCTTCTGCTTCCTGACGTAGTCTCTCCTCTTCAGCCAATCTTGCAGCTTCTGCTTCCTGACGTAGTCTCTCTTCTTCGGCCAATCTTGCAGCCTCAGCTTCTTGACGTAATCTTTCCTCTTCAGCTAATCTTGCAGCTTCTGCTTCCTGACGTAATCTTTCCTCTTCAGCTAATCTCGCAGCTTCTGCCTCTTGACGTAATCGCTCCTCTTCAGCTAATCTTGCAGCCTCAGCTTCTTCATCTTTTTGAACAGAAACTTCTCTTTCTAATGTCTTTTGTGACTGTTCTCTTCTTCTCTGCTCAGCCATCTCTTGTTCTAATTTCTTCTGAGATGCCAGTCTTTCTTCTTCAGCTTTTTGAGCAGCCATTTCTAATTCTAACTTCTTCTGAGCAGCTAATCTTTCTTCTTCTTCAGCTTTTTGTTTAGCTTCTGCCTCTGCAATCTGTGCTTGTCTTTCTGCTTCTGCTTGTTCCTCTGCAACCTGTGCTTGTCTTTCTGCTTCTGCTTGTTCCTCAGCGATCTGCGCTTGTCTATTTGCTTCCGCTTCCGCCTCTTGTCTTTCAGCTTCTGCCTCTCTAGCAGCTTCTTCGGCAGCAATTCTCTCTTCTTCCGCACGTCTTCCAGCTGCTTCTTCCTCTTCTTTTTTCCTCTGCTCAGCCATTTCCAACTGCAGCTTCTGCTGTGCTGCCAATCTTTCTTCCTCTGCTCTTTGCTCAGCCATTTCTAATTCCAGCTTTCTTTGTGCTGCAAGTTCCTCTTCTTCCTTCTTCTTATTGAGTAATTTTACTTCTTCCTCTCTTTGAAGTGCCAGTTCTCTAGCTTTCTTAGCTTCTTCTTCTTTAGCTTCCTGAATCGATCTCTCTAATTTATTCATAGCTCTTTGAGCCTGACTTAGAGAATCATTTCGAGTGCTTTGAAGCTCTCTTATCAATTTATTTTGGTCTAAAATTTCTTTCTTTAATCTTCTTATTTCAGAATCTCTCTGTAATGAACTGTTTGAAGAGAAGTTTCTTCTCTTTCTTCTTCTTTCTTCCTTAGCGAAGTTGAATGCTAATCCAAATTCATGAGTTGCTCCAAACTCGGCAGTATTTGCATCACCTCCAATTCCAGGTTCTACGGTATACCCAACGGAAACTACTTTTGTAATATTTGCACCTATACCAATGGAACCACCATAAAAACTATTGTATCCTATTTGAGCCCATCCATATTTTGGTATTTCAAATAACACATTTCCTCCATACCTCAAGTCTTCTACTCCAGGCTTTGAAGCATATACCATTCCTCTAAGCTCATTTTCTGTTCTCCAGTCAAGCTCTGTAGTATACATTACGTGACCTGAATAATCAAAATTATCCGTCAACAATTCACTTGAAGTAACATTGTAAGCCACTAAATTTCCTACGGAAGCACCTACATCGAAATTACCCCAGTTGAAATTCACTCCTGGACGAAGTAAAAACACTGAACTGTTTTCGAAATTATTAATCACTTCATCTCCAACCTGTGCATCGTCTAAATTGCTCTTTAATGAACTCTGAGAATAACTAAGGTTTACACCAAAAGTGAAATTCATATCTCTATTAAGCTCCAAGTTATATGCATAATTAAGAGTCGCGCCAAAGAATCTAAATATTCCTACATTTTGCTGGAATAATCCAACACCAACTCCCGTTCTTTCTTCAAATCTTGCAGAATAGTTTAGAAAGTACGTTTGTGAATTATCATTAAAACTTGATCTTGGATTTCGGTTATAAATATTAATCGAATTTTTGTTTTCGCGAACCAAAGAAAAGGTAGGATTAAACATAAAACGATTATACTTCAGAGAATTATGAAGCGGAATATCCGATGGTAAGATTCCTGAAGTATTAGACGCGGCTTCCTGACCGTAAATGAGATTTAAGGAAGTGACGAATAGTATTATTATTAAGAGTATTTTTTTAATCATAAATTATCTCATTACAGTAATTGTTCCTTTTCTGACTACTGCGCTATTTCTGGTAATTATATAATAATATATGAGCTCACTCGCGCCCGAAGCTGAATTTGCAGGCCAATCTTCATTATATCCTCCTGACTTCTCAAAATCCAACTTACCATTTGAGCTATATATAGTTACTTTTATGTCTGATGCTTCAAATTCATCTGGTAATACCCAATTATCATTAACTCCAGGACTGCCATTTGGTGTAATTACATTTGGAATCACTGCAGAAACACCTGGCTCATCACCAACTGTAATCTCACGTTCTATAACACATTCCTGATAGGTAATAATTACTCTATATCTTCCTTCTTCAGAAACAGTGATCATATTGGTTGTTTCTCCATCTATCAACACAAAATCACCTCCTTCTTCTACAAACCATTCATAGGTATACAACAAGCTTAAAGGAACACTTAACGTAACCTCTCCGCCGAATGGTAAAAACGGTGGATCGGAGACAATCTCAACATCGTCTGTTAAAAATTCTATCATCACTGGATCAGAAACCGCTACCGCAAAATCATTCGTCGGTCTAAAGGTAGCTTCAATCGTATAAGAAGCATTCTCATCTGCACCATTTACTGTGATACTTAAATCCGTTTCTCCTAAACTAGTGCCATCTCGGAACCATTCAAAATCGAAAAAACTATATTGTCCTTCTGTCAAAGGAATCTCTAATCCTCCAGCAGTAATACCTAATAGTTCTTGTAAAGCCAAAGTTGCTGTGTTATCATCACAATCTATCACTTGAGAAACTGTAGGCAAAAAACTCTCTGCCACAAAAACCTCCGTCTGTGCAACTAAAGTGCTCATACATACATCATTGGTTAAAACTTCTGCTCTGTACGCACCTACATTAGTTACATCAATGGATAAACCTGTTGCTCCTGGTATAGGAGTGTCATTCTCGAACCATTGAATGGTACTACCTGCTGGTGCATTAGTAGTAATTTCTAAGGTTATGGTCTCTGTAGGTAATAATATCATTTGTGGAGGCGGCTGAGTCAAAATATCAGAACCTAAGTTAATCACCTCTACAGGGTTGGTTACTATAGAACATCCGTCTCTTGCTGTAACCATTACAGTATAGTCTCCCGCAAAATTGCTTTGAGGTAAATTATAAACAGCAGTATTAGAATCTGCTATAGCTTCACCATCCAAAAACCATTCGTAGGTATATGCAGGATCATTAATACTACACGTCAATATCTTTACATCTTCCGGGCAAAACTCTACTGGAGCTGCGGCTTGTTCCACAATAAAAACATTATTCGTATCTAATAGAAAAACATTTGTATTGGCAGAATCAAAATTGAAAAATGCATTACAAAAACCGAAATCGATTTTTACATTATAAAATCCTGGTTGGGTTACATTTTCTAGGATATTAGATGTTTCTCCTGGAATTTCGACACCATCTCTTGTCCAAATATAAGCAGGAAAACCTGCTGGTGAAGCGGTAAGTGTCACTGGATCTCCATCACAAAGAGCAACATTATTTGCATTTACATTTGGACCCGTTAAAGTTACTCCTTGACTGGTATCAAAGTAATAAATAGGTATGTTGTCTGTTTGTCCAATAACCTGTGAATTCGAATCACGAACTCTCATGCTATAATTTTCTCCTCTAAGGTCGGTTGGTATTGGGAAAGGACCGAAATCCAATTCGGCACTTGCGCCAAGAGCTGTACTAATTTGAAAGCTATCTAACAATAGCGGTGGATCTTGAAACACTCCATTTTCATCAGATAATTCTAAAAGAAATTCCGTTCCAGGGCCAAAAAAACCGGAAGGGCCATTATATTCAGCTATTGCCGAACG
>NZ_WEKL01000079.1 GCF_019295435.1 Aquimarina litoralis
GAAATATTACTGCATTAAAACCGGCTTTACAGCAAATGACAGATCATATACTGGGGAACATTAGTTTAACTCAGCAACAAAAAGATACGCATACCAATACCATTGTGGTAAATTATCAGAAAAATTATGTGAATGCCAAAACCGAAATAGATACGTATTTAGCAGCCTTCGAATCTAATTTTGATGCGTTATTCTCGAACCGTGTGGCAAATCCTAGTTTGTCCAGTTTATTGAATGAACAGCGTATCGCCTATTTCTTAATGCAAGATATTTTTGATAATGAATTTGTCGCTGGAAATATAGGCAACATGACTGGTATGAGCTTTAGAGAAGGAGATGTTTATCCAGGTCCTGTAAGTAGTAGCGCGCCTCGTAGTACCAATGCGCAGGTAGCCATAAATGCAACTTATATCAAAGACCCAGGAATACAATTAGTAGATGGTCATCGAGGTGTATTACGACCAACAGGATACTACGCAGCACGAGGAGAATTAGTGACCGTCACAGTACCAACCGCCATGGTGAATAAGGGTATAAAAATTATAGCTGGAGCACATATCAATGAAACTTCAATTGCTGGAATGCAGCGTTTTCAACGTATTTCTAAAGCAATTGAAATTACGGCCGCAACAACACAGATAGCGAACCCTTTTGGAGGAGCTTTATACTTTAGAATTCCACAAGAAACTACCGAAGGTTGGCAAACAGTGACTATCAATGGAGCGGTAAAAGCACCCTATTTTAGGATGGTAACAGGACAACCTCAAAATGTAAGCGAATGGTTGGCTGATCTAAACAATAACCATGTGCCATGGGCAGATATCGAATCTGATAAAATGATGTTTACACTACCGACCAGTATGGTGGGTATTAGAGATGTTACGGACATTATGTTGAAGTGGAATGAGATGATGGATCTTATAAATACTGTGGCAGGAAGACCACTACATCCGGTTCGTGCAGAATATGTGCAAGCAGATTGTTCTGGAGGTGTTGGATCAGCTGGATATCCTAAGCGAATGCATGAAAATACCTATGATCAGGCATTACCTTCTACCTATTGGAGTCCGCTAAGAGTGCTAGAACCTGATTTTGTAGAAACCAATCAAGGATTTATATTTCATGAGTTAGGCCATAATATGTTGTTCCCAATTCCTGATGGACATGCAGAAACCGTAGTACAAATGTTTTCAGTGCCAAGTTATTTTGTACTAACAAATGATTTAGAAAAATCTATAAGCTATGTAGAAGGAGAAACCTATGGAAGAGATACCGGAGCAATTGCATGGATGATCACTCCTGAGTTTAGAAATAACACGGCAATGTTAGAAGAACATGCTAAATATCAAGTAAGAGGAGGTGTAAAATGGTTTGATATTGTAGATATGTTCAGTTGGGAAGATCTAGGGAAGCTGAATAAATTCTTTTATGATAAGTGGACTGCCGAAGGAGGCTCTCCTTTAGGAGATACCTATGTAACAGATTCTGATTATCTACAAGCAGCTACAGAACGCATAGGTTTTAATATGACGCCTTTATTAAATTTTTGGGGTATGATTCCAACAACCAATGAAATCAATACCTATGCTTCGTATCAGGTCAGTTGTAAAATATATGATCGTCTATTACATTATAAGAGTTTAGTACCTAGAACCCAGGCAGCGTTTCTGCCTTGGCGAGATTTATTGTTGTCAGAAGTAGACCCATACCATCATGCCGAAATCAATGATATCTATGCAAATTATGATGCTCAAAATATAGGAGATCAGATTATTGCGCAAATAGATAACCTTATTGCCACTTACTATCCTAATGGAGATTGTCAAACATTTCAAAACGATATTAGCTTACGTGCCATTATTAGTCCAAAAGCTTCAGACATTAATTGTGGTGATGTTTCACCTCAAATACAAGTTAGAAATAATGGTATAAATGATATTACTTCAATCAATATTACATATGGTGTTAATGGAGGGGTGACCCATGATTATTTATGGAATGGAATGTTACCATCTACTAAAGAAACAAAGATAAATCTCCCCTCTATTTCAGCAGGATCAGGAAATCTTATTTTAAATGTTGAAACATCGATAGGTAATGACGAAAATAGTGCTAATAATAGCAGTTCACAAAGCTTTAGTGTTAATGAATCTGGTTCTTTTAATGTGATAAATTCTTTTGAGAATGCTGAAGATGAATTAATTGTGCAAAATGGTGTCTGGGATCGAGGTGTTCCTTCGGGCTCAACCTTAAACAACGCGTCAACAGGAACTCAGGTTTACGGGACGAATCTATCTGGAAATTATCCCTCAAATACAAATGCAAGTTTGCAATCAAATTGTTATGATTTTACACAGATAATTGATCCTGTTTTAAAATTTAAAATGGCTTATGACCTCGAAGAAAATTGGGATTGGGCAAATGTAGAGTATTCATTAAATGCAGGACAATCGTGGAGTATTCTAGGGAATATCAATAGTCAGCCAAATTGGTACAACAGTGACAGAGTAGAAGACTTTGATTGCATAGGTTGTCCTGGAGCACAATGGACTGGTACAAATACTACGATGACACAATTTGCGTACGACTTTAGTCAGAATGCAGCTTTAGGAGAAACTGATCTTACTGCCGAGGTTAATATTGTATTTAGAATCACATTACATTCTGATGATATAATTAATCAGGAAGGCATTGTTATTGATGATTTTGTAGTAGAAACTAAAGCGCCTATAGCGCTAAACCCTAAAATATTTTTGGAAGGAACAGCTATCAATCCTAATGTCGGAGAAGAGGCTTTAATGCGAGATGACCTAAGAGTAGCAGGATTACTTCCAACCACAAGTCCATACACAGATGCATTGATTTGTAATTTCAGTGTTTTTGATATAGCAGGCGATAATGCCATTGTAGATTGGGTTTGGATTGAATTAAGAGATGCTAATAGTTCTGCAATAAGTATAGCAAGTCAATCCGCTTTATTACAACGGGATGGTGATATAGTGGATGTTGATGGGATATCGCCATTAAGTTTTGTTATGCCTGAAGGAGATTATTATCTAATGATCCAACATAGAAATCACCTACGAATCAGAACTCAAACTCCAGAGTCTTTAACGTCAAATCCTATAACCGTAGATTTAAGTACGGATCCTACAAAGGTAGCTGGAGGAGTAAATGCATTGCAATTACTGACTAATGGTAAATATGCAATGATTACTGGAGATTATGATGGCAATGGTCAGGTACAAAACTCCGATGTTAATGAGATCATACAATTATTAGGTAATGCAGGTTATAATAACGCTGATACGGATATGAATGGGCAGATACAAAATACAGATATTAATAATTCACTAAATCCTAATTTAGGAAAAGGAGAGCAGTTTTAAATACTAATACTATCTAATACTATTTCATATAAGAACTGGTATTAACCCGTTGTGGATTTAAGAAAACACAAAAAAAAGCGTCAATTCGAGACATCTAATAAAAATTTATCCAGTGTATGGACTGACATTCATTGCATTTGTAGCTTCAGCTTCCTCCTTCGAAACGACATTGCGATAGCGATGGGCGAGCTGTGGAGTTGGAAAAGGAGGATGTTTTTAGAGAAACACCCATCCTCCATCGCCCCGACTCGCCTACAACTCACGTTGTATCGCCCTCAAGGGAAGGAGTTATTAATTTGAAATACAGTTATTTTGATTAAAAAAATATCTATATGCACCATGAGTGGTATTACAACAGATGTATATATAAAATGGGTATCTGTTATGTTTGAGATAACGCCCAGGCTTTTTTTTTTGCCCTATATCCCAATGGTCCATAGGGTAAACGGCATGACAAATACCTGACAATGCCCACTTGTATAGGGATAAACCCCATGCTGTGATAGGGTTCTAGTCTATACGAGGAAGCCTCAATACCTTTATCTAACTACTAGGGTACTATGATTAAGATACCATTTGGGTATTCAGATAATGGTTATAAGACTTAATTATTTATAATAAAAATGTTAAAAAGGTAAAAAATTGACATCATGTCAGTGTTTTTGCTGGATATATCTTTGATATAACAAGGTTTTGATTACAAGTAGTTTACAGCTAAAATATAGTTTCATTAGTTTCTGAAAATTCAATCTTTTAACATCTTGGAACAACTCTTGACCCATATATACCAGCAAAGTTGTCATTATAAGCTGTAATATCAATCGTTATACCAGTTCTTATATGAAATTATTGAAATACGAAATTGAACTATTCTGAGTTCAGGCGAGGCATAAAATTAATGGATAGCCATAGCTATCGATTAATTTTATAACGAAGCATCAAGTCAAAATAGACAATTTTATACAGTTATTTCATTTGAGAAATGGTATTGGTATATATCTTTTGAACCCACTCGATGCATACCAGGGATTTGTATCAAGGTATATAAAACAAGTTTTGCAAAACAAAATGAGTATGAATTTAAAATGTAAAAACTATGTCATTACAAAATTTAATCAATGTAAGTTTTACTGAAGAAGAAGTAACTGCATTAACAGAACATTTAACTGGGATTGATCAAATTATTAATGGAAAGACCGTGAATCTTACTGCTTCCGAACGTATCCGGTATGGTCGTATTGCCAATCAAAACAAATTGCTGGTGGATAAAGCGAAAAGCTATATGAAACAGCATCCAGATTGGATTCCAAAATTTTTAGACAAAGAAAGATTCGATAGGGATTATGTGACTCGTGGACAGGTTGAAGAAATGATTCAGCTATTAGAAAATTATAGGCAACAGTTGATCGATACTAAAACCTTATTAGATCATGATAATTATTCTAATGCTTTAAGTTTTCACCGAAAAGTGAGATTTCTTGCCGAAGAAGATGAACCCGGAGCTAAAACGGTTTATAATGATATGAAAATGTTGTTTAGAAGTCGTAAGGGTACCATCCCACCAGTAGAAGAAGAAAACGATATGCCTTCTGAAGAAGAAGCTGCTTAGTATCATCCTAGTAACAAAAGAAAAACCGCATTTGGCGGTTTTTTTTATGCTTTTATGTAACCAAAATAGTCATAGGACACTACTGCTAGTCAACACTCTCTTATGTATTTCCAGCCTTTTATCGAAAAAAACAAAATAAAAATAGGGTATCTCAAAACTTGGCTGTACTAAAATTGATTGGGTACCTAGATCACCTAATTATTAGTGAAAAATAAACCTTTATAGCCCCTTTAGATATGAAAAAAATTACGCCTTTAGTATTAGCCACTTACTTTAATCATTTCTTCAGTAAGTTTTTGCCTTTTCGAAGTAGAATATATTTCCAAACTACAGATAACGACTAGTTTTTTTAAAAAAATGGATAGAAACTTTCTAAAGTACTATCGAGCTATATAAAATCTAATATCCCTTTTAATCCCCCTTTTACTATGAAACAATTTTATGTTCCTACTAATTTTAAAGCAAACCTATATCGAATTACACTGCTGTTTTTTGTAACAGTATATAGTGCTTTTGCTCAGAATCTCCTTGAAATCGAACCTAACAATGCATTCGGTGATGCAGGGATTCAAGAAATTTTTGAAAGAGAAAGCTTATGGGGAAGTATTATTAACAATGATCCATTTGGTAATCACGACCCTATTGATATCTGGCATATAACACCTACTCCTGGAACGGATAGATATCTGTATCACAATTATCAAGGAGTACGTGTGCATCCGAGACCTTTTATTACGTATGTAAACCCTAATGTATGGTTAGTAACTCGTACTGGAAGCCATAATGGTCCTATGGTAAGTCAGGTGGAAATGAAAAATTCTATTACCTCACGTCATCTATTAGATTATACAGGAACTAATTACTACTATTCCATTGAAGTTAGAGGACAAGATGGTTTATACAACGCACAATCTGGGTTTGATGCCAGAATAACAGTTCGATCTAATAGTACTACCTATTGTGAAGATCCTAATGCTGTAACAAGTATTACAGCTACTTCAGTTGCAGATGCAATACAAGTCAATACAATTACAGCTCCAGTTGGAGGGGCTACGGGATATATGGTAAAAATTAGTGATACCAATAGTTTCACCGATCAAATGGATAACTTTGATGTGCTTCCAGTAGCTAACACTGCTTATGCGGGTACTGGTGAACAAGTTGTGTATTCAGGAACATCTTCGAATCCGAATATCAATATTACCGGATTAACTGGGGAAACAGAATATTTTGTAAAGGTATATGCATATACACTGTGTGATGGAGATTTTTATTTCTATAACAATTCAGGAAGCAGTACTTCAATTAAAACCTGTGTTCCACCAGCAAGTCCTACAGCTAACCTTGTCTTCGAATCAGAAACTAGTAATAGTGTAAACCTTACCAGTTTTGATGTAGTTGCGGATGCAGAAGGRTTTATAGTAAAAGTAAATACAGTTGATAGTTTTACTAACCTTGCAACTGTAGCAAGTTTACCTTCTGCAAATTCAGTATATGCTGGAACAGGAGAGCAAATTATATATGTGGGAGCTTCAAACAGTCCGAATGTTACAATTACTGGTTTAAGCGATTTGACCCAGTATTATGTAAAAGTATATGGATATAACGAGTGTTTAGGAGATTATTATTTTGAAAATGCAGCAACTGCAGCTTCTTTTATCACTTGTGGAAGTCCAGTTGGAGGTCAAGTTAATTTAGTTGCAAATAATATGGCAAAAACTGAAACCTCTGTACGAGTGCAGCAAACCAAATCTGCAGCGGTCGATGGTGTTATTATGTATATAAATAGCACTGATTCTTTTACAGCGCCAACAACAGGAACTACATTACCGATGGCGAATGCTGCCTACTCTGGAAGTGGTCAACAAGTTATTGATGTTACTACCTTGGCTTCATCATCGGTTGATGTAACCAATTTGAGTCCGAATGCTACTTATTACTTTAGAGCATATGGGTATAATACTTGCGCAGATGGTAATTTTTATTTTGAATCTTTAGGATCGGGTCTTACTGATGCCACTTGTGGGATTAGCTCGAATCTGGCAAGTAATGTTTCGATACCAACTGTAAAAATGAATTCATTAAACATTGCCGGTTTTGACGCTCCAGATAGTGATGCTTTTGGTAATGATCCTACGGGCTATGTAGTGGTAATGAATACTGTCAATTCATTTACACCATTCTCTACAAATACAACTTTACCATCAGCTACTACTGCTTATACAGGAGGAGAACAAGTAGTGTATGTAGGAGGTTCTAACACACCTGATATAAATATTACAGGACTTACAAAAAATACAGATTACTATTTTACGGTATATGCTTATAAGCAATGCACTACTAATATTTACTTTCAGCAAACAGGATATTCGTTTACACAAAAGACAGAAGCACTTACTACTAATCTAGCTAGTGACACTGTTTTGTCAAATGTAACACGTACAGCGCTGCAAATCGATAGTTTTACGCCAGCTACCAGCGATGCATCCGCTGTAGATATTGAAGGATATATAATAAAGATGAATGCGACCAATGTATTTACAGTAATAAATACAGGTAATTCTTTACCAATTGCAAATACGGTATATGGCGGAGGAGAGCAAGTAATATATGCAGGAAACTCAAATACGCCAGGTATATCCATCTCTGGACTTACAGAAAATACTACTTATTATTTTACTGTGTACGGATATGCACAACAAGATGGTATTTATAATTACCAATCAGTAGGATATGTTTTCTCGCAAAATAGCTTACATATTGATTTTACAAATCCTAGTTTAACTTTTGGAGGAGCGGATGAAACATTAATTGGAAATACAAATTCAGGAGGGGCTGTTAATTTTAGCTTGGTGGATGATACAACAGGAAGTTCCATTAGCGGCGATACGTTTACTATAGGAAATGCAGGAAATACAACTATTCGAGTAAGTGCTGCGGCAAATGGAACTTATGGAGCGGATGCTAAAGATTTCCCAGTTACGATTAACAAAATAAATCCTGTAATTACCTGGAATGCACCATCTACAATTGATTTAGGAGTACCTTTGGATGCTACCTATTTAAATGCAACAGCAAACGTAACAGGTACTTTTGAATATTATACCTCTTATAACTCGTTCTTTAATACATTCTCCGGTAGGATTACAGAAGGGATGACCACCCTGACTTACAATAACGGTTTTGCTACAACAATTTATACAAGATTTATTCCAAATGATACCAACTACAATGTTGGAGTTGGTAGTACTGCAATAACAGTTACTGGATCAAATACCTTAGAAATTACACCAAATGATATGTTAAAAGCCATAGGTGGTGCAGATCCAACATTCACGTCATCTATTACAATAGGGCAATTAAATTCAGGGGATATCATCTGGGTTCCTTTAAAAAGAGAACCAGGCGAAACAGCAGGAACCTATGTGATTTCAATAGATGAAACAGCGCAAGCACCAGCAAGTTTTGATCCAGCAGGAAGATGTCCTGCCGGTGTATGTATAGGTAACGATCGTTTTGGCTATGGTTATATAGACTGGGACGATGGGTTTATAACAAATGGAAATTATAACATTCAATTACAAACCGGAACTTTTACCATTACCGATAAAGAACAGGTAACAATTACCTTAGATCCAGCGACTCTAGGAAATACAACCTTCAATGCGAGTCCTAGAACCCCTGTTACTGCATCTAATATTGTAGTTACTGCTACAGGAAGCCCAGCTTCTCCGATGTCAGCATTAGATGTAATCTATTCAGGAGCAGATTATACGAATAATCCTTATGGACCAACACCTACACCTCCTACCAATGCTGGATCCTATACTGTTACTGCCAATGTGCCAACAGCAGATCCTAATTTCTTTGGATCCGCAAGTGCAAGTTTTATAATTTCAAGATATAATCTTACGCTTAGACCAGATGATCCACAAGTAATACTATATGATGGTACTGCAAAAACTTTTGAAATTACAGATAAAGGATTGGCAGGAGAGACTTTAACTGCTGGAATCCAATATAGGATCAATTCTCCTTTTGGAGTAGTCTTTACGGATGCTCCTCCAATTGAATTAGGAAGTTATCCAGTATCAGTGAATTCTTGGAATTCTACCAATTATGCTTTTGGGTATAGTGGAACATTAATAATAACTGAAAATAAGACAGCAGTGACCATTACACTAGCAGATTTATATCACGAGTATGATGGAACTCCAAAATCGGCTACGGTAGCAAGTATAGAAACGAGTCCAGGTGTAGCGGCTACACCAACTCCAAATGTTATCGTTACTTATGAAGGAATTAATGGAACGTTCTACAATAAGTCAACGACACCACCGACTGTAGGAGGGGAATATAGGGTCTTTGCTTATGTAAATACTACAGATGCAAACTTCTTTGGCAGCACGAGTGCTACTATGACTATTTTCGAAAAAGAGAGCGTAACCTTTAATTTTGGTACAGGAAGCTTAACCTATAATGGGAGTCCGCAAGGGATTAGTGTTAGCATTACAGATAGTAATGATGTAGTTATAGATCCAGTACCAGCGTATACCGTTTCATATTCAGGAACAGATACAGATGATAACGACTATGGTCCATCTGCAACTCCACCAACCAATGCTGGAGATTATACGATGAATGTAAGCATAAACGCTTCTGATCCGGCACATCAGGGTAGTGAAAGTGATGAATTTACGATAGCTAGAGCTGATCAAACGATAACTTTTGATAGTCTCAATGATGTACCACTAAACCATCCTGATTTTGATTTGACCGCTACTTCAGATTCTGGATTAGGAATTACTTATGTAAGTTCTAATACGGCAGTAGCTACCGTTTCAGGAAGTACCGTAACCATCGTAGGATTAGGAACTACCACCATTACTGCAAGTCAAGCTAGGAGTACCAATTTTAACGCAGCAGTACCAGTAGATCAAACTTTAACAGTTATCGATCCTAATATTCTATTGACTCCAAAAATTTATCTACAAGGAGCAGCAACCAATCCAAATATGGGAGAAGAAAGCTTGATGAGAGATGATCTAAGAGTAGGAGGAATGATTCCTACAACAAGTCCCTATGTTGATGCGCTTACCCTAGATCCCGGAGTGTTATTAGTAACAGGAGCAGATGCTATTGTGGATTGGATATGGGTAGAATTACGAGATGCAAACGATGCTACCATAATTGTAGATGGTACATCTGCCTTACTACAAAGAGATGGAGATGTTGTGGGTGTTGATGGAATATCATCGGTAACATTTACACAACCTTCAACCGATTATTATATCGCTATGAAACACCGTAACCATTTAGGCGTACGATCCGTAAATACATATAGCCTTTCTTCAAGTAATACCGCTATCGATTTTTCTATAAGCAATACATCTTTACAAGGTGGATCTAATGCGGTAGTTGATATGGGGAATAGCATTTTCTCGATTCCAGTAGGTGATCAAGATGAAAATGGTCAGATCCAAAATGCAGATATCAATGCAGTAGTTCAACTACTCGGAAGTTCAGGATATAACAAAGCGGATATGGATATGAATGGTCAGATCCAAAATACCGATATCAATACACTGATAAACCCTAATCTGGGTAGAGGAGAACAGTTTTAATCCATCACTTTTTAGTCTTTTATCGAAAAAATAAAAATAAAAATAGGGTATCTCAAAACTAGCCTGTACTAAAAGTGATTAAGCAAGTAATACCATATTGAAAAACAAATAACGGAATTGAAATAAACCTTTTAACCCCTAATGTATACACTATGAAACACAATTATTACCAATTTATTAAGAACTTAACCTTAATACTCGCCCTGGTATTTGGATTGGCTGGTGTGCAAGCACAGGAAATCCTATTTACTTTTGCCAATGCGCAAAATACCAACGATGGCGTTGATGATTTTTATGAAGTAGACGTCATGATACAGAGTACAGTAGACTTTAAACTGGGCTCTGGACAATTATATTTTAATTATAATTCAGAAGCTTTTGGAACGAATATAGATGGAGATGCTTCTGCCATGCCACCGGCACCAGATGTTGCGGAGTACACACAACCTAATGGATCTATTACCGGAGCAACTTTATTTGGAGGAGCACTCAATGTGTATAATGGATTTGTAGATAACAATAACACAAGTACTCGATATTCAGTTTCTTTTCAGCAAGGAGTGAATGCTAGTCTTATGGATGCTCAAAGTGATGTAACTAGTACTCCAAAACTATTATTACATCTTAAAATAAAATATCAGGATATTACAAAAGATCCGATGTTTACTTTTGAAGAGGCACCCCTTTTTGGTGGGCAATTTGTAATTGCTTGTGATGGAGTTCCATGTTCTGGAACTGTAATTAGTGCAGCAAATGATTCATTTGATTCTTCAGGAGCTGAAGTTGATACAACACCACCTGTGATTACATTAACGGGAGCAAATCCACAAACAATTGAATTAGGAGATGGCTATACAGAATTAGGAGCAACTACAGACGATGGTTCTTCAGTAGTGATTGATGCAAGTGCTTTTGTAGATGCCGTAGGAAGTTATACCATCACCTATAATGCTACAGATGCATCAGGGAATAATGCAGTGGAAGTAACTAGAACAGTAAATGTAGTGGACACAACTGCTCCAGTAATTACCTTAAATGGTGATAATCCACAAGAAATAGAATTGGGAGCTGGCTATACAGAATTAGGAGCTACTGCCGATGATGGATCTACAGTAGTGATCGATGCAAGTGCTTTTGTAGATGCATTAGGAAGTTATACCATCACCTATAATGCTACGGATGCGGCTGGAAATGATGCGGTAGAAGTAACAAGAACGGTAAATGTAGTAGATACCACTGCACCGGTAATTACCTTAAACGGAGCAAACCCACAAGTAATAGAATTAGGAGCTGGATATACAGAATTAGGAGCTACTGCCGATGATGGATCTACAGTAGTGATCGATGCAAGTGCGTTTATGGATGCAGTAGGAAGTTATAGTGTTACCTATAACGCTACAGATGCTTCAGGAAATGATGCCGTAGAAGTAACAAGAACYGTAAATGTAGTGGATACTACTGCACCAGTAATTACTTTAAATGGTGCCAATCCACARGTAATAGAACTTGGAGCTGGCTATACAGAATTAGGAGCTACTGCMGATGATGGATCTACAGTAGTGATCGATGCMAGTGCGTTTATGGATGCAGTAGGAAGYTATAGTGTTACCTGGATCTACAGTAGTAATCGATGCCAGTGCGTTTATGGATGCAGTAGGAAGCTATAGTGTTACCTATAACGCTACCGATGCTTCAGGAAATGATGCCGTAGAAGTAACAAGAACCGTAAATGTAGTGGATACTACAGCTCCAGTGATTACGTTAAACGGAGCAAATCCTCAAGCCATAGAACAAGGAAGTAGTTATGTAGAATTAGGTGCTACAACGGATGATGGATCTATGGTAGTGATCGATGCATCAGCAGTGAATACAAATATGGCAGGAAGTTATACAGTAACCTATAATGCAACAGATGCTTCAGGAAATAGCGCTGTAGAAGTAACCAGAACTGTCAATGTAGCTGATACAACAGTACCAGTCATAGTTCTAAATGGTTTACCAATAGTAGTTGCTGAAGCAGCGAATCCATATGTGGATGCAGGAGCGATTGCAACAGATGCAGTGGATGGTAGTCTTACGGCAAGTATTGTGGTAGTGAATCCAGTAAATGTTTTAATACCTGGAACGTATTTAGTAACGTACAATGTAAGCGATGCCGCAGGAAATGCAGCTGCACAAGTAACTCGTACTGTAATTGTTCAGGATAGTACAGTACCTGTAATTACCTTATTAGGATCTCCAACGGTAACTGTAGAAGCTGGAAGTAGCTATACGGATGCTGGAGCGACAGCTAGTGATACTTTAGATGGAGATATCACTGCTGATATTGTGGTAGTGAACCCAGTAAATACTTCAGTTCTTGGGACATATACAGTAACGTATAATGTTGAAGATGCATCTAGTAACTCAGCGGTAGAAGTAACAAGAACCGTAAATGTAGTGGATACTACTGCACCAGTAATTACCTTAAACGGAGCAAACCCACAGACTATAGAATTAGGAGCTGGATATACTGAGCTAGGTGCTACAACAGATGATGGATCTGCAGTAGTGATTGATGCAAGTGCATTTGTAGATGCTGTAGGAAGTTATACAATCACCTATAATGCTGCGGATGCTTCTGGAAATAATGCTGTAGAAGTATCAAGAACCGTAAATGTTGTAGATACTACTGCACCCGTGATTACTTTGAATGGATCAAATCCACAGATAATTGCAGAAGGTGGTATGTATACAGAATTAGGAGCTACTACAGATGATGGTTCCATGGTGGTAATTGATGCATCCGCTGTAAATACTAATGCAGTAGGAAGTTATATAGTAACTTATAATGCTACAGATGCTTCAGGAAACGCTGCTGCGCAAGTAACAAGAACTGTAAATGTAGTAGATACGAATGCACCGATAATTACATTAAACGGAGCGAATCCACAAGCAATCGAATTAGGTGCTTCCTATGTGGAGTTAGGAGCTACTGCTGATGATGGATCTACAGTTGTGATCGATGCTTCTGCCGTGAATACAAATGTATTAGGAAGTTATAATGTAACCTATAATGCTACAGATGCTGCAGGAAATGCTGCTGTAGAAGTAGTTAGAATTGTAAATGTAGTAGATACTACTGCACCAGTAATTACACTAAACGGAGCAAATCCGCAGACTATCGAATTAGGAGCTGGATATTCAGAGTTAGGAGCAACTACAAATGATGGATCTATGGTAGTAATTGACGCCTCTGCTGTAAATACAAATGCAGTAGGAAGTTATTCAGTTACTTATAATGCTACAGATGCTTCAGGAAATGCTGCTGCGCAAGTAATAAGAACGGTGAATGTAGTAGATACTACAGCACCAGTGATTACGTTAAACGGATCAAATCCTCAGATAATTGCGCAAGGAGATGTATACGCAGAACTAGGCGCTACTACAGATGATGGATCGATGGTAGTAATTGATGCCTCTGCTGTAAATACAAATGCAATAGGAAGTTATTCAGTAAGGTATAACGCTACAGATGCTTCAGGAAATGTTGCTGTAGAAGTAGTTAGAACGGTGAATGTCGTAGATACCAACGCACCAATCATTACGTTAAGCGGAGCGAATCCACAAATAATTGAATTAGGTACTGCTTATGTAGAATTAGGAGCTACGACAAATGATGGATCTATGGTAGTAATCGATGCATCTGCTGTAAATACCAATGCAGTAGGAAGTTATTCAGTAACCTATAATGCAACGGATGCTTCAGGAAATGCAGCTGTAGAAGTGATAAGAACGGTGAATGTAGTAGATACAAATGCGCCAGTAATTACATTAACAGGAGCAAATCCACAGACCATTGAATTAGGTACTGCATACGTAGAATTAGGAGCAACTACCAATGATGGATCTATGGTAGTAATCGATGCCTCTGCTGTGAATACCAATGCAGTAGGAAGTTATTCAGTAACCTATAATGCTACGGATGCTTCTGGAAATAATGCTGTAGAAGTAATTAGAACGGTGAATGTAGTAGATACTACTGCACCAGTGATTACGTTAAACGGAGCAAATCCACAAGAAATTTTAGAAGGTACTGCGTATGTAGAATTAGGAGCTACTACAGATGATGGATCTATGGTAGTAATCGATGCCTCTGCAGTCGACACTAATGTGATTGGAAGTTATACGGTTACCTATAATGCTACGGATGCTTCAGGAAATGCAGCAGTAGAAGTAACTAGAACTGTGAATGTAACTGCTACGCTAAGTGTAGATGAAAATGAGTTAGCGTCGATAAGACTATATCCAAACCCAGTGATCGATAGATTCGTAGTGTCTGGAGTATCTGAAACGATAGATATGATCGAGATCTATTCAATGGAAGGTAGATTGGTAAAACAAATCAAAGATTATAATGCCCAAGCCATTGAAGTATCTCAATTCCAAGAAGGAGTCTATCTTGTAAGAATTAGCAAAGGAAATAGTGCTAAGACTATTCGATTCGTAAAGAAGAAATAAAAGGAGTACAATAACATTTTGAGAACTACAGCTTGTATGAAAACAAGCTGTATTCTTCAAATGTAAAAGCCAGCTTATGATGAGGAAAAACATAATGAAATATAGGTTGACTTTAACACTACTTACCTTATATGTGCTGTTATTTCTTTTAATAGTACTATAAAAAATATTGCGGAGAAAGGGGCCGTGATATACAGTGATCAAGAAGGATATGTTGGGGTTGTGTTCAACAACCCCTGTATATCTAAATCTTCAAATCAAACTTTAAAAATGTAAATCTAGATATAGATGAAAAAAAATATAATCTTTTTAATAGCTGCTTTATGGTGTGGGATTGGATTTTCTCAGACCTTTAATTATCAGGCAGTAGTCAGAGATGCAGCAGGAGATCCCGTAGTGAATCAGTCTGTAGGCGTTCTGGTTAGAATTATAGAAGGAAGTGCCACAGGAAGTGTGGTGTATAATGAAGCACATACCGTGACTTCTAATGACCAAGGAATGATTACATTTCTTGTTGGAGGAGGAACGTCAGGAGCTAATTTTTTAGCAATTGATTGGAGTAAACAAAATCAGTGGATTGATGTACAGGTTGATATTACTGGAGGAACGAACTATGTTCAGATAGGAACTTCAAAATTACAGTTCGTTCCTTATGCGATGTATGCTATGAATAGTGGTGTTGCAGGAAATGCTGGGGTATTTGTAGTAAATAGTAATGTGGTTAGTAATGGCAATGGAAATAACCAAACAGATGATTTTGTATTTGGGGCAAGTCAATTAGATTTCTCCTCAATGAATAGTCCATTGAACGCCCGTATGTTTTTTGATAAGAGTAAACGTGCATTCAGAGCAGGATTTACCTTCAGTGATGCCTGGGATGAAGCTAATGTTGGAGACTTTTCTGTTGGTTTTGGAGAAGGAGGATTAGCAAGTGGTCGTAATTCCTTTTCAATGGGTAGAAACGCTAATGCTACAGGAAATGAAGCATTTGCTTTTGGTACTAACGCTGGTGGTTTTGCAGATTATGCTAGAGGGTTTGGTTTGAATGCGAGGGCTAATGGAGTAAATTCTACTGCAATCGGAAGACAATTAAATGCCAACTCCATGGCCGAAATTCAATTAGGACAATACAGTAATTTTGTTGCCGGTTCTGCAGATACTTGGGTGGATACGGATCGTTTATTTGTCATTGGTAATGGACAACCGGATATCAATCTTGCTTTGAATAGTGATGCCTTAGTCATGTTAAAAAATGGTAATACAACTTTAAACGGAACATTTACCATTGATGGAGACAATGATGGACCAGGAACGGCCTTTACGTTACCTGCACAAGATGGTTCGGCATTGCAGATTATGCAAACCGATGGAGCAGGAAATGTTTCTTGGGTAACACCTGCAGCAGATGCTATTCCAAATGGAGGAAATAACGGAGAAGTACTTTCAACAGATGGTGCGGGATTATTATCATGGGTAACAAATGATGATGCGGATGCTGACCCTACGAACGAGATCGAATTACCAACTCAAACAGGAGAATCTGGTAAATTTTTGACTACAGACGGTACAGCAGTTAGTTGGCAAGATGTACCCAATGAAATTCCAACAGGAGGAAATAATGGGCAAGTATTGTCAACAGACGGTTCAGGAGCATACAGCTGGATTGATCAGCCAGCAGCACCAGCATTTTCTACTACAAATAATATCACTAGTAATGGTGCGAATGCATATGGAGTGGATGACTTTATTTTTGGAGCACCAACAAATGAAACAGGGTTAGATATTTTAGCTGCTAACAGAATATTCTTTGACAAAAATAAAGCGGCGATCAGGATTGGTAGAGATATCGGAGGAGTTAATGCCTTTGCAGATGCAAATGTTGGAGCTTATTCTGCAGCCTTTGGAATTAATCCTAAAGCAGCGGGTGATCAGGCTTTTGCTGTAGGGTTTTCTCCTGATGCATCAGGATTGAATGCCATTGCTTTAGGGAATCAGGTAAATGCAACAAGTAGTTCATCGGTAGCTATTGGAAGCTTTAGCACATCTTCTGGTGTGAATACCATCACTCTTGGAGCGAATCTAACAGCAGAAAGTAGAGGTCAGATAAGCATGGGATACAGAAATACACCTGTGGCAGGAAACCCAAGTGCTTATATAGAAACGGATCGCTTATTTGTAATAGGTAATGGTACTGCTGATTTTGATGGAGTATATCCTTCTGATGCGTTGGTAATGCTTAAAAACGGGAATACTGCTTTTTCAGGGAATGTAGGAGTAGGAACTACTACACCAGAAACCACTTATGCATTGAACGTAAACGGAGATCTAAACTACACAGGAAATTTAACGAATATCTCAGATCGTCGTTATAAAAAGAATATTGAAGCACTACCTAACAGTTTAGATAAAATTCTAAAAACGGAAGGAGTTCAATATGAAATGAGAAAAGAAGACTTTCCAAATATGAAATTTGCTGAGGGAACGCAATATGGAGTGATTGCCCAAGACATTGAAAAAATCTTTCCAAATCTGGTATCTACGAATGATCAAGGATATAAAAGTGTAAACTATACAGGATTAATCCCAGTTTTGGTAGAAGCATTAAAAGAACAGCAGCAGCAGATAGAGCAACAGCAAGCTGAGATTACAGCACTAAAAGCTGATGCAGCGGAAGCTTCAACTATAGAAAAGCGTCTTCAGGCATTAGAGGCTGTATTGAAAAGTCAGGTAACGTATCAAAAGAATTAATAAGATGAGAAGATTATTTTTAACGCTAGTAGGTGTGTGTACATTTTTTGGTGTGCAAGCGCAAAGTATAGAAAGACAAGTAATCAGTTCAGGCGGTAACACCATCACTAATGGTGGTGTTACCTTGGACTATACCATAGGAGAATTAGCAGTAACTACGATTACAGATGGTACCACTACGCTAACCCAAGGTTTTCAGCAAGCTACGATACAATTAGCGATTAAGATTAATCCAGTTGTGTTTCTACAAGGAGCTGCCATTAATCCAAATATGGGAGAAGAGAGTCTAATGCGAGATGATTTAAGAGCTGCTGCGGCAATTCCAACAACATCTCCCTATGCAGATGCAGCAACGACAGCAGCAACAGTTTTTAATACAACAGGAGCAAATGCTATTGTAGACTGGATTTGGGTAGAATTAAGAGATAAAAATAATGCAAATCAGGTACTAGCGTCTTCATCAGCATTACTACAAAGAGACGGTAATATAGTGGGCACTGATGG
>NZ_WEKL01000080.1 GCF_019295435.1 Aquimarina litoralis
ACTAATTTAGGAGTTAAATAACCATATTTCTTTAGCCATTTGGAAATCGTAGTTTTACCACCAATATCATATCTCTTCCTAAGAGAAGTCAGAGAATAATTCCCAGTCATGAATTCCTTGCAAATAAATAGCTTGAAATCTTCGCTGTATCTAATCTTTGTTGTCTTTAAATATCTATCCATTTTTACACTTTTTGTGTAAACCTATTTCAGGACAAGACATAGTTAAGTGCACCCACCTATAAGGGTACCCCAATAGGTTATGAGTAGGTAAGATACCTATAGGGGTACCCCCTCCCCACCTAGATGGGTAGGGTTTTATTAATTTTAGTTATAAAAGTGTTAATGTTATTTTAACGATATAATAGCTAATGTATAGAGGGTTGGTGTCTTATTTGAGCTTGTCGAAATGTTCTCGAATTCCAGATGTACTTTTGATATAACTATAAGAATATTATGTGATAAAAAACAAAACCACAACCTATCATAAAATAGATCGTGGTTGTTATTATTTCTTCATACCCTGCCAAGCTGTACCGCTACTAGTTACAAACTATCGGGAGCGGGGAATCTCGTCTTTTTAATTTTACACGAAGTTGCAAACTTCGCGCAGCATGGTTTAGATCCTGTGCTGTCCCAGCAAAGGATAGTACTAATAAGAAAAAGCAGCTTATATATTTATGAATGTGTATCATTTTCTTTTTTTGTTATACAGTATAGTGTCAGTAATTATATAAATGTTACTATGCAAATCTGACTTTTTTATTATTGTAAAGGATATTTTAAGGGTAGGACTAGAACTTTAAAAATCTAGTAATTAAAGACTCAATATTTATAATCGTAAGTTTTATTGCTAAAGTTCATTCTGAATATAAATATCTATTTCACTTTGAGTGTTGTATGAAGTTTGTAACTTCACAGATCATTTTTGTTTTATTTTGTTATTGAGACCACTAGTTACAAACTAGCGGTAGCTGGGGTTGGATTCTTATTTGAGCCTGTCGAAATGTTTTGGAAATCCAGATTTATTTTTGATATAACTGCAAGAATATTATGTGACAAAAAAGAAAAACCACAACCTATTATAAAAATAGATCGTGGTTGTTAATATAAAATTATAAATTCTCGTCTTTTGAATATCGCACGAAGTTGCAAACTTCGCACAGCTGGAAGCGGGGGAGATCGCTAATTACAAACTAGCGGTAGCGCTGGGTTGGATTCTTATTTGAGCCTGTCGAAATGTTCTCGAATTACAGATGTATTTTTGATATAACCACAAGAATATTATGTGATAAAAAACACAACCACAACCTATCATAAAAATAGATCATGGTTGTTATTATAAAATTATAAATTCTCGTCTTTTGAATATCGCACGAAGTTGCAAACTTCGCGCAGCTGGATAAGATTCTATAATTTTATAAGTGAGGAATAATTTACAGGGTTTCTATTTTCATAAGGTGGATCACAACCATAAATTTCACTATCAATGCATTCTTTATAATCGGAAGAAAAGCTTTTAAAGTACTTTCCTACAATATCCTGTTCGAAAAACACATCAAAATAAAATGTAATAATAACTAAATCTACGTCGAAAATTTGTAAAGAAACTTTATCAAAAACAGCATTTAAATAATCTATCTGTTGTTCCTTAAATTGATCTGTTTCTATTAAACTTGTTTTACTTTTAAATAGGATTTTTTCGAAGTCTTGATGGACTTCTTGGATTACTTTTTTAATGTTATATGATTCAATGATATTTTTCATTATTATTTTGTTATTGATGTTAATTTGTCAAAGAAAAATGTTTTACCATTAGATGTCTTTTTTCCTAAAAACCGTTGATGACCTTTTCCTCCAAAATATTTTATTTTATGAGTATATCCAGTTATGCCTCTCTTCTTTAGTATTTTAAGCTCCCAATCTGCCAAAGCTTTGATTCCAGGAACACCTTCAGATGATGCAGGAATTATACCATTTTCTAAAGCTTTAAGAACGCTTGATTGGGCTTTTTTACCAAGTTTATTAAAATATTTTCTTTTTAGCCAACCATGTCTTTTTACTTTTTTAGGTAATTTAGGAACTCCAATTCCAGCCATGTAAACAGCTTGTCGATCATGAGAACCAAATTGATTTAGAGGATCAAATATTGGAGGACCAGGTAAGTCTAAAAGAAATTCACCTATTTCTTCAAGCGTAGCTCCTGTTTCAGTGAATTGATGCCAAACAAGTTCTTCATTTTCGGTTTGCCCTACTAATGCAACAAATTCGCCATCATTTATATTAAAATAGTTTGTATAGATTAATCCTTGTCCTTGCATTATTGTAGGGTTATGATATTCTTGCCAAGCATCTACTTGTGTTCCTCTGCCTGTTAAGTAGTACCAAGATCGTTTTAGAAAACCACAATCAGAATCCGGTTGATCACATCCACCGTCAGGATCCCACCTTGTTATTGGATTATTTCCCATACCCATATACGGTGAATTATGTTGTCCATACGGATCTGTAGTTAACCATCTTCCAATCCTGCTATCCCATAATCGTAATTGGAAAGCTTCTTTTCCGGTTTCGGGATCTTTCTCTTGTCCTTGGTATGCATATCGATATTGTTCTCCACCGTTTAGAGTACGTCCTGGCATTGGCAATCCAAAAGGATAATAATCAGTAGCTGTAGTCATTGCGATTGGTTGTCCACTGTTGGTTCTACCTACTACAGCACGTACATTCCCTAAATGATCAGTTAGTTGATAATAGCTGCTACCATCTGCTTTATGGATACCTAGTCTGTTAGCTCCATAAATAGTGTTTTCTACTAGATTAGTACCATTACTATCTTTTCGATAGATAGCCATGGTTGTTCCTGCAGCATCACGGATATAAAACTCAGTATATACTAGATTTCCATTTGTAGGATTATAAAATTCCTTGCGTACTCTATGATTTTCATCGTTGTAAAAGAACTTCACCAATGGTATTCCATCTCTTTGAATTTCCGCTACTAATTCTCTTGTATTGTAAAGATAGCTAATCTTTTCTTCTTTGTTTTCTATTAGTTGTCCGATTTCATTATACACATAATTATTTCCATTTTGATCTCCGATATCATCGGCACCAACCACATCTCCAGCTGCATCATCTACTCTAAGTAATTGGTTGGGTTTATCCGTTTTATAGGTGTATGACAATTGATCCATAACATTACTTCCCTGATAGGTATCTTTATTGCGAGTAAGGGATTGGATGTTTCCATTAGCATCATAGGTAATGTTTGATACATTATAGTCTCCATTTCCTTGTACCGTTCCATCCGTTGCAATACGAGCACTAAATGTTTTCGCACTAGAGGCAATAATATGAAATCCTTGTTCTAATACTATCGAGGTTCTGGCTTCTACAGTTTCTGTAGCTGTTACTGTTTGATTTCTAGTTTCCTGTAATGGAATAGAAAGGTCAGCTTCATTTACCTGTGTATTAAAACTTGCTCCAGTTAACCAATTATTTTTGTTATAGGTGTAATAATACGTATCTGGATTGTTATCATCGATTCCTGCAGTTTTCCAAGTAATGGCTTTGATATTCCCATTGTATTGTTCAATACCATTGGTAGTAGAAGGGACTGCTCTGGGAGTTCCCGTTCTTTTATAATCATCTTTATAATAATGGATATCCATCCCGAAAAGATCACTAGGATTTCCATCTTGATCATTGATATCCATAAGATTAGGGCTATTGATGCTTTTTAATGCACCATTTAGGTTATAGATATAATCAATTCCTTGTAATCCTTGTGCTAGATCAAGTCGTGAAAGTTCTCCTATTTCGTTATAAATGTAAGAGGCATGCTCTTTGTAGGTAATTCCATCAGTAGAAGTTTCTACTTTGGTTAAACTATAATCATCCTTGTCATAGGTGTATCTATGAATAAACAAGTCTGAGGCACTATGTTTTTGATATAGGACACGGTTTACTTGATTGGTAATCGGATCGTATTCATAATCAATCGTTTTAGTTCCTAAACCGGTAATGTTTTGTACGATCCATTGTGTTCTGCCATAAATATCATAACTATAATAGGTTGTGGTGTTTTCATTATAGGTTTTCGCCACATTACCACTTAAGAAAGAAGGATTCGCATAACTGCTATGTACTGTTGCTAGATAATTAAGATCTGTTGTAGACAATGCATCATAGGTAGTAAAATGAACTTCAGAGCAATATTGACTTTTCAAAAAGTCTTCATCATCTATATATTGCTGAGCAGTGTGTACCATATCAAGATTGTAGTGTACGGCAGATGAATTGAAATATACACTTGAATTAGATTTGTATACACCGCTTTCTACAGGCCTTGCTAAATGATCATAATGGGTATAAGAGAATTCTCCAGCAGCTTGTTGTTTGCTATTTTGAGAAAATCGTATTTGTCCATCGTCTCTATATTTAAGCCAAGTTTCTCCTTCGTCCGGGCTATTTGTATATATCAACTGACCTAATGTATTATACTCAAAAGTAGTTTCTAACTGTTGTAAGGGTTGTTTACTACTTAGTAATCTACCTGTTTTGTCATATTCGTTTAGGCTATAATCGTAATAGTTTTCCGGGTATGTTATCGTAGTACTATCAGTGACATAATTATCAAGATTATTTACTGCTACTCTGTAAAAACCATTAGATAAACTATTACTATTAGTTGCTATCGGTTGTTCAGTAATCAGATCATATATTGTTACTCCTGGATTGTTAGTAATTGAAATTCCTGTTCTTCCTACCGGGATATGGATATCTACAAACCCTTGTGCTCCTATGGTTACAGATGATGTTTTGGAATTGTCAATTCCACCTTCTTCGTTACCACTTCTTGCAGCAGCCAAGGTACGTCCATCAGTATTCGTAAATACTACAGTTTCTACTCCATGTACATCTCTAGAAACTGTTTTTACGATTTTATAGTTGTTGTATTTGGTTTCTCCAAACGCATCAGATTGAGACAGTTCTTGTCCTGCGGGCATAGAAAATACATATCCTTGTTTCCATTCGTTGTCCATCTTATTGCCACCGACTGTTTTCAGGGTAGTTCCAGGATTGAGTTCACTGTAAATCGTTCTAGAGTAGGGGCGATCTGTTATATCTTGATAAGGATCACTATTGTTACTATTACTATAATACCATCCTAGCGTATTTTCCTGATTAGTAACAGGAGTAGGATTTTCTATATCCTCTTTTTCATAATCTGAAATATTGAAATTAGCATTTCCAGTCTTTTTGATAAACCCGTCTTTATAACTAAACCTTGGGGTAGTCTCGATAGGAGCAGTCAGCGTACTTATAGCAGGTCTTCCTTGTGCATCATATCTAATTTCGCTAGCCCAAATTTTCTTTTCTTTTTTATCAAAGGATTGAGATTGTGTTGGTTTTCCTAGATCATCATAATAACTTACACTAGCATCAACTATATTTCCTACCGGATTTTCTGTAATTCCAAAAGTATTTACAGAAACCCAGTTTTTATTGGTATCAGTAACAGCAAAAGGTCCGTAGCTATCACCGGTAATGCTAAAACCTTGTTGACTATAGGTACATGATAATACTCTTGGAGGAAATGCATCAGCATTTAGATTTCCAGCATATCCAGCACGTAGCCAAGATAGATCGCTATCAGTAACAGTTCCTAACACTTGTGAATTATAAAAGAAACGTAACTCAGTAGCATTGATTTTTTCTATCCGTAATCGATCTGATGTTTGTGGATTTATATTGGTTAGTGTTCCAATAATCGATCCATCAGGTTTTTTGGCAATGACCTTATAAGATGAATCGAAAGTGTTTGTCAATCCGGTATTAGAAATCGTAATAGCATATCTATTATGATTATTAAGGTTTGTAGCAGAAGTTTGTGCAAGGTAGATGGTCACATCAGAATATCTAGTTTCTATAAAACCAGCGATATTGTTTCCATCGACTTTGAAGTTTGTGATCTCGAAGTACCCTGTTGAGGATTCTTCGGGTAATACTTCCAAAGACAATACTTGTGCATTACCGGTAAGCGTATTGTTTATACTGCTTTCTATACCAGAATTTTCATACCAGTTTAGATCTTGTGCTGTCCCGACAAAGGATAGTACCAATAAGAAAAAGCAGCTTATATATTTATGAATGTGTATCATTTTCTTTTGATTTAAATTGTATGATTATTGTTGTACTGGATTACCATCTGGATCATTTGGATCATCATCATTATCTCCACATCCTTGTTTTTGATGGGTTCCAGTACTTTCTTTAATAGCTCCTGTGTTTTTATCTCGTACTTGGCATTTATAATACACTCGACCACCAACTCCACAAGTAGTAAAAATGTTACGAGTATTAGAACTAGACCAAGAACCATAATTCAAACTATTCTGATTGCTATTAACCGCCCATCGATATTCGTATTCAAAAGTTCCTCCGTTGGCTGTGGCGGTAAGGGTAGGGGRAGAGATATTAGGATCACTGACTCCTATTGATAAGGTTAACGCATTTGGATTCGTAATACTCGTATTGATTGGTGTACTATAGTTATAATTAATTTCACTATTTAGTTTAAAACCACCAGGAATTCCTGGTGTGTCCATCACTTCCGAATGCGTTTTATGGAGTCTCCCGGCGTCATCATATTCATATTTGGTTGCCATATTGTTAGCACCAATTATATAGGTAAGTTCATCCCACTCATTGTAAACATAACTGGTCATCGAAGATTCAACAGGAATCATTCTAAAATCATCATAAATAGTTGTTCCTGAAGTGTTATATACATACACTTCTTGGAAGTTYCCAATATCATTTGTATAAAAATTTAATTGTACCCAATTGCCTGCTGGAATCACTTCTCCAGGATGATAAGAAATTACAGAGTTAGCAGCTTTTACTTTTGTATTAACATAGTTATTGTTAGCACCTTTATATGCCCAGACGGAAATTTTATATTTTCCTGCTTCCGGGTTTACAGCAAAGGCTTTTACATTAGCAGCTGCTTGTATACTTTTGGTTCCTGTATGATAGATGTCAGATAAGATTGCAGAGTTCCCTTTAAAGACTTGTCCACTAAAATAGTGAGTGTTTTCTATGAGGTCCTCCGCACCAGAGTAAAACATTTTTGTATATCCAGCATTAGCTATTGCAAATACTTTAGAATCATCATCTCCCATTTTAGTACTAGCTCTATTACCGTTGATATCAATAGATTCAAGAGGCATGGAATAATGATCATACAAACTAATTTCTGAAGTTTTGATCCATTCTGTATTTGTTTGATTATTTGGATCTGACCAATTGAAGTTATCATCATCTCCAGTATAACCCATATATGCACCATTAGTATCTACTTCACCTTTCCATGCAAAGGTTTGATGTTTACGCCAGACTTTTTCATCATTACTCGTAGCACTATTTATACCACCCTGATATGTTCTATATACCCAATCGTTGTTCCATGTGGTAATATCTGCATTCATAATGTGCCAATTACCAGAATCATTTTTCACTTGTGTTAAAGCAACTGCAGTTTGTGAAAGCATGTTTTTGTTTGTAGGATTATCCACTTTGGCGCCCATACTATAACCATAGCTATTGTTTGAATAATCATTTATATGGTATGCTGGAATAATTTTTGTCTTGTATTCTGTGCCATCGCTAGAAACTGTTGTTGTTTCAGTAGTTTGGCCTGTTAAGARATCATGTTTATCATAATAAACTGTATTTGTAAATCCTCCTTCCACGGTTGTTGTACTTTCAATCACAGATGGATATTCAACTATTCCTGACAATTCAAGAAAGTAAGGGCCAGGAGCCTGATAATTTGCAGGTATTCCATGTGGTCCTTTTCTTGTTGTTTTAAATGATTCTTGAACCACTCCTAGTTCTCCATCTTCATTCAGATTAGTCTTATACTTATGAGATACTTTTTTTAGTAATTGATTTTTGGAGTTATATTCACTTATGTTCTTTAATCTACCAATTGAGTTTAGTTTATCATGTACTATATGATTATAAATGCCTATTTCATAACTATTTAATACGTTTCCTGGTCTATTATAATTTCTTCTTTCAATTTTTAAAGCATCTCCTAATGAGTAAATATAATCGAATTCATAAGCATATGGTTTTAGTACTTCAAATTCATACAATGCTTTTTTTGTTGTTTTTCCATCACCATCTTTTCCAGTTACACCAACATATTCATACATAACACCCGGAGATGGAGTAAGTGGTAAATATTCTATATTTCGTTCATTATCAGAAGGAAAGTATGATGTAACACCTGATATTCTATTACTAAAAGGATTTTGATAACTATATGATATTGAGTTCACAATTTTTCCGTCATTTAAAATCTTAACTTCTTTTGTTCTAATTCCTCCTCCTGTTTTGCCATTTGGGTTTGTATCACTAGTAAATGCATCCATTATAATTTTGAATGAAGCACTTTTTCCTGTGCATTGATAAGAAGGAGTTTGATTAGGGCAGTAGGTTATCTCACTTGGAAATCTTCCATGAAATTTAGTTTTTTCCGTTGTTTTTAGTTGAACCCATTTTCCTGCTTTGGAAATCTCACTTATTACATATTTGTCAGGGGTATATCTTCTAGCATTTGATAGTCTAACATCAAAATGTTGATAGGGTAGAATTTCAGGGTGAAATACTTCTACTTCCATGCCAGGACGTATTTTATCGAAAGTGTTTTCGTGGTATAATTCTCCAAAATTTAGTTTTATAGTGTTAAAACCTTTGGTAACCGAGGTGACATTATCAAAATATTGACCAGAAAAACGACCGATTGTCCAAAATATACTACTAAATCCTAAATCTCCTACAGCCTCAGCTCTAAAAGAATCTTCTTCATAATCAATTGCTATTACTTGCCCATTAGGAGTAGTAATATTGTCCAAACTCCATGTATCGGTAGCGTTTGTATAGTATCCCCAATCATCTGTTAAGTTTTTATCAAATGTATTACTAACACCTTTATAATTAAACTTATAAGGAGGTAAAAAAGAAGTTCCTTTTTTACCTAAGAAAGATAAACTCTTTAGAGTTAACCTTCCTTTATTTGTTGCAGAAGAGTTGATTGAATTTTTTGCAAGTTCATAATTGTAGTTGAAATCAATAATTTTAACTGCTTTTTCTTCTAATTGAGTTCCAGTAATATCTGTGAAATCTAATATGTTTTGATGTAGATGAATATCAAATTGATTCAGATTAGGCAGTTGATCATATAAGTTTGGAACTTGTTGCGGATTTATTAAATTATAATATACATCAGAATAACCTAGTGCAAAATGACAATATCCTTTTAAGTTATTGGTTAGATTACCTCTGGATTTATTATAAACTAAATCATCGTTCTTTACTAAAATTATTTTGTCTAGAGCTAAGCTAAAATTTTCAGGAATATCAATATATCTAAAATTTGTCTCCCTTCCTCTTAACCTATATGGAGCTATATAGTTAGCCCCATTTGATAAGTAAAATTTATCTCCTTTATTTGCAATCCAGTCAGAGCTTTGTTCAACTCCAAATTTTTGGCAATTTATATCTCTATTAAAATTAGCGGAAGAAGTTATTGGATTTGCAAAAAAATCAAAATTATTACTTTTCGCATCTTGTCTTAACTTTTTTGAAAATAAAGCAGTATGAGTTCTAGTCCTTATAGCATCTAAGTAAAATATTTGTTTTCTCCCCCAAAAATAAGAATATCTGTTATCCAATTGATCATATCCTTCTTTAGGGCTTCTCCATGCATATCCATCGCTCCATTTACCGTATTCAAATTCTACCCAATATCCATAATCTTCATTATCCAATTGTCCATTATTGTTTTTATCAAAATAATCAGGACCTGTTACAGCTGTAAGTAACCAATGGGTAGCATAAGGATTTTGTTTTTTTACTTCTAAAAATTTTTCATTTTCTTTATTTTCATCTTTGAAGTTTTTATAAAATGATTCAAATTGATACACGGGAAGTGAATAGTGATATGTTTTTCCATCTAAAGCAGTTATTTTATATCCTCCAATACTAACACCTTCACTAAAGAATTGAGGGTCATTTAGCCTATCAATACCTTTTGCTTCTATGAATCCATTTGTATTTCCCAATATTATATCTTCATTTTTAAATACTTCAATATAATTTCCTCCTCGTTTTCTATTTCCAGATTTGATCAAGTCTCCATTTGGAGTATAGTCTGAGCTAAAAGTATTTTCTGAATTTGGAGATAAGTTTAAGACATAATTATTATCAATCCCAACACTATTATTTTCATTAAAAGCTCCTTTATTTATTCTTAAGAAAGAATTGTGTGCATTTTTAAAATAAAAATTGGTTTTATTATTTAGATCAAAAGAATAATCTATTGAAGCTGAATTGATATATGTACTTGGAGTTCGATTTGCGTAAGATCCGTAGGGAGCACCAAATAAATTAATTTCATCAAAAATGTATGGTTTGATTACTCCAGATAGCCCTTGAGCATTTACAGAATAGTTATCATAGTTTGGAAGGGTAATCTTAGTATAATCTTGAGGTTTTAGAATGTTTTTACCACCGAAATTGTCAACGGAGACATATTTGGAATCTAATTGAATGATATCCATATTATTTTCAGATGATACAATTGTTGGATCATCTTCGCTCATTAATTTTGAATGGTGTGGATATAAAGCTCCACTAACGGAAGTGAAATTTCTTTTATGAAGAGAGTATTTTACTTTTGTACGTCCATAACCAAACCAAAATATTCCAAAATCCAAATTCAAACCTGATGTGGAAACATCAATGTCATAATCTCCGCTTTCAATGGAGCTCGAAGAATTGGTAATAGCCCCACTATAACCATTAAAACTCGGAACTATCCCTTGAGAACTTATTGAAATTCCAACGCTAGAGCTTTTAACAACGCTGGATCCATTCTCTTGTGATTGATTAAAACTAAAACCACCTGATAATCCTGTATTGGTGTTATAACTCAGACCTGCGGAATAAGAACTTCCCCCAAATCCAGTGCCTACACTGAATCCACCATTCGATGAAATTCCAATACTAGTTCCAGAACCTAAACCTATCCCGAATCGATCAGATCCAACAGTCGTAGTAAAACCAGCAGCTCCCAGTGTAACAGATCCTCCAAATGCTTTATTAGATCCCCAGGAGGCACCAACACCCAAAGTTAATCCATTAGGAAGAGTTCCTCCAATTGAGAAGTCATAAAAATCCTCTTGATAACCATGATCATAAAAAAATTCAGATATTTTTGTTTTCCCCCAGTCATCTGGATAACCATTAACAGAACGGTTAATGGAACCGGGGTTTAATGACCAGCCTAAACCTACCCAAGAAGCTTCTTGATCCATCGCAATACCAGCATGGTAAGATAATGCTAAAGGATATCCTCCTTCTGGTGAAGGTACATTTAATAGTGGAAGAACATAAGACATATCTCCAGTTACCAAATTTACCATATCCGTAGCATCTACTGGTTCAAAAGCAGCAGCTTCTGGAGCATTGGGGCCATTATTATTTGCCCAAAGCTGATTGTG
>NZ_WEKL01000081.1 GCF_019295435.1 Aquimarina litoralis
CCGAATCATATATTTACAGGTTTAGATGCTGATGTTTATGATGTAGAGGTTTTATCGTATGATGGAGAATGTATAGATACACAACAGGTGACAATATCTCCTGCTGCAACCTTTACAGCTTCTGCGGTTTTGATTAGAGACTTGCAATGTAACCCTAATTATCAACCCAATATTAATTTGAATGACCCAGATTCACCAGAATACGATCCAACGGCACCTCCGTTTGATCCAGATGAATTTATTGCACTTATTCAAGTTAATGTTACAGGAGGTTCTGGAAATTTTGATTACAGTATTAGTAATCCAGTTTTTCAATTACTGTCTCCAGAACCATCTACTACGAATGTATTTCGTTTTACAGCTGCGGGAACTTATACAATAACAGTTACAGATCAGGATACTAGTTGTTTTGTCGATGCAAATCCGGTTACAGTAAACCCTTATACGCCAATAGAAGTTACAGTTACTGGTACAGATCCTGTTTGTCCTGCAGAACCTGGTTCAATTTTAGTTACAGTTACTGCCGGTGCAGGTCCTTATACCTATGATTTAGATAATGGAGCTCAAACAATAACAAGTAATAGTAATACTCAAACATTTACAGTTACTGCTGGAACTCATATTATCAATGTTTCTGATATTTTTGGTTGCCCTGCTGAAGAAGAATCTATTACGATTGGTGCTTCTACCTCGATCACAGCTGATATAGCGATTACAGAAGATTTAAGATGTGATGCTACTGGATCACCTTTTATTGCTGGAGAAATTACAGTATCAAATCCAGCGGGAGGAAATGGTAGTTATGAATATAGTATAGATGGTGTTGATTTTACGAATACTACAGGAGTTTTCGGAGGCTTAACAGCAGGCACTTATACATTATGGATACGAGATACAGATACGGCGGCATGTCCTGTTAATTTAGGAGATTTAACGATTGACCCATTACAAGAGGTTACAGATTTAGACTTTTCTCTTACCGCTGTTGTTTGTCCAGCACTAGAGTCTACAGTAACGGTTTCAGCTACAGGTACTAATGGTGCTAGTAGTTTTGAGTATAGGATTACAGCTCCGGCAGGAAGTGCGACAGCATTTAGCACGAATGACACTTATACATTACCAGCAGGTAATACGTATACTTTTGAAGCAAGAACAACTACAGATGGTTGTGTATACTCAGAAAGTTTCACAATAGACAATGTAGACCCTATAGCTGTAAATGGTACTCCAACGTCGGAGCCTACGTGTAATGGCGATACAGATGGTTCACTTTCTTTTGAAGTAACGGGTGTAGATTTAACAACGACGACCTATAGTTATGAAATTACAGGAGGTTCTATCCCTGTAGGCACGCCGATTACAGGTACAGGAGAAACAACATCTACAATTTCTGTTCCTGGATTAGGAGGAGGAAGTTATGTAATAACAGTTACAGATGACACAACAAACTGTACTGCAACAGATACAGTAGTTATTAATGAACCAACAGTCCTTGGCTTTACAGCAGATGTTGATGCTGCAGATTGTGGGGCTAGTACAGGTATTATAACGGTAAATGCTACAGGCGGTAATGGCGGATATCAGTATCAGTTGAGTGATGCGGCAGGTACGACAGTAATAGTTGCTTATCAGAACAGTAATGTTTTCAGTGGATTAGCGGGCGGTACTTATACCGTTTTTGTTAGAGATGGAAATACTGCAGCAGCATGTGAGTTTGATGATACGGTTGTTGTAGGAGAGACTTCACCAGGTACAATTACAGCAGTTGCTGGCGGAGATCCATGTTATGATACTACGGATCAGGCGAGTCAATGGATCACGATAAGTGGAGGTACAGGTCCTTTTGAATATGTTTTGGATGGAAATGCACCAGTTCCAGTTACATTCTTGGCTTCTCCACCGAATCCTGCGAACACATTTGAGATTACAGGATTGACACCAGGTACGTATACTATTTTTGTGAATGATGCGAATGGATGTTCTACGCCATCTATTACCTTTACGATAGCAGACCAGTTAACGCTAGTAGCGTCATTAACCAAGGATTTAGATTGTAGTGCTAGTCCAGATGCTGTTATAGATGTATCTACCACAGGTGGGAATGGAGGTAATACATTTTCTGTAGATTACAATGGAAGTACGGATGCTTTGTTTACGGGTACTTTTCCTTATAGTACAAATCGTGCTGGTACTTATGATATTACAGTTACAGATAGTGAAGGATGTGATGCGACAGATACGATTATAGTAAATCCGGCTCCAGATCCGGTAGCTACTGTTGTAGCGACGGATATTTTATGTAATGGAGACACTACTGGTGTTATTACCTTTACAATAGACACAACAGTTGGTACGGGTCCATATGAGACGAGTATAGACAATGGAGTTACTTTTTCTCCACAGACGGTTTATTCAGGCTTAGGAGCGGGGACCTATAATTATGTAGTACGCGATGCTAAGGAATGTACTTTAACGGGGAATGTAACAATTGATGAGCCATTAGCTATTAATGCTGATATTGATTTTACTCCGGTTACATGTACTGGAGCAGGATCCTTTACTTACGGTACGGTTATCGTTGATAATGTAGTTGGAGGTACAGTTACTACTACAGGATATACGTATACATTATTTAATTCGGATGGTACTTTAGTTAGTGCTGCTACTGCTCTTCCAGCAGTGTTTACATCGACAAACCCAGCTCCAGCTACAACCGCAACGACATTAACTTTTGGAGAGGTTGATTTTGGTACTTATTACATTACCGTAGAGGATGAGGTTGGATGTATATTTACAACTAATACGATTACAGTATCGAGTCCACCGGATGATTTACAGATATTATTTGATGCAGGTCCATCGGATTGTAATGCTAATGGAGCTGTTTATGACATTGCTATTGGTAATGGTAATCCTAATTTTGAGATCAGAATAGTAGGAGAGCCAGCACCATTAGGTAATTTTAGTCTTACCAATGGATTAGGTACACCACCACCGGCACCCTTTGTTGTGATTCCAGGGGCAGGAGGAAATCTACATCAGTTCGATGGTTTATTATTTGGTGTTAGTTATATAGTTGAGGTAAGAGATGGTGGAGGCTGTGTTTACAGAGAGACATTGACACCGCAGAGTAATGCTACTTCTCCTACAGTTACTTTAGATACGTTGAGTGATATTAGTTGTAATGGTCTGAGTGATGGTTCGATTACAGTTGATGTTACATCATTTGCTGGAGTAGGGTTACAATGGGAGTTATTTAATAGTGCAACGGGGGTTTCAGTTTTAACCGGAAATGATGCTGCTGCTACGGATCCATATTCATTGACTATTCCGAATTTAGGTATAGGTAATTATACATTAGCTGTGGCCACACCAACGGATCCATTCTGTACAGGTACGATAGACTTTAGTATTACCGAGCCACCGTTATTGGATATCATATTGGTTTCGCAGACAGCTGCGAATTGTAATATAGATGCCCAGGTTACTGTAGTTGGTCAAGGAGGTACACCACCATATCGATATGCTGCTGTAGTTGATGGAGCTCCGGCCCCAGGTATTGGAGCTTATGTTACAAATAGTACACTGTTATTGGATCCAGCCTTAGATTTAGATTGGGATATTTATGTCATAGATTCTAGTGCTACTGCTGCTGCTCCAGGTTTCTGTTCTGCAGGTCCATTGGATGTTACGATTACAGAGATAGCAGATCCTAATTTTGTAAGTGTTCCTGCGTTTGTAGATGACGCCTGTACGTTTGATAATAATTATACATTTACAGTTACGGCTACAGGTACAGGTACTTTAGAGTATGGTATTGATGACGGAGATCCATTAACACCAGATGCTCCTGTTTATGTAGCAGGAAATGTAAGTAATACAGAACATCAGTTTACAGTTACTGGACCAGGAATTTATAATATTTTCGTAAGAGACGCTAATGGTTGTACAGATACAGACCAGATGATTGTTTATCCTGAATTAATAGTGAGTGCTGATTTTAGTGTTGAGCCTACGTGTAGGGATTTCAATGGAGATATTACCGTTACCGTTAGTGGTGGTTCTGATTTTGCGACGAACCCAGKCAACTTCACCTTTGTATTAACAGGTACTGATAGTGCATCGGCTGCTGTTGGTCCTATTACTCAGAATGGAGCTGGTGGTAATGTATTTACTGGTTTATCAGTAGGTAGTTATAGTATTACTGTTACAGATTCAGGAATTGCACCTGCACCAGGATGTGATGCTACAGCTACAGTTACTAGAGAAATTCCAACAGATCCTACAGTTGCTTTAACGGGAGATAATCCAAATTGTGTAGGTTCTAGTGATGGATCTATATTGGTAACGACACCAGTAGGTACAGATATTCCATATACCTATCAGTTATTTGATTTCACAGGTAGTGTTCAGGGTGCTCAGATAGGTCCAGACCAGACRGATGATCCATTGTTTGATGGATTAGGMGCAGGCGAGTATTTAGTAGTAGTTACYTCTACGATTACGAGCTGTTCATCACAGAATAATATTACGCTAGTAGATCCTACACAGGTWACTGCGAGTGCGACCCAGAATGCTTATAGTTGTGCAGCAGACAAYAGTGATGTTTTCCCAGATATAACAGTTACGATAGTTGATGGTACGCCAGACTATACGATTTCCTATACAGGACCGGGTATTACAGTTAGTGATGTAGCGGTAGTTGATGCGGATGCTGTTACACCGGGCGTTCAGTTTATTATTGATGCAGATGTAGCAGGTAACTACGATATTACAGTTATGGATTCGAACAATTGTCCATTTGTAGTACCTACAGTTGTAGTTGATCCATTCCCAATAATGAACAATGCTTTAGTTACTCAAGTATCTGCTATTACGTGTGATGCTCCAAATGCTGAGGTTGTTACGGTTTCAGTAGATAGGATTTTAGGGAACGTTGGGGGTTATGAGTTTGATTTATTACCAGTAGGAGGTGCAGATGTTCAGGTAGTTGCAGAAGATCCATCAGGTACTACGAGTGCTACGTTTAACTTACCAGGAGTAGGTAGTTATGTATTTAGGATTACCGACTTGGATACGGGTTGTTCTATAGATACGGCTCCATATGAAGTAGCTCCCTTTGATTTGATAGTTGCTACGGCTTCTATAGTTACAGACATTGCATGTTTTGGAGACAGTAATGGTGAGTTGAATTTAGATATATCGATGTACACAGGTACGTATAATTATACAGTTACCAATACGGTTAGTGGTGCGGTTGCTGCGAGTGGATCAGGCGATACAGCTGTATCGAATCCATTATTGATAAGCGGATTACCAGCGGGTACCTATGAGATTTTTGTAGAGGCCTTAGATAGTCCATTCTGTGATGAGACGACGAATCGCGTTACGTTATCCTCTCCTGCGGAGTTGAGTGTTGTAGTGGATCCAGTTTCATTAGAGACGTGTAATCCTGGAGATGATGCATCTATTCAGGCAGTAGGCACTGGAGGTACCGGTACGATTGAGTATCAGTTAGAGCAACCAGCAGGCACCCCAATTATAGCTTATGGAGTAGTTAGTAATGGATTATTTGAGAACCTAGATGCAGGTACATATACCGTTCGTGTTCGCGATGCGAGTTTATGTGATGCCTCAGCAGATATTACGATTACTGCCCCAGTTAACACAGGAGTTGTTGCTGTTCAGACCTCACCATTGTTATGTTTTGACAGTGTTGATGCTGAGATTACGGCTACAGCAAGTGGTGGTCAAGGAGTAGGTACGTATTTGTTTAGCATTACGAATTCATCAGGGACGACTTCTGCACAGTTTACAAGTACAACCGATATGTATGTATTTACAGATTTAGGTCCAGACACATATACGATTACGGTTACGGATAATTTGAATTGTGATTCTAGTGCTACTGTTACGATTACCGCTCCTACGGAGGTTATGGTTAGTGTAGATACGTTACGAGATCCTAGTTGTACAGATCCTACGGCAGACATTCAGGTAACAGGATCAGGCGGTACTCCACCATATGAGTATAGTTTAGACGGCGTTACTTTTGTACCAGGAGATACCTTTACATCATTAGTACCAGGAGATTACCAGTTCTATGTACGAGATGCGAATGGTTGTATTGGTGGTCCATCGAATTTGGTACCGGTACGTGCTCCGGAGGACTTAGTAGTTGCTTTAGATTTAGGTAATACAGAAGTTATCTGTTTCAGTCAAGCTACGGGATCGATAGATTCAGAAGTTACGGGTGGTTTAGGTAATTATATGTATACCTTAACGGGTACAGATTACACAGGAGCAGCGGTAAATATAGGTCCACAGACGGAGAGTTTCTTTGGGGATTTATTAGCTGGGGATTATGTTTATAGTGTTACCAGTGAGGATTGTGGACCAGAGGACACCCCATTTAGTATTACCCAGCCAGAAGAATTTGAGGCAGAGGTAGAGGTTTTTGATATTACGTGTAATGGTGAATCAGACGGAAGGATAGAAATAGGTCCATTCGGTCCACCGGATGCTCCTGTTCAAGGAGGTACAGCCCCATATTTCTATTCGTTATATGATAGTTCAGGTACTGCTTTATTTTTATTCATAGAAGATGATAGTGACAATGAATTACGTCGTCATGTATTTGATGGATTAGGTGCAGGGACGTATCGAGTAGAGATAGAAGATTTTAGAGGATGTCCAATAACGATTACAGATTTAATTATCAGTGAGCCTTCCGCTATAGACGGTATGGTTATCTCCACGACTCCAGAATCTTGTGCAGGAGAGTCAGATGGTACCGCTACCGTTTCGATAAGCGGAGGTACTGTAGGACCAGATCCTATGAACCCTGTTTACTTCTGGAGTATAGATGGTACTAATTTCAATCCAGTATTGGATCCTACGAATTTAGTGATCACGGATTTACCAGGGGGTATTACTACCTTGTTTATACGTGACTTTACTAATAGTGCGAACTGTGAATTTCCATTAGCATTAGATATTACTCCAGGAGTTAATTTAGGAGCTGTTATGAGTTCAAGGATGGATTGTCCAGTTATAGATCCGATATCGGGTAATGTTACCGATGAGATTTATTATATAGACTTTATTTTGGATGATGATACGGTTACTACCGGAACGATTACGTATTATTTAATCAATCCTTCAGATGGATCGATTATCGATAATAACACTACCGGTACGTTTATTGTTACGCCAGGAGTTTATGAGGGGTTAGTTACTCATGATCCATCGTTATGTGATATGCCAGTTGCACAGATAGAGGTAGTAGAGTATACACCATTATCGGTACCGATCGCACAGATGACGGGTAATCCACAAGATCCGAATGAGTATGAGATTATAGTTACTGGAGGTAGTGGTGATTACATTTATTATGTAGCGATTATCCCAGAAGGCTTAACGGTTAATGATCTGACGGAAGCGGATTATAGAGAGTTAGACAGTAATATTTTCTCTATAGACGAGACTGCGGATTATGCGTTACGCGTTGTAGATACTATGGCCTGTGAGTCGATAGGAGTTCAGGAGTTAACCTTTATCAATATAGTTATTCCAAATTACTTCACACCAGATGGGGATGGGACAAATGATCTTTGGTATCCACGTCAGGATAGTTCAGATCCGGTTAATGATCCATTCTTCTTTAGTGATATGGAGGTTAAGGTTTTTGATAGATACGGAAGGTTGTTAGCGGAGTTTATTGGCGATGAAGAAGGTTGGGATGGTATTTACCAGGGTAGTGAGTTACCATCGGGAGACTATTGGTTTACGATCATTCTAAACGACAAGGATAATAGAGAATTTACAGGTCACTTTACTTTATACAGATAATAAGTATGAGAACGTACAGAAGATATATGATGAGGCTAGCTAGTGTTTTGTTATTAGTTATGTTAGCGATTAATAGTTACGGTCAGGAGTTTTTTGCACCTGTTCAGAATCAGTATATAGCGGACAATCCGTATTTGATATCGAGTGCCTATGCTGGTATTGGAGATTGTTGGCAGGTTCGCGCCTCTGGTTTTGAGCAATGGGTTGATATTGCGGATGCCCCAGGAACGCAGTCGTTATCTGTAGATGGTCGTATCTCGGATCGTTCAGGAGTAGGAGCGATATTATTTAATGATCAGAATGGATTTACGACCCAGAAGGGCGTTCAGTTATCGTTTGCACACCATTTAACGTTGAATGAGTATACGAATCAGTATTTATCGTTTGGTATTAGTTATAAGTTTACCCAGTTTGGTATTGACACTTCGGAGTTTAATGATGGAGATCCGAATCAGCCACCGAGTGAGAGTTTGGAGAATGTTACGGTTAACAACTCGAATTTTGACATTGGTATTTTGTATAGATTGGGGAGATTTTTCTTGAGTGCGAATGCTGTAAACTTATTACAGAAGCAGATAGATGATTTTAATCCTACGGAGCCCTCTACGATCCAGAATTATTATGTGTATTCAGGATATACGTTTTATGATCGTTTTAGTGACATTGAGGTTGAGCCTTCGGTGTTGTATCAGAGTTTTGCTGGAGATGGTAGGAGTACAGCAGATTTGAACTTGAAGGTTCGTAAATTACACCGTAGTGATTACTATTGGGCGGGAATTAGTTTACGCTCGTTAGTGGATCAGGATTTTAAGCCGTTATCGGTATCACCAATGATTGGGATTAAGAAGTCTAATTTTTATGTAGCGTATGGATATCAGGTGAACATCAATGAGGTTTTTGATGCGAGTAATGCAGCAGGCTCTCATATGATTACCTTAGGAATCGACTTCGGATGTAGACAAAGTAAGTGTGGATGTACCTACTAAATAATGTTAAATAATGTTAAATAAAACTTAATAATGTTTTAAATATCTTGTATTTCTAAAGATAGCAATTTGACGTTGCTATCTTTAGCATTTTTATTAATTAACGTAAACCACGACTTATGCGCCCCTTAGCAAAATGTTGTATATGGATACTACTGTTTTGTTGTTTCTATGAATCATTTGGACAAGTAGTTATAGGGAACAGAGAATTTGAAACAAGAGCTGCCAGTGAATTAAATATTAGAGGAGATCTAGTTCTAATTGGAAATGCAGTAACAGGATTAGATTCTAACCCTAATGGAGATAATAATACACCAGGAAATAATAATGGACAAAGCGTCGCATATATCGATATAGATGGTTTTGTCGATGAAGATGGAGATCTTGTTGATGATACATTTGGATCAAGTAGTGCAGATCTTATTTTACCTAGTGGTTGTGAACAAATACGGTACGCGGGATTATACTGGACCGCTACATATTATATCGAAAAATCTGATAGTAATAATCCTATCACGCAAGGTTTACCCTTACCCGATCCCAGACCTGATTTTAGAAGTGTCAAATTAAGAGTTCCAGGTGCAGCGAATTATGTGGATGTTCCTGTGGCTACCAATAGAGGTGTTATTTATGATGGTTATAGAAATACTGCAACAAATCCTAACGACCGTGCCGCTAAAGATATACCTTATGTATGTTATGCTGATGTAACAGACATTGTTACTTCTCTCGCAGATCCTAGAGGGACTTATACTGTGGCAAATGTAAGATCTGCGATTGGACCATCTGGTCCGGGTATCGCCTCTGGATGGACGTTAGTGTTAGTTTATGAGGATCCTACGGATACTGAAAAATTTATTAGTACTAGAGATGGGTTTAGACAAATTGGTTCAAATGACCCTCCAGTTACATTCTTATATGATAATTTTCAAACATTACCCGCTCCATTACCAGTAAATGCTAGATATGGTATTGCTGCTTTAGAAGGAGATACTAACTTTACGGGAGATGGTTTGGCAATTTTTTCCCAACCATTAGGTAATTTTGAGATTCCATTATTTGCAGATCCTGTAAATGATGTAACCAACTTTTTTAACAGTTCTGTTTCTGTAGATGGTGCTTACAATACTGCTCGTAGCCCTGCCTCGGAAAATACTTTAGGTTTTGATTTAGATATTTTTGATATCCCAAATACTGGAAATACTATTATAGGAAATAACCAAACTTCTGTAGAGTTCAGCTTGAGCACTGCAGGAGATAGTTACAGTGCATTTTTGAGCACATTTGCAGTAGAAGTTATTGAACCGGATTTAACTGTGTTTAAAAGAGTTTTAGATAATAACGCAGTGGATATTACTGGTGGAGATGTGGTTTTAGGCCAGCAATTATTTTATGAATTAACAATAGAAAATCAGGGAAACGAGGATATTACTAATGCTTTTATTGATGATATTTTACCAGCAAATGTTGATTTTGTAGGAGGCACAATTACTACGCCAGCGGGTGTTACAGCAACGCTTTTAAATGGAAATAGAGAAGTGCGTTTTGATTTTGATGATGGTGTGGTAGAACGATTTGATGCTCCCTTAACCATTCGTTTTGGAGTTGAAGTAGTTGCCAGTTGTGCTGATTTACGAGATGCTTGTAGTAATGAAATAGAGAATATTGCTACTTCAACCTATACAGGAGTTATTTCTGGTATCACTAGATCAGGAGAAGGTAGTGTTTTAAGTCAAGATGCTTGTCGCTTTGTGGAACCTGGAGCCTCTAACTTTTTAATTGATTTAGACAGTTGTGATGGTAATTTCAGCGCTTTTTTATGTACAGGTACTTTAGATTTAGTAGCTGGAGGAGGATTTCCAAACTATGTTTGGACGGATTTAGGTACGGGTATGGTTGTTGGAAATATGCAAACATTAACTGTTAGTGCATCGGGAGTGTATCGTGTTGATAAAACAGGTAATCCAGATTGTAATGATCTGTTCGAGATATGGACGGTTACAGCATTTAATACGGTTACCAACCCTATAGTTCCTATCGCTCAGGATCCATCTATAAATGGAAATGTACGTACATGTCCGATTACGGGAGATCCTTTGCCAGAGATTTTCTTATGTGGAGCTACGGACTCTCAGTATTTAGATTCAGGCTTTGTAGATGCTACCAATATTGTATGGGAGCGATTAGATCCAGCAGCATGTCCATCTGTTACAAGAGATGAGGATTGTCCTACTTTGGATAGCACCTGTGATCCTGATTGGGTTCAGGTAGCTACGACTAGGGATTTCACGGTTACCGAAGCTGGTGAATATAGGATTCGAGTAGAGTTTGATGGGAATTGTGAGATTGATTTTTACTTCAATGTCTTTAAGAATAATTTTGAGCCTAATTTGGTAATTGTTCGCGATATCGT
>NZ_WEKL01000082.1 GCF_019295435.1 Aquimarina litoralis
GAAGTGCTTTTCAGGCTTCGAGATCGTATGCTCAGTTTAACGGGCTTCGAGTGCCTCAGCCCTCGGATATAATTCGAACCCTGAGGTGTCACACTGTCCCGATAGCTATCGGGAGTCGAAATGTTCTCGAAGGGTTGAATTCTGATTTAAGTTATAACTCATCAAAGTGCTGTCAGGCTTCGAGATCGTATGCTGAGCTTGTCGAAGTACAGCCCTCGGTATTTAAGGATCCTGAGGTTACTCGAATGGTGAGTTTATATACGAGTACAGTCATTGGTTTTCTTCGAAGCGTTCTGACTAACTCCCATCAACTATACTAATAGGATAATTTCTATGAAAAAACTACTTTAGCCACCAATGAAATCAATACTCGATCGAATTAAGGTTTACCTAGGACAACCGTATCCATATCTATATAGTAATCAAAGAAAGTTGCTTGTTTTATTGCTTTCAATTTCTGTATTAAGTTTTGTGTTTTCCTATTTCTTTGAACCTTTTGACGTGAATGAAACGGAGCATAAAATCAGTTCTATGCTGATTTTAGTGATTCATGCTTGTATTCCTTTCCCGATTGCTTATCTATATTTTAGTTCCCTAAACAAACGCATAAAAGATGATACCTCCTGGACGCTCGGAAAAGAACTTTTTCATCTGTCTGTCATTTTATTGATCATTGGTATTGTTGGGTTCTTAATTCGAGATATCATCTATACCAATCCAGATAATTGGTCTTTTAGATACCTTTGGGAAGAAATCAGAAATACCTTTTTAGTTGGGTTTCTTTTACTGATTATCATACTACCTCTAAATCTAGAACGTCTGATTCGTCAGCACACAACTAGTGTTAAAAAACTACCTATTCATTCTAATTTGATTTCAGAGCCTACATCTATTACCATACAACATACTGCATCTGATGGTGCTTTTGAACTACTATTAAGTGAGTTTCTTTTTGCTAAAGTAGAAAGTAATTATACCGAAGTTTTTACAGTCTCGTCTGGAGAACTACATAAAACGCTAATTCGTATTACACTTAAAGAACTAGAAGAACAGCTGAAGCCTGTATCAAATTCAGTTTTCAAAACACATCGCTCCTATTTGGTACAGCTACAAGCAATCGAATCTATTTCTGGTAATGCACAAGGATATCTGTTAACTCTAAAAAACTGCCCTATAAAGATTCCCGTTTCTCGTTCGAAGATTGCAGATTTTAATACTGTGTATTCACAAGCATAAATTGCTTTGTATTTCGTCACTTTTGTTTGTCATCCATCACATAATCTCCCTTACAGGAGTATTAGTTTTTATGTTTGCCACAAAACTAAAAAACAGATATGTTGACAGAAAAGAAACGACGATACGATTTAGATTGGTTACGAGTAATTGCCATTATAGCAGTATACCTACATCATATAGGGATGCCTTTTAACGGAGATGATTTTCATATTATGAATGCAGATTCCAGTAAATTATTGGATGATATTATGGTGTTTTTTGAAYAGTTTAGATTACCGCTGTTGTTTTTAATTTCGGGTACAGGAACGATGTTTGCATTTTCAAAAAGAAGTTGGTTGCAATTTGTAAAAGAGCGAAGTATTCGCTTAATCATTCCGCTAGTTTTTGGTACCCTTTTGATTGTTCCGCCACAAACTTATTATGAACATATTGATAACTATGATTCTTATCTCGATGTGTATACTAATTTTTCCTTTAGTAATAATCATTTATGGTTTATCGAGAATCTATTTATCATGTCTATGATTATTATTCCATTGATTTTATGGTTAAGATCCTCTAAATCTGATCGAATCCTTCGTTTGTTGGATACACTAGCTTCTAAAAAATATGGTATCCTTTTATGGGTAGTTCCATTAGCAATCATTACAATTTTGTTGAAGAAGATATATCCTAGTGATTCGAAAGATATCACCAACCTTTCTTCTACTTTTTACTATGGTTACTTTTTTATTTCGGGTATGTTATTTACTGCATCTAAAAACAGTTGGAATTACCTTAAAACTTATCGAAAATTCAATTTTGGTGCTTTTATCATAAGCTGTATCTTGTTTTATGGGTATTACCTTTTGCCAAATGAATATATAGAGCCGTATATCTCCTTAGCCAATCGATGGAATATTTGGTATCTGGTATGTGCTTTGGTCGGTTGGACATTGGTCATCACACTCTTAGGATATGCTCAGATTTGGTTTCATCAAAAAAGTAACGTACTTACTAAAAGTAATGAAGCTATCTATCCTTTCTATATTTTACACCAAACGATTATTATCATCTTAGGATATTATATCATACAATTAGAATTGAATATCCTATCCAAAATCCTATTACTTCTAGTGACATCCTTTCCGATCATTCTTATTATTTATAGGTTTCTGATTTATCCTTTTCAGATCCCTAGAATCTTATTCGGTATGAAAAAGAAAAGAAGTTAAAGAAAAATTTGTAGGGCTTCGAGAGCCTCAGCCCTCGAATATCGTTCGTGCCCTGAGGTGTCATACTAAGCTTGTCGAAGTGTACTCGAAGGGTCCAACTCTGATTTAAGTTACGGCCTATCAAATTGCTGTTGGGCTTCGAGAGCCTCAGCCCACCTGGCTAATCAAAGATTACAAACTTACCACCCATCAACCATCAACTATCAACTATCAACCATTAACCATTAACCATTAACCAAAAAACACCCTTCAAAACAAAAATGTATAGGTTTGCTGCCAAAATGTATAATTTCTGAACCTAGTCCCTACTGTAATTTTGTAATCTAATAAATGAAACCATTAGAAATAACAGTATTTAAAGGAATCATTTTTATATTTTACACAAATAATGAAAAGAATATTTAAAATTATACAAAGAATGTTAGTAGCAATTGGAGTTATCATCGGAGTTATCATCATTATTGGTGCGCTGTTCATGAATTTAAGTCCTCAATTTGGAGGAAAAATATCGAAGGAACAGTTGGATTTATATGCCAAATCCGAAAATCATCAAAAAGGAAAGTTTATTAATATCGGCGGTGTTACCAATGATATGAGTGTAGGTGATATGATAAAAGCTATTGGAGGAATGTTTAAAACGATTCCTAATGCTAGACCTCAATCTCCAATTGAAATCCAAAAAATAGATTCAGTGAACGTAGCAAAATATCATGCAAAAACAAGATTTGTATGGTTTGGGCATTCGGCTTTCTTATTGCAAATGAAAAGCAAGAATATCCTGATTGATCCGATGCTAAGTGAAGTTCCTGCACCACATCCATTATTAGGTGGAAAGCGATTTGCTAGAGAATTGCCAATCGAGATTGAAAAACTACCTAATATAGATGCTGTTATTATTTCTCATGATCATTATGATCATTTGGACTATGAATCCATCATGAAATTGAAAGATAAAGTAGATAGATTTTATACACCTTTAGGTGTAGGAAGTCATTTGCAGGAATGGGGCATTCCTAGAAAAAAGATTGTAGAATTAGATTGGTGGCAACAAGCAAGATTTGATGATATTAGGCTGATTAGCACACCAGCGCAACATTTTTCTGGTCGAGGATTATCAGATGGAAATCATACTCTTTGGTGTTCTTGGATCATTCAATCTGATGATGAGAATATCTATTTTAGTGGTGATAGTGGCTATGCTTCGCATTTTAAAGAAATCGGTGACAAATATGGGCCTTTTGATTTTGCCATGATCGAATGTGGTCAGTATAATGAGTTATGGTCCCAAATTCATATGTTCCCAGAAGAAACAGCACTTGCTGGTAGAGATTTACAAGCTAAGAAAATAATGCCTATTCATTGGGGAGCTTTTAAACTAGCACAGCATTCATGGACAGATCCTATAGAGCGTGTGAGTAAAAAAGCAGCAGAACTGTCACTACCTCTTATCACACCAGAAATAGGAAAAGCAACATTCATCGGTGATGATGGGTTGGCTCAAAATCAATGGTGGAATCATAACCAAAAATAAGTCGTAATTTTAATAACAGATAATTAAGAATCATGCCACTTCTTCATTTTAAAAGTATTACTGAGTATCATAATCATTTTGAATTACCAGAGCCACAAAACCCTTTGTTTAGTGTATTACATACTTCTGTAAAAGAAGATGAAGAAGAAAATTGTAGTACTTCCTCTTTAAAGGAACCGATAGAGCTATCAACGAATTAAGAAGTATAATTTCTTTAATTATAATGTAAATGAAGCGCTACATTTATCTCCAAAAGAAGAGCAAATTGTAAAGGATATTTTCAAGAATATGAATCTGGAATATCACAATAATCAGGATGAATTTAGTAAAGAAATTATCTTATCACAGCTGGATACTTTATTGAAATATGCAGATCGATTTTATAAAAGACAATTTTTGGATCGTACTGATACTAATAAGATTATGATTACTAAGTTCAAGGATATATTGAACACCTATTTTGAACAAAATCTATTAGCAGAAGAAGGAATTCCATCCGTGGATTGGATGGCAGCACAGCTGAATGTAAGCCATCGATATATGAGTGATACAATCAAAGCTGAAACCGGAAAAACGGCTGTAGACCAAATCAATTTATTTCTGATAGAAGAAGCAAAAGGTATGTTGTTAAACCCTAGCTTATCCATTTCTGAAACTGCTTATAAGTTAGGCTTTGAATATCCACCCTATTTTACACGCGTATTCAAAAAGAAAGTAGGTATGAGTCCTAAAGAATACATTAAAGCACATAGATTAAATTAAAAGTGCTATACGTTATCGGGCTTCGAGATCGTTTATTGAGCTTGTCGAAGTACAGCCCTCGGATATAGTTCGAACCCTGAGGTGTCACACTGAGCTTGTCGAAGTGTTCTCGATGGGTAAATTTGAGACATGCAAAACGCATTTATAATAAATCAGGCTTCGAGAGCCTCAGCCTTCAAACAGTAAACAACGATCACCCATAAACGTTAACATTTCTTTCACCGCTGTGAACTCTTTAATTGGTTACTTTTAGAAAAAACAAGTGAAACATGAAAAAACTATTATTAACACTAATCATCGGGTTATTATGCGCACCCATTTTTGCTAATAACTCACTAACGGCTGACTTTACCAGTGGTAATCCTGAGATTGGCTCTATCAATGCCATGACTTTTGGTCCACAAGGAATCTTATTTTTAGGAGATAGCAAAAACTCACAAATAGTTGCGGTAGATCTGAGCGCTGCTACCAAAGCAACGAATGAAAAACTATACATTAAAGATATAGAAGCATTACTTGGTGAACTTTTGGGGGCTGATAGCGATCAATTGCAAATTATCGATATGGTTGTAAATCCAGTAAATCAAAATATTTACATTGGAGCACAGCATAGTTCCGGGAAATCATTTCTATTTCTAGTAAACAATGGTACGTTAGAAAATGTTCCGCTTACCTCTGTTTCCTTTTCTAAAGTGGATGTTGCCAATGTGGTAAGTGAAGATGCAAAGGATAGACGTGGTAGATCTTTACGAAAGTTAGCGATTACCGATATTCAGTTTGCAGATAACCAGATTATGGTTTCTGGTTTAAACAATGCAGAATTTGCTTCTACCTTTAGAGCAATTCCTTTTCCATTTACCAAAACACAAAATGATAGTTCATTAGAGATTTATCATGCTGCTCATGGTAAATTCGAAACTCACGCTCCTATCAAAACGTTTATGACCACTACAATCAATAACGAACCACATATCATAGCGAGCTATACATGTACGCCGTTGGTAGTGTTTCCATTAAAGAGTCTAACACCTGGTTCGCATACCAAAGGGAGAACAGTAGCCGAACTAGGAAATTGGAATACTCCGTTAGATATTATAGAAATGACTAAAGATGGAAAACGTTATATCCTAATGGCGAATACCAATAGAGCTCTTATGAAATTTAAAGTAGCCGATATAGAATCTTTCAAAACTTCATTAACTACAAGAGTTGAGGAACGTGCAGATACAGAAGGTGTTGATTTTATCAATTTACCATTTGTAAATGTGCAACAACTAGATAAACTGGATGATGCTAATTTTGTATTCATTCAGCGTGAGGCTAATGGAAAATTAGCGCTAAAAACAAGTTCTAATCGTTGGTTGTAGTATATAACTTTTAGTACAATCCATGCGATTAAGAATTATCATACTATGCTTATTACAAACTTTGGCGATTGGTGCACAGTCGTCAAAGTTTTCTTTTACAAGAACATCGGTAACTATTACTACTGAAGATACTAATGCTCAAATCAAAGTGTATAAAGGGAGTTATGATTCTGAAAATCAAATAGAAAATAAAACAGCTATTTTAGGAAATACTTCTCATACGGATTCTACTTTAATTTTTTCACCACTTATCCCCTTTCAAAAGAGCGGATCATATACTACAGTTATTAATGATCATACATTTTATGAGTTTACTATTCCACTAGATCCAAATTATAAGCATTTAAAAGTTGATGAGATATATCCTAATACTGCTACATTGCCTGCTAACTTTTTAAAATGGTACATTGCCTTTTCAAAACCAGTAAATCCAACAAATATCTATAATCACATAGGATTAGTTGACAATGCAACGAATACCAAAGTGGATCGAGCCTTATTACCTTTAGAAAACGCTCTCCTTTCTAAAGATGGTACGTTGTTGACACTATGGATCGAACCAGGAAGGCAAAAAAGAGATTTAATTCCAAATAAACGATTAGGTGCAGTATTAAAGGAAGGAGCATCTTATACCTTGATAATCGATAAAAACTTGAAAGATGTAGATGGTATTCCTATGGACTCTAGTTTTGAATATACTTTTAAAGTAATAACATCCGATAGAGATCAGCCCAATATTAAAGAATGGGAATTTTCAATACCAAAATCAAATACGAAAGATCCTTTGATCATTCACTTGAATGATGTTTTAGATTACGGAAGTGTATATAATAACATAACTATAATTTCTGGTAATGAAGCTGTTTTGGAAGGAAGCTTCACCATCAAGACCAACGAAAACAAAGTTCTATTTTACCCCATAAATAACTGGACGAATGATACCTATACTTTAAAATGCAATAAGGTTATCGAGGATGTTTCTGGTAATAATCTAGAACGCTTGTTTGATAGAAATATCCAAAAAGAAATAGTTCAGCCTACTTTACAACGTACATTTATCATATCTGATTAGTATTATTAGTTGTACTTATGTTCATTAACATATTCCAAAACCATTATCCTACCTTTCGTAAGATGGCCAAAGGTGGACTTTGTAACACACTTCTTATATTACTCAATCCAATTGCTAATACTACGAGTACAATTCCCGGTAAAAACACGATAAACGGAATTCCAGAAGGTACAAATGGTTCTTCAAATAGCAGTGTAGCTAACAGTTGACTACTGATCAACGACAATAAAATTCCTGCCAAACTACCTAGTATCCCTAAATACAGGTATTCTAAAGCTGTAATCCGAAGAATCTGTTTACTCTTAGCACCAAGCGTACGTAATAATACACTCTCTTTAATCCGCTGATATTTGCTAGTACGCACAGAGCCAATCAAAACGATCAATCCGGTAAGAATACTAAAAAACGCCATAAAATTAATTACCCAAGAGATCTTTTGTAAAATATCTTCGATCACTGTATAAATCTGCCGAAGATCAAATACAGTTATATTCGGAAATTTACTCACCAATTGCTGTTGTAATGTTGCAGATTTGTTTGTATCCGGCACATAGGTAGTCAATACATGAAATTGCGGTGCTTGTTCTAAAACACCTTTTGGGAAAACTACCATAAAATTCAGCTGTAATCGTGTCCAGTCTACTTTTCGGATACTACCAATAATGGTTTCCATTAATACTCCTTGTATATTGAAAACCACCTTATCTCCTAGCCCTATTTGTGCATCTTTAGCGAGACCTTCGGAAATAGAAATAACTACATCCTCTCCAGGTTTGGTTTCTTCAACCCAATCACCTTCCACTACCGTTTCTGAAGCAATTAATGAATCTCTAAAAGTAGTTCTGAATTCATGGTTTAGTACCCATTCTCTAACGGTAGACGTAGTGTCTTTTCGAATATCATTAGCTACGATCCCTTTAATCTTTTGCATTCGCATGGTAACAATCGATAGATTATCCAATACTTCAGAATTATTAGCGTTTAATGTTGCCATTGCGGCATCACGTTGTTCCGGTTGTACATCTACTAAAATCAAATTTGCCTGATCTGAGCTGTTGTCCAATTGTGTTTTTGCTAATAGAATATCTTTTGTGAAATATAAAGTGCTGATCAAAAACGTACCTAAACCTATTGCCAGTATCAATACCATTGTTTGATTATTAGGTCGAAAGAGATTTAGTAAACTGGTCCTGGCAGTAAATCCCCAAGAAGAAGGGAAATAGCGTTTAATAGCTCTAATAAATAACACAGAAATTCCAGCAAGAATCGCAAAAGTGACAAAAACACCTATAACAAAAGACAAAGCAAATTTGAGATCTCCAAAAATCCAAATACAGAATATGAATACGAAACTAATAATCGCTCCAAAAGCAATGATTCTTGCTTTTCTAGATTTTACTGGTGGATTTTCAGACACTCGCAATACTTCTAACGGAGAAACATACCAAGTACCCAATAATGGTAGTAGGGCAAATAACACCGACATGAACATGCCTAATAACAATCCCATAATAATAGGTTGTGGTGCAGTCGTGATCTGAATATCAAATGGTAAAAATTCTTGTAATAAAGCTGGTAATGCATATTGCAATCCAATTCCTAATAGTGTTCCTACCAGACCTCCGATCAATCCCATCGCGGCGATTTGTATAAGATATATTAAAAAGCTTTGCTTTCTACTGGCTCCTAAACATTTCAATACCGCTACATCTGTTAACTTCTCCTTGATATAAATATGTACCGAACTGGCTATACCAATACATCCTAATAATAGTGCTATAAACGCTGCCAGATTCAGGAATCTACCTAAGTTATCATAACTACGGCCTATTTGTCTACTGCTACTAGTATGGGTATCCAGATCTGCATTTTCATCATCCAAAATCGGATCCAATACTTTCTCTAATGCATCCAGATCTTTAGCTGGATCCACAAAAAAGTATTGATATTCTTTTCTACTCCCTACTTGTAATAATTCTGTTTTTTCAACAAATCGATAGGGAATCAAAACTGTTGGTGCTACACTTGCTCCAATTCCAGAACTACCAGGCATTGAATTTATCCCTCCTATAATAGGAAATGTAATTACACCTAATTTAATGGAATCTCCAGTCTTGAGATTGTATTGTAGCATTAGTGTTGCATCTACCAAAGCTCCTCCTTTTTGTTGATAAGAACTGGCTGCATTTTCTGGAGTGGTTTCCAAATCACCATAAAATGGAAAACCTCCTTCCATTCCACGGACTTGTACTAATTTGGCTGCTCCACTTTTTGGAAAGGCTGCCATGGATGGAAAATTCACCTCATAGGCATCGGGTACTAATGAATCAATAATTGCCTGTACTTTTTCATTTGGTTTTTGGCGGCTATCGATAATATAATCCGCACCTAGTAATGATTTGGATTGTCGTTGGATATTTTGTTTTAGATTGGTACTAAACAATTGTATTGACACTACTGCTGCAATTCCCAGAATAATCGATGCCATAAAAAGGAACAGTCGTGAAATACTGGCTCTTCCATCTCTCCATGCCATTTTGAATAACCAGGAGATACCTGCTTCTGTATATACACCTTCCCTACTCATTATGCTACTGTTTTCTCGTTGCTAATGATTTTCCCTCCTTTTAATCGTAAGATTTGTTGTGTTCTGTTTGCTAAATCCAAATCATGAGAGATAATAACTAAGGTTGTTCCTGCTTCTTTATTCAGTTCAAAAAGCAGTTTTATAACCTTTTCACCTGTTTCTTCATCTAGGTTTCCAGTTGGCTCGTCTGCGAATAAAATAGATGGAGATGTAGAAAATGCTCTAGCCAAAGCCACTCTTTGTTGCTCACCGCCAGATAATTGTGAAGGATAATGATGAAAACGATCTCCTAGTCCTACTTTATTCAATAGTTCTATTCCTTTTTTAGAAGCATTTTTAACACCTTGTAATTCTAAAGGAACGATTACGTTTTCTAAAGCTGTTAAGGTAGGTAATAGCTGAAAATCCTGAAATATGAATCCTACTTCTTTGTTTCGTAATTGTGCTCGTTGATCTTCATCTAGCTCACTTAAATTCTGTCCGCATAATTCTACAGTTCCAGAGTCTGGTTGATCTAATCCCGCACAAAGTCCTAATAAAGTTGTTTTACCACTTCCTGAAGGGCCTATAATCGAAAAGGTGCTACCTTGTTCTACATCAAAGGATATACTGTGTAAAACGGTTAGTTTTTTAGAACCGCTATTATAAGTCTTCTCTAGCTCATGGATCTTTAATATCTTTGACATAGTATTCTTTTAGAAATGATAAACCCGAAAAATAAGCAAATGATTTCAGATTTATTCACCGGCTATAGGTCGATTTACTTAAAGTTTTGTTATTTTTTACTATTGTGTATCTTCATTTCTTGTGGAAAAGACGCTTCCAAAACAACTCCTGCAGAAACATCAAAAAGTACCGAAAATACAACTTCAGAAACTCCTGCTACTTCTACTAAAACTATTTTATGCTTTGGAGATAGTTTGACTGCTGGTTTTGGATTAGATGATATAAATGAAGCGTATCCAGCTTTGCTACAATCTAAAATAGATTCTTTGGGATTAAAATATACTGTCATCAATTCTGGATTAAGTGGTGAAACGAGTGCTGGTGGAAAAAGTCGTATCAATTGGGTGCTAAAACAATCGGTTGATATATTCCTATTAGAGTTAGGTGCAAATGATGGATTACGTGGTGTTCCTTTAACAGAAACTCGATCCAATCTTCAAGCAATTATTGACGCCGTAAAAAAGAAAAATCCCGAGACTAAAATTATATTAGCTGGAATGCAACTACCTCCTAATATGGGACCTGAGTATACTACAGAATTTAAAACTATATTTCCGGAGCTTGCGGAGAAAAATGATTTGGCACTTATTCCGTTTCTATTAAAAGATGTTGGTGGCATTGCAGAACTAAACCAAGCAGATGGTATTCATCCTACTACCGAAGGGCAAAAGATTCTTGCTGATAATGTGTGGGCAGTGTTAGGAAAGGTATTAGAATAATACCCGAAAGTATATAAACTTCCGGGTATTTAAAATACATTAACATACAATGTATACTGATAAATGTATAATTTATGGTTCCAATGCAAAAGCAGCCGTTTTATGAAAATCTCGATCTACTCGATTCTTTCCATTCGTTGCCATGGTATATACATGTAAGTTCTGAGCAAAAGCAGCTTTTCCTTCGCCATTATCATAACATTCGCTTAATAGCTGAGAAGGTGTAAAATCTTTGCTATAAATGCCACTATCTAAAGTGTATCCAGATGCGCTATCTATTACCATCCCACTTGCATTGGCAATAGGAACAGACCCACAAGTTCCTTTAGAAACATTAAAGCTAAATACAGCAAAATTATTAAGCTCTATCGCCTTAAATGTAAGTTCAAGTGTAGCTTCTAAACCATCAGGTTTATAGTTTACGAAACCGCAACAGTCCAGACTCGCTGGAGCACCATTAACGTTTACGGTATAAATATCTCCCATACAACCTTGATTATCAAATCGCATTAACATATTAAAAGCATCTGCAGTTCCTCCGGCAATTACATTTCCTGTCGGATCTTCTAAGTAAATATCTGGTGCGTTACGACTAAAACCTGCATTATCATGTTGTGGAATTTTAAATACAGATCTAGGGATGTTATTTAACTTGTTTCCGTCCTTATCAAATAACTCTAATTTAAACTCATAAAGTCCATCACCTCCTTCTAATGCTAAAGAATCAAAACGCAATGTATTCATATTATAAATAGGCTCATGCCATATAGGATCATTTTCACCTGGATTCGTGCCAAAAGCTGGACTTGGATCCTTTGGAGGAATCCTATATAAATTATCATTATTTGTTGCACTAACAGGACCTAACTTTATACTGTTTGCTCCAATCTGATTATCACCATTGGAATCTACAAAAATAAAATCATAGCCTTTATGCATCGTTCCTCCTTTAGGAGTTAATGGTTTATAGGAATCTGCTACAGGTGTGAGATCAGAATCTGCTCTTTTTCGATAGCTCCAACGATAGTATGTTATATTAGCATTTGGCAAGTTATTGCCAAAACCAATATAAAATGATGGAGTTCCACCAAAAGGACGTCTATAATCATCTGGAGTAGTTACCAGAATCATAGGATCACCTCCAGCAGAGGCATCTGTTAATCCAATTCGATCATAAGACACTGTTTGATTTGGAGGTGGTTGTGACAAATTAGTTTGTAATATATGAGATACACTAGTATGTTCTGTAATTGTTCTTACAAACACTACTTCACCACCAATTCCGCAATTACAACAACAATCACCAGGTACTCTTGGATCTGTAATGGTAATATTGATATCATTACCACATTGATAATCCCAATGGGTATAACATGGAATGGGTGGTTTATAAACCGTAGTCCACTCACCATTAATGAAATACTCAACCCAAATATAAATATCAGGTTTGTCACCAAAACAATTATATGTAATCGTAGTATCAAACTTACCACCAGCATTTGTTTTTACAACAGCTAGTTCTTTACAACGATAAAAATAGGGCCACCACCAAGGCCAGAAACAAAACCAAGGATGAAATAAGGTATAATTATTTACAATGGTACTTCTAATAATATTCAGGTTTCCTGTTGCCAAACTCTGTTTAATTTCAGATGATAATTCAGGTAACTGTGATGTAATTTGAGCTCTTTCCTCTTGTACTGAAATTGTGTGAAAAGGATTTTCTATAGCCGTTGTAACAGCAGCTAAAGGAGTACGATTAAATATTGGAGGATCTGGTATAGGGTCTGGAATTCTTGGTAAACGCTCTGGTTTTAGAATAGCCTCAGGTATTCTGGCAATAATATGATCCGGAATTCTCTGAATCCAATAAATGATAGGATCAATTTCGCAAATGTGAACTCGGGCATTACATACTGCTTTGTTTTCCCAAACATTACCTTCATCGAACCATTTAGATACTTTTCCTTTTACACGACATTTACAATACAACCAAAATTGAGAAAGATATTCTGGAATTGGTTGTATAGCCACTTGTCCATCGGTAATAGATGTCATAATAGGCTCATAAGCTTTATAACTTTCTAGTTCGTCCACATTGCTTATTGCCAATATGCGTCTATCCGTAGCAGGAGCAACAAATAATCGTAACTGATCAAAACTTGGATTGTACCTACACTCTTTTAAATCAAAATTGAATTCGTTATCATCGGCAAATCGTTGTTGCAACAACCTTCCTCCACAATCAAAAAGAAATCCAACGAGATCAATAGCCACTTGAGGTTGTTGTTCATAAGCTAATTGAACAGAAAACTGCAAATGCCCCCCACTTGATGATTTTTTTTCCATAATAGTATGTTTTAAATTATTGCGTACTCTTTTAAAAATGGATTTTCGGCATACTCCAGGATAGATAATAGATACAAACAAGCTCTTTAGATCAGATACATCGCACCCTTTCTACTATGATCTTTTTTAATTATCATAGTACGAGTCTTTACTGGGGATAGCATCTATTGATTGTGCAGTATTAGTGCAACAACTTTAAATATTGTGAGGTTGAGATTATAATTTTGTAGATAAGAAGGATGAGTGATTATTTCCATGATTGGAAAGCTTCCTAGTTTTATAAAATTTTCATCTCTAGTATTTTGTAATACAAATTTAAATTATTGAATATCAAAATGTAACGTACATATACCCCATTCATCTAGGGGCAAATCCCCCATTTTTACATGTCATATTGTATACATCACTTTGCTATTTGTAGAGGTGTGCATAGTTTTTAATAAATAATTGTTTAGAAATCTTAAATCAATTTAGGGGATTTGATACTGCTATCATCTACAGAACCATCAATTTTAATAAAGAATACATAATACTTTCTTTAGGTTTTAGAAACATTAACTGCTGAAGTACTTGTATATTTACCGATGCTAATCACTTTTCTAAAATTTTATGAAGAAGAAACTAATTATCTTAGGGCTATTACTCACTAATTGTATCATTTTTGCACAAGATTTGGTGCAATCAGGACCGATGGTCGGATACTCTACCATGAGAGAAGTAATGTTATGGGTACAAACTACTGAAGCTGCAGAAGTTCATTTTGAATATTATGACAAAGCACAGCCAAAACAACGTTTCAGTACTCAAAAACATACTACAACATTCGATAAAGGATTTGTAGCTAAACTCATTGCAGATC
>NZ_WEKL01000083.1 GCF_019295435.1 Aquimarina litoralis
TCATTTACAGTTATAAAACCGAAAACATCATCTCCAGCAATTGGATTACAACAATTAGATAATTTGTATTCTAATTTCTCGGAGTCTTTTCCGAAGACTAACAGATCATATTTAGAGGTGATCTCATCTTTGTTCAAGTCTTTTGCATTACCACGTCGAATCTTATTTTTAATAAAATTCATGAAGACATTACTTCGAGTGGTAGCAAATTCTTTGATTTTTTGATTATCTATGGTACCAATTCCTACACGGTAGAATAAATCTTGACTGGTTTTTAATTTAAAATATAAAACAAGTTCATTAACCACTTTTTCTCCCATGGTAATCTTTTGAGAGCGTAGCTTACGTTTCAGAACTACTTTACCTTCTTCCGCAATTTGTTTTTTCTCATCTCGTAAAGCCGATTTAATTTTGGACCTTGCTCTAGCGGTTGTGGCATAATCTAACCAAGTAGATGTGGGTTTTGATTTGTTTGAAGTAATAATTTCTACTTGATCGCCACTTTTTAATTCATGACTTAAAGGAACCAGTTTATTATTCACTCTTGCTCCTCTGGTTCTTAGTCCAACTTCGGTATGTACACTAAAGCCAAAATCTAATGCTGTAGCACCTTTAGGTAAGGATTTGAGATCTCCTTCAGGAGTAAAAACAAATATTTCTTTAGAATAGAGGTTTAATTTAAACTCTTCCACAAAATCTACTGCATTCGCCTCAGAATTCTCTAATGCTTCTTGAAGTCTGTTTAACCAACCATCTAATCCTTGATCTTGTTTTTCTTCAGTGTTTTTATATTTATAATGTGCTGCATATCCCTTTTCAGCAATTTCGTGCATTCGCTCACTTCGTATTTGAACTTCTACCCATCTACTATCTGGTCCAATAACTGTTATGTGTAGGGCTTCATATCCCGTAGATTTAGGCTGAGAAATCCAATCTCTAAGTCGTATAGGATTAGGTCGATAATAGTCTGTAACTATGGTGTATATCTTCCAAGCAATGAACTTTTCATTTTCGACATCACTTGCTTTGTAGATAATTCGTATAGCAAATTTATCATAGACTTCATCAAAGGAAATGTTTTGTTTTAGAATTTTACGTCTAATAGAAAAAATAGATTTTGGTCTTCCTTTGATTTCATAATCCAACCCTTCTCTATCTAGCCCTTCTTTGATCTTGTCAGAAAATCTTTTTATATAGGCATCTTGCTCTTCTTTACTTTCTTTAATTTTTTCAAGAATGTCCTTGTATACTTCAGGTTCTGTATATTTTAGACCTAAATCTTCTAATTCTGTTTTAATGTTATAAAGCCCAATTCTATGTGCTAGAGGAGCATAGATGTATAGTGTTTCGGATGCTATTTTTACCTGCTTGTCCGGTCGCATAGCATCCATAGTTTGCATATTATGCAAACGATCAGCAATTTTAATAATGATTACCCTTACATCATCATTAAGGGTAAGTAACATTTTTCTAAAATTTTCAGCTTGTAAGGAAATATCTTTATCCTTTTTTAGGGAAGATATTTTTGTTAATCCATCTACGATACGAGCAACGGTTTCTCCAAACATTTGCTCAATATCTACCAATGTATATTCGGTATCTTCAACAACATCATGGAGCAATGCAGCAGCAATAGAAGTAGCATCTAATCCTATTTCACTTGCGACTATTTTGGCAACAGCGATAGGGTGGAAGATATAGGCTTCTCCACTTTTTCGACGTTGATCTTTATGCGCATCTACGGCAACATCAAACGCTTGTCGTATTAGCTTTTTGTCATCTTTACTTAGATCTCTATAACTAATACGAAGCAGTTCTTTATATTGCTTGGCAATTTGTTTGTTTTCCTGTTCTATAGCGGCTTCGGTCATACTACAAAGTTTTCTTAGAAAGCCTTTTTCAATATGATTGTGCGAAATACTCTTGATTTCTTTATGTTAAGAACAAGAGCAGTAGTTAAAAATACAACTAAGAATTGTAATCACCAAGACTATCTCCCTTCAATTATTTGCGTATATTTTTGATTCTTTGCAAAAGCGTTGGGTGTGAGTAATGTATAAATACCATCGCTGGATGAGGCGTTAGGTTACTTAGATTATTTTTAGATAATTTTTTTAGGCTATTAATAAGTGCTTCTCCATCATAGGAGTTTTTTGCATAATCGTCAGCTTGGTATTCAAAAGCTCTTGAGACTACATTCATGATAAGACCAGTAACTTCAGAAATTGGGCTGTATAAAATTCCAAATGCAATTAATCCAATATGAAAAGAAGGTACTTTGACAGCTAATGCTTCTGAAAGAAGGGGGTTTGCAATAAAAAGAGATAAAAACCACAATGTAATTCCTGTTAACAAAATAGATAAAAGAAGATTTATAATAACATGTCTTTTTTTATAATGTCCTACTTCGTGTGCTAATACGGCTACGATTTCTTCTTTATTTAGATCTTTAATTAGCGTGTCATAAAGAGTGATTCTTTTTTCACTACCCAATCCAGAGAAATATGCATTTGCTTTTGTACTTCTTTTGGATCCATCTATTACAAAAATGTCTTTTAAGCGAAACCCAACATTCATAGAATACTCTTGAATGGTATCTCTAAGTTCTCCAGGCTCTAAAGGTGTTTGTTTATTAAACAGCGGAACTATTAATTTTGCATAAAACATATTCATGGCCAGAGTGAATATAGAAATTAATGCCCAAGCGTATAACCAAAAATATTTACCAGTAATTTCATAAAACCACATTATTAAAGCAAGTAAACCGCCACCAACAATAATCATCATTATGATCCCTTTTATTTTATCTATAAAAAAAGTTCTTATAGTAGTCTTGTTAAAACCAAACTGCTCTTCAATCACAAAAGTTTTATAATAAGCAGCTGGAGTCGAAAGGATATCACTACTAATCATGATAATTCCAAAAAATAAAAGCCCGACTATAATGGGGTTATTAGAAAAGTTTCTTGCAATTCCGTCTACTAAGGCAAATCCATCTAGAAAAAAGAAAAGAAGCATGATACATAGGGAAATTGAAGAAGAGATTAGCTTAAATTTATAATTAGCTTCTTTATATGCTATTGATTTTTGATATTCATCTTCTGGATAGACATCTAAAAGTTCTTCTGGGATATTATTTTTGTAATGCCTAGCGTTAAGAATGTCTAATAAAGAATCTATTAGAAATACTATTATAATTATAGCAATCAATAGATTAAAGAGCATGTTTGATGTCATTTCTATAGGTTTGTAGCTTTGGGATTTGTAGGTCTAGTAAGTTAATGATTTTTTAAGTATCAGACAACAAAATCACGCTGTCGTTTTGCTTCAAAAATTAGTATTCCTGCAGCTACTGAAACATTCATTGAATCTATAACACCACTCATGGGGATTTTGATATTTTGTGTAGTGTTATCTAACCACTCATCGGTTAAGCCTTTATCTTCTGTACCAACGACAATTGCAGTTGCTTTAGTATAATCTTGGGTATAATAATTTTCTGAAGATTGTAAGGCAGCTCCATAAATAGCAATGTTTCTGTTGTTTAAAAAAGTGATTATTTCCCTAGTGGAACCCGTGCCAATTTTGTTGGTAAAAACACATCCAACACTGGATCTTATAATGTTTGGATTATAAAGATCTGTTTTAGGATTTGCTATTAAAACAGTATCTACTTTAGCAGCATCAGCTGTACGCAATAAAGCACCGATATTTCCCGGTTTTTCTGGGGATTCTGCAACTAAGATTAATGGGTTTGGATTATTTAAATCAAGATTTTCTAGAGATGTATCTTTAGATTTTGCAATTGCTAGAATTCCTTCGGTAGTAGATCTGTGAGAAAGCTTTTGATAGATCTCTAGAGTTATTTCGAAAATTTCAATCGAGTAAGGGTTATTTTTTAAAGTCAATGAAACTTCATCCATGGAAATGATAGTAGGGCAGTGGTATACTTGCAATAATTGATATCCTCCATGAATAGCTAAAGAAATTTCCCTTTTTCCTTCGATTACAAACTGTTGTTCTCTCTTGCGTAACCTAGATTTTTCTTTTAGTTGATGCAAGAATTTGATTTTAGGATTTTGTAAACTTGATATTAGGAGCATGTTGCTAATAGGTTTCTATCAATTTGTAAAATAACATTAAATATTTTTGTGAAACAATTATTGTACTTTCAATTTGACTCGAATCTTTTTGATTTTAWCACTTCTGTAAATAAGTCAAATTATGTATTTCAAATCTGTATTCCGGAATATTTATTAAAAATGGATAATGGTGTTTAAATATGGTTGAAAGATTGATTGTGATAATAAAAGTATTGAATAACAAAAAACCTCGTCAAATGGACGAGGTTTTTTTATAAGTGAGAAAATATTATTGTTTTAAAAAATTACTTTACTTTTTCTACAATCGCTTTAAAAGCTTCTGGGTTGTTCATAGCTAAATCTGCAAGAACCTTACGATTCAATTCGATATTATTAGCTTTTACTTTTCCCATAAATTGAGAATAAGACATACCGTGTAAACGAGCACCTGCATTAATACGAGTGATCCATAAAGCACGGAAAGTTCTTTTTTTGTTTCTGCGGTCTCTATAAGCATATGACATTGCTTTATCAACTGCATTTTTTGCTACTGTCCAAACGTTTTTACGACGTCCGAAGTATCCTTTTGCTTGCTTAAGAACTCTTTTTCTTCTAGCTCTTTTCGCAACAGAGTTTACTGATCTTGGCATAATTTTAAATTTTTTAGTAGTAGGCGGTCAACATTCTGACACTTCGTCTTTTATTTAATAAAAGGCCCAACTCCTGGGTTTATAATAATTTTAACCTGATTAAAGAATGACTACTTCAAACGTAATTGTTCTTTAATACTATTTTCATCGCTTTTATGCACTAATGTAGAGTGCGTTAAAGCTAGCTTACGCTTTTTAGACTTCTTTGTTAAGATGTGACTTTTAAAAGCGTGCTTTCTTTTGATTTTACCAGTACCGGTAAGCTTAAAACGCTTTTTAGCACTGGATTTTGTTTTCATTTTAGGCATTGATCCTTGTTTTTATAATAATCTCACTTATTATTGTTCACTTCTATATTACAGAAGTTTATTTTTTATTACTTAGTCTTTTTAGGCGCTATGAACATTATCATTCTTTTCCCTTCTAGCTTAGGCATTTGTTCTACTTTACCATAATCTTCTAGTTCTTGAGCAAGTCTTAATAGTAATATTTGTCCTTGATCTTTATAGATTATAGAACGCCCCTTAAAGAAAACATAGGCTTTTAATTTCGCTCCTTCACTTAAAAACTTGATAGCATGCTTTTTCTTAAACTCGTAATCATGTTCATCGGTATTAGGACCAAATCTAATTTCTTTTATAGTTACTTTAGTGGCCTTGTTTTTAAGAGCTTTGTCCCTTTTTTTCTGCTCGTATAAGAACTTCTTGTAGTCCATGATTTTACAAACAGGAGGTACTGCCTTTGGAGAAATTTCTACAAGATCTAATTCTTGCTCTTCAGCAAGTGCTAGCGCTTTTCGAGTTGGATATACCCCAACTTCTACATTATCGCCCACAAGACGTACTTCATCAACTCTAATTTTATGGTTGATTCTGTGAGCATCTTCTTTAATTATTCTTGCTGGTTTCTGAGACCTTCTTCTTCTTATTGCTATGACTTAAAAATTTAAATTAAACTTAAAATTTGTTTTATGTTATCCATTAAATGGTAATAACGTCTTATTTATTTCTTCTGTTATTATTTCAGTAAATTTTTCGATACTGATAGATCCAACGTCTTCACCACCGTGTTTTCTTACAGATATCGTGTTGTTTTTCTCTTCTTGCTCTCCAACAATAACAATGTAAGGAATTTTTTTCATTTCTGCTTCCCTTATCTTTTTACCCATCGTTTCGTTTCTGTGATCAGCAAGCGCGCGAATTTCGTTATTTTCTAACAAATTTAAAACTTTTTCCGCGTATTTTTCATATTTCTCGCTGATTGATAGGATAATAACTTGTTCAGGTGTTAACCAAAGTGGGAAGTTTCCAGCGGTATGTTCCAATAGAATTGCAATGAATCTTTCCATACTTCCGAAAGGAGCTCTATGAATCATTATAGGTCGGTGCATTTCATTATCACTTCCCTTATATTCCAAATCGAAACGTTCAGGTAAATTGTAGTCTACCTGTATAGTTCCTAATTGCCAGCTTCTTCCTAAAGCATCTTTTACCATGAAATCTAACTTAGGACCGTAAAATGCAGCTTCACCACTTTCAACAACAAAATCTAAACCTTTGTCTTTTGCAGCGTTAATAATTGCWTTTTCAGCTTTAGTCCAATTATCAGCGTCTCCAATATATTTTTCTGGATTGTCAAGATCTCTAACCGATACCTGCGCTGTAAAGTTATCAAATCCTAATGAGCTAAATACATATAATACAAGATCTATAACTTTTTTGAACTCTTCATCTAGTTGGTCAGGAGTACAGAAGATATGTGCATCATCCTGAGTGAATCCTCGTACTCTTGTAAGACCGTGGAGTTCTCCACTTTGTTCATATCTATAAACTGTACCAAACTCAGCATAACGGATTGGTAAATCTCTATAAGACCATGGAGAGCTTTTGTAAATCTCACAATGATGAGGGCAATTCATAGGCTTTAATAAAAACTCTTCATCGTCTGCAGGAGTATGTATTGGTTGAAAACTATCTTCTCCGTACTTGGCATAATGACCAGAAGTTACATAAAGATCTTTTTGACCAATATGGGGAGTAACTACCATTTCATACCCAGCTTTTTTCTGAGCTTTCTTTAAAAACTGTTCCAAACGTTCACGTAACGCAGCTCCTTTTGGTAACCATAAAGGTAATCCCTGTCCAACCCTTTGCGAGAAGGCAAAAAAACCAAGTTCCTTTCCTATTTTTCTATGATCACGTTTTTTTGCTTCTTCCAAAAGCTCTAAGTACTCCTTAAGTTCTTTTTGTTTTGGAAAAGAAGTTCCATAAACTCTGGTAAGCTGCTTATTATTTTCATCTCCTCTCCAATAAGCTCCAGCAACACTCATGATTTTTACAGCTTTAATTAAACCTGTATTGGGAATATGTCCTCCTCGACAAAGATCTGTAAAAGTATCATGATCGCAGAAAGTAATTGTTCCATCTTCTAGGTTTTCTATAAGTTCAACCTTATATTCATTACCTTCTTCTTTATATTTTGCTAAAGCATCCTCCTTGGAAACTGATCTCATTTTAAAATCATGTTTTCCTCTTGCGATCTCTAGCATCTTATCTTCAATCTTTTTAAAATCTTTGTCAGATATAGTTCGATCTCCTAAATCTACATCATAATAGAAACCATTTTCAATCGCAGGACCTATTGAAAGTTTGACACCTGGATATAATTCCTCTAAAGCTTGTGCTAAAACATGAGAAGTAGAATGTCTAAAAGCAGTTTTTCCTTCATCATCTTTCCAAGTAAATAAGACTAGATTTCCATCGGTTGTCAATGTTGTCGAGGTTTCTATGATAGTGTCATTAAACTTTGCTGAAATAACATTTCGTGCAAAGCCTTCACTAATATCTTTTGCAACATCCATAGCAGTTAAACTACTTTCATATTCTCTAACTGAACCGTCAGGTAATGTAATCTTGATCATTGTAATTATTATTAAGTCCGCAAAGATAATAGGATATTAAAAACCTTCACAATAATTACTAATTATTTAAAGTAAATAAATTGTAAAGAAGTAGTAATGTCATGAGTCTTTAAAAAAACAACTCTAAATAAAGTATTGAAAAAGAATAACGATATTAATGAAATTTTTGATTTAGTTTTCAAAAAAAAACATAACGAAATAACGAGATATCTATTCTTTTTTGTTCATTTGTTCTAATGGTAAGCATCTTTTGCCCTAGACTTTTATAATGAATACGCTTGCAGTTAAAGATAAAATCTTCAATTATAACTATATCATAGCAGCAATATTTTTTTTAGTGTTGTTTATGAGTGATCAAGTTGTCTTTTCCCAAGAAACAAATTTTGTTAGCAAAGATTTAGAGGAGAAACTTAAGAATATGAATGATTTGAATCCTGAAGAGTTTTTTCCCTTAGTTAAACCACTTTTAGATAATGAACAAGCTCGGATTTGGGGATTGGATTATTTAGGGCGTTATTATATGGAGAAGGAAGTTGCAGATTCTACTATTTATTACGGGAATCAAATTTATGAACTATCTATAGGTAAAAAAGATTCTCTATCCTATCAATGGCTAAGTAAAGCTTATAATATGCTGGCTGTTGGATATGGTTTTAAAGGATTGGTTACAATTAGAGGTGAGTATCATTTAAAAGGATTAGACCTGTACGAAAAAGAATTGGTTAGTGATGAAATGTCCGTTCATCATGTTAGAGGTTTAGCGGATTATTACCTAGATCAAAAGGAGTATGATAAAGCAATTCCTTATTATAAGAAAAGTATAGCGTTAGATGAAAATAATAGTACTATCTACTTTTCATATAATAATTTAGGTCAGATTTATTCTAGAAAAGGAGAGTTTAAAGATGCTTTATTGTATTTAAATAAAGCTTGCGAAGCGCCAGAAGGTTATAAAGCAAGAGGGTATTGTTTAGAGAGTATTAGTGCTTGTTATCTTAAAATGGATGAATTTGATGAAGCTATTTATTATGGAAAACTGGTGCAAAATATGTTTGAGGATAAAAATTTGAAATTTGTATTGCTCTCAGGGAATACTATGGCTCAGGCATACCATAAGAAAGGTAACTTTCCAAAAGCAATAAATATCTATTCAGATCTTTTAAAAAGAGTAAAATCTAAAGGATTTATTGATATTGAAATTCAAATTTTAGAAAACCTTAGTAACACGTTAAAGGAGCAAAACAAATATAAAGAAGCTGAAGCATATACAACATTGAGGTATCAGTTAAAAGATAGTTTGCTTAAAATCCAAAAGGATAAGAAGATTGCAGAGTTATTGGTGAAATATGATATTCTTGATAGAGAGAAGAAAATTGAATTACTCCAAAAAAACCAACAAATCAAGGATAATCTTTTGTCATCAAAGCGCAAACATATGCGATTTCTTGTTTATGGTTTTTTACTGGTAACGATTTCTAGTATTGTCTTAATTGTTTTTTATAGGCAGAAACTATCAGCAAAAAATAAATTAAGTAAACAGCGAGAGGAGATTAATGAAGAACGAATTAAATCTTTAGTTAAAGAACAAGAATTAAAGTTAATCAAAACTTCTTTAGATGTTCAGAATGTGGAACGAAGAAGAATAGCACAAGATCTACATGATAGTATAGGAGGTAATTTAGCTGCTATCAATTTAAAATTAGGTTCAATTGCAGGTCAAAATAAGGATTTGGGTGTAATAAAAAAACAAGTAGATGAAACATATCATTTAGTTAGAAAAATTTCGCATAATCTCATACCTGATAATTTTTATGGAAATAGATTTTCGGATGTTTTAGAAGAGTATCTAAATGAAATGGTTGCTAATAGTGAGGTTAAAATTATTTTAAGTGTATTTCCTAAAAAGAAAGTAGATAAACTTGATGAGAAGTTATCGGTAGAAGTTTWTAGAATCATTCAGGAACTTCTGACCAATACTTTGAAACATGCAAGAGCGACCGAAATATCTGTTCAGTTAGATTTGCTAAATAATAATTTCCATATTATTTATGAAGATAATGGAATAGGCTTTAAGTCAGAAGTAGTTAATGAAGGAATAGGGCTGCAAAGTGTTAGAGAACGACTTAAAAATTTGAATGGGAGGCTTGTGGTGGATTCTGTTGTAAATCGAGGAACCATATTAGATATAGAGATTTCTGGTGTAAAAAGTTAGTAGGTTGTAAACTCCACTTAGGTTCGGAGGATAATTTGACAAATTTTCTAATGGTTTTTTAGATTTTGTTTATGCTGTTTTGGTTATTTGAATTCTTTTGTAATTTTTTTTGATGTGTAAAGTTAATGTTTAGAGGGTTTTACAAAAAGGTTAAAAAAAAGTTGTTTTTTTTTGTTGTTGAAAAGAAAAAGGGTTGTATGTTTGCACCCGCAAAACGGGATAAGTTTTGTTAGTTCATTGAGAGGGTTTGGTTTTTTGGAGTTTGAGAAGAAGTTAATTTTATTGAGATAAAATTTTTCTAAAAAAAAGTTCAAAAAAGTTTTGCGGGGAATAAAAAAGCGTTTTATATTTGCACCCGCTTTGAGAAACAAGCTGAGTTCATAARCAGAAATAGTTATACTGGAGTAGGGTGATTTAGGTTGCTTATAGGGTTCGATTCCTTATTGATTAACGAATTACAGCCAGCGATGGAGATTGTGTTAGGTTGTATAAAAGAGTTCATTGATATATTGATTGACAGCGCGTATTAATATTGGTTATACTGATATTCTCAGGATGAACGCTAGCGGCAGGCTTAACACATGCAAGTCGAGGGGTAACATTAGAGTGCTTGCACTTTAGATGACGACCGGCGCACGGGTGCGTAACGCGTATAGAACCTACCTTATAGTAAGGGATAGCCCAGAGAAATTTGGATTAATACCTTATAGTRTCTTAAATCAGCATTGATTAAAGATTAAAGATTTATCGCTATAAGATGGCTATGCGTTCTATTAGCTAGTTGGTATGGTAACGGCATACCAAGGCGACGATAGATAGGGGTCCTGAGAGGGAGATCCCCCACACTGGTACTGAGACACGGACCAGACTCCTACGGGAGGCAGCAGTGAGGAATATTGGACAATGGAGGCAACTCTGATCCAGCCATGCCGCGTGTAGGAAGACTGCCCTATGGGTTGTAAACTACTTTTATAGAGGAAGAAACCGCTCGACGTGTCGAGCTCTGACGGTACTCTACGAATAAGGATCGGCTAACTCCGTGCCAGCAGCCGCGGTAATACGGAGGATCCAAGCGTTATCCGGAATCATTGGGTTTAAAGGGTCCGTAGGCGGGTTTGTAAGTCAGTGGTGAAAGTTTTCGGCTCAACCGGAAAATTGCCATTGATACTGCAAGTCTTGAATCATTATGAAGTGGTTAGAATAAGTAGTGTAGCGGTGAAATGCATAGATATTACTTAGAATACCGATTGCGAAGGCAGATCACTAATAATGTATTGACGCTAAGGGACGAAAGCGTGGGTAGCGAACAGGATTAGATACCCTGGTAGTCCACGCCGTAAACGATGGTTACTAGCTGTTCGGTTTTCGGACTGAGTGGCTAAGCGAAAGTGATAAGTAACCCACCTGGGGAGTACGTTCGCAAGAATGAAACTCAAAGGAATTGACGGGGGCCCGCACAAGCGGTGGAGCATGTGGTTTAATTCGATGATACGCGAGGAACCTTACCAGGGCTTAAATGTAGTCTGACAGCTTTAGAGATAGAGTTTTCTTCGGACAGATTACAAGGTGCTGCATGGTTGTCGTCAGCTCGTGCCGTGAGGTGTCAGGTTAAGTCCTATAACGAGCGCAACCCCTGTTGTTAGTTGCCAGCGAGTAATGTCGGGAACTCTAGCAAGACTGCCGGTGCAAACCGCGAGGAAGGTGGGGATGACGTCAAATCATCACGGCCCTTACGTCCTGGGCCACACACGTGCTACAATGGTAGGTACAGAGAGCAGCCACTTGGTGACAAGGAGCGAATCTATAAAACCTATCACAGTTCGGATCGGAGTCTGCAACTCGACTCCGTGAAGCTGGAATCGCTAGTAATCGGATATCAGCCATGATCCGGTGAATACGTTCCCGGGCCTTGTACACACCGCCCGTCAAGCCATGGAAGCTGGGGGTACCTGAAGTCCGTCACCGCAAGGAGCGGCCTAGGGTAAAACTGGTAACTGGGGCTAAGTCGTAACAAGGTAGCCGTACCGGAAGGTGCGGCTGGAACACCTCCTTTCTAGAGAAGTTATGACACACAGGAATTGTTTGTTAGGGATTATTTTTAGTCTTAGCTGTTAATTAATTTATTTTAGTATTGAGTACAGGGTATTAAGTATTAAGAGAGGAAGAGTTTTTTGTCTAATTACTCATTACTGAATACTCACTACTATAATGACAGTCTCATAGCTCAGCTGGTTAGAGCGCTACACTGATAATGTAGAGGTCGGCAGTTCGAGTCTGCCTGAGACTACTGAGCAAGCTAAGCTTGCGATTATTAATTAGTAATTATGAATTATTAATTAATTGAGTTCATTGATTATATATTGAATTAAAGGAAATTCTAGAAGTTGAGTGGGTAGTTTTATCTAACTACTAGATACTATGTACTAACTACTAGTATATGGGGAATTAGCTCAGCTGGCTAGAGCGCCTGCCTTGCACGCAGGAGGTCACCGGTTCGACTCCGGTATTCTCCACGATAATTAGTATTGAGCTATTGGTATTGAGTATTGAGATTTTTTTCTCATTACTTACCTCTAAATACTCCTTACTATATTAGAAAGTTCATTGACATATTGATTTAAAGAATACGAGCGTTAGATGTTTTCACAGGAGACATTTAACGACAAAAGAGCTCAGTTTTTAGGAGTTTATAGCGTTGTTATTTATTAACTACTATATACTAACTACTAGATACTGATAAAAACTAAAAGAGCAAGTTAAAGCAAGACGCATAAGCTAATTAAGGGCGTATGGGGAATGCCTAGGCTCTCAGAGGCGATGAAGGACGTGATAAGCTGCGAAAAGCTGTGGGGAGTGGCACATACACTATGATCCGCAGATATCCGAATGGGGCAACCCACTATATTGAAGATATAGTATCCGTAAGGAGGCGAACCCGGAGAACTGAAACATCTAAGTACCCGGAGGAGAAGAAAACAATAGTGATTCCGTTAGTAGTGGCGAGCGAACGCGGATTAGCCCAAACCGATGTTGTTACGGCAATATCGGGGTTGTAGGACCACGTTATAAGATTTATATTGAATTAGAAGTGTTTGGAAAGACATGCCATAGAGGGTGATAGTCCCGTATAGGTAAGATATATTGATTTAGTGGTATCCTGAGTAGTGCGGGGCACGTGTAACCCTGTATGAATCTGTGGGGACCATCCCATAAGGCTAAATACTCCTGAGAGACCGATAGTGAACCAGTACCGTGAGGGAAAGGTGAAAAGAACCCTGAATAAGGGAGTGAAATAGATCCTGAAACCATACGCTTACAAGCGGTCGGAGCGATAAGTGACGGCGTGCCTTTTGCATAATGAGCCTACGAGTTACTTTTACTAGCAAGGTTAAGATTTTAAGAATCGCAGCCGAAGCGAAAGCGAGTCTGAATAGGGCGTTTAGTTAGTAGTAGTAGACGCGAAACCGTGTGATCTACCCTTGGGCAGGTTGAAGCTTTGTTAACCCAAAGTGGAGGACCGAACCCGTTGACGTTGAAAAGTCTTGGGATGACCTGAGGGTAGGGGTGAAAGGCCAATCAAACTCGGAAATAGCTCGTACTCCCCGAAATGCATTTAGGTGCAGCGTTGATATATAGTTTTATAGAGGTAGAGCTACTGATTGGATGCGGGGGCTTCACCGCCTACCAATTCCTGACAAACTCCGAATGCTATAAAATGATGATCAGCAGTGAGGGCATGGGTGCTAAGGTCCATGTCCGAGAGGGAAAGAACCCAGACCATCAGCTAAGGTCCCTAAATATATGCTAAGTTGAATAAACGCGGTTGAACTGCTTAGACAGCTAGGATGTTGGCTTGGAAGCAGCCATTCATTTAAAGAGTGCGTAACAGCTCACTAGTCGAGCGGTTCGGCATGGATAATAATCGGGCATAAGCATATTACCGAAGCTATGGACTTCGTAAGGAGTGGTAGGGGAGCATTGTAGTGACGTTGAAGGTGAGAGGCGATTCTTGCTGGAGTAGCTACAAAAGAAAATGTAGGCATAAGTAACGATAATGCGGGCGAGAAACCCGCACACCGAAAGACTAAGGTTTCCTCAGCTATGCTAATCAGCTGAGGGTTAGTCGGGACCTAACGCGAACCCGAAAGGGGTAGTGGATGGACAACAGGTTAATATTCCTGTACCTGCTCACGCTAAAAGTGACGGAGGCGTTTATTTGGTGCGAACTGACGGAAATGTTCGTTGAAGCCAGTGGTAACACGGCGATAGTACACAGAGGCTTCGGCTGATGTGATAATCCAGAGGCGCGACTTCCAAGAAAACCGAGTGAAGCAGCCCGTACCGTAAACCGACACAGGTAGTTGGGATGAGAATTCTAAGGTGCTCGAGAGATTCATGGCTAAGGAACTAGGCAAAATCGACCCGTAACTTCGGGAGAAGGGTCGCCACGCTTCGGCGTGGCCGCAGTGAAGAGGTCCAGGCGACTGTTTATCAAAAACACAGGGCTATGCTAAATAGAAATATGATGTATATGGCCTGACACCTGCCCGGTGCCGGAAGGTTAAGAGGAGGGTTTAGCTTCGGCGAAGATCTGAATTGAAGCCCCGGTAAACGGCGGCCGTAACTATAACGGTCCTAAGGTAGCGAAATTCCTTGTCGGGTAAGTTCCGACCTGCACGAATGGTGCAACGATCTGGACACTGTCTCAGCCATGAGCTCGGTGAAATTGTAGTATCGGTGAAGATGCCGGTTACCCGCTGTGGGACGAAAAGACCCTGTGAACCTTTACTATAGCTTAGTATTGACTTTGGATAAGTAATGTGTAGGATAGGTGGGAGACTATGAATTGGCGTCGCCAGGCGTTGAGGAGTCATTGTTGAAATACCACCCTTTGCTTATTCGAAGCCTAACATCGCGAGATGGACAGTGCTTGGTGGGTAGTTTGACTGGGGTGGTCGCCTCCAAAAGAGTAACGGAGGCTTCTAAAGGTCTGCTCAGTACGGTTGGTAATCGTGCGTAGAGTGCAATGGCATAAGCAGGCTTGACTGAGAGAGATACAGCTCGATCAGGTACGAAAGTAGAGCATAGTGATCCGGTGGTTCCGCATGGAAGGGCCATCGCTCAAAGGATAAAAGGTACTCCGGGGATAACAGGCTGATCTCCCCCAAGAGCTCACATCGACGGGGGGGTTTGGCACCTCGATGTCGGCTCGTCACATCCTGGGGCTGGAGAAGGTCCCAAGGGTTGGGCTGTTCGCCCATTAAAGTGGCACGCGAGCTGGGTTCAGAACGTCGTGAGACAGTTCGGTCTCTATCTACAGTGGGCGTTAGAAATTTGAGTGGATCTGACTTTAGTACGAGAGGACCGAGTTGGACGAACCTCTGGTGTATCTGTTGTTCCGCCAGGAGCATTGCAGAGTAGCTACGTTCGGAAGGGATAAGCGCTGAAAGCATATAAGCGCGAAACCCACCACAAGATGAGATTTCTTTAAAGGGTCGTGGGAGACTACCACGTTGATAGGCTATAGGTGTAAAGGCAGTAATGTCATAGCCGAGTAGTACTAATAACCCATAGGCTTATGCGCACACCTTGGTATTGATTCGTTGATACCAAGGTGGAGAATTGCTTARCAAGTTTAGTTTAGTAAATAGCTTCTTGTATTTTATATATTTAAATCAATATGTCAACAATATTATGTTAGTATTGAGTACAAAGTAGTGAGTAGTTAGATGTGTGAAAAATCTAATATCTCAATACTCAGTACTGAATACTCAGATACTAATAAAAGTTTAAGGTGGTTATAGCATCGGGGCTCACCTCTTACCATTCCGAACAGAGAAGTTAAGCCCGTTAGCGCCAATGGTACTRCAATCGTGGGAGAGTAGGTCGCCGCCTTCCTTGAARACCCTTCATTATCAAAATGAAGGGTTTTTTTATGCGCTAAATTTAATAATAGCATAACGTATTCCAATTGATATCACTATATATCATTTAGTATTTAGCTCTAAAGATTTTATTCAAAGGATTTATTGGTTCGAGAATAGAATGAATAGTAGTTTGAAATCTTTAAGTTATGACTGAATTTTTACGTTTGAAAGTAAAATAAAGATATTAAGCTGTTAAGTCATATACAATTGAAAAAATATAAGGCGAAGTGCTTATTTTGAATATTTATTGGAAGTAATGTTTTGTTCGAATAATGTTTATTTTTAATCTATTTCAATTAATAGCTAATGTATTCTAGTTCAATAGTGAATTATAGTTTCCCTTAGATTTAGGTTAGTTGATAGATATGGTTAAAGCTGCTGTGTAATAATATGTTTTTAAAATCCTTTTGACAAAGAAGCTAAAAAAAAGGAATATTATAAGTAATATTCCTTTTGTAATGATTAGGGATGGTTTTTGTAAGACCAAATATTATTTATTTAGAATTGTGAAATAGATTCTTGTTTTCTTTCACAAATACCAATACCTACGGGACGATTGGACTTACAAGTTAAACCAGCAGCACATTTTTGATTAGATTGTGTCCCGCCTCTTAGGCATAGTCCTCCTTCTCCTATTTCCCCATCAGGGTCTTCCGATAAAAACCCTCCTTGAATAGTTTTCTGTTCTTTTTTACTTAGTGTATTGCCTATAGCAACAATCTTCTTTAACATGATTTATATGTTTTAATGAAATCACAATTTTTTTAAAGTCATTTGTGACTTTATGACTACTTTTTGTTTTGATCAAATATAGGTTTAGTTGATGGCTGCAATCAAGCGTGGTAAGTAAGCATTTATAAATATTGACCTATGGATTTATAAATTTTAACCTATTAAAATGGGACAGTAATCCTAATATTGCTGGAATTTTTAACAGTAGGTAAGGTTTTTGGAAAATTGTTTTAATTCTTTGTATGTTTACTCAAAAATTATTGAAAAGAAGCTTAGTTCCTTAAAGTCTTTATGAAAACCCCTTTAATTATTATATTTTTTTGTTTATGTTTTTCTTATACATATTCAAAACAGGAATTACAACGTTCACAAACAATAAAAGATTCTTTACAGAGCAAGACTTTAGGAGAATTGTATGATATGTTCTGGAAGGTAAAAGAATTAGATTCTATAGCTAAGGTTAGAATTAGTGATGCTTATATTAAGAAAGCTAAGAAAGTTGGCGATGGAATTTTAATAGCTGATGGGTATCAAATGTATCTTCATATGTATCAACAACAGTATAATTTTTTTTTGAAGTATACAGATTCTATAATTGATGTTACTAAAGATATAAAGGATAGTCAATACCCTGCTACAGGTTACTTAATGAAAGGAGGAGTGTTGATATCTTTGGAAAGGTATGATGAAGCATTAAGCACTTTTTTAAAAGCAAAAAATAGTTCTCATGAAAATGGCCATAATATATTAGTGCTTTGTTCCGAACATAAAATTGCTGAATTAAAAACTATTTTGGGTAAAAACCAGGAAGCTCTGGAGATTCACAAAAGGCATTACAAAAGTTTGTATGGGAATAAGAAAATAAACAAAAATGATCAGATTTATCTAGCTACGGTATTTCGGCTAGCGGAATCTTATAATAAATTGAAAATGTATGACTCTGCGAATGTTTATATCAATGAAGGTATTAAACTTAGTTTGAGTAATTATTATCATCATTTTTATCCAGAATTAGTTTTTACCTCAGGAATCAATAATTTTTATAAAGGTTATTATCAAAAAAGTATTGATAGTTTACAAAAAAGTATAATACTTTTTGAGAATAATTCTAATGACATAAAAGTTAGAACATCTTATTTGTATATGGGTAAATGTTATCAACAATTAAGAGATGATCAAAAAGCATTAAATTATTTACAAAAGGTTGATTCTATAACAAATGTATCTAATTATAGAATAGAAATAAGTGAAGCTTTTGAACTTTTAAAAGAGTATTATACCAATGATAGTGATGTGGATAAATTGG
>NZ_WEKL01000084.1 GCF_019295435.1 Aquimarina litoralis
AATCAATATGTCAACAATATTATGTTAGTATTGAGTACAAAGTAGTGAGTAGTTAGATGTGTGAAAAATCTAATATCTCAATACTCAGTACTGAATACTCAGATACTAATAAAAGTTTAAGGTGGTTATAGCATCGGGGCTCACCTCTTACCATTCCGAACAGAGAAGTTAAGCCCGTTAGCGCCAATGGTACTACAATCGTGGGAGAGTAGGTCGCCGCCTTCCTTGAAGACCCTTCATTATAACAATGAAGGGTTTTTTTATGCGCTAAATTTATGGAACAACATAAGAACACTTGATAAATTCATAATTGCTTACTAATTTTAGTTTCATCAAATAAAAGTTAGATGATATTTAGCTTGCAAAATCAAATACAAAAAACATTTCCTTTAGTTTTTAGAGATATATTTTATATATCCTTGATATCAAGTGTTTTAGTATTTTTGCTACTTGTTTTATTTCAACCATTTGAGTATAGAACCTATTCACTACCTAAAGTTTTTGGAGATTCTTTACTTACGGCCTTTCTTGTGTTAGTTATTACTTTTAGTAATAGATCATTAGTAACTTATCTTTCTTCTATTAAACTTAATTTAGACAAAAATCAGTTTATTACTCATAGTATTACCATCTTATTAGAGATTCTAGCGTTTATAGCATTTTCATTTTTAATTAATTTGTTTTTTGGAGGATTTGATACTCAAAATTATTTAGAGTGGCTAGTATCTACCGTAAAGTATATATTAATTTTCGAAATATTACTTATTCCACTTTCGCTATTTGTTGAACAACATCTAACATTTAGCAATTTTTTTTACCAAAGAGAAGATAAGCTTTTTTCTAGTTTACTATTGGGAAAAAAAGAGAAAAAACATACTTATAAAGTTGTACTTAGTTCTTCATTGGATAAAGAACGATTTGAGTTATTTCCTAAAGAGATAATAATGATTAAAAGTAGTAGTAACTATGTTGAAATTTTTTACTTCAATGAAGGAAAGGTTTTTCGCAAGTTATTAAGAAATACATTAGAGGATGTAAGTAATAAATTAAGTGGATATTCTTTTTTGTTTAGATGTCATCGTTCTTATTTATTGAACATGAATAACATAAAAAGTGTAGAAGGAAATAAGAGAGGTTATAAAACAACTGTGTTTGGATTATCAGAAACTATACCCGTTTCAAGATCAAAAATAGCTTTGTTTAATGAAATTTATACTGCTAAAGATTAAGTTACTCTACATTTTAGTTTTCATATAATTCTTAACCTTTCCTTTTCATCCCAAATAGATCCTATTGATAACATAATTTAGTTTTCTCTTTTTTAATGCTATTAATTTGTGTGCTGTATAAAAAGCTAAAAATGAAAGTACTACAGATTATTACAGTTTTTATAGTGATACTAGTTGCTAACGGATGTAAAGCAACTAAAATAGATAATCTATTAGTAGCACCTAATACTTGGGGAGAAGAAGTATTAGAGTTTCCACTAATTTTTGCAAGATCACTTCCTTATAAAGGTGAAGAACATGTACGTTTTACAGAAGGTTGGGGAAATGTAAGTGATGATGAATATTTTAGTTATGTGTTTGTATGGGTTTTAGAAAATGATCCGATGTTAACAAGATCAAAAATTGAATCCGATATGAATATATATTTTACTGGTCTCATGAAAACAGCTCTACTTACTAAGTTTAGGTTTTTTAAAAAATTACCTAAAACAGAGACCAGTTTTGTCATACCTAAAGATTCAAACTCTCATTTTGAAGGGACCATAGCGGTATATGATGCCTTTTTCAAAGAAGAAAAAATTATCCTATATACTAAGGTTATCTCTTCGTATTGTAATTTTTTAAAGAAACATATTGTTCATTTTAGACTATCTCCTAAAAGATTCAATGAATCTATATGGACGGATTTACAAGCAGTTAAAATAAAATATAATTGTGATCAATAAAGATTTAAAGAAAAGTAAAACAGATTAAGCATATCGAGGATCTTGTATATAATCTTGTTTTACAATTTTTATGATTTCAATACTTAAAAAACCAAACTCTTCTACAACTTTACCATACATGCGATATACACCCTTATGTCTTAGTTTATATTTCTCTTGTACGGGAGGAAACAATACCGTATCAAATACATCTCCAAATTGATCTAAAAAAGTACCGAAAGCCATTCTTTTACCGTTTGAAGTACTTGTGTTTTTCATAGCTATGAGATATCCATAAATATCAATTTTTTTATTGCGATATGCTTTTAAATTAAGCGCTCTATTTTGATTAACAGGTTTAGTAGTTAATATCTCGTAATATCCGCATATTGGAAAACCAAAAGATTCGATTTGTTCAAAAGCATCTTCTAATTTAGACGTTGTGAATTCAGGTAGTTGATACTCTGTACGTTTTTCTTTAAATAAAAGAGGCTGATCATGGTTTGAGGGAATACTATTTAATTTAAAATGTGCTTCCCATAATAATTCGTGTTTGTTCTTTTGGGTAAAAGTAAAAGCATCTATCTTAATTAAAATACTTATTTGTTCTATGCTTATAGGAACACGATCAATAAAGTCATTAAGAGAAGAAAAAACTCCATATAGTTGTCGTTCTAATAATATGATTTCACATGTTTTATGATCTAAATTTCGCAAAATGCTTAACCCTAGATAAATGTTATTTTTTTTAAGTACATGCTCATAATTACTAATATTGATACAAGGTGTATGGATGATAGCTCCCAATAATTTGGCCTCGTGTAAATATACTTCTGGGCGATAGAACCCTCCTCCATTATTTAATGTAGCAACTAAATATTCTAAAGGGAAATAAGCTTTTAAGAATAGACTTTGATAACTTTCTACGGCATAAGAAGCTGRATGCCCTTTAGGGAAAGCATAACCAGCAAAACTTGCTACCTGGTTCCAGATTTCAAATATGATTTTTTCTTCGTACCCTTCATTCCTACAATTTTGAATAAATTTTTGTTGTACTTCTTTAAATTCTTTACGAGATCTGAATTTACCACTCATTCCTCTACGTAATACATCGGCTTCATCCAAGGTAAGTTTGGCAAAAAGATGTGCCACTTTAATCACATCTTCTTGATATACCATAATACCGTAAGTTTCTTCCATGAGGTCTAACATGATAGGGTGGGAGTTTTTACGTCTTTCTTTATCATGCTCTCTTAAAATATATTCTCGCATCATTCCACTTTTGGCTACTCCTGGTCGTATGATGGAGCTTGCGGCTACTAAACCTAAATAATTGTCTGTTTTTAATTTGCTTAATAACATACGCATGGCAGGTGATTCTACATAAAAACAAGCTAGACATTTAGCATCTCTAATTAATGCATTGATGTTAGGGTCTTTTTTAAAGTCATYGATAGCATGTATGTCGAAATTAGCTTTCTCGGGTTGATTATATTGGATTATTTTTATGGCTTCTTTAATTTTTGCTAATCCACGCTGACCTAGAATGTCAAATTTATATAGCCCTAAGTCTTCTGCAATGATCATATCAAATTGTACAGTAGGAAAACCTTTAGAAGGTAGATCTGTAGCTGCGTAATTATGAAGTGGTTTATCACTAATTAATATACCACTTGCATGAATACTAATATAATTAGGGATTCCTTGTAATAGTTTGCTATATGTGATTACCAGTTTGTGAATGTCATCTAAGGAATTGTAATCATAATCACCTCCGCTAAGTTTGTCAATTTCAAATTTTGGGAGTCCAAATACTTTACCTAATTCTCTTACAGCCCCTTTATAATGAAAAGTAACATATGCTCCTAATAATGCTACATGATTAAATTCTGAAAAAATAAAACGAGTTATATCCTGACGATCTCTCCAAGAGAAATCAATATCAAAATCTGGAGGACTTGTACGATGAGAGTTAATAAATCGTTCGAAATATAAATCTAGTTCAATAGGATCTACGTCTGTAATCTTAAGCAAATAAGCAACAATACTGTTAGCTCCACTACCACGTCCTACATAATAATAGCCTTGTTCTTGAGCATATAAAATGATTCTCCAATTAATTAGAAAATAGGATACGAAATTCATTTTGGTAATCAAATCGAGCTCTTTTTTTAATCGATCTTTTACTTTTTTACTAGGATTTGGATATCGATAATGCAATCCTTTTGAGCATATTTTTTTTAATAATTCGTTGTCCTTTTGAATGGTTCCTGTATATGTTTTTTGATTTAAAGAAGGTTTGTTTTTGGAAAAATTAAAATTAATAGCACACTGATTACTGATACTTTCAGTATTTCTGATGATGAAATCAAATTCGTTAAATTCTTGCCTAATCTGTTGGTGACTAATCATTTGTTCAGAAAAGCAGGCTTGTTGATTCTCTGGTAAACGACTTAGTAAAATATTGTTATCAATGGCTCTTAATAAACGATGGGTATTGAAATCTTTTTTAGTTCTGAAAGTTACAGGTTGAAGGGCTATGAGCTTATCTTCTAATGTTAAAAGTTTTGAGAGTCTAAGTTTTGGTATATCATTTATGGCAACACCTATGAATTCATTAGAATTGAAAGTTTTTTTTTGAGTTTCTATAATTCTTTTAAAAGGATATATAATAATAGCATTTTTGAATAGAGGGGCATTTTCAGGAAATTCAATTTTGTTATGTGAATGATATGATAGAAAGTCATTTAACTCTTTATACCCTTCATTATTTTTAGCAATCCCTACATATAATTGCTGATGATTATTTCTAAAGTCAATACCTACAATTGGTTTAATATTATACTCTTTAGCTTTTCTAATAAAATTAAGGCAAGCCGATGTATTATTGATATCAGTTAAAGCTAAAGAATCAATATGATTTTCTTTAGCTAATTCTAATAACTCAATTTCAGAAAAGGTTCCAAATCTTAAACTATAATATGAATGACAATTTAGATACATGCATATAGATTTATGTACTATTATTTTTATATTATAAAGTGCATCAGGGATAGCAGTGAAAATCCCACAGTCTGAGGTACGAAGAACGAGGAATTGTAACGAATAGCCCGCCTGGATGCCCTAATTATATATATTATTGTTTTCTATGTGCCAATACAATAGGAGGCTGACCATTAAAAGGGTTTTGCATTCTACCAATTGTTTTAGATCCCATAGCGACAGCTCTAATAACACTTCGGTCTCCGTATTGATTCCTGATATGGTCTAGAGCTTTATAGAGATTTAATTGTTTTTCATTGTCTTCAAAAAGGTTAATCTGATAATTTCCATTTACCAAATGACTAAACCTAATCCCTATCAACCGTACTAATAAACGTTTTTGATATAGCTTTTCGAATAACCCAAGAATTTTAGGAATTAAAATATGATCAGCACTTGTATAAGGAATTTTAAGTTGTTTAGAATAGGTGTTAAAATCAGAATATCTAATTTTTACAGCGATACATGCACAAAGTTTGTCTCCTCTACGTAATTGATAAGACAAATTCTCTGTCATTGCGACTAGAATATTACGTAGTTTATATACATCTATAGTATCTCTATCGAATGTTYTTTCTGTGGAAATAGATTTTCGTTCAGAAAAACCAATTACGGGAGTGTTATCAATTCCATTTGCTCTTTTCCAGATAGTTAATCCATTAACGCCTAAGACTCTTTTCATTACATCTACAGGCATATCTTGTATCGTTTTTACTTTTCGCACTCCTAGGTTACGTAGTGTTTGAAAAGTTTTGTCACCAATCATAGGGATTTTTTTGATGGATAGTGGAGCCAGAAAGGGTTTTTCTTCACCAAAATCAATCTTTAATTGATTATTAGGTTTAGCTTCATTAGTAGCAACTTTAGACACTACTTTATTCTGAGCAAAGCCTAATGAGATAGGTAAGCCTGTTTCAGACATGATTTTTTGTCTCAGTTCTGAAGCATATTTATAAGCACCAAAGAATTTGTCCATTCCAGACAGATCTGCATAGAATTCATCGATACTAGATTTTTCGAATACAGGCACTTTTTCTTTGATGATTTCTGTGACGATATCAGAGTATTTACTGTACGTTCCTGCATTACCTTTGATGATAGTAGCTTCAGGACATAGTTCCTTTGCAATTTTCATAGACATTCCAGAATGTATCCCAAATGCTCTGGTTTCATAACTGCAAGCAGCCACAACACCTCTATCACTGATACCACCTACTAATAAGGGTTTTTGTTTCAAAGATGTGTCTATAAGTCGTTCTACGGATACATAGAATGTATCCAAATCTAAATGTAATATAGTTCTCAATCTTACTTTTTTTGGAAATATTCCAAATTTATGGAATATTTCCAATTTATTCAATAATATGATTGTATATTTATTTTGATAGAAGTAAAAAAAAACGACACTTCGTTAAAAGTGTCGTCTCTGAAAAATTTTATTTTGGGGCTACAAAATAAAATTCATTTGTATTAATTTTCTGTGTATCCAGCAAATTGTTGCATAGCACTTTTAGTTAATTCTTTCGCTCTATTTACATAGAAGCTTTTTGTATCGTCAAGTGTTTCGTTTTTCAAATCATTTTCACTTCTTACATAATCTTTTTGAGTTTCAAATGTAGAATCGTTATCAAAAGCAATACTTAATTCCTGAAGTGCACTTTCTAATTTTTGTAATGCTTGTTCTGCTTTTGCCTTTACAGCTGTTTGTTCTTTTAATTCAGCTGCACGCTGAGCTTCGAATTCAGCTTGTGCTTTCTGTTGAGCTGCTATTTGCTCTTGTAATTTTTGTTGCTCGATTTCTAATTGACGTCTTTGCTCTTCTAATTCTTTTTGCTTCTGAGCTACTTCTTCAGAAGCGATAGCAATAGCTTCTTCTTCTTCACTTACATCAGCAATATCCTCAGTATAAGAGCTGCTACCATTTGCTTGGCAATCTGTTAATTGTTCTAATAACTTAGGACCAAGTTCTTTAGCTTGTTTTGCATAATATCTACTACGCTCATATGTATCTTGATCTAAAGAGCTTACCATATTAGTTTTAGCCTCATATGCTGTTTCATTAGCTTGTGTACAACCACACTTGTCTGCAAGAGTCTCTACTTTTTCAAAAGCTTCGATGGCTTTATCTGCGTATTCTTGTGTATGGAAAACATTATTTGCTCCGTGTGCTTTTTTAGAGTGTGAGTATGCATAGCTAGCAGCTGTTAAAGCATCTTCATAAAGGTCTTGAGCATTAACCTGACTAATAAAACTTAGTAAAACTAAAGTGGATGCTATTTTTTTCATTCGTATGGGGCTTTTTAATGAACAGTACAAGTATACAATATTTTCTAAGTAACATCCAAAAATAAATGTCATTAATCGATGAAATGCGCACTTTATCTTAATTTTTATGGCAAACCCATAAATAAAGTGATAGATATCCTACTGTTATATAAGGTCATTCATCATACAGTCCATCGATAACGATATTAGATATTAGGTATTGTATTGTAATGTGACCTAATTATAAATTTAACGTTTTACAAAAGTTATCGTGTAAGTTTATTGTGTATCTTACGTCCATATTCCTTATGAAAGAACTTATAATATCCTCAATAAACCATAATCTCAATAATGCTATTGCATTATTAGACGCAATAGATTCTGAAACTTACTGTAATACATCTGTTGGCCCCTATTACTCAAGTATTGGATCTCATATACGACACACACTTGATTTCTTTGATTGTATTATTAATGGATTAGATACTAATGATATTGATCTTACAAAGCGTAAAAGAGATGAAATCTTATCAACTAACATAGCTGCAGCAAAAGATCATATATATGAATTACAACAGACATTAGTTTCTTATACAGATGTAAATACTGATTATCTGATTCATGTTACCGATAATATGGGGCAAGGTAAAGTTACTGTTAATTATACTTTAGAAAGTATTTTGGCGCACGCTAATAGTCATGCTATTCATCATTATGCAACGATTGGATATATTCTTGATCAACTAAGTATAGAACTAAAAGTTCCTGGTTTTGGTTATAATCCTACAACTCCTGTAAATAAGCGAGAAGGTATCTGATATCTTACAAAATTTTCATTTCTATAATCTTGGATTTGGTATATAGCTAATATATCATACGTATTTCTATTTTTTTATTAAAACTTTCGTATGTGTCTACTAGTGTTTTACATATAAATCAAACTAAAATAAATTTTTAGCAGTTATCTTTGATATACTAACTAAAGTTTGCCTCTGTTGTGCTTTATGAATCACTAATTATGATTAAAGTAAAAGATATATTTTTATTCGTTTTTTTTATTGCGAATATTAATATATGTGCTCAGAGTTCTGAAGATAGTTGTGATCTATGGCGAAAACAATTGGATACGATTACAGATGCTACATCTTTATTACGTATCAATCAATATATGATTCCTAAGTTACCTTATGTTTGTAAGGCCGAAGCTTATATATCATCTGCATATATCTATAGAGCACATAAAGAAATTGATACTTCTTTATACCTTAATGATCAAGCAATACTTTTTGCAGAAAAATCCAAGAATCAAGAGATCTTAGCATATGCTTTTGAAGATAAGGCTTCGACTCTAATTATAAACAAAGATTTTGATGAAGCAGGTATCTTATTAAAAAAAGCTCAACAATTATTGAAAAACTTTCCGGATAGCGATTATAAAGTCTCCTATTATCATACAAATGCATTTCTAGCGGATAGTAGATTGGATTATTATACTGCTATAGAGTATACAGATTCTATTATCGAAAATTTGGAGAAAACCAATAATCATATTGGAATTCCAATTTCTTATATTGGAAGGGCAAGATATTATTTTAACCTTTCTCAATATGAACAGGCGGCAAAAGATATGCTGTATGCAATTGAATTAAAAGAAAATCAAGGAAGTACTTTTGGATTAGAAGAAGCATATTTTGAATTAGGGAATTGTTATTATGAGTGGGGACAGTATGAGATCGCCAAAAAGTATTTGAAAAAGAGTATTTCTTTATCCAAAGAAAAGAAAGATGATAGGATACTCCTTTCTGGATTATTAATATTATCTAAATGTGATGAGAAATTAAAAAATGAAAAAGAATCATCACGTTCAGTTACAATGTTAGATTCGATTATTGATCAAACACAAGTTTTAAAACTCGATGTGATAAAAGCCAAAGCTTTACATCAGAAAGGTAATGTATATTTTAATCTATTAAAAGAATATAATAAAGCTGAATTGTTATACAAAGAAGCTTATGTAAAAGCAATGAAATCAAAAGATACTATCGTTTTACATCAATGTATTTTGAGTTTGGTATCATTCTATAATTTTCAAAAAGAATATAAGAGTGTAGAAAAGTATTTGATTCAATTAAGACAGATTACTCGAAAAATCCCTATACTAGCATATAAACAAGATACATATAAGTTTTATAGTCACTATTTTGAAGGGATTAATAGACCAGATTCAGCGGTAAAGTATGTTAGAAAATATCATGCAATAAGAGATGATATTTCCAATCTAGAATTGAAGACAAAAGTTGCTGATTTAGAAAAGAAATATGATACGAAAAAGAAAGAACTTACAATTGTAGCTCTTAATCAACAAAAAGAAGAACAAGAGCAGATTGCTCAACAAGCTAAATATCAACAAAATTTATATCTGGTAATAGCAGTTTTTTTATTATTTCTTCTAGGAATAGGAGCTTGGGCATTTAGAAAACTTAAGAAGCAACAAAAGGAACTAGCTTCAACTAATCAGATCAAAAATCATCTTTTTTCTATCATTGCTCATGATCTTAGAGGTATGATCATTCCATTTCAAAGATCTGGTAAGATATTAAAATACCATATAGAGAAGGGACATCACGATAAAACAATAGAACTTTCCCATGCATTAGAGCAAAACTCAGAGAGTTTGTCAGATATGTTGGATAATCTGTTAGATTGGTCATTAGAGCAAATGGATGGTTATGCGATAAATCTTCAAAGAATAATTGTTGGACAAGAGTTACAAGAGATTGTCTCTGCATATGAACAACAAGCGGCTTATAAGAAAACAAAAATTGAATTAAAGTATGCAAATGAATTATCAATTGATTTCGATAAAGGCGCATTTCATGTCATTTTTAGAAACCTAATTGGTAATGCGCTTAAGTATACAGAAGAAGGAAATATTCTTATAGAATTTAAAAGAGAGAATAATTCATTTTTGTGTTCGGTTACAGATACAGGAGTTGGAATTGATAAAGAGCAGCTGGAACAGCTTTTTGTTCTAGATGAAAAAAAATCTACTACAGGTACGCATGGCGAAAAAGGAACAGGATTGGGACTTCACCTTGTGCATAGATTTATAAAAATGCATAAAGG